>JBDTRG010000082.1:0-46718 GCA_039931775.1 Betaproteobacteria bacterium | reverse complement strand
TCGACACGGACGCGATCATCCCGAAGCAGTTCCTGAAGTCGATCAAGCGATCGGGCTTCGGGGTGAACCTGTTCGATGCGTGGCGCTACCTGGACCGCGGCGAGCCGGGCATGGACAACGAGCGCCGGCCGAAGAATCCGGACTTCGTGCTGAACGACCCGCGGTATCGCGGCGCCGGTATCCTCCTCGTGCGCCGCAATTTCGGCTGCGGGAGCTCGCGCGAGCACGCGCCGTGGGCGCTCGCCGACTACGGCTTCCGCGCGCTGATCGCCCCGTCGTACGCCGACATCTTCTTCAACAACTGCTACAAGAATGGCCTGCTGCCGATCGTGCTGACGGAGAACGAGGTCGACCGGCTGTTCGGCGCGGTCAAGGCCTTCCCCGGATTCAAGCTGACAGTCGACCTCGAGCGGCAGCGGGTGTCGGCGGAGGACGGGTCGATGACCTTCGGGTTCGACGTCGAGCCGTTCCGCAAGCATTGCCTCTACAACGGCCTCGACGACATCGGCCTCACCCTGCAGCACGCGGACACCATTCGCGAGTTCGAGGCGAGGCGCCTGGCCGCGCAACCGTGGCTCGCTTGAGCCGCGGTCGTCCGGCGCCGGATGGCCCGGGCAATCCGGGTATCCTGCGATCTGCCTGGCGGATTCGCGCCGGCGCGGGGCGTGCATGAAGATTGCAGTCCTTCCCGGCGACGGCATCGGCCCGGAAATCGTCGTCGAGGCGATCAGGGTGCTCGACGTGCTGCGCCGGGAGGGCCTGCCCATCGAAACGGCCATGGCGCCGATCGGCGGCGCTGGGGTAGACGCCTCGGGAAAGCCGCTCCCGGATGCCACACTCGCGCTCGCCCGCGATTCGCACGCCGTGTTGATGGGCGCAGTGGGCGGCCCGCAATACGACACGCTTCCACGCGCGTTGCGTCCGGAGCAGGGGATCCTCGGGATCAGGAAGGCGCTGGGCCTTTTCGCCAACCTGCGCCCGGCGCTTCTCTACCCCGAACTCGCTGCCGCGTCGACGGTTCGACCCGAGGTCGTCGCCGGGCTCGACCTGATGATCGTCCGCGAGTTGACGGGCGACATCTACTTCGGCGAGCCGCGCGGGCGGCGCAAGAACGCGGCCGGCGAGGACGAGGGCTTCGACACGATGCGCTATGCCGAAGGCGAGATCCGGCGCATCGCGCGCGTCGGCTTCGAGACGGCGCGGCGGCGCGGCAGCCGATTGTGCTCGGTGGACAAGGCGAACGTGCTCGACACCAGCATCCTTTGGCGCGAGGTCGTGACCGCGCTCGCCCAGGATTACCCCGACGTCGCGCTCTCGCACATGTACGTCGACAACGCGGCGATGCAGCTCGTGCGCAACCCGAAACAGTTCGACGTGATCGTCACCGGCAATCTCTTCGGCGACATCCTGTCCGACGAGGCGTCGATGCTGGTGGGTTCGATCGGCATGCTGCCGTCGGCGTCGCTCGACGCCGGCAACAAGGGGCTCTACGAGCCGATACACGGCTCGGCGCCGGACATCGCCGGGAAGGACCTGGCCAACCCGCTGGGGACTATCCTGTCGCTGGCGATGATGTTCCGGTACACATTCGCTCGTGCGGATGTCGCCGAGCGGATCGAGCGTGCGGTGCGCGCGGCGCTGGCATTGGGCCTGCGCACCCGCGACATCGCACTGTCGGGCGATAAGGCGATCGGCACGCACGCGATGGGCGATGCGGTCGTGACGGCATTGCAGCGATGATTGCGTAAAGAGATCGATCATGCGAACAGGCTTTGTCGGATGGCGCGGTATGGTGGGTTCGGTCCTGATGCAGCGGATGCTCGAGGAGCGCGACTTCGAGCACATCGAACCGGTGTTCTTCACGACGTCGAACGTCGGCGGCAAGGGTCCGTCGATCGGCATCGACACGCCGCCGCTCAAGAATGCGACCGACCTCGGCGCGCTCGCCTCGCTCGATGCGATCGTCACCTGCCAGGGCGGCGACTACACGAACGAGGTCTTTCCGAGCCTTCGCGCGAAAGGTTGGAAAGGCTACTGGATCGACGCGGCCTCGGCGCTGCGGATGAAGGACGACGCAGTGATCATCCTCGATCCGGTCAATCGCGGCGTGATCGACGCGGGGCTCGCCGACGGGGTGAAGAACTACATCGGCGGCAATTGCACGGTCAGCCTGATGATGATGGCGCTGTCCGGCCTCTTTCGCTACGACGCGATCGAGTGGATCACGTGCATGACCTACCAGTCGGCGAGCGGGGCCGGGGCGCAGAACATGCGCGAGCTCCTCGTGCAGATGGGCGAGGCGCACATGGCGGCGCGAGGGCTCCTCGAAGACCCGTCGTCGGCGATCCTCGACATCGATCGCGAGGTCGCCGGCATCCTGCGCGACCCGAGCTTTCCGAAGGAGCATTTCGGGGTCCCGCTCGCGGGCAGTCTCATCCCCTGGATCGACAAGGACATGGGCGACGGGATGAGCCGCGAGGAGTGGAAGGGCGGCGCGGAGACCAACAAGATCCTCGGGCGCGGTCCGGGCAACGGCAAGAGCGCGATCGCGGTCGATTCGATCTGCGTGCGCATCGGCGCGATGCGTTGCCACAGCCAGGCGCTGACGATCAAGTTGCGGCGCGATATCCCGCTGGCGGAAATCGAAGCGATGATCAAAGCCGGCAACGACTGGGTGCGCGTGGTTCCGAACACGCGCGAGGAAAGCATCCGCAGGCTCACGCCGGCGGCGGTCACCGGGACGATGGAGGTTCCGATCGGGCGGCTGCGCAAGCTCGCGATGGGCGGCGACTATCTCGGCGCGTTCACGGTCGGCGACCAGCTGCTCTGGGGCGCCGCGGAGCCGTTGCGCCGCATGGTGCGCATCCTCGTCGCTCGTTAGAACCATAGTTTCCGCCGTTCATAGCGCGCAGCACAAATCCCTGAATTCCAATATACAAGGCGTAATTGCAACAAATCGCCGGTCGGTGCCGGTTGCGCATTCGCGGCTCGTGCAGTACAACATCTGGGGAATCGAGCGCGGCGCGGCGCAAGGCATAGCGCCCCGGCGGGCGGCCGAGCGGGAAATCGGGCGTTGCGCCTTTATTGAGTCCGGGTAACAAAGACAAGCTAATACCGAGGTTTAGCTTGCTTCGCTAAACCCCTGATGTTATGTTGGCTTGCAAAATCCGAACACTCGGAAGGGACCGGCATGCGAGCAAAACCCATCCTTTCACTGACGCTGCTGGCGGCGGCCCTTGCGCATTCCGGCATGGCAGCCTCCTTAGGCCTCGGCAAACTGACCGTCACCTCGTCGCTGGGCCAGCCCCTGTCGGCGCAGATCGAGCTCACGTCGGTCGCCAAAGAGGAGCTCGACTCGGTTTCCGCGCGGGTCGCCGACCCGTCCCTGTACCGTCAGAACAACCTCGCCTATCAGGGCGTCCTGTCCCGCGCGCGCGTCGTGCTGGAGCGCCTGCCCAACGGCGACGCGATGCTCAAGGTCACAACGTCGGCCAGCGTGGGCGAGCCTTACCTCGACCTTCTCGTCGAGGTCAACTGGGCGTCGGGCCGAGTCGTGCGTGCCTATACGTTCCTGCTCGATCCTCCGGGCGTCGGTGCGCCGACGCCGGTCGACCCGGTCACGCCGCCGCGCGCCGGCGCCGGCGCGCCGCGCGTCGCGGCGGCACCCGCGGCAGCGGCACCTGCCGCAACACCCGCCGGTCGTGCGTCGGGCGCCGCCGGCAGCGCGTACACCGTCCGGCGCGGCGACACGCTTTACCGGATCGCCAACGACAACAAACCGTCGTCGGCAACGCTCGAGCAGATGCTGGTCGCGCTCTACGCGAACAACAAGGATGCGTTCGACGGCAACATGAATCGGCTGCGCGCAGGCGCGATCCTCAATATTCCGAGCCCTGAGGCCGCGGCCGCCGTGCCGCCGGCGGAGGCAACCAAAGCCGTCCGTATGCAGGCGTCCGACTGGCGCTCCTATCAGGACAAGGTCGCCGGATCCGCGCCCGCCGCGCAAGGAGCCGGGACGCGTGTGGCCGCCGGCAAGATCGGATCCACGGTGGAAGAGAAGACGCCGGCCGCGGCACCGGGACGCGATCAGCTCAAGGTCTCCCCGCAGGCGGGCCAGGCCAAAGGCGCGGGCACCACCCCTCTCGCCGAAGAAGTGGTTTCGCGCGACAAGGCGCTGAAAGAGGCGCAAAGCCGCATCGGCGAGCTCGAGAAGACACTGAAGGACCTGCAGCGGGCAATCGAACTGAAAGGCCAGACCGGCGTGCAGCTGCAGGCGCAGGCCGACGCGGCAAAGGGCAAAGCTCCCGAAGCAGCGAAGGCTGCGCCCGCGATGCCGGCTCCCGCCCCGGAGATGAAAGCGCCCGACGCCGCGAAGGCCGGCGAGGCCGCCGCACCGGCGCCGGCACCGGCGATGACGGCGCCCGCGAAGGCGGGCGAGGCGATGAAGACCGAGCCGCCGAAGATGGCGGAGCCTGCCAAGGCAACGCCGAAGGCCGAACTCGCGAAAACGGCTCCGAAGCCTGAATCCTCGTTCCTCGACGATCTCTTCGGCGGCACGCCCGCGTGGGTGATCGGCGGCGGCGCGCTGGCGGCCCTGGGCGGCATTGCGGCACTGGTGGCGGCACGCCGGCGCAAGACGGTCAAGTTCGAGGACAGCATCATCGGTGGCACCGACATCAAGACGAACACCGTGTTCGGCTCGACCGGCGGCGGCGTCGTCAATACCGGCGAGAACTCGCTGGCGACCGACTTCAGCCGCGAGGGACTCGGCAACATCGACACGGACGAGGTCGACCCGATCGCCGAGGCCGAGGTCTATCTCGCGTACGGACGCGACGCCCAGGCCGAGGAAATCCTCAAGGATGCGCTTAAGAAGGATTCGCAGCGGCAGGAGATCTACCTGAAGCTGCTCGAGATCCACGCGCAGCACAACAAGCCGTCGGCGTTCGAAACGGTTGCGGCGGAGCTCTACTCGGTGTCGAACGGCCAGGGCGAGGTGTGGAAGAAGGCCGTGGGTCTCGGACGCCAGCTCGATCCGAACAACCCGATGTTCGGCGACGGCTCGGGCGCGGCTGCCGCAGCCGTAGCCGCCGCGGGCGCGGGGCTCGCAGCAGCCGGCATGCACGCTGCTGCTGCAACGCCGGCCGTGAAGAAGGACGCACCGCGGCCGCCGGGCAGCGGGACGTCGGCGTCGATCGCCAAGGAGCTCGAAGGCGATGACTCGGCGCTCGACTTCAGGTTCGACGAGGATGTCTCGATTTCGCGCACGCCCAAGACCACCAACGCGCAGATCGATATGATCAATGCGGCCGAACGCGAATTCGAAGAGTCGTCGAAGCGCGTTGCGGCCACGGCGAAACCGGCGACCGACGGCCTCTCCAGCGCCGCGACCGCGGCGGCGGCGATGGCCGCGACGGCGGCAGCGGTCGCCGCGAAGAGTCTCGGCGGCGCGCCGGACGACTTCCAGTTTCGCCTGAACGACGAGGATAAGCCGGCTCCGCTCGGGAAGGGTGCGTCCGCATCGCCGGCCCAGGGCCGTCCGGACTCGGCGATTGACCTCGACAAGCTCGACCTGTCGTTCGATCCGCAGCACACGACCTACGAGGACCCGACGCCGTCGGCCGTCGACGGACAATGGCACGACGCCGCGACCAAGCTCGACCTCGCGAAGGCGTACCAGGAAATGGGTGACGTCGAAGGCGCGCGCGAGATCCTGCAGGAAGTGCTGCACGAGGGCGACGACAACCAGAAGGCCGAGGCGCAGGCGTTGCTGGCGAAGCTCGGCTGATCGCAACGAACCGGAGCGCGGGCGGCGGAGCGAGGTTCCGCCGCCCGTTCCATTTGGCGGCATCCATTCCGCGCCATCCCCGCGACTGATCATGCGCATCGCCATCGGACTCGAGTACTGCGGTACAGCATTCACGGGCTGGCAGTCGCAGCGCGACGGCCGCGGTGTGCAGGACGCGCTGGAGCGCGCGCTCGCGGCGATCGCTGCTCGGCCGGTGGGCACGATTGCCGCCGGACGCACGGACACCGGCGTGCACGCGACGATGCAGGTCGCCCACTTCGACGCCGAGGTCGCCCGTCCCGATACCGCGTGGGTGCGCGGCGTGAATTCGCACTTGCCTGAATCCGTCGGTGTGTTGTGGGCGCTGCCGGTTGCCGGCAGTTTCCACGCGCGAAACGCCGCGTCGGCGCGCCGCTATACCTACCTGCTCGTGAATCGTCCAGTGCGCCCCGCGCTCCTCGCCGGTCGTGTCGGCTGGTACCATCAGCCGCTCGACGTGGCGGCGATGGCCGAATCCGCGGCGCATCTCGTCGGCACGCATGACTTTTCGGCGTTCCGTGCCGCCGAGTGCCAGGCCAAATCGCCGTCGAAGACGCTGACGGACGCCGCGATCGTCGCCGACGGAGACCACGTGCGTTTCGATTTTTGCGCCAACGCGTTCCTGCACCACATGATCCGCAACATCGTCGGCTCGCTGGTGTACGTCGGTGCGGGGAAGCATCCGCCGTCGTGGATCGCGGACCTTCTCGAAGGCCGCGACCGCGCGCGCGCCGCGCCGACGTTCGCGCCCGACGGTCTGTATTTCGTCGGCGCCGATTACCAGCCGAAATGGGGCCTTCCGCCGACGCGGCGGGCGGTCGCGATCCCGAAGGCTTGACGGCGCTCCGACCATGGTCCGCACGCGTGTCAAGATCTGCGGCATCACCCGTTTGGCCGATGCCCTTGCCGCCGCCCACGCGGGCGCCGACGCGATCGGCTTCGTCTTCTGGGCAGGAACGCCGCGCAGGATCAATGCCGATGCGGCGCGCGCGATCGCGGCCGCGCTGCCGCCGTTCGTGACGATCGTCGGACTTTTCGTCGACCCGCAACCGGACGAAGTCCGCAAGGTGCTGGCGGAGGTTGCGCTCGACCTGCTTCAGTTCCACGGGCACGAGCCGCCGGAGCTTTGTCGCGCGTTCGCACGGCCGTACGTCAAGGCCGTGCCCGTGCCGGACGGGTCGGAAGGGACCGGTTTGCTAGAATACGCGGCCCGGTATCCGGATGCCGCGGGCCTGTTGTTCGACGCTCCGCCGTCGGGCGGACTTCCCGGGGGCACCGGTCGGACGTTCGACTGGAACGCGCTGCCCCGCGAGTCACCCCGGCCGATCGTGCTGTCGGGCGGCTTGTCCGTCGGGAACGTGGCCGGGGCGATACGCCGCGTGCGGCCTTGGGCCGTCGACGTGTCGAGCGGCGTCGAAGCGATCGGCCCCGACGGCAACCCGGCAAAGGGGATCAAGGATCCGGAACGGATCCGCGCGTTCATCGAGGAAGTGCGCCATGCAGATGACTGATCTTCCCTACGACCTGCCCGATGCCCGCGGTCACTTCGGTCCGTACGGCGGCGTGTTCGTCGCCGAGACGCTGATTCGCGCGCTCGAGGAGTTGAAGGCACAGTACGCGCGGGCCCGAAGCGACCCCGCCTTCGTCGCCGAATTCGAGGACGAACTCACCCACTACGTCGGCCGGCCGTCGCCGGTCTATCACGCGCGGCGCATGTCCGCGAAGGCCGGCGGTGCGCAGATCTGGTTGAAGCGCGAAGACCTCAATCACACCGGCGCGCACAAGATCAACAACTGCATCGGCCAGGCACTCCTCGCCAAGCGGCTTGGCAAGCCGCGCGTGATCGCGGAGACCGGCGCGGGCCAGCACGGCGTGGCGAGCGCGACCGTCGCCGCGCGTTTCGGCATGGAATGCGTCGTCTACATGGGTTCGGAGGACATCCGCCGCCAGGCGCAGAACGTCTTCCGGATGAAGCTCCTCGGCGCCTCGGTCGTCCCCGTCGAGTCCGGCTCGAAGACGCTGAAGGACGCGCTGAACGAGGCGATGCGCGACTGGGTCACGAACGTCGAATCGACGTTCTACATCATCGGCACCGTCGCGGGACCGCATCCGTATCCGATGATGGTCCGCGATTTCCAGAGCGTGATCGGCCGCGAGTGCCTGACGCAGATGCCCGACGCGGCGGGCCGCGATCCCGACGCCGTGATCGCCTGTGTGGGCGGCGGTTCGAACGCGATGGGGATCTTCTACCCGTACATCCCGCGCTCGGCCGTCAGGCTGATCGGCGTCGAGGCGGCGGGCGAAGGCATTGCCACGGGCAGGCACGCGGCGTCGCTGACCGCCGGGCGACCCGGCGTGCTGCACGGCAATCGCACCTATCTGTTGCAGAACGCCGATGGCCAGATCGTCGAGACGCATTCGATTTCGGCCGGGCTCGATTACCCGGGTGTGGGGCCCGAGCACGCGTGGCTCAAGGACACCGGGCGCGCCGAGTACGTGTCGATCACCGACGACGAGGCGCTCCAAGCGTTCCACGAATGCTGCCGCATCGAAGGCATCATCCCGGCGCTCGAATCGGCGCACGCGCTCGCCTACGCGATGAAGCTTGCCGCGACGATGGGCAAGGACAAGATCCTGCTCGTCAACCTTTCCGGTCGTGGCGACAAGGACATGAGTACCGTCGCCGAGCGCTCGGGGCTCAAGTTCTGACCTTGAATCGCATCGACGCCACGTTCGCGAAGCTCCGGGCCGCCGGCCGCACTGCGCTGATACCGTATGTGGCGGCGGGCGATCCGACGCGGGCGGCAATGCTGCCGATCATGCGCTCGCTCGTTGCGGCGGGCGCCGACCTGATCGAGCTCGGCGTTCCGTTTTCCGATCCGATGGCCGACGGCCCCGTCATTCAGCGCGCCTCGGAGCGCGCGCTGGCCCAGGGCGTCGGGCTCAAAGACGTGCTGGCGATGGTCGCCGCGTTCCGCGAAACCGATGCGACTACCCCCGTCGTGCTGATGGGATACGCGAATCCGATCGAGGCAATGGGCACGGCGATCTTTGCGGATCGCGCTGCAGAGGTGGGTGTCGACGGGGTGCTCGTCGTCGACTATCCGCCGGAGGAGGCGGACGAATTCGCGACGCTCCTGGGCGCGCGCGGCCTTGCGCCGATCTTCCTCGTCGCGCCGACCACGCCCGATGCGCGTATCGCCGCTGTGGCGAGGATCGCGCGCGGCTATGTCTACTATGTGTCGCTCAAAGGCGTGACGGGCGCCGGTCATCTCGATACTGGCGAGGTCAGCCGCAAGCTCGCCGAGATCCGCCGGCACGTGCGCATTCCGATCGGTGTGGGCTTCGGCATCCGCGACGCCCAAAGCGCCCGCGCGATCGCCGTGGATGCGGACGCGATCGTCATCGGCAGCCGCATCATCCAGGAGATCGAGGCGGGCCCGGCGGAAGCGGCGGCAGACCGTGCCGGGGCGTGGCTCGCCGGAATCCGTAGCGCGCTCGATTCGATGCACAAGCGCGCGGCTTAAGCACCGTTTGGCGCGCGTCCATCGCGCGCCTTTTGCTTTCGGGGGGGGGGCGAATGAGTTGGCTGCAAAAGCTGTTGCCGCCGCGGATCAAGAGTACGCCGGGCGTCAAGAAGACCGCGGTGCCCGAGGGCCTGTGGATCAAATGCCCGTCTTGCGAGACCGTGCTCTATCGGACGGACCTCGAGAAAAACCTCTTCGTATGCCCGAAATGCAATTATCACGTGCGCGTGCCGGCGCGCGAGCGCATCGAGCAGCTGCTGGACCCGGAGGGCCGCTTCGAGATCGGTTCGGAGGTCGTGCCTGTCGACACCTTGAAATTCAAGGACCAGAAGAAATATCACGAGCGGCTCGCGGCCGCGCTCGAGGAGACGGGCGAGACCGACGCGCTGATCGTGATGCAGGGCAGCGTGAAAAGCGTCGCGCTGGTGCTCGCGTGCTTCGAGTTCGACTTCATGGGCGGATCGATGGGGTCGGTGGTCGGCGAGCGGTTCGTTCGCGGCGTGCGCGTCGCGTATGAGAATCGCGTCCCCTTCGTGTGCATCTCGGCGACGGGGGGCGCGCGGATGCAGGAAGGTGTCCTTTCGCTTTTCCAGATGGCAAAGACCACCGCTGTCCTGCAGGAGCTCACCAAGGCGCGGCTGCCCTTCGTGTCGATTCTCACCGATCCGACGATGGGTGGCGTGTCGGCGTCGTTCGCATTCGTCGCCGACGTCGTCATCGCCGAGCCGGGCGCGCTGATCGGATTCGCCGGACCGCGGGTGATCGAGCAGACGGTTCGCGAAAAGCTGCCGGAAGGCTTCCAGCGCGCCGAATTCCTGGTCGACAAAGGCGCCATCGACATGATCGTCGATCGCCGGCAGTTGAAGGACGAGCTTGCACGCCTGCTCGCCCACCTCACCGCCCAACCCGTGCCGGCGGGCTGAGTGCGGCCACCCCCGACTGAAGAGCAGTGTCAGACCGAAAAGTAGTGAAAAGTAGGGTCAGACTCGACTTTATTGAAGGTTGCCGCCAATCCCTCGGCATTTTCAAAAAGTCGAGTCTGACCCTACTTTTCCTTTTCCAAGAATGATCCGCCCGACGACGCTCGACGGCTGGCTCGCGTATCTCGAGACGCTGCATCCGAAGTCGATCGCGATGGGCCTCGAGCGCGTAGCGGTGGTCCACGCGAGAATGGCTTCGGCGCTCGCTTGCCCGGCGATCACCGTCACCGGGACCAACGGCAAGGGCTCGACCTGCGCGGTGCTCGAAACGGTGCTGCGTTGCGCGGGGCACGGCACGGGCCTCTACACCTCGCCGCACCTGTTGCGCTACAACGAGCGGGTCAGGGTACGCGGCGAGCCCGCGGACGATGCAACGCTGATCCGCGCATTCAACGACGTCGAGGATGCGCGCGACGCCGTCCCGCTGACCTATTTCGAGTACGGTACGCTGGCGGCGCTCTCGATTTTCGCGCGCGCCGGTCTTGATGTCGTTATCCTCGAGGTAGGGCTCGGCGGCAGGCTCGACGCCGTCAACGTCATCGACGCCGACGTCGCCATCGTGACCAGCGTGGACCTCGATCACATGGATTACCTCGGCCCGACGCGCGAGGATATCGGTCGCGAAAAGGCCGGCATCTTCCGGCCCGGACGCCCGGTGGTCTGCGCGGATCCGGATCCGCCTTCCACGCTGATCGCGCACGCAACCGCCATTGGCGCGCCGATTCTTGCGATGGGCCGTGATTACGGTTTCGTGGCGGAGCACCGCCAGTGGCAATACTGGGGACCGGGCGGACCGCGCTACGGATTGCCACTGCCCGCGTTGCACGGTACGTACCAACTCGCCAATGCCGCCACGGCTCTCGCGGCGCTCGACCTCCTTCGCGACCGTTTGCACGTCGCCGCCGGTGCCGTTCGCGATGGGTTGGTCACCGTCGATCTCCCCGGCCGTTTCCAGGTGCTTCCCGGAAGGCCGGTGATCGTGCTCGATGTCGCGCACAATCCGCACGCGGCGCGCGCGCTCGAAGCGACGCTGGGCGCGATGGGCCGTTTCCCGCAGACGTCCGCCGTGTTCGGTGTCCTCGCCGACAAGGACATCGGCGGCGTGATCGACGCCGTGCGATCGCGAATCGACCGCTGGTACGTCGCGACGCTTCCCGGTCCGCGCGGGGCGACAGCGCTCGCGATCGCCGCGGCACTCGAGGCCGCCGGCGTCGGCCCCGGCGCGATCCGCCGGTTCGACGATGTGGCTACCGCGCTCGACGCGGCACGGGTTGGGGCGGGTGAAGCTGATAGAATCATCGTTTTCGGATCGTTTCTGACTGTCGCTGCGGCGCTGACCGCGGCAAGGTTTGAAACCGCGCGCGCACCCCGCAATGGCTGATCGGATCGCTGAGAACGCCGACCTCATCGTCGACGAGATGAAACGCAAGGCGCGCCGGCGTCTCGTCGGCGCGATCGTGCTGGCGCTGGCCGCAGCGATCATCCTGCCGATGCTGCTCGAAAAGGAACCCCGCCCGCTCGGCGATGACGTGTCGGTGAAGATTCCGCCGGTCGACGAGAGCAAATTCGTCAACCGGCTGACCGGCAAGGCCAGCTCGGAAAAGGCGCTTCCGAAAGTCGACGGCAAGACCGAATCGAAAAGCCCGGGGACGAAAGCCGAAGCGGCGCCCGAATCGGCGCCGCCGACGCGCGTGCCGACGGCATCACCGCTGGTTTCGGTCACCCCTGCCGTTTCAGGCTCCGCTGATGCTGCGCCGGCGAACAAATCGGTGACCGACGCGGAGCAGCGCGTGCTGGCGCCTTCGTCAAAGGTGCCAGCCAAGGCCGCCGCCGAAGCGGCGCCCGCACCCGAATCGAAGATCGAACCTAAAGCCGCGGCCACCGAAGGCAAGGTCGCCAACTCGGATCCCAAACCGATCACCGTCGCTGCCCAATCGGCCGCGCCTCCGGCGATGCCTCCGAAGGCGGAGGGCTTCGTCGTGCAGCTCGCGGCGTTCGCCGACGACAAGGGCGCCAATTCGCTGGCGAACAAGCTGAAGAAGGTCGGCTATGCCGCGTTCGTCGAGCCGGTGCAGACCTCGCGCGGCACGCTGTGGCGCGTGCGCGTCGGAGGCTACTCGTCACGACCCGACGCCGAAGCCGCGCGGGCGAAGCTCAAAGGCGAGGGCTACAACGGCATCGTCGCGCCGGTGTCGTGATCCTGCGCGCCGCCGCACGCGGATAGCGCGTCCATGCGCTCGCACCGCCATTGAACGGATTCGATTTTGCGCTGATCTCCGTCGCTTCACTGTCGACGCTCTTTGCGTTCGCGCGCGGCGTCGTCCGCGAGTTGATCGCGCTCGCCACATGGGTCGCCGCCATCGTCGTCGCGTTCATGTACTCGGGATCGGTGGCCAGCCTGTTTTCGCGGCTCGATATCAATCCGGCAGCGAAACACGTGCTCGCGTTCGCGCTGATCATGATCGTCGTGATGATCGCCGGAGCGCTCATCGCGCGAAGCCTTTCCGGGGTCATCAAGGCGATCGGACTGGGGTTCGTCGACCGGATGCTGGGCGCCGTCTTCGGATTGTTGCGCGCGCTGGCGGTGGTCGTACTCTTTGCGCTGATTGCGGGAGTCACCGCGCTGCCGAAGCAGAATTGGTGGCAGAATGCCGTCCTTGGGCGTCCGCTCGCGGAGGCGGCGCTGTCACTGCGGCCGTATCTGCCGCGGGCTTGGGCGGAGCGGCTTGATTTTTCGCCGGCAGGCGCCATCTCCGTTCATTGGCGTGCCGGAAGCGCCGATGCGGCGCCGGGAGAGTGTCTGACATGTGTGGAATCGTAGGCGTCGTCGCGCATACGCCGGTCAACCAAGTGCTCTACGACGGGCTCCTTCTGCTGCAGCACCGCGGGCAGGACGCCGCGGGCATCATCACGAACGACGGGACGACGTTCCACCTGCACAAGGGCGGCGGCTACGTCCGCGACGTCTTCCGCACGCGCAACATGCGAGATCTCACCGGCAACCTCGGCATCGGCCACTGCCGCTATCCGACCGCCGGCAGCGCATCGTCTGAGCTCGAGTCGCAGCCGTTTTACGTGAATTCGCCGTTCGGCATCACGCTCGCGCACAACGGGAACCTGACCAACAGCGAAGCGCTGAAGCGGGAGCTCTTCCAGCTCGATTTCCGCCATGTCAACACAAATTCGGATTCCGAGGTCCTGCTGAACGTGCTGGCGCTCGAGCTCGAGCGCGCCGCGCACCACGCGCGGCTCGATGCGAACGCGATCTTCACCGCCGTCGCTGGCGTGCACAAGCGCTGCCGCGGCGCCTACGCGATCGTCGCGATGATCGCGGGGTACGGTCTGCTGGCGTTTCGCGACCCGTACGGCATTCGCCCGCTCATCATCGGCGTCAACGAAGCGATGGGCGGCACCGAATACCTCGTCGCGAGCGAGTCGGTTGCGCTCGAGGCGCTGGGTTTCTCGGTGCTGCGGGACGTCGCACCGGGCGAGGCGATCTTCGTCGACCAGACCGGAAAGTTCCACTCGCGGCAATGCGCCGACAACCCTATCCTGGCGCCGTGCATCTTCGAATTCGTCTATCTCGCCCGGCCTGACTCGGTGATCGACGGCACGTCGGTGTACGAGTCGCGGCTCAACATGGGCGAGCAGCTCGCGAACAAGATCCGCGGTATCCCCGAGGCGCAGGACATCGACGTCGTGATCCCGATCCCCGATTCCAGCCGCCCGTCCGCGCTGCAGCTCGCCAACACGCTGGGGCTTACCTATCGCGAAGGGTTCGTCAAGAACCGCTACATCGGGCGCACGTTCATCATGCCGGGTCAGGCCTTGCGCAAGAAGAGCGTGCGCCAGAAGCTCAACCCGATCGGCATGGAATTCAAGGACAAGGTCGTGCTGCTCGTCGACGATTCGATCGTCCGCGGCACGACGTCGCGCGAGATCGTGCAGATGGCGCGCGAGGCCGGCGCGAAGAAGGTGTACTTCGCGTCCGCGAGCCCGCCGGTCCGGTATCCAAACGTCTATGGTATCGACATGCCGAACCAGCGCGAGCTCGTCGCCACCGGCCGCACCGAAGCCGAAATCGCACGCGAAATCAGCGCCGATCTCCTCATCTACCAGGAACTGGACGCGTTGAAGGCCGCCGTCCGTGCGACCAATCCCGCGCTGGCGCACTTCGAGGCGTCGTGCTTCGACGGCAAGTACATCACCGGCGACGTGACGGCCGATTACCTGTCGCACCTCGCCGAAGAACGGAATGTCGAGCGCGGCGACGTTGATGCCGACGCGGAGGCCAAGGAGTTCGTTGCGGCGACGGAGTGACGCGCGAAGCGGCAGTGGATGCAAAAAACGCGGCCCTCGAGCCGCGTTTTTTGTCCGGGAATCGCGCTCCGGCGCAACGCGATTTCCCGGCGTGCAGCGCGCTACTTGGCGGCTGCGGCCATGTAGTCGACGGCCGCCTTGACCTCGGCGTCGCTCAACGCGTTGTTGCCTCCCTTGGCCGGCATCGCGCCCTTGCCCTTCAATGCGGTCGCGTAGAGCGTGTCAACGCCGGGCTTCAGGCGCGGCGCCCACGCGGCCTTGTCGCCGAACTTCGGCGCGCCGGCGACGCCGGTTCCGTGGCACACCATGCACGTCGTGTCGTAGACCTTCTTGCCGTCGGGTTTCGCGCCGGCGGCGGGTGCGGCCGCAGCCGTTGCGCTCACCGCGGTGGCCGGCGCTGCGGCGACGGTCGGAGCGGCCGCAGCAGCGCCGGTGCCCGAATTGATCATGTATTCGATCGCGCGTTTGATCTCGGCGTCGGAGAGCTCGGCCATGCCGCCGCGCGCCGGCATCCCGCCGTGGCCCTTGAGCGCGGATTCGGTCACCGCCGGCAATCCGCCTTTGGCCACCCGCGGCATCCACGCGGCGCGGTCGCCGACTTTCGGCGCGCCGCCTTCGCCGGTCAGGTGGCACTTCCCGCACACAGCGTTGACGACTTCCGGTCCCGTGCGCTCGACGGCGCCTTTCGTCGGAGGTTCCTTCCAGTTCGCGCCCGCCTTGTTGGCCATGAAGATGACGCCGCGCTCGACTTCGACGTTCTCGAAGTCCGGGTTGCCGCCTTTCGCGGGCATTGCGCGAATTCCCTTGATCGCGTGGTCGACGGTGGGTGCGAGGCCCTGCGCGATCACCTTGCCCCACGCCGCCTTGTCGCCGACCTTCGGCGCACCGGCGAGCCCGCCCTCGTGGCAGGCCTTGCAGACCTGGTTGTAGACCTGTTCGCCCGTCAACTGGCCTTTCGGCGCGCCGGCGACGGCCAGCTCGACTTCACCGACGGGCTTGATCCGCGACAGCACCGCGGCCTCATCGTCCTTGGCGACTTTCGGCGTATCCGTGACCATCTGCGTGAGCAGCACGAGGATGACGATCGTCGCGACGAGCGCCAGCCCGATGGCGATGACGGGCTGCTTCCATTGCGCGACCGAGTGGGCGTGGTGATCGTGGTCTTGCATGAGTGTCCTGGTCCGAATTCGACGACGTCGTCCCCGAGCGGGGCACGCGTCGCTGGCGGAGGGCTGGGAAATGCGACGCCGACCTCTCGCGGGTCAAACGTCGAATTATACCGTGGCTCGCACGGCGCCGGCATCCCGGGTGGACGCTCGTTCGACCGACACGGTAAAATCCGGATCGACGCGCCCGTAGCTCAGTTGGATAGAGTGTTGGTTTCCGAAGCCAAAGGTCACAGGTTCGATTCCTGTCGGGCGCGCCATTCTTCCGGGACGAGTGCGCAGTCGCATCTCCCGAAACGGCCCGGTAAACGATGACGGCGACCGAACGTTTCGCCCGTGCGATCTCGCGTTTCGACGCTGCGAACGCCGAAGACCCGAATCGGGAATTCGTCGACGGTCGCGAGCGCCCGAAAGAGGTGCTTTACGCCGAGCGCCTCACCGCGATGCTTGAGCGCTTCGCGCCGGATGCGTCCGAGGCGCTGCGCCTCGCCGCGCGCTGCCAGCACCTGCAACGGTGGAAGATTCCGCGCGCCGCATACCCGATGACGTTCGACGGTTACAACCACTGGCGGACGCGGTTGCGCGATTTCCATGCGGAGCTCGCCGCCACGATTCTTGACGACGTCGGTTATGACGACGCGACAATCGGTCGGGTCCAATCGCTGATTCGCAAGGAATCGCTGAAGTCCGACCCGGAGGCGCAGGCGCTGGAGGATGTCGTTGCCCTTGTATTTTTTGAAAGTTACCTCGGCGACTTCGTCAGCGCGCATGGCGGATACGACACCGCCAAATTCGCCGATATCCTGACGAAGACTGCGAAGAAGATGTCGGTGCGCGGACGCGACGCCGCACAGAATGCGATTGCCCTTCCACCTTCGCTCGCGCCCGCCGTTCGCGCGGCGATGGAGGCTGCGGTGGCCCGCGCCCGGCGGCCGAAGCCCACCTCATAGCGCGAGCAGCCGGCTCAGCTTTCATCGAGATCACGGCCTCGCAACGCTGCGCTTCGAAAAGTGAAAGATGATGTTGACGACCTTGCGAAGGCCGACCGCCGACAGCGTTGTCTTGAGCAGCGCATGCACGGCGTCTCGGCTGATTCGCGCATCTTCCCCGCGACCGCCGACGACGACGCAATGCTGCGGTGGGCCGCGGCAGTCACCGCGAAACCCAGCAACACAAACGACAGGAACCCGCGCATGCGCAACGCGGAGGGATCGTCTTACACCTTCATCAGATCGGCGTTGGCCATGGCGAGTTTCCAGGGTTTGAGCGCGGAGCTAACGATCACGCCGTGGATCGAAAACGGGTCGCCGGCCAACGAGGCTGCCGCGCCTTCGGCGGATTCGGCCTCGTAGATGAACACTGCGCCGCTGTCGTCGGTGAACGGCCCCGCGGCGATGAGTCTCCCCTGCTGCAGCAGGTCGGTCAGATATTGGCGGTGCGCCGGGCGATGCTGGGCGATCCTTGCCGCGTCGGTCGTGTAGGCGACATAGCCGAGGAATTTCATGAAGGCACACTCCTCCGGTCGGTGGCGGCGCTGGGTGACCGCCTGGTAATTGAGGTTCTGCGGATGGGTCGTCTGCGCGAAGAAATACCACGGCTCCGCCGAAATCAGGTTGTCGTACAGCACGACCTCGGCGCGCGCGATGAGCTTCAATGCGCGCAGCGCCAAGAGATCGGGTTCGCCGGGAGCGGCGCCGACCAGATAGACCTCCCCGGCGGCGGGGGCGTTGGACGGGCGTCACACGGGCGCGACTACTTTTTCCTGAGGTAGAACACGAAGGCCTTGTTCTCCTCGGCCGACGCGAGCAGCGGATGCCCGGTCTGATTCGCGAATGCCTGCATGTCCTTCACCGAGCCGGGGTCGGTCGCGAGGATCTTCAGCACCTGTCCCGACGCGAGGTCGTTCAGCGCCTTTTTGGTTTTGAGGATCGGCAGCGGGCACGACAGTCCGCGCGCATCCAGTTCCTTGGTGAATTCCACGTTCGATGCCTCCGTCCTGCGATGGTTCGCGCCCGGGCCGCTACGTCCTTTCTCCGGGGCCGCCTGCACGGCGCATTCGCAATTATGCCTTGCCGCGCAGGTGCGCAGTATCAGGGTCAGTCGAACACGCGTCGGTAGTAGACGCCGAAGCTGCTGATCGCACCGGCCTCTGCGCGCAGCGTCAGCGTGCGCGTGAGGCTGTATTCGAGCCGCAGCGCGTTTGATGCGACGGTCAGCCCCTGCTCGTACACCAGCGAAAGGTCGTCGGAAATCCGCTTGCCGAACGCGACGACCTGCCCCGAAGCGTCGGGGGTGCTGCGCCCCGATCCGCGTGGTGCGTTCGTCCCGCGGCCGACCGAGATGTCGTCGAGTCCGATGCTCTCGGCGACCGTCGCGGTGACCGACTTGCCGCCGCGCCCCAGCAACGCCGCCGAGGCGGCCTGCAACGCGGCGATGTCGCTGCCGGACGTCCGGTCGAGCCCTTGTCCGAGCACAAGCCACGAAAGTTTCTCGTTGTCCGGGACCGGCGGAATCGAGGTGAGCTGGATGATCGGGACCTTCACCGTTCCGCTGACGGCGACGCCGGCCTCGACGGCGAGATTCTTGCGCAGCGCGACGATGTCGAGCCCCGGATTGTCGAGCGGGCCGTCGAAAATCAGGCGTCCGCGCTCGATGACGAGCCTTTGCCCGAACGCGCGGTAGATGCCATTCGAGGCCTGAATCGACCCGCGGCCGCGAAACGTTCCGTCGGCGGCGGTCGTCACGCGCACCTTGCCGCGCAGTCCCGATTCCAGTCCTTCGCCGGTGAACGTGAGGTTTTGCCCGAGGTCGACCTCGAGGTCGATCGCGATCGGCACGCTGGCGCCACGCGTCTCGCTCCTGTCCCTGGCCGGCCACCCCTTGACGACGACGTCGTCGCCGAGCGTCGTGTCGATCTGGGGCCGGTATTCGAAGTGCCCTTCGTCGGCGGTGAGCGCGCCGTCGAGCGAGACCTTCCGGTTCTTCAGTGAGAGCGTTCCCGATCCGCCGACGACGAGCCGGAGATCCGGCCGATTGAGCACGCGGAATTTTTCCGCGTGCCAAGTGATCGTTCCCGCGGCACTTTGCACGTCGGTCGGGACGTCGCCCGGGGCCGCGAGCCGGCCCGACGCGGTGAAGCGGCCGGCCCCTCCGGCGAATGAGAGTTCGTCGAGCTCCAGTGCCCCGTCCACGAGGCGCGCGTTGAGTCGGCCGTCGATGAAAAACAGTCCGTATTGCGGTGCCTCGATCCGCAGGCTGCCCGCGCGCACGGTGCCGGAAAATGGCGCGCGTGCGACGGTCCCGCTGGCGTTGAGTTCGGCGTGAGCATTGCCGTCGATGATCGCCGTGGTTCCCGCCCACGGTTGGAGCACCTTGAGCGTGGCGAGATCCGCCGTCAGCGCGAGGGAGAGCGGCGCATTGGGAGCGATATGGCCGGGCGGGGCATCCGGCGCGACGCCAACGTCCAACCGGGCCTCCACGTTCACGCCGCGTCCTGACTTGACAGCCGCCGTCGCGGCGATGGCGTCTTCCGTGAATCGCGCGTTGAGTTCGACGATCGTGATGCGAAAGGCGCGATTGTCGGCGTCGATGGCCGCGTCGGGACCGAAGAAAAGATCGCCGCGCTCCCGTCGAAGCGTCACGGTTCCGTTGAGCCGCGGCGCCGCGGCAATCGACCAGTCGCCGGCAACCGTCAGCGTAGAGGCGAACGGCAGCGAAACACCGGCGAATTTGGCCGCGGTGGCGACCGGCACGCCGGCGAATTCGCCGCGCGTGGTCACATGGCCGTCATCCCAGGATAGCGCCTTGAGGTCGACGCGACCGTCAGCGACGTCGATACGCGCTGCGCCGATCTCGACGTGGCCTCGAGCGATCGCCAGCGTGGCCGGGGTGGCAAGATGCAGCGCCCAGAGACCGCGATTCTCGAGGGTGTCGAGGGTGCCGCTCCAGGTCCATCCGCCGGGCTCTCCCGCGTTGCCGGTCTCGCGGGCGCTGCCGTGCGCCGTTGCGTCGACGTCGAGGTCCGCTCCCACGAACGAAAGCGACGCCTTGTGCTGCGCGAGCGTACCTTCGACTTTCGCCTGCGCCCGAGGGAAGGTTCCCGGCGGTGCGGTCATCGCCGTCGCCGCGATTTCGACCTGCAACCGGCGTTGATCCGCAGCTGCGGCACCTCCGGGACTTGTGGCCGGCGCGATGCTGACGCTCGCGTCGATCGTCCCGAGGGCCAACGCCGGACCGACCTTCAACGCTTCGCCGTGCACTGTTAATTCCAGGCCGCCGCGGTCGAATGGACCGCGCATCGTCGCGCTGGCGCGCAGCGCCCCCGAAAGCGGACGGGGCACGCGGGGGGCCAACAGGGGCGCGAGCTCGGCGAGCTTCGGCGCGTCGAGTGAAACCTTGAGCCCTTCGTCGTTTTCGCCGGTGCCGCCGCGCGCGGTCAGCCTCGCGGACGCCAGATTCAAATCAACCACGGCGTCGCGAACGGTGCGCGCGGCGACCATGCCGCGCATCGTTCCGGAAAGGGGGACGCCCTTGAGCTTGCTTCCTGCCGCAACGGCGATTTTCACGTCGGCGCGCAACGAGGGCTCCAGCGTGCCGCTCGCAGCGACGTCGCCTTCGAGACTTCCCGGCGGGAAATTCCCGAAGCGAGAGGGGTCGATCCTCGTCGCCTTCGCCGAAAACTCGAATGCGCGGTGGTTCGCGAGATCGATGCGTCCGCTCCCCGCAAGTTCACCGTCGCTGGCGCGCACTTGGAGCCGTTCGATGACAAGCCGTCGATCGGCCACGGTTGCGGCGAACGACACCGAGACGCCACCAACGATGGTCCGATCGGCGACGCGCCCGTCGATCTTCTGGCGAGACACATCGAGGTCGGCGCCGAGCGTGCCCGAAAGGCGCGTCGAGACGAGAGAGGTGTGAATCTGCCTCAAATCGATGTCGCGCACGTCGAGCGCCCACTTGCCGGCGCTACCGTCGAGCGGTATTGCGGCGCGGCCGGCGGCGCGGCCGCTCCCGGTCATTTCGAGGACGAGATCGTCCAGGGTCAGCGCATCCGCGCGCCAGACGAAGCGCGCCGCAAGCGAGCGCACCGGCACGCGCTCCCCGTCGATCGGGCCCGGGATCGCGTTGCGGGCCTCGACGCTGCCGGCCAGCCCTCCGTCGAGCGGCCGGGCATCGATCTTCACGCCGAGGCGGGTCGACGGGAGCGTTGCGTTCCATGCCCTGATGTCCACGTCCTGCGCGTCGAGCGTCAATTGCCCGAGCGCGACAGCCGCGAGCGGCGTGAGCTTCGCCTGCAGCGCGAAACGCGCGTCGCCCGCGCTTCCGCTGCCGTCGACCGCAACGGCATCGATCGTTCCGGACACGGCGAAGTCGGCCCGAGCTTCCTTTTGCGAGACATCGCCGGTGAACGCGAACTTCCCGGCGATCGCGAACGGCGGTTGCGCGTCGAGCTTCGCCCCGCCGGTGAGCGTTCCGTGGGGAGCGACGAACGAGAGCTTGTCCACGCGATGGCTGGTGGCATCGAACGCGTAGCCGAACGTGACGCCTTTGAAGCTGCCTTCGTTCGTGCCGACCCTCCAATTGAATTCGGCGACGGCGATATCCTCGATTGCGATCCTTGTGGGTAACGCGAGGCTTGCGGGCAACGGGACCGCACTGTCGGACGCCTGCACGGAGAGCGAGATGCGCTGTGCACCGAGGCCCTTCACGACGATCCCTCGAAATCCCAGCGCAAGCGGATTCCAGTTGACTGCGATTTCGTCGGCGGAAAGGGTCGCCTCGGGGCCCTTCCACGACAGGTGCTTGATGCGCACCGTAGACAGCAGCGACCCCGTTGGCGCCTCGACGGCAAGCCGCCCTTCGCTGCGGTCGATCAATACCTGGACGGCGAGTCGCAGCGCGAGCTCGCTCGCAATGAACGCGTAACCGGCCACGCCCGCGAGCGCCGCGAGCCCGACGGCGATCGCGAACCGTCGACCGACGCGTCGCATCCGCCCGCGGGATGCCGGGTGTTGCGCGGCCTTCGCCGGCGGATCGGATTTCATCGTCAGAACGAAAGGCCGACGGAGAAGTGCAGGCGCACCTGGTGCACCTGCTGACCATACGCGAGATCGACGCGAAATGGGCCGAGCGGCGTTCGAATGCGCACGCCGGTGCCGTACCCCAACGCCGGTTTGAAATCGGATGCCGAGTCCGTGGCGTTGCCGGCGTCGACGAACGCCGCGAGACCCCAGTTTTCGCCGATCCAGCGAACCGCTTCGACGCTCGCCACTGCGTAGTAGCGTCCGCCGACCACCGCATTGCCTTGCTGCACGCCGAGGCTTTCAAACGCGTAGCCGCGGACGGTCGTGTCGCCGCCCGTGCGGAAGAGCAGCGTCGACGGAATCCCGTCGCGCGTGGGGGCAAAGACCGCGCCGATGTCGCCGCGGAAATTGAGCTGGCTCACCGAGTCGAGCGGAACCCACGCGGCGAAGCGGCCGACCGCACGTCCGAAACCGCGAGTCGACGCGCCGGGGATCCCGCCGCCGACCTGCGCGCTCGCCATCCATCCCCGGGTCGGCGCGACCAGTTTGTCGACCTCGCGCAGGTATTGCTCGACCTCGACGTAGAGCGCATGCGAGCGCGACGACGGCGCATCGCTCGGTTCCTGATTGTCGAGATAATACGTTGCCGACAGCGCTCGTTCGCGCCGCTCCTCCAGCGTATACCATCGCGTGCCGACGATTCCGGTCTGAGTGGCCAGTCCTTCGATGTCGGTGCGCTTTCCTCCGACGACCCAAGTGCCGATCCAGCCGGCGGAGTTTGCCGGTTGCACCAGCCGCAGCGATCCGCCCTGAATGTTGCCATCGTATTGCGCATCGGCCAGCATCTGGAGCCCCTGTCCGTCGATGTTGACGTCGCGATAGCTAGCCTTGGCCGTGTAGCGCACGTCGGTCGAGTAACCGATGCCGCCTTCGAAACTCTTCGTCGGCGCTTCGATGACGTTGACCCGCACCGTCGCGTCTTCGGGATGCGCCGTGACCGGATCGATTGCCGCCTGCACGCTCGAGAAGTAGCCGGTGGAATTGAGGCGCCGGACGAACTGTTCGAGCGCGGCCTCGCCATACGGTTCGCCCGGACGGATCGAGCTGTAATTGCGCACGATCGACGCCGGATACTTCACGAGTCCCTCGATCGCGAGGTCGCCGAAGCGGAATGCAGGCCCGCTTTCGATATCGATCGCGAGCACCGCCGTCCGCGCTTCGGGGTCGATCGCCGCCTCGCTCCTCGCGATTCTCGCCGCGGCATAGGGGCTCGCATGCATCGTCGCCAGCGCGCGATCCTTGGCGACACTCCACGCCGACTGGCGGAACACGTCGCCGTCGGGCAGGCCCCAGTCGGACCGCAGCTTTCCGATCGCGGCGGTGCCGAGCGGTGCGTCGTTGGCAGCCGGACCCGTGACGTCGATGGCCACCTTCGCGACCCTCGTCGGCTCGCCCGGCGTCACGGTGATCGTGACGATGGGCGGCTTCGCATCGCGATCGATCGTGATGTCGATGCCCGCGGAGAAGTAGCCCTCCGCCGCCGCGACGTTTCTTGTCTCGTCCCGCGCTTCCCGCGACAGCCGCTCAAGGAGGTCCACCGTCATGTCGCTGTAGCTCTGCCAGCGAACGAGCCCCACGCTGCGTTCGATCGCCGCCTTGAGTGTCGGGGGCGCCGCGATGACGACGCGATAGGCTGGTTCAGCGCTGACGACTGTCGCCGATCCTCCGGCCGCCGCGACGCTCGGAGGATCGGCGGCGCCGGCGCTGGCGGCCAGCAGCGTCGCGGCGGCCAGGATCAGCGCGCGAAGAAACCGGAGCGGAGGGTGCAAGTGCGTTGCAGTCGACGGCACGGCCTCGATTATCGTCGATCGCGATGCCGTGCTCCCCGAGGGATTCCTGGTTCCTCGCACCGGGCTCCCCTTCTTGAGGCGGGTGGTCGGTCCTCGGCCGGTCGGGCAATTCCGGCGGTCGCGTCGCCGGCAAATCCGGAATCTCGCGCCGCGGCCCGTCGAGATTCCAGTCGACGCCGGGCGGATCGCCGAAGCCCCAGAGTCCGATGCCCACACGCGTGGTTCCGGCGCTGTCGTAGCGGATCGCGCACCCAGAAAGGATTGCGACGACACCCAGCATTGCGACTGCGAATGCGCGTCGGGCCATGCGAATCCGCTTCGCGCGTCAGTAGCGATGAGCGAGGGTCAGGCCGAGCGCAGGCGCGGTCTTGTAGTCGTCCTGCGCCACGCTGCCGCCGCTGGAGTTGTCGACCGAAAGCCGGCCCGAGACCGAAACGCCTGCGTAGAAATCCAGCTGCGTTTGCTTGCCGAGCTTGCGCGTGACGCGCGCGAAAAGCGGAATGAAACGGTTCTCGCCGACGCCTTTCGGCGCGTAGCCGTTGTCCGCCAACCGAAATCGGTACGAACGATAGGCGCCACCGCCGGCGACTTCCCAGTCGTCGTCGATCGAGTACGTGAGTTCGAGGCCCGCGCCTCCCGAGGGTCCCGCGCGAAATGGATTCGCGAGGCGCCACCGATCGTTGATCTGCCAGTGGACGATGAGGAATGGAAACACCTTCGTTTCGTCGATCTGGCGCACGATGCCGGCACCGAGACCCAGCACGAGATCGGGCGAGAATACTTTGGTTGCGGAAAGGATCGCGCCGTAGATCAGCCCGTTGCCGCTGCTCGATGTTTCATATGCCCATCCGAAGGTCGGCGTCACTCCGATCGAGATGTCGGACGTGACCGCGTAGCCGAAATTCACGGCGATGTTCGGCGCGTTCAATTTTCCCCACGGCGCCTGTCCGCCGAACGCAATCGGATTGCCGAATGACCAGTTTTCGTAGTCGTAGCGAAGCGAGAGACCGACGGAGAGTTGCGGGGTGACCTGGCGCGTGATGGTGCCGCTGACGATTCCCGTGCCCCAATTGAAGTCGCCCCCGCGGTCGAGATCCGTGTTGAATGTGTACACACCGCTGATCGACGTCGAGGCCGTGACTTCGCCGGGCTTCGCCGGCTGCGAAAGCGCCTCGAGTGGAGTCAGCAGTGCGGCAGGCGCCGCGATCAGCGCGAAAATGACGTGGGTGCGGCGAGACATGCGGTGCTCCGGGGTTGGACGTTCGGCAGGATGGGGGCGGCGTCGACGAGAATGCGCCGCGGGTTCGGAGCGCTGATTCTAACCGAACCGCGCGGTTTTCGATGGTCCCCGGCCGGCGAGGAACACGAGGCCGGCATCCTAAGCTATTGTAAACGTTGGCGGGAATCCTCATTCGCGGCCCATCCCAATGGCATATAAGGCCGCGCTGCCGCCGCGATTTCCAAAAACGCCGGCTCAGTTGTTCGTGCGGGCAACGCAAAGGATCGGTGCCTGACGCACCCGTCGGTGGGTCGCGTTTGCCCGTGTTGCCGGTTTTTCGAAGGCCGAAGACCAAAAATCAGCGCTTGTCGAACGATCGTACGGTCTCGGGTTCCGTTTTGCGGCTACATCTCCCAAATTACATTTATTTGACGTCGTAAGTAATTGTTTAATAGCGAAGTAGAAAATTGGTACACCCGCGGCGTTAAGTGGCTGTTCGTAAACCTAAATCAGTTGACCTTACGACTTTTGTTCCTTTATAGTGACATCGAGTGGTGAAAAGTGGGGTGAAGTGGGGTTTTGCGTGACAAACGGCCTGAAAGCGACAGGCGCACGTAAATGAGTACTCACTCACTTCAGGTGGCGGGAGCGACGCGGTGGCGCAGGGAGGAGCGGGATCGTCGGGTTCGGCGGGGGCCGTCTTTCGGGGCGTGACCCAGCTCGCGCTCGACGCGAAGGGTCGCTTCGCGATCCCCGGCAAGCATCGCGTTGCGCTGGTCGGAAGTCCCGATGCCGTCGAGCGAACGCTGATCGTGACGGCCGACCCGAGCCGATGCCTGCTCGTCTATCCGCGCGCGACTTGGGAGCCGATCCAGGCGCGCCTGATGGCGCTGTCGTCGTTCAACGAAGAAATTCGCGGGCTGCAACGTCTGCTCGTCGGTCACGCCGATGAAGTCGACATGGACGGCGCCGGCCGCGTCCTCGTGCCGCCTGCGCTGCGCCAGTACGCGTCGCTCGAGCATCGCGTTGTCCTCGTGGGACAGGGAAACAAGTTCGAGCTGTGGGACGACGCGAAGTGGCAGGAGCAGACGGCCCGCGCGATCAAGTTTCCGGCAGGCGGTCTGCCGCCCGAACTGGATGGCTTCAGCTTGTGATGGGCGATGGTGGTCACGTCCCCGTCCTGCTCGAGGAAGTCATCACCGCGCTGGCGGTCAGGCCGGAAGGTGTCTACGTCGACGCGACATTCGGTCGCGGCGGCCACGCACGCGCGATCCTCGGCCGCCTCGGACGTTCGGGACGGCTCATCGCGCTCGATCGCGATCCGGAGGCCGAGCGCAGCGCCCGCGCGATCGACGATCCGCGACTGTTCTTCCGGCGCTTCTGGTTTTCCGAGATTCCCGACGTGCTCGCGACGCTTGGCGTCGCGCGCGTCGACGGCTTCCTGTTCGACCTCGGCATTTCCTCTCCGCAGATCGACGATCCGGCGCGCGGCTTTTCGTTTCGCGCGGACGGCCCGCTCGACATGCGGATGGATCCCACGCGCGGCGAATCTGCCGCCGCATTCCTGGCGCGCGCGACGGCGCCCGACCTCACGGAGGTGATACGCGATTATGGTGAAGAACGGTTTGCTCAATCGATTGCAAGAGCAATTGTTGCGGCGCGCGCGGTCGCACCCGTCGGGAGCACGCGCCAGCTCGCCGGGATCGTGGCCAAAGCCGTCGGCGCGCGCCCGCGGGGTGATCGGGGTCAGGATCCGGCCACGCGGACGTTCCAGGCTCTTAGGATTTTCGTCAATCGCGAGCTCGCGGAGCTCGCGCTGACGCTGCCCCGTGCCGTCCCGCTGATGCGCTCGGGAGGGCGGCTCGCCGTGATCAGTTTCCATTCGCTGGAGGATCGGATCGTGAAGCGCTTCTTCGCTTTCGCGTCGCGACCGTTCGGCGGCGATCCGCGGCTCGCAAAGCTGCCGATCCGCACGGACGCGTTGCCGGGCTCGCCGCTCGCCGTGATCGGGCGGGCGATTCGTCCGTCCGAACGCGAGGTCGCGGCGAATCCTCGGGCGCGTAGCGCGATGCTGCGTGTCGCCGAACGGACGGCACACGCGGTGCCGGCCGATTTCGGCATCGAGGCTCGACATTGATTCGACCATGGTCCGCCTGAACCTGCTGTTGCTCGCCATCCTCGTCGTCTGCGCGCTCTCGCTGGTGACGTCGCGCCATCAGGCGCGCAAGCTCTTCGTGGAGCTCGAGCGCGAGCAACTGAAGGCGCGCAACTACGAGACCGAATTCGGCCAGCTGCAACTCGAGCAGTCGACCTGGGCGATGCCCGTACGCGTCGAAAAGATCGCGCGCTCGGAGCTCCGGATGCAGCTCCCGGGCCCCGGCCGGACCGAGATCGTTCCGGGCGGCACGCGATGACCGGAACGTCTGCCGCACTGAAGCGCGCCGCACCGGTGCCGACGCTGCCCAGGCTGCGCGCGCCGGTCGTCTTCGGCATCCTGCTGCTGTTGTTCGTCGCGCTCGCCGGCCGCTCGCTCTACCTGCAATGGTTCGACAACGCCTTCCTGCAGGGGCAGGGCAGCGCGCGTTACAGCCGCGAGATCGAGGTACCCGCCCACCGAGGTCGCATCGTCGATCGCTCCGGCGAAGCGCTTGCGATCTCGACGCCAGTGAAATCGATCTGGGCGTTTCCCGGCCAGGTCGAGACCGCTCCCGAGAAGCGGACACTCCTTGCGCTGGCGCTCGAAACGACGCCGCAGGCCCTCGCCAAGAAGCTCGACGACGGCGGCGATTTCGTCTTCCTCGCGAAACAGGTGCCGCCCGAGGTGGCCGCCCGGGTCGCCGCGCTGAAGATCGCCGGCGTCCACGACCAGACCGAATACCGCCGCTTCTATCCGGCAGGCGAAACGATGAGCCACATCCTGGGATTCACCGGCGATCGCGACGTCGGCCAGGAGGGGCTCGAACTGACGCAGCAGGAGTGGCTCGGCGGAAAATCCGGAAGCAGGCGGGTGATCATCAACCGCCGCGGCGAGGTCGTCGAAGACGTCGAGGCGATCCGCGCCCCCCAGGCGGGGCGCGACCTGGCCCTCGCGATCGACGCGCGGCTCCAGTACCTCGCGTTTCGCGAATTGAAAGCCGCGGTAGAGACGCACCGCGCCAAGGCGGGCGGCCTCGTGATCCTCGACGCGCAGAGCGGCGAAATCCTGGCGCTCGCCAACTGGCCGACCTATAACCCCAACGCGCGCAATCGCGTCACGCGCGAAAAGATGCGCAACCGCGCGCTCACCGACGTGTTCGAGCCGGGCTCGACGATGAAGCCGTTCACCATCGCGTCGGCGCTGGAAAGCGGCGCAATCCGCCCCGATACGGTGATCCAGACGGCGCCGGGGACGCTGACGATCGGGCCGAACACCATCCATGACGCGCATCGCGCCGGCGCGCTGACGGTTGAGCAGGTGATCCAGAAGTCGTCGAACGTCGGCGCGGCGAAGATCGCGCTGGCGCTGCCGCCAGCCACGATGTGGCAGACGCTTTCCGACGTCGGGTTCGGGGCATTGCCGAACACGGGTTTTCCCGGTGAAGTCGCGGGAAGACTGAGACCGGCGAAGACCTGGAAGCCGATCGAGCAGGCGACGATGGCGTACGGGCATGGGATCTCGGTGAACCTGGTCCAGCTCGCGCGCGCCTATACGGTATTCGCGAGCGACGGCGAGCTCAAACCGGCGACGCTGCTCAAGGGCAACGGTCCGGTGGCCGGACGTCCGGTGATGTCGGCGAGGACCGCGATCGCCGTGCGCAGGATGCTCGAGCTCGCCGTGCTACCGGGAGGCACAGCGCCGAAGGCGCAGGTGCCGGGCTATCGGGTCGCCGGGAAGACCGGCACCGCGCACAAGCTCGAAGGCCGCGGTTACACGAACAAGTACGTCGCGTCGTTCGTCGGATTCGCGCCGGCGTCGGCGCCGCGGCTCATCGTCGCCGTGATGATCGATGAGCCGTCGACAGGCGTCTATTACGGAGGCGACGTCGCGGCGCCGGTTTTCTCCGCGGTGATGGGGGCGGCACTGCGCACGCTCGGCACACCGCCCGATGCACCGCTCGACAACGTGATCCTGCCGGCGGAAGACGTCGAGGTCAAAGAGGAAACGTGATGGCGACGATGCTCTCGCCCGGCTTCGACGCCGCCGCGCTTGTCGCGCGCCTGTCGGTCATTCCGCGCGGCATCACCGCCGACAGCCGCAGCGTGCGCGTCGGCGATGTGTTCGCCGCCTACCGCGGGCAGGCGGCCGACGGGCGCGCGTTCATCGACGAAGCGATCGCGCGCGGTGCCTATGCCGTGGTCTGGGACGCGTTCGGCTTTCGCTGGAATCCGGCGTGGGAGGTCGCCAACGTCGCCGTCAACGACCTCAAGACAAAGCTCGGCGCGATCGCCGATCTCGTCTACGGCAGCCCGTCGAAATCGCTGTGGGTCGCGGGCGTCACCGGGACGAACGGCAAGACATCGTGCGCGCACTGGATCGCGCAGTGTCTCGACCGGTGCGGCCGCCGGGCCGGAATCATCGGCACGCTGGGCAACGGTCTCGTCGGCGGACTCGAAGCCACGACGCACACCACGCCCGACGCCGCGCTCGTCCACGCGACGCTGGCGAAAATGCGCGACCGAGGTGCGGTCGCCGTCGCGATGGAAGTCTCGTCGCACGCCCTGGATCAAGGGCGCGTCAACGCCGTCGAATTCGACGCCGCACTTTTCACCAACCTGACGCGCGATCACCTCGATTATCACGGAACGATGTCCGCGTACGGGACGGCCAAGGCGCGGCTCTTCGCGTGGCCGGGGCTAGGCTTGCGGGTCATCAACGTCGACGATCCCTTCGGACAGAGCCTTGCCGAGGCTGCCCGGGGCCGCCGTCAGGATGTGCTGACCTACGGCCTCGTCAATGCGGACATCGTGCCGACGCGGATTGCGATCACGCAGACGGGCATCGACATGACGATCGCGACGCCCTGGGGAAGCGGCGAGGTGGCGACAACGGTATCCGGGACGTTCAACGCGTCCAACGTGCTCGGCGTGCTCGGCATGGTGGTCGGAAGCGGCATCGCGCTCGACGCGGCGCTCGACGCGCTCTACCACATCAACGCGCCGCCGGGCCGCATGCAGAGCCTCGGCGGAGGTTTCGAGCCGCTCGTCGTCATCGACTACGCGCACACGCCCGACGCGCTGGAAAAGGTGCTGACTGCGCTGCGTCCGACGGTCGTCGAAGGCGGTGAGTTGATCTCTGTGTTCGGATGCGGCGGCGATCGCGACGCCGGAAAGCGGCCGGACATGGGCAGGATCGCCGCGACGCTCGCCGACCGCGTCGTCGTGACCAGCGACAACCCTCGCGGCGAGGATCCCGGCGCGATCGCCGAAGGCGTCGTCCGCGGCATTCGCGACGTCGGCCGTTCGCAATGGTCGCTCGAACTCGATCGGTCCGCCGCGATCCACCAGGCGATCGCGAGCGCGCGCGGCGGCGACGTCGTGCTCGTCGCCGGCAAGGGGCACGAGGATTACCAGGAGCGCGGCGGCGTGCGTACGCACTTCTCCGACGCCGAAGTTGCATCCGACGCGTTGGCTGCGTGGAAAGAGCGCATGGGGGCGAGCGGCGCATGATGGACACCGCGACCGCCGCACGCGCCGTCCAGGGCCGCATGCTGGGCGGCAACGTCCGATTCACGCGCGTCGTCACCGACACGCGCATCCTCGCTCCGGGCGATCTCTTCGTCGCGATCAAGGGCGAGCGCTTCGACGGTCACGATTTCGTCGGCACGGCGCTCGAACGTGGCGCGGTCGCGGCGCTCGTCGCCGAGGACCGCACCGGCGCGATCAAAGGCAATCTGGTCGCGGTGCCCGACCCGCTCGGCGCGCTTTCGGAGCTCGCCGCCCACTGGCGCGCGCGATTCACGATTCCCGTCATCGTCGTGGTCGGCAGCAACGGCAAGACGACGGTCAAGGAAATGCTGGCGGCGATCCTGCGCGGGCACTTCGGCGAGAGTCGCGTGCTCGCGACCCAGGGCAATTACAACAACGCAATCGGCCTCCCGCTGACACTCCTGCGCCTGCGCACCGAACACGCGGCGGCGGTAATCGAGCTCGGGATGAATCACCGCGGCGAAACGGCCGAGCTCGCGGGGGTCGCGCAGCCGACGGTCGCGCTCGTCAACAATGCGCAGCGCGAGCACCAGGAGTTCATGAGGAGCGTCGCCGAGGTCGCACAGGAGCACGCGGACCTCGTGCGTGCGTTGCCGGAAGGGGGTACGGCCGTCGTCAACGCCGACGATGCGTCGGTCGACGTGTGGCGTGCCGCCGCGCGGGCGCGTCCCGGCGTCCGCGTCATCGATTTCGCGCTCGAGCATCCGGCGGCGATTCGGCTTCGGGACGAAATGGCGTCCGGTGACGCGCTGCGGATCGCGACCCCGGCAGGAGAGGCGACGCTGCGGATCAATGCGCCGGGACGGCACAACCTGTCGAACGCGCTCGCGGCGGTGGGTGCGGCGCTGGCGATCGGCGTGCCGCTACCCGCCATCGTCGCCGGCCTCGAATTGTTTCGACCGGTCGCCGGTCGCCTCGCGATGCTGCGAACGGCCTCCGGCGTTGCGGTAATCGACGACACGTACAACGCCAACCCGGATTCGGTGCGCGCGGCGATCGACGTACTGGCCGCGGCCCCTTCGCCGCGCTGGCTGGTTCTGGGCGACATGGGCGAGGTGGGCGAAGGCGGGCCTGGCTACCACCGCGAAGTCGGCGAGTACGCGCGCGCCGCGCGCATCGACCGCCTGCTGACGGCCGGTACATTGACGGCGGAAAGCGCGGCGGCGTTCGGTGCGGGCGCCGAGCATTTCTCCGCGGTCGAGGCGCTCGCGAAGGAGATCGTCGCGACCGCGGCGGCCGGAACGACCGTGCTCGTCAAGGGCTCGCGCACAATGCGGATGGAGCGGGTCGTCGCAGCGCTGTCCGGGCAACCCCCGGCAGGAGCGCACTGATGCTGCTGCTCCTGACCGAATTCCTCTCGAAGGAAATCCGCGCATTCAACGTCTTCGGCTACCTGACGCTGCGTGCTGTGCTCGCGTGCATGACCGCGCTCTTCATCTCGTTCCTCGTCGGGCCGAAGGTCATCGTGTGGCTGACGCAAATGAAGATCGGCCAGTCGGTCCGCGACGACGGGCCGCCGACGCATCTGGCGAAGGCCGGCACGCCGACCATGGGCGGCGCGCTGATCCTCGTGTCGATCACCGTTACGACGCTGCTCTGGGCGGATCTCGCGAATCGATTCGTGTGGGTCACCCTGCTCGTGACGGTCGGCTTCGGCGCCATCGGCTGGGTCGATGACTACCGGAAGGTCGTCCATCGCAATCCGAAGGGTCTCACCGCACGGTCGAAGTTCTTCTGGCAGTCGGTGATCGGCCTCATCGCCGCCGTCTATCTCGCGTTCTCGGTGTCCGCGCCCGACACGACGCGTTTCGTCCAGATGTTCTTCGCGTGGATCGGCAGCGGCTTCAATCTCTCGCTGCCGCCGAAGGCCGACCTGATCGTGCCGTTCTTCAAGACGGTCTCGTACCCGCTCGGCGTCTGGGGCTTCATCGCGCTCACGTACTGCGTGATCGTCGGAACGAGCAACTCCGTCAACCTGACCGACGGCCTCGACGGACTTGCGATCATGCCGACGGTGATGATCGGCGCGGCGCTCGGCATCTTCGCCTACGTGAGCGGCAACGCGATCTTCGCGCGCTACCTGCAATTCCCGTACATCCCCGGCGCCGGCGAGCTGGCCGTGATCTGCGGCGCGATGGCGGGCGCGGGCCTGGGCTTCCTCTGGTTCAACGCCTACCCGGCGGAAGTGTTCATGGGCGATGTCGGCGCGTTGGCGCTCGGCGCAGCGCTCGGCACGATCGCCGTGATCGTCCGCCAGGAGATCGTGCTGTTCATCATGGGGGGCGTCTTCGTCGTCGAGACGCTGTCGGTGGTGATCCAGGTCGCGTCGTTCAAGCTCACCGGCCGGCGCGTCTTCCGAATGGCGCCGATCCACCATCACTACGAGCTCAAGGGCTGGAAGGAGAACCAGGTCGTCGTCCGGTTCTGGATCATCACGATGCTGCTCGTGCTCTTCGGCCTCTCGACGCTGAAATTGCGATGAGCTACGAAGGGCGCACTGCCGTTGTGCTGGGACTCGGTCTCACCGGATTTTCGCTCGCGCGCTACCTCGCGGCGAACGGGGCTGCCGTGCGCGTGGCCGACACGCGGGCGAGCCCGCCGTACGCGAAAGAGCTCGCCGCGCTCCTTCCGCGCGTGCCCTTTGCCCCGGGGCCGTTCACCGACGCCACGCTCGAAGGCGCGGACCTGATCGCGATCAGCCCCGGCATTGCGAAGGACCAGCCGGCGATCGCAAGCGCGCTCGCGCGAGGCGCGGAACTCGTCGGCGATATCGAGCTCTTCGCGCGCGCAGCCCCGGCCGGGCAGAAGGTTCTCGCCATCACCGGATCGAACGGCAAGACGACGGTGACCGCGCTGACCGGCGCGCTGTGCCGCGCCGCCGGCCTCGCGACGGCGGTCGCAGGCAACATCGGCGACGCGGTTCTCGACGCGCTGCCCGCGAACTCCGCCTGGCCGGGCCTCGTCGTGCTCGAACTGTCGAGCTTCCAGCTGGAAACGACGTCCTCGCTCGAGGCGACCGCGGCGACGGTGCTGAACGTCACCGACAACCATCTGGACCGGTATTCGGGCATCGACAATTACGCAGCGGCGAAGGCGCGCGTCTTCAGCGGCGGCGGCATCCAGGTGCTCAATCGCGATGACCCGCGATCGATGGCGATGCGGATCCCCGGTCGCCTCGTGCAGACGTTCGGCGCCGGCTTGCCCGAGTCCGAGGAAGCCTGGGGCCTCGTCGACCGAAGTGCGGCGCGCGGTGGGGTGACGGACCTCTGGCTGGCACGCGGCGGCGCGCTGCTCGTCCCGGCGTCTGACTTGAAGCTCGTCGGGCGGCACAACGCGCTGAACGCGCTGGCGGCATTGGCGCTCGCGTCGGCCGTGGTGAAGATCGACCGCAACGTACTCGAGGCACTCGTCGGATTCGAAGGGCTGCCCCATCGGATGCGAAGGATCGCCGAGGCGGGCGGCGTGCTCTTTGTCGACGATTCGAAGGGCACCACCGTCGCGGCGACACGGGTCGCGCTGGAAGGGCTTGGCCGGCCGGTCGTGCTGATCGCCGGCGGCGACGGCAAGGGCCAGGATTTTTCGCCGCTCCGCACTGCCGTCGATGCGCATTGCCGCGCCGTGCTTCTCATCGGACGCGATGCGCCGCAGCTCGAACGCGCGCTCGCGGGAACGCGCGCCGTCATCGAGCGGGTAGGAACGCTCGACGCCGCCGTGCCGCGCGCCATGCTGCTCGCGAAGCGGGGCGATGCCGTCGTGCTGTCGCCGGCCTGCGCGAGCCTCGACCAGTTCGCCAATTACATCGAGCGGGGGCTGCGTTTCCAGGAACGGGTACGCGAACACCTGGGCGAGGATGCCCATGCGTAGGAATGCCGCCGCGACCGCCGCGCTCTCCCCCTTCGGCATGCTTAAGGCGTTCGGCTCGATCGGCGCCCTGCCGCGCAACCCGCGCACGATGCTCATCTACGACGCGTCGCTCGCTTGGGCGGCGATCCTGCTGCTCGCGATCGGCGTCGTGATGGTGTACTCGGCTTCGATTGCGATGGCCGAGACATCGCCGCACACCGGATTCCGCGCCTGGTACTTCCTCGTCCGGCACACGCTCTTCGTCGGCGTCGGCGTCCTCGCGGCGTTCGTCGTCTTCCAGGTGCCGATGAAGGCGTGGCAGCGCCTCGCCCCGTGGCTTTTCATCGGCGGCACCGTGCTGCTCGTGCTCGTTCTGATCCCGGGGATCGGCAAATCGGTGAACGGATCGAGACGATGGCTCTCGCTCGCCTTCGTCAATCTGCAGCCCTCCGAGTTCGTGAAGCTCGCGGTCGTGATCTACGCCGCGAGCTACGCGGTGCGCAAGGCGGCGTTCCTGCACGCCGAGCAACCACTGAAGCAGACGATCGTTCGGGGTTTTCTGCCGCTGTTCGTCGTCATGGTCGCGACCGGCGGGCTGCTGCTGCTCGAACCGGACTTCGGCGCGTTCGTCGTGATCGTGGCGATCGCGTTCGGGATCCTGTTCCTGGGCGGCCTCGACTGGCGGCTCTTTCTCGGGTTGTTGTTGCTGCTGCCGGTCGGCCTCTCTTTGATCCTCATCGCGGCGCCCTATCGGCTGCAGCGGCTCGTCGCGTTCCTCGACCCGTGGTCCGATCCGTTCGGCAAGGGCTACCAGCTTTCGCATTCGCTGATCGCGTTTGGCCGCGGCGAATGGGTCGGTGTCGGGCTCGGATCCTCGGTCGAGAAGCTCCTCTATCTGCCGGAAGCGCATACCGACTTCCTGCTGGCGGTCACCGCCGAAGAGTTGGGCTTCGCTGGCGTCCTCGCCATCATCAGCCTGTTCGTCTGGCTGCTCTATCGCACCTACGCGATCGGCCGGCAGGCGGCACGGCTCGCCCACCCGTTCTCGGCGCTGGTCGCGCAGGGCGTCGGCGTGTGGATCGGCGTGCAGGCGTTCATCAACATCGGCGTCAACATGGGCGTGTTGCCGACGAAGGGACTGACGCTGCCGCTGCTCTCGTTCGGCGGCTCGGGCATCGTCGCGAACTGCGTCGCGCTCGCGATCCTGCTGCGCGTGGATTACGAGAATCGACGGCTGTTGCGGGGATTCACCGTATGAGCGGCGCCGGGCCGTCCCAAGCCGCTCATTGCTCCCCCTCGGGGGGCAGCGCAGCGGCGGAAGCCGCAAGCGTGGGGGCGCTTCTATGACCGGCACGGTGATGATCACGGCGGGCGGCACCGGCGGACACGTCTTCCCGGGGCTCGCCGTCGCGGCGAAGCTCGTGGCGCGAGGCTGGCGCGTGTTCTGGCTCGGCACGAAGGAAGGCATGGAGGCGGCGCTTGTCCGCGCGCACGGCGTCGAATTCGAAGGCGTCTCGTTCGGCGGCATTCGCGGCAAGGGGATCAGGACGCTGCTGCTGGGACCGTTCGCGCTGCTTGTGGCGTGCTGGCAGAGCTACGGCATCATCCGCCGCCGCTCGCCCGATGTCGTGCTCGGCCTCGGTGGCTTCGCATCCTTTCCGGGCGCGCTCACCGGCGTCGCCATGATGAAGCCGCTGGTCGTCCACGACTCGAATGCGATCGCGGGCCTCGCGAACCGCGTGCTCGCGTATGGCGCCGACCGGATCCTGCTGGGATTTCCAGACGCGATGCGCGGCCGGCTCGCGGCGAAGGTCGTGTGGGTCGGCAATCCGTTGCGCGACGCGATCACCTCGCTACCCATTCCGGAAGCGCGATTCGCCGGACGGTCCGGCCCCCTCAAGCTCTTGGTCGTGGGCGGGAGCCTCGGCGCGGCCGCGCTCAACCGGACGGTCCCCGCGGCGCTGGCGGCGATGCCGGCGGAGGCGCGCCCAGGCGTCGTGCACCAGGCGGGCGCAAAGCACATCGTTGCGCTGCAAGCCGCCTATCTGAACGCCGGCGTCGAAGCCGAGTGCGTCGACTTCATCGTCGACATGGCGACACGGTATGCGGACGCCGACATCGTGCTGTGCCGCGGCGGCGCGATCACGGTGTCCGAGCTCGCCGCCGTCGGTGTCGCATCGATCATCGTTCCGCTGCCGGGCGCAATCGCCGACGAGCAGAGCGCGAACGCGCGATTTCTCGTCGAAGGCGGCGCCGCGCTGATGATCCCGCAACGCGAGCTCACGCCCGAGTCGCTCGCCGAGTGCCTGCAATCGCTGACACGCGAGACGCTCGAAGCGATGGCGATCGCGGCGCGCAAGCTCGCCCGTCCGGATGCCGCGGATCGCGTTGCCGATGCCTGCGTTGCCCTCGGATCCAGGCCATGAAGCACAAGGTGAAACGCGTGCATTTCGTCGGCATCGGCGGCGCCGGGATGAGCGGCATCGCCGAGGTACTCGCGACGCAGGGCTATCGGGTGTCGGGGTCCGACCTTGTCGCGAGCAAAGTCACCGCACGGCTCGCCAAGCTCGGCATCGCGGTCGCCATCGGGCACGCGCGCGACCACGTCGCCGGCGCCGACGCGGTCGTCGTTTCGACGGCCGTCGCGCCCGACAATCCGGAAGTCGCGGCTGCGCGCGAACTTGGCATTCCAATCGTGCCGCGCGCGCTGATGCTGGCCGAACTGATGCGGTTGAAGCAGGGCATCGCCGTGGCCGGCACGCACGGCAAGACGACGACGACGAGCCTCATCGCGTCCGTGCTGGCCGAGGGCGGGCTCGATCCCACGTTCGTCATCGGCGGACGGCTTTTGTCCGCGGGTGCGAATGCGCGCCTCGGGAAAGGCGATTTCCTGGTCGCCGAAGCCGACGAGTCCGACGCGTCGTTCCTGTACCTGTCGCCGTCGCTTGCCGTGATCACGAACATCGACGCCGATCACATGGAGACGTACGGCCACGATTTCGAGCGGTTGAAGCGCGCGTTCATCGACTTTGCGCAGCGCCTTCCGTTCTACGGTGTCGCGATCCTGGGGTTCGACGATCCCAACGTCCGCGAAATCCTGCCGTCGATCACGAAGCCGATCGTCACCTACGGACTCACGAGCGACGCTCGCCTGCACGCCGATGGCGTCAGCAACATCGGCGGCCGGATGCGATTCGTCGCGCGCACGGCGGGCGTCGCCGACCTTCCCGTGGAACTCAACCTGCCCGGCGAGCACAACGTCCAGAACGCGCTGGCTGCGATCGCGGTCGGTCGCGAAGTCGGCGTCGACGATGCCGCCATCGCGCGCGCGCTCGCCGAGTTTCACGGCGTGGACCGCCGGTTTCAGCGTCATGGCGAAGTCGAGGTCGACGGCCGCGGCGCTTACACGCTGATCGACGACTACGGCCACCACCCGGCCGAGATGGCGGCGACGATCGCCGCCGCCCGTGGCAGTTTTCCCGGCCGGCGGCTCGTGCTCGCGTTCCAGCCGCATCGCTACACGCGCACGCGCGATCTGTTCGAGGATTTCGTCAAGGTGCTTTCCACCGTCGATGCGCTGCTGCTCACCGACGTCTATCCGGCCGGCGAGGCGCCGATCGTCGCTGCCGACGGACGCGCCCTGGCGCGAGCCGTTCGCGTCGCTGGAAAGGTCGAGCCCGTCTTCGTCGAGTCGATCGCCGAATTGCCGGCGGCGATCGCAGCGCTCGTCCAGGAAGGCGATGTCGTCGTCACGATGGGCGCAGGGTCCATCGGCCAGGTGCCGGGGTTGTTAAAGGATGGCGCATGAGGACGGCCGGCCTATGAGGGCGGCGGCCGCATGATGATGACCGAGCCGCATCGGTTCACGGTGTTGCGCGGTACGCTTTCGCGCGACCTTCCGCTCGCCCGCTACACGAGCTGGCGTTGCGGCGGCGCGGGCGAGCGTGTTTATGTTCCGGCAGACCGCGACGATCTCGCGGCGTTCATCGCCCGGTTGCCAGCCGGCGAGCCGCTGACCGCGATCGGCCTCGGCAGCAATCTGCTCGTTCGCGATGGGGGCGTGCGCGGGACGGTCGTCGTCCTGCACGCGGCGCTCGATGCGCTAGAACTCTCCGAGCACGAGATCTACGCCGAGGCGGGCGTCCCGAGCCCGAAGGTCGCGCGGTTCGCCGCGACGCACGGTTTCGCCGGCGCGGAGTTCCTCGCCGGCATTCCCGGCACGATCGGCGGCGCGCTGGCGATGAACGCCGGCTGTTACGGCGGCGAGACCTGGCGTCACGTCGTACGCGTCGAAGTCGTGACGCGTGCCGGCGCCATCGAGGTTCGTCCGGCTTCCGAGTACTCGACCGGCTACCGCAGCGTGCGCCGCGCGGACGGGTCGCGTCCCGACGGCATCTATACGGCGGCGTGGCTCGCCTTTCCGGAAGGGGACGGAAATGCGGCGCGCGAACGGATCGCGGAGCTTCTGCGCAAGCGGATCGCGACGCAGCCGCTCAACCTGCCGAACGCCGGCAGCGTGTTCCGCAATCCGCCTGGCGATCACGCGGCGCGACTCATCGAGAGCTGCGGCCTCAAAGGCTATGCGGTCGGCGGCGCGCGCGTTTCGGAAAAGCACGCCAACTTCATCGTCAATCCGGAAGGTCTCGCGAAGGCCTCCGACATCGAGACGATCATCGCGCACGTGAAAAGAACCGTTCGCGGAGAGACCGGCGTCGATCTGGAGCCCGAAGTTGAAATTATCGGTGAATGCGCATGAGCGCGGCGGGCGACGCCAAGGCCCGGAGGGCGCGTCGTCGCGCGATTGCGCGCGCCCGACACTCGACCAACCGATCGTCCAGCCCCCGGAAAGAGGGCGTCCAATGAGGTTGCTGTGAAAAGCACCGGCGAATTCGGCAAGGTCGCCGTGCTGATGGGCGGGCCGTCGGCGGAGCGGGAAATCTCGTTCCTGTCCGGCAACGCCGTGTTGAAGGCGCTCGTCGAGAAAGGCGTGGATGCGCACGGATTCGATCCAAAGGAGCGGCAGATTTTCGATCTGAAGCGCGAGGCCTTCGATCGCGTCTTCATCGCGTTGCACGGACGCTTCGGCGAGGACGGCACGGTGCAGGGCGCGCTCGAGACGCTGGGTATCCCCTACACCGGCAGCGGCGTGATGGCCTCCGCGCTCGCGATGGACAAATGGCGGACGAAGCTCGTCTGGCTCGCGAGCGGCATCCCGACGCCGCACTACCGCGTCGTTGACGCGACGACCGACTGGATGCGGGTCGTGGCCGAGCTCGGATTGCCGCTCATCGTGAAGCCGGCGCGCGAGGGTTCGACGATCGGCATCACGAAGGTCGCGACCGTCGACGGCGGAGAACTACGCACTGCGTACCAGGCGGCCGCGAAACACGACGACCTCGTGCTCGTCGAGGAATTCGTCGCCGGGGTCGAGCTTACCGCGTCGATCCTCGGCGACCGCGCACTGCCGCTGATCCGCATCGAGGCGCCCGCCGGCAACTACGATTACCACAACAAGTATTTTTCCGACGCAACGAAATACTTCTGTCCGTGCGGCCTGCCCGAGGCCAAGGAGTTCGAGATCCGAGCGGCGTCCCTCGCGGCGTTCGACATCGTCGGCTGCCGCGGTTGGGGACGCCTCGATCTCATCCTGAAGCCGGATGGATCGTTCCAATTTCTCGAGGTCAACACGTCCCCGGGGATGACCGGGCATTCGCTGGTGCCGATGGCGGCGAAGGAAGCGGGAATGTCGTTCGCCGACCTTTGCGTCGAGATCCTGCGGGGCGCGCATGTGGGATGACGCGAGGCAACTGGACGCCCTCGCCAAGGGGCTGGCCGTGCTGGCCGTGACGCTGCTGCTGTGGGGCGCGCTCGCGTGGGCTGCGCGACAGGCGCCCTTTGCGTTTCGCGAGGTCGTCGTTCGCGGCGCGCTCAACGAGGTCAGTGCGGCGCACCTCGAAGCGGTGGTCAGGGACGAGCTCGCCGGGACGTTTTTCACGATGAACCTCGAGGCGGCCCGCGCATCGCTGGTTCGCGTCCCGTGGGTGCGCAACATCGCGTTGCGCCGACAGTGGCCGCAACGGCTCGAGGTGACGGTGGAGGAACAGGTGCCCTATGCCCGGTGGAACGATACGGGCCTCGTCAACACCTTCGGCGAGGTCTTCGTCGCCGACTACAACGGCGATCTTCCGCAGTTCGCCGGGCCCGACGGCCGCGCGGCGGAAGTCGCGGACCGATATCGCGAATCGAGCGAGGCGCTCTCGCCGCTCGGGCTCACGGTGCAGGTCGTCCGGCTTTCCGCGCGAGGCGGGTGGCACGTCACCGCGAAGGGCGGAAACGGTGCACTCGCGATCGAACTGGGGCGCGAAGAACCCTCGGCAAGGCTCGCGCGCTTCGTCGCCGCATACGAACGCACGATCGGTGCACTCGCGCGTGCCGGAACGAGGATCGATCACGTGGACCTGCGATATCGGAACGGTTTCGCGGCCCGCGTGCCGGGATTCCGGGAACGGCCTCTCAAGAAAGCTGCTGCATGAGCATGGTGACGCGATGGTGAAAGAGAACAAGAACGTGATCGTCGGCCTCGACATCGGAACGTCGAAGATCGTCGCGATCGTCGCCGAGGTGACGCCGGAAGGCGCGCTCAACGTCATCGGGCTCGGCACGCAGCCGTCGCGCGGCCTCAAGAAGGGCGTTGTCGTCAACATCGAAGCGACGATGGGCTCGATCCAGCGCGTCCTCGAGGAAGCCGAGCTGATGGCGGACTGCCGGATCACCGAGGTCTACACCGGGGTGGCCGGCAGCCACATCCGCAGCCTGAACTCGAGCGGGATGGTCGCGATCAAGGAGAAGGAGGTCACCGAAGCCGACATCGACCGGGTCGTCGAAACGGCCAAAGCGATCGCGATTCCCAACGACCAGCAGATCCTGCACATCCTGCCGCAGGAATTCATCATCGACGGACAGGAGGACGTGCGCGAGCCGCTGGGGATGAGCGGCGTGCGACTCGAGGTCAAGGTGCACATCGTCACCGGTGCCGTGTCGGCCGTCGAGAACATCACGAAGTGCGTCCGGCGCTGCGGTCTCGTCGTGAAGGACGTGATCCTGCAGCCGCTCGCCTCCGCGATCGCCGTGCTGAACGACGACGAGAAGGAGCTCGGCATCTGCCTGATCGACATTGGAGGCGGGACGACGGACCTCGCGGTGTTCGCGGGTGGCGCGATCCGGCACACGGCGGTGATTCCGATCGCCGGCGACCAGGTGACGAACGACATCGCGATGACGCTGCGCACGCCGACGAAGGAGGCGGAGGAGCTGAAGCTTCGGCACGGATGCGCGCTGCGCCAGCTCGCCGACCCGAACGACATCATCGAGGTCCCCGGCGTGGGCGACCGGCCGCCGCGCAAGCTGTCGCGGCAGACGCTGGCCGAGGTGATCGAGCCGAGGATCGAGGAGCTCTACACGCTGGTGCAGGCGGAGCTTCGCCGGTCCGGATTCGAGGAACTGCTCTCGTCCGGAATCGTGCTGACCGGCGGCTCGGCGCTTCTGGCCGGCATGACCGAGCTCGGGGAGGAGGTCTTCCATCTGCCGGTGCGCGTGGGCGTGCCGGCTTACGTAGGCGGGCTCGCGGAAGTGGTCAGGAGCCCCCGTTATGCAACCGCCGTGGGCCTTCTCATCGAGGGCCGCGACCAATACCTCGCCGCGCAGCAGTCGCGTGCGAGGACCACCGGATTGAGCGGCGCCGCCGAAAGGATGAAGCAATGGTTCAAGGCAAATTTTTAGCGTCAGGCAGTCGGAACGAAACCATGAAGTCGACAACGCGCCATTACGGCAACACAGGACAGGAGAAAGGAACCCACCATGTTTGAAATCATCGACCAACCCACGCAGGACGGCGCCGTCATCAAAGTCATCGGCATCGGCGGATGCGGCGGCAACGCCGTCGAGCACATGATCGCGAGAGGACTCTGCGACGTCGAGTTCCTGTGCGCGAACACGGACGCGCAGGCACTGAAGCGATCGACGGCCGGCGGGCAGCTGCAACTCGGGACGGCGTTGACGCGCGGCCTCGGCGCAGGGGCCCGGCCCGAGATCGGCCGCGACGCGGCGATGGAGGATCGGGACCGGATTGCCGAGATGATCGAGGGCGCCGACATGCTCTTCATCACCGCCGGCATGGGCGGCGGCACGGGAACGGGTGCGGCGCCGGTGATCGCCGACATTGCGAAGAGCATGAACATCCTGACGGTCGCCGTGGTCACCCGGCCCTTCAAGCTCGAGGGCGGGAAGCGGATGAAGGTTGCGCAGGCAGGCATCGACGAGCTGGCCAAGCGCGTCGATTCGCTGATCATTATCCCGAACGACAAGCTGATGGAAGTTCTGGGCGACGACATCTCGATGCTCGACGCCTATGCGGCGGCGAACGACGTGCTGCACGGCGCGGTCTCCGGCATCGCCGAGGTGATCAACAATCCCGGCCTCGTCAACGTCGACTTCGCCGACGTGCGCACGGTGATGGGCGAGGTGGGCATGGCGATGATGGGGTCGGCGATCGCGTCGGGCACGGACCGCGCGCGCCAGGCCGCCGAGGCGGCGGTGAGGAGTCCGCTGCTCGAGGACGTCAACCTGGCCGGCGCCCGCGGCGTGCTCGTCAACGTGACGGCGTCGTCGGGACTGCGGATGAAGGAGTATCAGGACGTCATGACGACGATCAAGGAATTCACCGCCGACGACGCGCTTGTCATCGTCGGCACCGTGATCGACGACGCGATGGAGGACCGGTTGCGCGTGACGATGATCGCGACCGGCCTTGGTGGCGCGCAGGCGGTCCGGCGCGAGCAGCGGACGCCGAACATGACGCTCGTTGCCGAGACGCAGGTCGTCGCGCGGACGGGAACCGACAACGTGGGCGTCACCGTCGAGGCCGGCGGCTACGATCACCTCGACGTGCCGGCGGTGATGCGCAAGCGCGACCGGGGACAGCCGGCGGCGCCGGCGTTCGACTCGTCGGAAATCCCTGCGTTCCTGCGCAAACAGGCCGACTGACCGGTCGGGACAGCGATGCAATCGTCGAACGGGATCGCCGGAAGGGCGGGTCGCAGGCCGGTGCCCGGGCCCGCCCATTTCGTGGTACAATCGACTGTTAACTCCTTGAACCGGCGCGGAATTCGACGACGGCTCGCGGCATGCTGAAGCAACGGACGCTGAAGACGACGATCAGGACGACCGGTGTCGGGTTGCACACCGGCGCCCGGGTCGAGCTCGTCATGCGCCCTGCGGCGCCCAATACCGGCATCGTTTTCCATCGGGTGGATCTCGATCGTCCGGTCGCGATCCCCGCGGAGGCAATTCACGTCGGTGACACCCGGCTATCGTCGACCTTGAAGCACAACGGCGCTTCGATCTCCACGGTCGAGCACGTGATGTCGGCGCTCGCGGGGCTCGGTATCGACAACCTCCATATAGATGTCGCCGGGCCGGAGATCCCGATCATGGACGGCAGCGCGGGTCCGTTCGTGTTCCTGTTGCAATCGGCCGGCATCGTCGAGCAGGACGCGCCGAAGCAGTACCTTCGCATCCTCGACACCGTCGAGGTGCGCGACGGCGACAAGTGGGCGCGGTTTGAACCATTCAACGGCTTCAAGCTCGATTTCACGATCGACTTTCCGCATCCGATGTTCGGTTCCGAAAACCGGAATGTCGTCGTCGACTTTGCCGAGCACTCGTACGTCAAGGAAGTGGCGCGAGCGCGCACGTTCGGTTTCATGCAGGAAGTCGAGGCGATGCGCGAGGCGGGCCTCGGCCTCGGCGGCAGCCTGCAAAACGCGGTCGTCCTCGACGAGTACCGCGTGCTGAACAGCGAGGGCCTGCGCTACGACAACGAATTCGTCAAGCACAAGGTGCTGGACGCGATCGGCGATCTCTACCTGCTCGGGCATCCGCTGATCGGGCAGTTCACCGCGTACAAGTCCGGTCATGGACTCAACAACGCCGTGGCGCGCGCGCTGCTCGCCCGCAAGGACGCGTTCGAACTCGTCGCGTTTGCCGAACCCGCTGAAGTGCCGTCGGCATTCCAGGGCTGGCAACTGTCGCCCGCATGAGGACCGAAAGCGTTGGCGGGCCTGTTGCACTCCCCGCCAGCGCGCACCGGTCCTGACCGACTCCCGCTTGATCCTGGTCCGCCTGCTGCTGTTCCTGGCGCTCGCGGCGATCGCGGTCGCCGCGATCCTCTATTTGTTCAGCCGGGACCGACGGTACCTGCGCTTCATCTGGCAGGTGGTCAAATTCACCGTGCTCCTCCTCGCCATCGTGCTGATTTTCTTCGCGTTCGAGCGCATCGTCGGGCCGATGCTCTAGCCAAACCGGGGCGGGTTCAGCCAGCGCGCCGCACGAAGCGCTCGAGCGCTTCCTTGAGTGGTCCTTGCGGCAACGTGCGCGCGAGCGCCGACAACGGCCGCAGCGATGATCTATCTAGCGGATTCGCAAGCAGTTTCGGTGCCGGTGCCGGGTCGAAGCGAACTTGCACCCGCACCCGTATTCCAGTAAATTCCCACCCCTGACGGTTCAAGGTGCGCAGCAGTTCGGCGCTGCGCTGCCGGAGGATCCCGGCCACTGCGCCCGCGTCGGCAGCAAGTTCCAACGCATCGTTCCGTGCGTCGATCACGTGGATTCGCAGGGCGAGGGGTCGCGGCAACAGCCGGCGAACGATCTCCGTCAGCGCCTCTTCGCGGCGGCGTCGCACCTCCCATTCGGCAAGGGTGGTGTGGGCGTCGAGGATGCGTTTGAAGGATTGGGGAGAACGCGTCATGGCGGATGGCGGCGGATGTAGAGCGACCGGTTCGCTGACCGTTGCAACGGCAAAAGGTCGAGGGGCGTCCAATTGAACATCATTCTCGTCACGAGCGCCACGGCACGAGCGCGCACGCTCACGCTGGATTGGCGGCACTGGACGCTCGGCGGGCTCCTCCTCGCGGTTATCTTCGTCACATTCACCGGCGTATTCAACTTCGTCACCCTCAAATACGCGGCGTCGATCCAGCATCCGTGGTTGCAGGCGATCGTGCTTGCCGACCAGCGCCAGGAGGCGTTGAAGTCGCAGCAGCAGGTCGACGGCTATCTCAACGCGATGGCGCTGAGGCTCGGTGAACTGCAGGCGCAGATGATGCGCCTCGACGGCCTGGGCGAGCACCTCGCCAAGGTTGCCGGCCTCAATCTGAAGGAGTTGCCGACGCTGCAGTCGGGGCAGGTGCCGGGGCGCGGGGGTGCCGAGTCGTCGCTTCCGTCGCGGTCGCTTTCGATCGACGAGTTTTCGACGCTGATCGGCAAGCTCGGGCGCCAGCTCGAAGAGCGCTCGGATCAGCTCGGCGTGCTGGAAGCGCTGCTCGTTCAGGATTCGGCGAACCGCAAGTTCATGCCGACGCTGGCGCCGATCGTCGACGGCTGGTTCTCGTCGAACTTCGGCTACCGGATCGATCCGTTCACCGGGCAGCAGACGTTTCACGAGGGGATCGACTTTCCGGCGGAGCGGGGCACGCCGGTCGTGGCCGCGGCGAGCGGCAAGGTCATCGAGGCCGGCGTCCACCCCCAGTATGGTAAAATTCTCACGATTGACCACGGCAACGGGCTCGTTTCCCGGTATGCCCACGCGTCGGAAGTGTTCGTGAACGAGGGCGACCTCGTCGTGCGCGGCCAGCGGGTGGCAACGGTGGGCTCGACTGGTCGTTCGACCGGCCCGCATCTGCATTTCGAGGTCCGGCTGAATGGCGTCCCGCAGAATCCGGTTCGATTCCTGCGATCGCCAGGCTGATTCCCCGATTTCGATCGCATCGGCAGGCGGTATCAGGGGTGAGGCGGTCCTCACCCCTTGTTTTTTGCGCGGGCGTCGACACCTCCAAGGACTATGATCAACATCCTCACCCGCATCTTCGGCAGCCGCAACGAGCGACTGCTCAAGGAGTACGGTTCCGCCGTACGAGAGATCAATGCGCTGGAGCCGTCAATCTCGGCGCTTTCCGACGATGCGCTGAAAGCCAAGACCGCCGAGTTCAAGGAGCGCGTTGCGAAAGGCGAGGCGCTCGACGCGATCCTGCCCGAAGCGTTTGCCGTCGTCCGCGAGGCGGGCAAGCGCGTGCTGCTGATGCGCCATTTCGACGTGCAGCTGATCGGCGGCATGGCGCTGCACAACGGCAAGATCGCCGAAATGCGCACCGGCGAAGGCAAGACACTTGTCGCAACGCTGCCGATCTACCTCAACGCGCTGGCCGGCAACGGCGTCCATCTCG
>JBDTRG010000081.1:0-4483 GCA_039931775.1 Betaproteobacteria bacterium | reverse complement strand
GCCTCTTTTACGCGCTTCCGCAGTCGCCGCAGCTTTTCAAGCAGATGCTGATGATCGCGGGGTTCGACCGCTACTACCAAATCGTCAAGTGTTTTCGCGACGAGGATCTGCGCGCCGACCGCCAGCCGGAGTTCACTCAGATCGACATCGAGACGTCGTTCATGGACGAACTCGAGCTGCGCGAGCTGATGGAGGAACTCGTCCGCGTGATGTTTCGCGAGGCGATGGGCGTGGAGCTTCCGAACCCCTTCCCGGTGATGCTATACGCCGATGCGATGCGCGACTACGGTTCGGACAAGCCCGATCTGCGCGTGCCGCTCAAGCTGACCGAGCTCACCGATGTCATGAAAACCGTGGAGTTCAAGGTGTTTCACGCCGCCGCGATGCTTCCCGACGGGCGAGTCGCTGCGTTGTGCGTCCCGCGAGGCGGCACGCTTACACGGAAGGAGATCGACGACTACACGGCGTTCGCCAAGATCTACGGCGCGGGCGGACTCGCCTACATCAAGGTCAACGACGCCGGCAAGCCGAACGAAGAAGGGCTGCAATCCCCGATCGTCAAGTTTCTGTCGGCCTCGGCATTGACGACGATCCTGGAGCGCACCAACGCCGCGAGCGGCGACCTCATCTTCTTTTCCGCCGATCGCGAAAAGATCGTCAACGATGCGCTCGGCGCGCTGCGCGCCCGGATCGGCCACGACCGCGGCTTCGCGGCCGCAGGTTGGAAGCCGCTGTGGGTCGTCGATTTCCCGATGTTCGAGTTCGATCATGAGAACAAATCGTGGGGGGCGCGGCACCATCCGTTCACCGCGCCCAAGGACGGCCACGAGGAGCTGTTCGCGTCGGACCCCGGCAAGGTGCTCGCCAAGGCCTACGACGTCGTGCTGAACGGCTGGGAGATCGGCGGTGGGTCGCTGCGAATCCACAAGCCCGAGGTGCAGGCCAAGGTGTTCGCTGCGCTCAATATCAGCGAGGACGACCAGCGCAAGAAGTTCGGCTTCCTTTTGGACGCGCTCGCTTGCGGCGCACCTCCGCACGGCGGCATCGCGTTCGGTTTCGATCGCCTCGTCGCGATGATGGCCGGCGTCGACCAGATCCGCGACGTGATCGCGTTCCCGAAGACGCAACGCGGACAGGACCTGCTGATCGACACCCCGAGCGGCGTCACCGAGCAGCAGCTGCGCGACCTGCACATCCGGGTGCGCGACAGCGACGCCGCGCGGACCACCGCCTGACGGCTGGTGCCGGACGACCGGCCGGCGGACACTGGCCGCCAACGAGGGGGACGAATGCCCGGTACAGGGCCCGGCAAGACAGCGTGCGCGCCGTCCTCGCCTCCCGGCGGCGCGATCGCCAGCGCGACGCACGCGCTCAACCTGATGATCGCCCGGCAGATGGTGAGCGACGTACAACGCCTCGGCGACCGGATCGAGATCACCGTCGTGCCGCCATTGTGTCCACTCGACGTCTCGCCTTATGATTTCACGCGCGCCGGCAAACTCATCGATCGGGCCGCCGTATCGACGAGGGACTGGATCGACGGCGGAGGGCTCGAACGCCGAGGGATTCCGCACCAACTTCGACAGCACCTGCATTGAACCCGACATATGATCGACAACCTGCCTGCGCCAAACCGTCCTCGCAGCGCGAGCGTGTTTCTCGTCGCGCTGCTGCTCGTCGCCACCGTTGGCCTCGCGACGGCCGCGTTCGCCCGAAGCGCGCCGCCGCCGGTCGATGTGATGCTCGTCGACCTGCCCAGGGAAGCCCAGGACCTCTTCGTCCTGATCGGCAAGGGCGGTCCGTTCCGTTACAGCCGCGACGGCGTCAGCTTCGGCAATCGCGAGCGCCTGCTGCCGCTGATGCCGAAGGGGTACTACCGCGAATACACGGTGCGCACAGCGGGGGCGCGTGATCGCGGTGCCCGGCGGATGGTCTGCGGCGGCCCGTCGAAGGCGCCGGAAGCGTGCTACTACAGCGACGATCACTATCAATCGTTCCGGAGGATCCGCCAATGAAAGTGCCCGATCTCCACGACCTGGAAATATCGGGCGTCCACGCGTGGCAAGGCGATGCGCATTCGCTCGCCGCGGCCGCGGCCGCGGCAAAGTTGCGATTCGTCGCCGCGGACCTGAAGGAGGTCAACAGCAAGTCCGAACTTCTGGCCGCGCTGGCCAAGGGACTCAAGCTGCCCGAACATTTCGGCAACAATTGGGATGCGCTCGCGGATTCGGTCGAGGACGCGGCGTGGCTTGGAAAGAGCGGCGGCGTCATCGCGCTCAATCACTGCGCCGGCTACCGCAAGGCGCACGGCATCGACTGGACGATGCTGGAAGACATCCTCGCCGAAGCCGCCGATTACTGGCGCGAGCGGCACAAGCCGTTCTGGGTCTTCGTCTCATAACCGCTTGACGTTCAAGATTCCGGTCTCGGCGCTGGTCGTCGTCCACACGCCCGACCTTCGCGTGCTGTTGATCGAGCGCGCCGATGCTCCCGGCTACTGGCAATCGGTGACCGGCAGTCAGGAGACCGGCGAAGCGCCGATCGACACGGCAACGCGCGAGCTCCTCGAGGAAACGGGCATCGACGCCACCCGCTGCGGCAGACTCCGGGACTGGCGAATGTCGAATGTCTACGAGATCTATCCGCGCTGGCGCCACCGCTACGCGCCCGGCACCACGCACAACACCGAGCACGTGTTCGCGCTGGAAGTGCCGGAGCCGGTGTCGGTCCGGCTCGAGCCGCGCGAGCACTCGGCGTTCTTGTGGCTGCCCTTCGAGGAGGCAGCGGCGAAGTGCTTCTCCTGGTCGAACCGCGACGCGATCCGTAGCCTGCCTACGCGGTCCGTGCAGCGCCCCGACTGATTTCCGCTCGGGTCAGGTCGGGCGCCCGACCATCCGCTCCGGCCGCACCCACGCGTCGAACTCTTCCTCGGTGACATGGCCCGACGCCAGTGCCGCAGCCTTCAGCGAGGTGCCCTCGTGGTGCGCTTTCTTCGCGATCGCCGCCGACTTGTCGTAGCCGATGTGCGGATTGAGCGCGGTGACGAGCATCAGCGAACTCGCAACCAGCAGGGCGATGCGGTCGCGATCCGGCTCGATGCCGCGCACGCAATGCTGTTCGAAGCTGCGCATTCCGTCGGCGAGCAGCCGCACGCTCTGCAGCACGTTGTGGACGATGAGCGGCTTGTAGACGTTGAGCTCGAAGTTGCCGGAGGCGCCCCCGATGCCGACGGCGACATCGTTGCCCATCACCTGCGCCGCGATCATCGTCAGCGCCTCGCACTGCGTCGGATTGACCTTGCCGGGCATGATCGAGCTGCCGGGCTCGTTCTCGGGAATCGTGATCTCGCCCAGGCCCGACCGCGGTCCGCTCGCGAGCCAGCGCACGTCGTTGGCGATCTTCATCAGCGCGCCGGCGAGCGACTTGAGCGCGCCGTGCAGATTGACCAGCGCGTCGTTGGCGGCGAGCGCCTCGAACTTGTTCGGTGCCGTGGCGAACGGCAGGCCGGTGAACTCACTGATGTCGGCGGCGACGCGCGCGCCGAACTCCGGGTGGGCGTTGAGCCCGGTGCCCACCGCAGTGCCGCCCAGCGCCAGCTCCAGCACGTGCGGCAGCGCCGCGTCGATGTGCGACCTCGCGTGATCGAGTTGCGACACGTAGCCGGAGAATTCCTGCCCGAGCGTCAGCGGCGTCGCATCCTGCAGGTGGGTCCGGCCGATCTTGACGATCTCGGCGAACGACGCGGATTTCGCGGCCAGCGTCGCGCGAAGCGCATCGAGCGACGGAAGAAGGTCGCGCGTGACGGTCTGCGCCGCGGCGACGCTCATCGCGGTCGGAAAGACATCGTTCGACGACTGTCCGCGATTGACATCATCGTTCGGGTGCACGAGCCGCCCTTCGCCGCGGGGTCCGCCAAGGAGCTCGGATGCGCGATTGGCGAGCACCTCGTTGACGTTCATGTTGGTCTGCGTGCCGGAGCCGGTCTGCCAGACGGCGAGCGGAAATTCGTTGGCGTAGCGTCCGCCCAGCGCCTCGTCGGCGGCGTCGACGATCGCTTTCGCCGTCGGGGACGGCAGCGCGCCGATCGCCGCGTTGACGCGCGCCGCCGATCGCTTGACGACGAGCAGCGCTCGGATGAGTGCCTCGGGCATCTTCTCGGTCGAGATGCGGAAGAATTCGAGCGAGCGCTGCGTCTGCGCGCCCCAGAGTCGATCCGCAGGCACTTCGATGGGTCCGAACGTGTCGCGCTCGATGCGGGTGCCTTGATGGGGCATGGCTGATCTCCGATTTGCGAATCGCCGGGGAACCGGTTGGAGTATACCGGCTCGGTGTCGCCCATCCGAACGCGTCGCCGATCCGGCCAAAACCGCAAATCCGCAATCCGCAACGCGACCGGATCCAGCGTTATCATTGGCCGAGGACTCCGACACTTAGGGACCAAGCGATGATTGTCAAGCAGATCTGGACCGCCAATGCCTACCGC
>JBDTRG010000080.1:0-5326 GCA_039931775.1 Betaproteobacteria bacterium | reverse complement strand
AGAACAGCGGCTCCGCGCCCTGGACGAGGATGTCGTTGACGCTCATCGCGACGAGATCGATGCCGATCGTGTCGTGCCGGTCGAGTGCGAATGCGAGCTTCAGCTTGGTGCCCACACCGTCGGTGCCGGACACGAGTACCGGCTCCCGATACCGTTTGGGCAGCTCGACCAGGGCGCCGAAGCCGCCGATCCCCGCCAGGACCTCCGGGCGCATCGTGCGCTTCGCATACGGCTTGATCCGCTCGACCAGCGCATCGCCCGCGTCGATGTCGACGCCGGCGTCGCGGTAGGAAAGCGGTGACTTCGAGTCGGGAGCGGGGGTTGGCATCGACGGCGTGGCGGCGATCCCGGGCCTGGCAGCGGCCCGGACCGGCCGGATTGGATGTAGCGCCAGCGCCGCGGTAAAGTTCGACGCTCGTCGATTTTACCGGATTCGGGCCGGCGCCAGCCGCGGCGTCGGCCCGGCGGGACCCCACGCGCCAGACCCTCACGTGACCGAACAGCTCGTCTTCGAACTAGCGGCGCCCGAACCGCCGTCGTTCGCCAACTTTCTTCCGGGCCACAATGCCGAGGCGTTGGCGGCCGTGCAGTCGTTGGCCGCCGGCGCGGGCGCCGAGACGGGGGTGCTGCTGTGGGGCGCCGCAGGGGCCGGCAAGACGCATTTGCTGCGCGCGGCGACCCGGATGGCCGACGCACGCGGCGCGGCATGTACCTATGTCGCGGACCCGGGCGCATTGCTGGCGCAGGATCCGGAAACGCTTGCGGCGCTGAAGATCGTTGCGATCGATGGTGTCGACCTCGCGACCCCGGAGGCGCAGGCGCGGCTGTTCAGGCTCTTCAACGGCCTCAAGGAAAACGGCGGGCAACTCATCGTCGCGAGCCGGCTTCCTCCCGCCGCGCTGACGATGCGCGACGACCTTAGAACCCGGCTCGGATGGGGGCTCGTTTTCGAGATCTTGCCGCTGGCGGATACGGACAAGCCGGCGGCGCTTGCCGCCTACGCGAAGCAACGCGGGTTCCGCCTCGCCGACGACGTTGTCGGCTATATGCTCGCCCACGGCCGCCGCGACATGTCGGCGCTCCTTTCGACGCTGGCCGCACTCGATCGGCACTCGCTGGCGACCAAGCGGCCCATCACCGTTCCGATGCTTCGCGACTGGCTACAGCGGGAGATCCGGCTCGACCCTTGATTTCCCGGCCAGGGTTCGGCCCCGCCCCCCGGCTAACGGGTTCGTGCCCGACGATGTCACCGGGATGCGCGGTAGTTTGCCTTTGCCGGTCAATGGGTTGACGCGATACTTCCCGATTGCCGATTAGTTGCCGGATGTGTCAACCGTCCCGTGGCAGGGGGCGTTAATTGCGGCGAAGGGCGGAAGGCCGGTGTACAACGGGCCGACGCCAGGAAGTCCGTCGCTTGTCGACGAAATCGAGGAAAAGGCCCAAAAGTAGAACAGCACACCCCAGCCCGCCAGATAAACAACAGATTGCCAACGACATACCAAAACAGAACGAATACATTGCCCGACAAGGCAGGAAACGCTACAATTTCGCGGTTTTATCAATATAAACCGTAACCTAGCAAGTCCAAACCCAACCACCAAGGAATCGAAGATGAACAAGCTTATCGTTGCATTGATCGCCGGCGCCGTCGCCGCGACCGCTTCCGCACAAACGCCGGCTCCGGCTCCTGCGGCGCCGATGAAGTCGGAAATGAAGGCGGCGCCTGCTGCTGCGCCCGCCGCCGAAATGAAGAAGGACGACGCCAAGATGGCGGCGGAGAAGAAGGCGATGGACAAGAAGGCCGCCGCCGACAAGAAGGCCGCCGACAAGAAGGCCCTCGCCGAGAAGAAGGCCGCCGACAAGAAGGCCGCTGCCGACAAGAAGGCCGCTGACGCGAAATCGGCCGCCGACAAGAAGGCCGCTGACGCGAAGGCCGGCGCCGACAAGATGTCGTCGGACAAGATGGCCGCCGACAAGAAGGCTGCCGAAATGAAGGCGGCACCGGCCGCTGCCGCACCGGCCATGGCCCCCGCCGCCGCACCGAAGAAGTAATACAGACCGGACTCGTCGGCAGGGCATCGCCGGCTCCGCCCCGCAGGGCCAGGAAAGGCAGGGATTCGTCCCTGCCTTTTTTGCCTTCTGCGCGTAACCTTTCCGTTGGAGACGAGATGCGCGAAAACCAGCATCCCCGCCCGGTGGTGACGGTGGCGACGATCGTCGCCCGCGACGGAGAGTTCCTGCTCGTCGAGGAGGAGACGCGCGCCGGTGTCCGCCTCAATCAGCCGGCGGGACACCTCGAAGCCGGTGAGACGCTGGTGGCGGCGGCGATGCGCGAGACACTGGAAGAGACCGGTTATCGCGTCACGCCCACCGCCCTCATCGGAATTTATCGCTGGCAGGGGCCGGAGAGCGGCGCGACGTTCGTCCGTTTCACGTTTGCCGGCGACGCCGTCGCGCATGACGCCGGGCGTGCGCTCGATGCCGGCATCCTGCGCGCACTATGGTTGCCATACGACGAGCTCGTTGCCCGGCGCGCGGTCCATAGGAGCCCGCTCGTATTGCGGTGTGTCGACGACTATCGTGCCGGGATGCGACGCCCGCTCGACCTCATCGCGGAGATGTGATGGCAGGCAAAGCCCGCGTGATCGTCGGCATGTCGGGCGGAGTCGACTCGTCGGTCGCCGCATGGCTTTTGAAGCAGCAGGGCTTCGATGTCGTCGGCCTCTTCATGAAGAACTGGGAAGACGACGACACCGATGAATATTGCACGTCGCGGACCGATCTCGTCGACGCCGCCTCCGTCGCGGATGTCATCGGCATCGAGCTCGAGGCCGTCAATTTCGCCGCCGAGTATCGCGAGCGCGTGTTCGCGCATTTCCTGCACGAGTATGCGGCCGGGCGCACGCCGAATCCGGACGTGCTCTGCAACAGTGAAATCAAGTTCCGCGCCTTTCTCGGCCACGCCCGCTCGCTCGGCGCCGACCACATCGCGACCGGACACTATGCGCGGGTACGATCCGCGGGCGGCCGCGTCGAATTGCTGAAGGCCGCCGACGCGACGAAGGATCAGAGCTACTTCCTGCATCGCCTGACGCAGGAGCAATTGGCGCCGGTGCTGTTTCCGCTCGGACAGATCGCGAAGCGCGACGTCCGCGCGATCGCCCGGCGCGAAGGCATTCCGACCTGGGCGAAGAAGGACTCGACCGGCATCTGCTTCATCGGCGAGCGCCCGTTCCGCGATTTTCTGTCGAAGTACCTGCCGAAGGTTCCCGGCCCGATCGTGACACCCGATGGCGGGACCGTGGGCCGCCATCACGGCCTCGCTTACTACACGCTCGGCCAGCGGCAAGGACTCGGCGTCGGTGGCACGAAGGACGGATCCGCGTTGCCGTGGTTCGTCGCGGCGAAGGATTTTGCGGGCAATGCGCTCGTCGTCGTGCAGGGCCACGGGCATCCGATGCTCTATCGGACGAGCGTCGACGCGCAGGACCTGCACTGGATCGCCGGTTCCGCGCCGGGAGGGTCGACGACGCTTTCGCTCGGCGCCAAGACCCGCTACCGGATGGCCGATGCCGCGTGTCGCGTCGAATTCGTCGGCGGGGATCGCGCCCACGCCGTATTCAACGCGCCGCAATGGGCGCCGACCCCCGGGCAGTATCTGGTGTTCTACGACGGGGACGTGTGCCTTGGCGGCGGCGTCATCGCGGTGGAAGCGACGACGACATCGGTGGCTGCCGATGCGGCGACGGCGTGCCTCTTGCGGCCGAGGATTGCGGTGACCTCATCATGAATTCGGGAACCAGCATCGAGGCGACGTTTTGCTTTATCGACATCGCGGGCTACACGGCCCTGACCGAAACGCATGGCGGTTCGGCGGCAGCGGACCTTGTGGATGAGTTTCGTGAACTGCTCCGTTCGCATGTGGAGCCGTATGGGAAATTGCAGGAACTGATCGGCGATTGCGCATTCGTCGTATTTCCCGGCCCGGCGATTGCGATAGAGGCGCTGGGCCGGCTCTACGAATCGATCGCCGATCGCAAGAACTTCCCGGTTGTCCGCGCGGGCCTCCATCACGGCTCGGTCGTGGTTCGGGGAGATCGATACTTCGGCACCACCGTGAATCTTGCGGCGCGGGTTGCTGCGCAGGCCACGGGTGGCCACATCGTGTGCACGATGAATGTTGCCGAGGCGCTTGGGCAAGCGCAGGTCCCGGGCATGGCGATCACGCACCGGGGCCTCGTCTTGCTCCGCAACCTGCCGCAACCAGTGGACCTGTACGACGTCGTATTGGTGGGCTCGGCGCGCGAGTACGCGATCGATCCCGTTTGCAAGATGCAGGTCGATACGACGCATGCCGCCGGCGACCTCCACTACGAGCGGAAAACGTACTGGTTCTGCTCGCTCCTCTGCGCCGAGCATTTTGCGAGGCAACCTACGCTGTACGTCTGACACTCACGGCCGCTGCGCCGCGAAGAACTCCTGCATCATGAAATCCTCGAGTCCCGCCGAGTCACCGGGGCGCGCGGAGAGCACGACGACGCGGTTCAGGCGCCGCGAATTCCAGCTGAAGTCCTCCTGCTCGTACTGGCGGATGATCTCGATCATCTTGCGGATCACGGCGATGCGGATGTCGCTCAGGTTGCCTCGCCTGACCTCGATCTTCTGCGAGGCTCTGCGCCGGATCTCGCTGCTCCAGCCGAAAAAAGTGAACTCGGCTTCGTCGTAGCCGAGTCGCTGGATCTGGAAAATGCCGCCGCTGTTTTTCGGCTCGCTGCCGAACGTCGGCGTGTTGAGGGCCGCGAGATTGGACGCGACGATTCGGTCGCGCCGCGCGATGTCGCTCTCGGAGGGAGCCGCGTCCGACGCTGCGGGCTCCGGATCGCCGCGTGCGCGTCGTCTCGCCGCGATGAAGGACGCGAGATCGCCTTCGATCGGAGGCCCCGGTGCCGGCGTCGCCGGTCGGGGTTGGGGCGGCAGTGCGACGCTGCTCGATCCGGGTGGGGCAACGGCGACGACGGTCGCCGGCGTTTCGCGCGGAGGTTTCGGCGCCCGCGCCTTCGGTGGCGGCGACGCCTGCGCTTTCCTGACGGGCGCCGGCGGCGCGATCTGTGCGAGCGGCGCTGCCGGCGGCGGAGGTGCGGCACTCGGCACGGGGGCAAGGCGCACGGCCAGCGGTTCGCCGGCCTTGACCGTGTTTTCCGCGTCGCCGGTCAGCGCCTGCAGCCGCGGCAGAAACTCCCACAGGGCCGCGATGTGGACGAGGATCGACAGCAGCAGCATCAGCCAGATCAGCGGAATGGTCACGACGTTGCCCCGGCGCGGGTCA
>JBDTRG010000079.1:0-24802 GCA_039931775.1 Betaproteobacteria bacterium | reverse complement strand
TCAGGCTCCCCCCGATGCGGCGCTTAGCGCCCCGTCCCCCAAGGGGGCGACCGCCTTGAGGCGGCTCTGCGGCGCTCAGGTTCCCCCCGATGCGGCGCTTCACAGGAAATCCTCGAACGTGGGCGACAACCGGCGGAACACCCAGCGGCCGCCGAAGAACAGCCCCGCCGCCGCGACGACCGCAAGCGCATCGCCGGGTTCGAGCCCCAGGTTCCCGTCGAGCAATCCGGCCCGCAGCCGGTCGACCAGGTAGCCGAAGGGGTTGGCCGCCACGTAAGGTCGCAGCGACTCCGGCACCGCCGCCAGCGGATAGAGAATCGGTGTCAGGTACATGAGGATCATCAACGCCGGCATGAGCACATGCTCGACGTCGCGGATGAACACCTGCAGCGCGGCGAAGAACAGCGTGAGTCCGGTCACGGCGAACGCCAGCAACACCCACACCGGCAGCGCCAGCAGCAGGCCCTCGAAATGCACCGGCTGGCCGAAAAGCGCCAGCACGACGAGAACCGTCAGGTAGCCGGCGAAATGCAGCGAGAGCGTGGCCGCCACCGACGCATAGACGACGAGCTCGTGCGGAAACGCCACCTTGCGGATCAGGCCCGCGTACGACGCGAGGGAAACGGTGCCGCGCTGCAGCGCCTCCTGCGCCGCGAGCCAAGGCCAAAGCGCGACCGCGACGAACGTCAGGAAGCTCTGGCCACCGAAGCCACCCGCGCGAAAGACCATCGTGAACACGAACCAGTAGACGCCGAGGAGCGCCAGCGGATGCAGCAGCGCCCACGCGAGGCCGGTCACGCTGCCGAGGTAACGCGTGGTGAGTTCGCGGCGATAGAAATTGCGCAACAGCGCGCGATTGCGCGCGAGCGCCATCGCGGCCGGCGGCTGCACGGGCGCCAAGGTCGCAGTCGGCGAAGCGGGGGGTGCGGCGGGCGCCGTGGGCACGGGAGCGACCATGGGCGGGAGCATACCTCAGCCGTGCGGGTCGGCCACCGCGGCCCGTCCCGCCTTTCCGCGCCGCTTACTGCAGCGTGAGGATGACCGGCTGATGATCCGCCGCCTGCGTCGCCCGATCGACGCGCACGTCCGAAACGCGCGCTTTCAGGTGTTCGCTGACGAAGATGAAGTCGCAATGCAATTCGGGCTCGCCCGGAATCTGCTTTTCATAGATCTTGAACGTGCTGGGATGCGCCACGCCGCGATGCCTGACCTGCCACGCATCGAGAAGCCGCGGCGTGCCATCGGCAAACGGCGCGCCCATCCGCGCGTGCAACGGATTGTCGGGCTCGAGGTTGAAGTCGCCGGTGATGATGGTCGCCGTCGGACGGAGATGCGTGTGAAACGGTCCACCCGTTGTATCGACGATCGAGCCGGCGCGCGCATGACCGTAGCCTTCCGCGTAGATCGCACGCAGCGCCTCGATCTGGGCGGCGCGCTGAATCTGCGAGTAGTACTCGAGATGCGTGGTGATGACGCGCACGTCGCCGAAGGGGGCAGTGACGCAGGCCTCGACCGCCACGCGCACCATCCCGTTCTTGCCGGCATCGACGGGCGAGGGAAGCAGGTGCCGGTAGATTTGCCGCACCGGCAAGCGCGACAGGATCATGTTGCCGAATCTTCTGCGCCGTCCCCCATCCGCCGGATGATCGACCGCGATTCCCGGCGCGGCCGTGTAGCCAGGCAGCAGTGCCGCAAGCGTTTTGAACTGGTTCTCGTCCGTGTTGCCGGCAAGGCGCGGATCGGGAAAGTTGTCGGCGATCTCCTGCAGGCACAACACGTCGAAATCTTCGAGCGCGCGCGCCTCCGCGGCGATCCGCGCGGGATCGACGCGGCCGTCCACGCCGCGACACCACTGCACATTCCAGGTGATGAGCTTCATCGAATCCCCGCCCGCATGAAACTTTGCACGAACTGCCGCTGAAACAGCAGGAACGCGACCAGGAGCGGCGCCGTCGTGAGCAGCGTAGCCGCCGTGATGATCGACCAATCGATCCCCTGGTCGCCCGACGAGAAAACCTGCAGCCCGACGGTGAGCGGTCGCGACTCCGCCGAATTGGTGATGATGAGCGGCCACAGGAAATTGTTCCAGTGGTAGCTGACGCTGACGAGCGCGTACGCGAGATAGACGGGGCGCGCGAGCGGCACGTACACCTTCCACATAAGCGCGAGCGGCCCGCAGCCCTCGACGCGCGCCGCCTCGTCCAGCTCGCGCGGGACGGTCTTGAACGTCTGCCGCAGCAGGAAGATGCCGAAGGCGCTCGCCATGTACGGAAGGCCCATCGCGACGATCGTGTCCTTGAGTCCGAGTAGCGTCATCGTCCGGTAGTTCTCGACGATCAACACGTCGGGCATCACCATCAGCTGGACGAGCACCAGCGCGAACAGCACACTGCGGCCAGGGAATTCGAAGCGCGCGAATGCGTAGGCGGCCAGCGTCACCAGCACGAGCTGCGCTCCAAGCACCATCGCGACCAGCGCGACCGTGTTCACGTAGTACCGCGCGAAGGGCGCGGCCTGCCAGGCCTTCGCGAAGTTCTCGAGGGTGAGCGGCGCCGTCAAATCGAAGTGCGTCGAGAATTCGGCCGGATGGAATGCGGTCCACACGGCGTACGCGAGCGGCAGCACCCAGAGGATGCCGAGAAGCCAGGCCCCCGCCGACTCCAGCGCGAGCGTCGTGCCACGGGCTTCGTACGCGTGCGTCACTGGTAGTGGACCTTGCGCTCGAGGAACCAGAACTGGGCGAGCGCCACTGCCGCGAGGAGCGCCAGCAGCACCATCGTCAGCGCCGCGGCATAGGCGGAGTCCCAGAAACGGAAGCCGATCTCGTAGATGTAGAACAAGAGCAGCGACGTCGCGTTGTCGGGACCACCGCGCGTCATCACGATGACGTGATCGACCAGGCGAAACGCATTGATCACCGCGTTGACGAGCACGAACAGCGTCGTCGGCATCAACAGCGGAAACGTGATTCGGCGGAAGTAGTAGCCGCGCGACGCGCCCTCGATCGCCGCGGCCTCCGCGAGGTGCGGCGACATCGACTGCAGCGCCGCCAGGTAGAAGATCATGAAAAAGCCCGCCTCCTTCCACACTGTGACGACCATCAGGCACGCGAGCGCCGTGTTCTTGCTGCCGAGCCAGTTGTGCGTGCCCATGCCGAACATGGCCGTGGCTTTTTCGAGCAGCCCGTACTCCGGGGTGAAGAAGAACAGCCAGATGTTGGCCACGGCGATCATCGGCAGAATCGTCGGCGTGAAGTACGCAAGCCGCAGGAATCCACGCCCTTTGATTCGCCCGTTCACCCAGACCGCCATCGTCAGCGCAATCGCGATCGACGCCGGTATGGTCCCCAGCGCGAACCACAGATTGTTGGCAAACGCCTTCCAGAAGATCGGGTCGTCGGCCAGCTGCGTGTAGTTCTCGAGGCCGACCCAGACCGCCGGCCGACTGCCTTTCGGCGTCGAGTGAAAGCTATGCCAGAGGGTGGCGACGGCCGGGTAATGGGTGAACAGCGCAAGCAGCGCAGCGGCCGGCAGCAGAAGCAGCCAGCCGTATAGCCACTGCGTGCCGCGCGTCATCGATCCCCGTCCCCGCGAACGCGGGGACTCAGCGGCGTCCGCGGAAAGTCGCTGGATTCCCGCCTTCGCGGGAATGACGAAAGCATTGCGAAACGTCCTACTTCTTGTACGGCCGCAGCAACCGCTCCGCCTCGCGCTGCGCGTCCTTCATAGCCGCCTCCGGCGTCTTGGTGCCGGTGAGTGCCGCCTGCAGGCCGTCGTTCAGCGCTTTCGTCACGCGCTGGTTGTCATGCGTGGACAGTTCGGCCTTGGCGAACGGAAGCTGGTCTCGGGCGACGGCCGCGGCCGGAAATCCCGCCACGTACTGCTTCATCGCCGGCGTCTCCCAGGCATCGGCGCGAACGGCGACGTACCCGGTGTCGATGCCCCATTGCGCCGCGCGCTCGGGAGTGGTGATCCACTTGACGAACCGGAACGCCGCCTGCTGCTGTGCGGGCGTGCTCTTCTTGAACAGGTAGAAGTTGCCGCCGCCGGTCGGGCTGCCCCGCACTTTGCCTGCCGGCAGCATCGCGACGCCGAAGTCGAACTTGGCGTTGCTCCTGACGTTGGTGAGATTGCCGGTCGTCGTCCACATCATCGCCATCTTCTTCTCGAAGAAGTCCTTCGGCGTCGTCCCCCATTCGACGATGCCCTCCGGATGCACCTTCTGCTTCCGCGCGAGATCGACCCAGTACTGGAGCGCCTCGATCACCTCGGGCTTGTCGTAATAGGTCTCGGTGCCGGCGGCGTTCATCAGGTTGACGCCATTCTCGATCGCCAGTGCCTGGAACAGCCAGTACGGAAAGCCCGAGGAGGGAATCTGCAGGCCCCACTGCGTAACCTTGCCAGACGCATCGCGCTTGGTGAGCTTCTGCGCGTAGTCGGCCATCTCCTTCCAGTTGGCCGGCCCGCGGTTCGGATCGAGTCCGGCCTCCTTGAACATCTCCTTGTTCCAGTAGAGCACGATCGTCGAGCGCTGGAACGGGATTCCCCAGGTCTTCCCGCCGGTCTGGCTGTTTTCCATGAATGCCGAATAGAACGTCTTGAGCCAGGCCTGGTCTTCCGGCGTCCTGATGAAGTCGTCGAACGGGACGATCGCGTCCTCGTCGATCAGCGTGAACATGTCGGTCGACAAGAGGATCGAAGTCACCGGGGGCTCGCCGCCCTTCACGGCCGTGAGCGCCTTCGTGATCGTGTCCTGGTAGGTGCCGGAGTAAATCGGCTTGACCTTGATCCCCGGATTGTCCTTTTCGAAGTCCGCGGCAAAACCGTCGATGATCTTCGTGATCGGCCCACCGACGGCCACCGGGAAATAGAACGAGACCTCGACCGGCGCCTGAGCGAACGCGAGTTGCGGCAGCGCCAGCGACGCGAGCACGGCAACGAGGCCGGCGAACGCGCTACGGATGATTTTCTTGTACATGGCTTCCTCCTGGGTGAGACGCGAATGCTACGCGAACATCGTTGCAGTTTCCTTGCGATCCGTCTCGGCGCGACGCGTACCGTCCCGCTCGAACAGGTGCTGCGCGCCGGGCGCCCACGAAAGTCGCGCGGGATCGCCGCGCGACAGACCGACACTGCCGGGAACGCGCACGGCGAGCGTCGCCGAGCCCAACCGGCAGGTGACGAGCGAGTCCGCGCCGAGGTACTCGATCGCGGCCACGGTCGCGGCCACGCCGCGGTCGAAGCCGAGCGTGATGTGCTCGGGTCGCACGCCAAGCGTCATCCCTGCACAATCGCCTGGCGCGACCGCGGGGCCATCGGTGCCGGCAACCACGGCGCTCCCCGCGCCCAATTCGAGCGGCACGAGGTTCATCGGCGGCGTGCCGATGAAACGCGCGACGAAAATGTTGGCAGGACGTTCATAGAGCTCGACGGGCGACGCGTTCTGCTCGATCTTTCCACGGTTGAGCAGCACGACCCGATCGGCCATCGACATCGCTTCGATCTGGTCGTGCGTCACGTAGACCATCGTGATCCCTAGCTCCCGCTGCAGGTGTCCGATCTCGGCGCGCATCTCCTGGCGCAATTGCGCGTCGAGGTTGGACAGCGGCTCGTCCATCAGGCACACCGGCGCTTCGGCGATGATCGCCCGTCCGAGCGCCACGCGCTGCTGCTGTCCGCCGGAAAGCTGCGACGGCTTCCTGTCCAGCAGTTGGTCGAGGCCGAGCAGATCCGCGACCCGCTTCAGGCGCCGCGCGATGTCGGGGGGCGCGACCTTGCGCACTTTGAGACCGAACACGATGTTTTCGGACACCGGCAAGTGCGGAAAGAGCGCATAGCTCTGAAACACCATCGCGATGTTGCGCTGCGCCGGGGGCAGGTTCGTGACGTCGCGGCCGTCGATGAGGATGCGCCCGCCGTCCGCGGGCTCCAGGCCGGCGATGAGGCGCAGCGTCGTCGACTTGCCGCAGCCCGACGGGCCGAGCAGCACGTTGAGCGTGCCCTGCTCGAACGAGAACGACAACCCGTCGACCGCGCGCACGTCGCCGTCGGCAGTCGTCCAGTGCTTGCTGATGTTTTCGGCGACGATGGCCGACACGAAGGCGCTCCCCGATGACGCGGCGAATGATAGCACTGGGGCCTGTGTGACTCGCCTCACCCCGACCCTCTCCCCCCGCAAGCGGGGCGAGGGAATCGAGCCCAAACGCGCGGCACGAGGAAACGGCTCCCTATCCCGCGTCGCGGGAGAGGGTTGGGGTGAGGGGCCTACGCGAACAGCGCCGCGAGCGCCGTTCCCGGGTCGTCGGCACGCATGAACGCCTCGCCGACGAGAAACGCGTGGACGCCCTGCCCACGCATCCTCGCAACGTCGGCCGGCGCGAGGATCCCGCTCTCGGTCACGACGAGCTTGCCAGGCGGAATGCGCGGCAGCAAATCGACGGTGGTCGCGAGCGACACGTCGAACGTGCGCAGGTTTCGATTGTTGATGCCGATGAGCGAGGTCGGAAGCGCCAGCGCCCGCTCGAGTTCGCCCGCATCGTGGGCCTCGACCAGAACGGCCATTCCGAAGTCGCGCGCGCAGGCGGCGAGCGCCGCGAGCCGCGCGTCGTCGAGCGCGGCGACGATCAGCAGGATCGCGTCGGCACCCAGCGCGCGCGATTCGGCGACCTGATACTCGTCGATCACGAAGTCCTTGCGCAGCGCCGGCAGCGCGCAGGCGGCGCGCGCCGCGGTCAGGAATTCGGGCGCACCCTGGAAATATTCGCGGTCGGTGAGCACCGACAGGCACGTCGCCCCGCCTTTCGCATAGCTCGCGGCGATCGCGGGCGGATCGAACACCGCGCGCAGCACACCGCGGCTCGGGCTCGCCTTCTTGATCTCGGCGATGACGGCAGGACCCCCGGCCTCGATCCTTGCGCGGAGCGCGCCTTCGAAATCGCGCGGCGGCGGCATCGCCCGCGCGTCGGCCGCGACAGCGGCAGCTGGCCGCACGCGCTTCGCCGCCGCGATCTCGCCGGCCTTGGTCGCGAGGATCCTCGCGAGAATATCCGCCATCGTGCGCCTGGTTCAGCCGCCGGCGGCGGCGAATTTCTGCGTGAATCCGACCAACTCCCCGAGCTTCTTCTTCGCCGCGCCGGAGGCAATCGCCGCGCGCGCCCGCTCGATCCCCTCGCCGATCGACGTCGCGACATCGGCTGCGTAGAGCGCAGCGCCCGCGTTCAGCGTGACGATCTCGCGCGGCGTGCCGTCGACGTTGTCGAGCGCCTCCAGCACCATCGCCTTCGACTCCGCGGCGTCGGACACCTTGAGGCCCCGGTTGGAAATCATCTTGAGACCGAAGTCCTCCGGATGGATCTCGTATTCGCGGACTTCGCCGTCCTTCAATTCGCCGACCATCGTGGCGGCGCCGAGCGACACTTCGTCCATTCCATCCTTGCCGTAGACGACGAGCACGTGCTTGCTGCCGAGGCGTTGCAGCACCCGCACCTGGATGCCGACCAGATCCGGATGGAACACGCCGAGCAGCTGGTTCGGCGCACCGGCCGGATTGGTGAGCGGGCCCAGGATGTTGAAGATCGTGCGGATGCCGAGTTCCTTGCGCACCGGCGCCGCGTGCTTCATCGCGCTGTGGTGCGATGGCGCGAACATGAACCCGATGCCGGTCTCGGCGATCGACTGTGCAACCTCGTCCGGCTTCAGCATGATGTTGACGCCGAGCGCTTCCAGCACGTCCGCGCTGCCCGACTTCGACGACACCGATCGGCCGCCGTGCTTCGCAACGCGGGCACCGGCCGCGGCCGCGACGAACATCGACGCCGTCGAGATGTTGAACGTCTGCGAAGAGTCGCCGCCGGTGCCGACGATGTCGACGAGGTTCTCGCGGTTCGGGACCTCGACGCGGGTCGCGAACTCGCGCATCACTTGCGCGGCGGCGGCGATTTCGCCGATCGTCTCCTTCTTGACGCGCAGGCCGACGGTGAGCGCTGCGATCATCACCGGCGTGACCTCGCCGCTCATGATCCTGCGCATGATCGACAGCATCTCGTCCGGGAAGATCTCGCGGTGCTCGATCGTACGCTGCAGCGCTTCCTGCGGGGAAATGGGCATCGCGACTCCTGCGTCGACTTAAGTCTGCGGAACGCGGTCCAGAAAATTCTTGAGCAGCGCGTGGCCGTGTTCGGTGAGGATCGCTTCGGGGTGGAATTGCACGCCTTCGACGGCGAGTTCGCGGTGGCGCACGCCCATCACCTCGCCGTCGTCGGCTTGGGCCGTGACCTCGAGGCACGCCGGCATCGTCGCCGGCTCGATCGCCAGCGAATGGTAGCGCGTGACCGTGAACGGCGACGGCAGCCCGGCGAACACGCCGCGCCCGTCATGGGTGACCGGCGACACCTTGCCGTGCATCACGTGCTGCGCGCGGGAGATGCGCCCGCCGAAAGCCTGGCCGATCGCCTGGTGGCCGAGGCACACACCGAGGATCGGAATCTTGCCGGCGAAGCGCTGGATCAGTGGCACGCAGATGCCCGCTTCGTTGGGCGTGCACGGCCCCGGCGAAATGACGATCGCTTCGGGCTCCCAGGCCGCGACCTGGTCGAGCGTGATCGCGTCGTTGCGATGCACGTGGACGTCGGCACCGAGCTCGCCGAGATACTGGACGAGGTTGTAGGTGAAGCTGTCGTAGTTGTCGATCATCAGCAGCATGGAGCCGATCATCCTACAAGAAAGCGTAAAAAAAGGCAGGGGCGGTTGCCGCCCCTGCCTTCCAGCTTCCGCTGGCACTCCGCCTCCCGCCGGCTCACCTCAACCAGACGTTGGACCAGCACCGCATCGCATAATCAGAATTTTTGCCCTAACCAGGAGTAGGCGTGGGAGTGGGAGTGGGAGCACACAGGATTTGAGTGATCCTGCCCCAGCCCGCGTGGCCGGGGTTGCCCGCGTACCTGTCGCCGAGGGCCGCGTCCCGATCAACGATCACCAGCTGCTTGATGTTGCCGCCGATGTTCGGCCCGCTCTTGATGACGTTGTCGGAAACGATGATGGCGATCTGTTTTGCGATCGTATCCGGCGGATTGCCGCTGTTGCCTGGCCGAGCCTGCCACTGGCCGCAGGGCGCATTCGGAGTCGGTATGAGGTTGACGTTCGTCGCGTACCCCTTGAAACTCGGATACCCGTTGCTGACGAACTGGCTCATGCAGTTGTTCTTCCACCATTGAGCGCCCCAGAAGTTGGCGACGTCGCCGACCTCACGAAGGCCGTTGTCGGGAGGGGGAGTGGCGCCCTTCTTGAGCTTGTCCTGATCGTACTCACAGTCCCCGATCACGAACAACGGCAGCGGACCTGAGAAGAGCTGCGCCTGGATCGAGAAATGATTCTGTGAGTTCTCGGCCGTGTAGATAAGGATGCCTTCGTTGCCGTCGTAGGTTCCGCATGCCTCGGGCTGCCCTGCGAGCACCCCCGGACAAACCAATGCACCCGAATCGGGCGTCGCAGCGAGCCGGAATCTCGCGCCGAGGGTTGGGGTAATCTGGACAGGTGACAGATCCAACCCCGACACGAAGGCGTAGTCATCGCAATTCGAGCCAAGCGGATTGATCGCCGCGGTTGTAGCGGGCAAATCCTTGCAGTTTTCGACTCCGTCAAGCGTATGGTTAGGCGTTTCAACGAATTCAATCGTTGTCAGACTCGGGCCCCCGCCCGTGTCCACAACGTTCCCGTTGATCCGTAGAAGCGACTGGACCTGCGCTTGGGCGAGGAAATTGCCGAAAATGACATGGTTAAAGTGGTCGATGCTGGTGACGTCCGTCCATACCGCCGGGTCGTCGGATAGAACGCCCGCTGGGTTCCCTGTGACCATCAGCGAACTCCTACCGCCCGTCCCGAATGCGTCGGCGGTCGTACCCAGCACCGCCGAATTCGGATCCAGAGGCCACGAGCCAGCATAGGCGGAGTAGCCCGCGCAGGTACTACCGTTGCTGGTCTCGTCCGCACAACCCCAAAGGATAGTGCTGAAAGTATTCGGCGGGGGCACCGGTGAGAGAGGCAGCGGCCCGGAGAAATCTACGCCGCCCGCGTTTAGTACCGTCGCGGGCAAGCCCGGAAAGATTACCGTCGTGGTCCCGGGTGAAGTTATACCTTTAAACCAACCCGCCGTTTGCGAGAACGGTAACGTAATTGGCGCTGCACTCACATGGAGTGCACACAGCGCGGCAACGGCCGCTGCCAATGCTGTCTCAATCCGAAGTTTCATGTGTGGCCTCTTTTCGTTCATCGTTGGCTCCCAATGGTTTTCGGTTCAGGGCGAAAACCTGTTGCAACATCGATCGGATGCGGATGCGATCCGCCACGCATACCTTAATACGTCACCGCAAGGTTCACCATCCTACTGCGCAATCCGTTTACCCGCTGCAAAATTCTACACCGATGCAGTCCGGAATTCGAACGCAAATCGAGCGTCATGTCATTGTCATCGATACATGCCGAAGCGAGCAGTGAGCGCGAGGTATTCCATCGTCATAAACGCACCTGATCGTTCGGTCGAATTTTCGGACACCCCGTCTAGTGCGTCGACAATGCCGGTCGCATATCTTTACATTCAAGAATCGCGTCGATCACGCGCATTCTGCGAATCCAATTACACACGACATCGACTTTGGTTTGGATTGGTTTGGATTGGATTGCAGCAATTTTTCCGAGCCGTCGGCCATTTCGCAGCCGTCCTCGTTCGTTTCCCGATTTCGCATGCGCGCTCGACCAAAGCACGAGACCGGAACGTGCGTTTTACGGCGACGATTCGTCAGTACGGCCAAGCGGTGGTCCCCCATTCACGCAATCGCGGTCCCCGTTACCTTTTTCGCGCAGTGAAACAGTGATTTGTGACGAATTGCCGCGATGCCATTCAAGGCGGACCCGCGAGCTGAAAAGCGATTCGACACGCGATCACCGAACCGATTTCGAGCGGCGAATTCACCTCTGCGCAGGAATGCGAACGCCCCACTCCTTTCGCACTGGTCGAATCCTCATAGTCGCTCGCGCGCAACGGCTCGAACGTGAAAGGCATATCCTCCGCGACCTTCGGAATCGTTGGGCCTTCGGCATAGCGCGCCCCGGCGCGGTGCCCGGATCGGCGCAAGACCGTTTCGAACAGGGTGTCGGACAACCTTACATTCCGATGCGGACGACCAAGCCCACTTCACCGGTACGCATCCGTAAATATCTGTCGCACAGCGCATTTCAGGCCATGGCGCGGCGATTGCTTATCACTCGATCCTTGTAGCGAAAATGCATTGACGAGGTATTGTCATGCGCAGAGCCCGCTTTGGCGCGCCCGATCTCTTCGGGACGTGCGGAACGGCGCGGACGTCGTCCGCGTCCGCTGCAATGTTGCGTCCGTTGCCCGGATGCCCGCGCGATTCACCTCGCATAACCTCGCCAAACGGCGCCGCCGGGAGTTCCCGATGAATGCAAGACTTGCCGCCCTCGTTTTCGCCGCGCTGACAGGCTTGGGCGTGGCACAGGCACAGGACGTGATCATCGGCGACGCGACGAACCAGACGGTCAGCATCTCGGCGGGAACGACACCCTACAACACGCTGATTCTCGGCAATCAGCCACTAGTGGTCGGGACGCTCACCTTTTCCGGCGGCACGATCAATGTCACGCATTCCGCCCCTTACAGCGGATTCGTGACCGTCGGAAACGGGGGTATCGGTGTCCTCAATCAGAGCAACGCCGACGGCGATGCGGTGATCACCATTACCGGGCCACAGTACATCGGCCCACCGCCGGCGACGCCTCCGGACCCGTGGGGTGGCTACCTGTTCATCGGCCGCCGCGACGGCAGCGTCGGCAATTACAGCCTGACGGATACGGGGAGCGGCTTCGATCTCCAGTTGAACGTGCAGAATGAGATCCAGATCGGCGGCTCGAACGTGTCGACCGATCCGGGTGGCGGGTTCTCGTGTTTCGCGACCTGCACCGGCAGCTTCGTGCAAGGCGGCGGCACCGTGACCGCCGGCGGCGTCACGCTCGGCATCGGCACCGGCACCGGCACCTACACGATCAACAGTGGCACGCTCAATGCCAACCTCGACCTTGGCAACACAAGCGCCGGCGATAACCGCTTTACCCAGAACGGCGGGACGGTAAACGCGGGCGGAATGTTCATCGCCAACGGGGGAGGCTCGAACGGCACGTACACGCTGAATGACGGGATCCTCAACAGCGGAAGCTTTGCGAGCATCGGCCTGCAAGGCACGGGAACGCTCGAGCAGAACAGCGGAGTGCACAACGCGGGCGACGTGAGTCTCGGCTATCAATCGACCGGCACGGGCACCTACAACCTCAACGGCGGGACGCTCAACGTCGGGACGACCGCAATCTTCGATCCGGCGCCCAACCCGTCCGACCCCCCAGTGCTGCGACCCGGAACGGGGACCGGGAGCCTACTGGTTGGGGACACCGGTACAGGCACATTCACGATGACCGGCGGTACGCTCAACATTCTCAACGATTATGTCGGCATAAACGCCTTCGTAGTCGGCAACAACGTCGGCTCGGTCGGTACCTTCACGCAATCGGGCGGCGTCGTGGAGGGCGGACGGTCGCTCACCATCGGCCAGAACGGCGGTACGGGGACGTACAACCTCAACACTGACCTCGTCAATGCGACCATCCCTACGCTCACGACCGGTTTCATTGCCCTGGGCAACAACAGTGGCCAGGGAACGTTCAACCAGCAGGACGGGACGGTCAATAACACCTACAGTCTGTTCGTAGGCTCCCAAGGAACCTACAACCTTCAGGGTGGTTCGCTCAACGTCACCGCCAACGAAGCTCAACTAGGGCAAGGCACGGTCGTCGGGACCTCCGGCACAGGCGCGCTGTTCAATCAGACTGGCGGTACGCAAACGACCAACTATCTGATCGTGGGCAACCGCAATGACGCCAGCGGCACCTACGTCATGACGGCGGGCGACCTTGTCATCAACACGCGACTGTTCGTCGGCCTTGGGGACGACGGCCCCCTCAACCCCACGCTGTTGAACGGCCTGTTCCAGCAGTCGGGGGGCACCGTCACGACGCAACAGATGTTCATCGGCGGCTTCACGGAATTCATTCCTGACCCGATCGACCCCATCAACAACCCGCCAACTATCATTCAGCACCTGGGAACGGGTCGCTATGATTTGAGCGGCGGCACCGTTAACTCTAATTTTACCGTGGTCGGCGACTCGGCCCAGGGTGCTGTTGTGCAGACCGGCGGAATCTTCAATGCCGGCGAGTTGCAAATCGGGGCAGCGGGCCTGTTCTCGATTACGCAAGGTGCAAACACCTATTTCTACTCCTCGGGGACGTACGACCTTCAAAGCGGACAACTCAACACCACCGGCACGACGGTGGGTTTGTTCGGCCAGGGCACTTTCAATCAGAGCGGCGGCGATCACAACGTGACCGGTAACCTGGTCGTCGGGTCGGCGCCCGGCCTGACCGAGCCCAATTCTGGCCAGGTACGCCAAGGCGTCTACAACCTGACCGATGGCAACGTGACGGTCTCAGGCCTCACGCTCGTCGGCGCCGGCAACGGCGTCGGCCTAGACCCCGGGTTCCTTGGTGAGCCGGGCGCAATGGGCACCTTCACGCAGTCGGGCGGCACGCACACCGTCGGCGGCGACCTCATCATCGGACAAGCGGGATCGCAGGGCGGCGGAACCGGCCTCTACCAGATGAGCGGCGGGGCGCTTACGGTCAACGGACAGCTCACCGTCGGCGACGGCGGCAACACGGTCGCCGGCAGCGGCACGTTCATACAAAGCGGCGGACTGGTGACGGCCAACGCGCTCGTCGTCGGTAGCAATGGCGGCAGTTCCACCGTCATCGGCACGTACACGCTGAATGCGGGTGATGTGGTGGTTACCGACCTCGTCCCCTTTGGCGGCGTCACCTACATCGGCGGCTTCGCAGCAGGGACGATGACGCAGAACGGCGGGACGTTCACGTCGAACTTCATCAATATCGGCATCCTCGGGGATTCGCACGGGACCTACATCCTCAACAACGGGACGGTGACCGCCAACGAAAACCTCGGTGTCGGCGGGAATGGCACCGGGACCTTCGTCCAGAACGGTGGACAGGTTGCCGTCAACAGCTCCGGGTTCGGGATGTACGTCGGAGGCAATATCGGCGGGTTCGCGACACCTGGCAGCACCGGCAGCTACACGCTGAACAACGGATCGCTGACCGTCGCCAACAACCTGTTCCTCGGCACCGACGGCCCCGGCACGTTCACGCAAACCGGTGGCACGGTCGTCATCGGCGCGGATTCTTTGGCCAGCGGTCCGGTTAGCACGCAACTCCTGAACATCGGTGCGAACGCCAACGGCAATGGCACCTACAACATCTCCGGCGGATCGTTGACTGTTTACGGTAACGCAGCCTTCAACAACGCGGCGATGGAGATCGGGTCCTCCGGGGTCGGCAAGATCGTCCAGTCGGGCGGATCGGTCACGACCTGGGGCGCCGACGGATTCGCGATCGGCGAATTTGGTGGATCGGGCACTGGATCGGGCCAATACGACCTGAGTGGCGGCACGCTCACGACGATGCGCAATCCGACCAACCCTGTCGACAGCGGCAACGGCTTTGTCGGCGCACATTCGCTCGGCACGATGAACCAGACCGGTGGCACGGTATCGGTCGCGGGCGCGCTCTTCGTTGGATACAACACGGGCGGTCCCGGTGGCGGCGGTTTCTACAATCAATCCGCTGGATCCGTCACCGTCGGCGACTACCTGTCGATCGGGACATTTGCCGGGAGCAGCGGCGCCTACAATTTGACTGGCACCGGCACGCTCCATGTCGCGGGCGATGCGTACATAGGCGAAGAGGGAGTCGCAACGTTTACGCAGGGCACTGGCACCTCCAATACTGTCGTCGGCGACCTCACCATCGGTCGATTCAACGTCACGACGGGGAGCACCTACACCCAGAACGGCGGGCTGCTCACCACGGGGCGCTCCATTGTCGGCGAATTCGTCGTCGGAACGTTCACGCAGAATGGCGGCACGCACAACGTCACGAACTCGGGGTCCGGTGATCTCATCGTCGGCTTCGTCGCCGGCAGCGATGGCACCTACAACATGAATGCCGGTACGCTGAACGTGGCGAACCGCACGATCGTCGGTGACGGCGGGACCGGCACTTTCACGCAGTCGGCCGGGGTCCACACCACGCCGCTGCTGATCCTCGGCGCTCAGTCGAGCGGCGTGGGCACCTACAATCTCAACGGCGGAACGCTCAACGACTCGCTCATCGTCGGCGACGCCGGCACCGGCACGTTCAACAACACCGCCGGCACGCACAATGTCGCGGGCTTCATCACACTGGGCAACCAGGCGACCGGGGTGGGCAACTACAACCTGAGCGGCACCGGGATACTGGCCGTCACCGGCACGATGAACGTCGGCGACGCCGGTACCGGGACGTTCGCCCAGTCCGGCGGAACGGCGAGCGTTACCGGCGGCGTGCAAATCGCGAACCAGGCGGGGAGCACTGGCACGCTGAACCTCTCCGGTGGCGCGCTTTCCGCCGCCAGCATGAGCACCAACGCCGGCGGCGCCGCCACCGGCACGCTCAACTACAGTGGTGGCACGCTGACGCTGGGTGGCGGTACCGGCACGGTGACCAACAATGCCGGTGGCGAGGTGAACTTCTCCGGTTCCGGCACGCGCGTCCTCGGCGGCAACCTGACCAACTCGGGTGTGGTCAACCTGGCGACCAACGCGCAGGTCAACGTTCTCGCCCAGACGGGCGGCACCATCAGCCTCGGCGCGAACAACCTCAATGTGACGAAGGACTACACGAACACCAACTTCGGCACCGGCAACAGCTTCAACGCGCGCGCCGGCGTCACCGGCGCAGGGCAGATCGTCGGCGTCGATGCGGCGCAGACGATCACCGCGACCGGCAACCCGGGCAACCTCACTGGCGGGTCGAACACCTGGACGCTCGATCTCGGCAACGTCCGCGGCGGCGGCTCGACGACGGTCAACTACCAGATCGCCAACAACGGCACGGGCGCGGACATTCGCGGCGCGGTCCAGACCGGCGCGCCCGGCGCCGGCAGCATCACCGACAGCCGGCTCTCCGGTACCGGCGCGACTGCGGGCAATTTCGGCGCGCTCGCGGCAGGCGCCAGCACCGGCAATCTCGGCGTGACATTCAACGCGACCTCCGGCGGGTCGCTGGCCGGGCAAAGCATCGCCGTCGTCAGCAACTTCGGCAACGTTGCGACGCAAACGATCAACCTCACCGGCACCGCCACGGTGCTCGCACAGGGCTCGGCGACGCCGAATTCCGATCCGGTGACGCTTGGCAATTTCCACGTCGGCGGCACGCCGTCGTCGCAGAACTTCGCCGTGCAGAACACGACGAGCGGCGCGGGCGCCGAACGCCTCGGCGTCGGATCGGCGAACACGACCGGCAATTTCGCCTCGACCAACAACCTGGGCGCAGGCTTCATTGCCGGGGGTGCGTCGAACGCAAGCGCCGTGAACGTCGCGGTGAGCGGCGGCGTCGCGGGCCTCAACACGGGCTCGGTGACGCTGCAGTACACGACCAACGGCCAGTTGATCGACGCGTCGTTCGGGACGATCAACGCGAACTCGCAGACGATCAACCTCGCCGCCAACGGCTACGCGCTCGCCTCGGGCAACATCTCGTCGTCGACCACAATCAATTTCGGCACCGTGCAGGTCGGCCAGGTCGTGTCCAATCAGAACCTGACCATCGCGAATACGGCAAGCGGCCCGGCGGGGTTCGTCGAGATGCTCGACGCCGCCTTCGGCACGCCCACCGACAATCGCATCGTCGGCGCCGGATCCATCTCGCTGCTGGCCGCGGGCGGCAGCAGCACCGCGATGTCGATCGGGCTCAACACGAACATCGGCGCCGGGGTGGTCAACGGCACAATCGCGGTCAACTACGTGAGCAACGGGCTCGGAACGAGCGGCCTCGGCACCACTGCCGTCGGCTCGCAGGACGTCACGGTCAACGGCGACATACAGTTTGTCGGCAACGTCGTCCTGCAGGCGAACCCGAGCGCGCACACGCCGGAACCGGTGAACCTCGGCAACGTGCGGATCAACGGCGCGTTCGGAACGCAGGCGCTCTCGATCACCAACATCCAGAACCTCAATAACGATCCGCAGGCGGCGCTCAACGCGAGCATTTCCGGGAACGCGCCGGTCACCGCTTCAGGTTCGTTCAACCTTCTGGGGCCTGGGCAGACCGACAATTCGAACCTCGTCGTCGGCCTCGCCGCGGGAACGTCGGCGACCGCGGGCATGAAATCCGGAACCGCGACAATCGCGCTCGTATCGGATGCCAGCAACATCGGTGGCTGCGGAGCGAATTGCCAGGTGACGCTCCCGTCGCAGACTGTCAATGTCCAAGGCAACGTCTATCAGGCCGCAACGGGCAATGCCACGCCGTCGCCGGCGACCGTGGCGAACCAGCGCGTCGGTGGCAGCAACACGACGGCGCTTGCAGTCACCAACACGGCGTCCGGCCCCGCCGGCTTTGTCGAGGACCTGAACGCCACGTTCGGCGCGAACACCGGCGCCGCCCTCAGCGGCGGCAGCATCGCCGGGCGCCTTGCCGGCACCAACAATACCGGCACCGGCTCTATGGCGGTTCGCGTCGACACTTCGACCGCGGGGGCAAAGTTCGGTACGGTCACCCTCAACTACGAGACGGCGGGTGCGGTCGGTGGCGTCAGCAACGGCCTCGGCACCGCTGCCGCGAATACGCAGGTGATCAACGTTTCCGGCGACGTATACCGACTCGCCAATCCGACGATCAACACGGCAAGCCCGATCACGCTTGCCGCACGCGTCGGCGATGCGTCGCCGAACGCGGCCATCAGCATCACCAACACATCGCCGGATCAGTACACCGAAGGCCTCAACGTGACGCGCGGCACCACGCCCGCCGGCTTCGGATCCTCGGGCAGCATCACCAATCTCATCGCCGGCGGCACCGACGCGAGCTCGCTCAAGGTCTCGCTCAATACCGGCACGGCGGGCAGCTTCGGCGGCACGCAGGTGCTGCAGTTCGCATCGAACGGGACGATCACCAGCAATTCGGACATGGCACTCGCCGATGGCGGCATTTCGCTCAGCGGCAACGTCTACACCAAGGCCGTGGCACAGGTGACGACCGCGACGCCGATCAATCTCGGCATAGTGCACGTCGGCGACACTGCGCCGCAGGCGGCGGTCGCGGTGAAGAACAACGCGGCCGTGACCGCCCTTAACGACTCGCTGACGATGAATTTCGCCTCGGCGACAGGCCCGTTCACCGGCAGCGGCGATCTGGGCACCGGCGGTCTCGCCGCGCAGGCCTCCAATGCGTCCGGTCTCAAGGTCGGGATGAACACCAGCGCCGCCGGGACCTTCATCGGCACGGCGAACTTCAATGCGTTCAGCCACGACGACGAGTTGTCCGACCTGGCGCTCGCCGACGTCGTCGTCGACGTGACCGGGCAGGTCAACAACTACGCGGTCGCGGCCTTGCACAAGAATTCGGGAACCGGGACGTTCAGCGGCGGCGGTATCAGCTACCTGCTCGACTTCAACAACGTGTTCCAGAACTCCGGGAACCCCTTCGCGAACCTCGGCGTGTTCAACGACATCTTCGGTCCCGCCGACCTCCTCTCCGGATTGTTCGACTTGTCCGGCGTTGACGACTTCCTGCTGACCGGATTCAACGTCTTCGGCCCGCTGGGTGCCGGTGCCGCGTACGACGGACTGGACGTTTCGTTCGCCACCGCGACGCTCGGGCTCATCCAGGACGTCATCACGCTCCACTGGTATGGCAGCAACGAGAGCGGTTACGTCGGCGACGACGAAACCATTACGCTGACGCTTCGCGCGAATATCGTCGAGCAAGGCAACCACGTCCCCGAACCCGGGACGCTCGCCCTGCTGCTGGTGGGCCTCCTGACGCTGGTGTACGGCGCCTACCGCCCGCGGCGTCGCGCTCGCCATTGAGAGGTCTCGCCGGGGCCTCTTGCCTGTAGAATGGCGACGCGTCGCATCGCCACCACGGGGCACCCATGCTGAAAAAGAACGAATTCCTAATTTTGACGGTGCTGGCTGCGATCGGCCTCGTGCTGGCGATCGCGAACATGGTCATGTTCGGCCAGAACCGCGCGTCGCAAGCCGAGGTCAGCGGCCGCTCGCAGTACATCCAGCAGGCGGCGCAGCTCGAGCCGCTCTACCGGGAAATGGTCAAGGCGCTGGGCGAGCTCGCCGTGCGCAACAACGATACGCAGCTCCGCGACATGCTCGCGAAGCAAGGCATCACCGTCTCCGTAAATCCGAACCCGCCGGCAGCGCCGCCCGCAGCCCCCGAACCGAAGAAAGGGGGGAAATGAAATGACGAATCCCTCTACGCCCGGCGATATCGGCGCACCTTTCAGCGATCGCACGCGTCGCGACGCCGGCTACAGCCCGTTCCTGCCGCTGCTATTGCTCGTGATCTCGGCGGTGGCGTGGCCCGCCTTCCAGTGCTATCAGCTGGTCAGCGAGAAGGAGGTCCTGTCCAAGCTGTTCGGCAATCAGACCCGTCAGTTCGAGGATGCGACGAAGCTTCGCAATTCGCTCGACACGCTGGCCCGCGAGACCGCGCTCCTCGCGGACAAGGGCAATCCCGGCGCCAAGCTCATTGTCGGCGAGCTCGCCCGGCGCGGAATCAGCATCAATCCCGGCGCGCCCGTCGGCGCCCCCGACAAGGCGGCCGCGAAGCCGTAGTCTGCGCAGGGGCGCGGCGCGGCCCGCGCGTCCGGTCACGTTTCGGCGTCGAGCCCCTGCTGCACCATCTCGGCCGCACGCAGCACCGCGCGCGCCTTGTTCTCGGTTTCGATCCATTCCGACTCGGGCACCGAGTCGTGGACGATGCCGGCGCCTGCCTGCGCATAGAGCATCCCGTCCTTGACCACCGCGGTGCGAATCGCGATCGCCGTGTCCATGTCGTCCTGGAAGCTCACGTAGCCGACAGCGCCCGCGTAGATGCCGCGTTTCGACGGCTCGAGCTCGTCGATGATCTGCATCGCGCGCACCTTCGGCGCGCCGCTCACCGTGCCGGCAGGAAATGCCGCGCGCAGCACGTCGATGCTCGTGAGGCCGGGCTTCAGCGTGCCCTCGACGTTGGAGACGATGTGCATGACGTGCGAATAGCGCTCGACCACCATTCGATCCGCAAGCTTGACGGTGCCGGTTTGCGCGACACGGCCGACGTCGTTGCGACCGAGGTCGACCAGCATCACGTGTTCGGCGATTTCCTTCGGGTCTGCGAGCAGTTCCCGCGCGAATGCCTCGTCGGCCTCGCGCGTCGCGCCGCGCGGCCGCGTGCCGGCGATCGGACGCAGCGTCACCGTCGCGCCCTCCTTGCGGACCAGGATTTCCGGCGACGCGCCCACCACGTGGAAGTCGCCGAAATCGTAATAGAACATGTACGGCGACGGGTTGAGCGAACGCAGTGCGCGGTAGAGCGACAGCGGCGACGACGTGAACGGGCGGCGCATCCGCTGCGACAGCACGACCTGCATCACGTCGCCGGCGGCGATGTACTCCTTCGCGCGGCGCACCGCGCTCTGGTAGCCGCCGGCGCCGAATTCGCTGTCGCTCTGCGTCACCGCGCCCGCGGTCTGGAACGGGATGGACACCGGTTCGCGCACCTTGCGGCGCAGCGCCTGCAGGCGCTCTCGCGCGCGGCCGTACGCGTCGGGCACCCCGGGATCGGCATAGACGATCAGGTAGATCTTGCCGGCGAGGTTGTCGACGACGGCGAGTTCTTCGGTGAGCAGCAACTCCATGTCCGGGACGTCGGCGAGGCCGGGAACCGCGGGCGGCGCGTGTCCGGCGAGTTTGGTTTCGACGTGGCGGACGATGTCGTAGCCGAAGTAGCCGGCGAGGCCGCCGCAGAAGCGCGGCAGTCCCGGGCGCGGCGCCGCGCGGTAGCGGCGCATGAATTCGCCGACGAACGCGAGCGGATCGCCCTGGTGGCGTTCGACGATGGTGCCGCCGTCGTCCACCTCGATCGCGGTCCCGCGCGCGCGAATGCGCACCTTGGCCGGCAATCCGATGAACGAGTAGCGCCCGAAACGCTCGCCGCCGACGACCGACTCGAGCAGAAACGAGTAACGATCAAACGCGAGCTTGACGTACAGCGACAGCGGGGTATCGAGGTCCGCGAACGACTCGAGGACGAGCGGAATGCGGTTATATCCTTGCGCGGCAAGCGCGCGGAATTCGGCTTCGGTCATGATGCTTCGACGATCTCTTCAAGGCGGGCGACGATACAGTTGCGAAACAGCGGGCAACTGCGGGGAGACTGCGCGGGGCGGCGCGCTGGGGGCGCGGGACCCGGGTAAGCGTGATCAGCGCCAGCGGCGCCAATCGGCCGCTCGCCGCCACCGGGTGTCGCCGGTGAGGCCCATGCAGTCGAAGGTGTCGGTGCTCATCGAGTGTCGGAGGAGACGTACCGGATGCGGTCGACGACCGCAGCCAGCGACGGGACTATACCATCGGCGTCGAGGATTTGCACCGGCTCGCCCTCGTTGTAGCCATAGGGTACGACCAGCACCGGCGATCCGGCGGCGCGCGCCGCGAGGACGTCGTTCACCGAATCGCCGACCATCAGCAGACGATCCTGGGCGACGCCGAGCAACGCCGCCGCGTGCACGAGCGGAGCCGGATCGGGCTTTTTCGTCGGCAGGTCGTCGCCGCCGATGACGACTTTGAAGAAATGCTCGATGCCCGCCTGCGCGAGATGCGGGTGCACGAACCGTGTCGATTTGTTGGTGATCACCGCAAGCGGGACGCCCATCGCAGCAAGGCGCTCGAGGCCTTCGCGCATTCCGGGAAATGCCCGCGTTTCGCGCCCCAGACGCGCCGCGTAGTGCGCTTGATACCGGCCGAGCGCGTCGTTGAGCTCGGCAGTCTCTATCGCATCGGGAGCCACGCCGCTCGCGCGCGCGAGCGCGCGCTGGACGAGGTTCGCGATGCCTTTGCCGACCATCGCGCGGATGTCGTCCTTCGGGAGTGCGGGCAGCGCGAGCTCGGCGAGCAGCGCGTTGACCGACGCCGCGAGGTCGTGGATCGTGTCGAGCAGCGTGCCGTCGAGGTCGAACGCGATGGCTCCGACATCGAAGACACGCGCGCCCGGGTCATCGCGCGCCCCGTCGCCGGTCACTTCGCGTTCGCCAGCTCGGCGCGCATCCTGGCAATCGTCGCCGCGTAGTCGGGCGAGCCGAAGATCGCCGAGCCCGCGACGAAGGTGTCAGCGCCGGCCTTGGCGATCGCTGCGATGTTGTCGACCTTCACGCCGCCGTCGACCTCGAGCAGGATCTTGCGCCCGGTGCGCTGCTGCGCGGCGTCGACGCGCGTGCGTGCGAGCCGGAGCTTCCCGAGCGCCCCCGGAATGAACGACTGTCCGCCGAAGCCGGGATTCACCGACATGATCAGCACGAGATCGAGGTTGTCGATGGTGTAGTCGAGCCAATCAAGTGGCGTGGCCGGGTTGAAGACGAGGCCCGCCTTGCAGCCGCTCTCGCGAATGAGCCCGATCGTCCGGTCGACGTGCAGGGAGGCCTCCGGATGAAAGCTGACGATCGACGCCCCCGCCTTCGCGAAGTCCGGAACGATGCGGTCGACGGGCTTCACCATCAGGTGGACGTCGATCGGGATGCTCGCTTGCGGCCGCAGCGCCTCGCACACCAGCGGCCCGATCGTGAGATTCGGAACGTAATGGTTGTCCATCACGTCGAAGTGCAGCAGATCGGCGCCGGCCGCAATCACCGCGCGCACCTCATCGCCCAGCCGCGCGAAATCCGCGGACAGGAGCGACGGTGCGATTCGAAAGTCAGGCATGGGTTTATAATCGTTTCAGGAATTGAGTGCGCAACGCCTATGGGTGAAGACAAAAAATACGACGTCACGGTGGCGGTCAAGTCGGCTTATCTCGCCGAACAATCGGACCCCGCGCGGAGCCACTTCGTGTTCGCGTACACGATCACGATCACCAACACCGGCGCCGTCGCGGCCAAGCTCATCAGCCGCCATTGGATCATCACCGACGCCGAGCACCAGGTCCAGGAAGTGAAAGGATTGGGGGTCGTCGGCGAGCAACCACTGCTCCAGCCCGGCGAAAGCTTCGAGTATACGAGCGGGACGAGCCTTGCGACCGCCGTCGGCACGATGCGCGGCACCTATCAGATGGCCGCGAGCGACGGAAAGACGTTCGACGCCGAGATTCCGTCGTTCACGCTGTCCATGCCGCGCGTGCTCCATTAGCGCGGCGGTTTCCGGCGCCTGGGGCCCATCGTCCACCAAACGATGACCACCGCGATGACGAGCGCGACCAGCGTCTCCAGGAGAAACCATTCCATCGGCTTGCGTTTGCTCCGTTCGCCCTTCGCCCGCGCCGCGATGACGGCTTGGGTTCTCGCCGCAGTCGCCGGTTGCGCGACTGCACCGCCGGCGCCGGTGCCTCCCGCCCCCGTCACGGTACCGCCCCCCGCCGTCCTGCCACCTCCCGCGCTCGTCCCGCCTTCAGCCGCTCCGTCGTTGCCGGCGAAATACGTGCCGGTCGCCTGGAACGCGCTTCCGGGCTGGTCGGACGACCGCGTCGACGAGGCGTGGCCGGCGTTTCGCGTCGGGTGCACGGCGCTCGTCAACGCCGCCGCGACGAGCGCCGTGTGGCAACGTCCCTGCGCCGCCGCGAACTCGGTTGCCCCCGCGGATCGCAACGCGGTGCGCCAATTCTTCGAAAGTTATTTTAGCCCATACCAGGTGCTGGCCGCAGACGGCAGCGACAAGGGCATGGTCACCGGATACTACGAACCGCTGCTCGACGGCAGCCGCACGCGCGGCGCGCGCTTCCACGTCCCGTTGTACGCGACGCCGGACGATCTGTTGACCATCGACCTGACCGAGCTCTATCCGGAGATGAAGGACAAGAGGCTGCGCGGGCGCGTCGAAGGCAAGCGCGTGATCCCGTACTGGCCGCGCGCCGACATCGAGAACGGCAACGCGCCGTTCAAGTCGACGCCGCTCGTCTATGTCGAGGATCCGGTCGAGGCGTTCTTCCTGCAGATCCAGGGTTCGGGCCGCGTGCGCCTCGCCGAGGGCGGCATCGTGCGCGTCGGCTACGCCGACCAGAACGGGCACCCCTACCGCTCGATCGGACGCCTGCTGGTCGAGCGCGGCGAACTTCCGCTGGCGCGCGCGTCGATGCAGGGCATCCGCGACTGGGGCCGGCACAATCCGGCCAAGCTCGGTCCGCTGCTCGACGAGAATCCGAGCTACGTTTTCTTTCGCGAGGTCGAGGCACCCGCGCCGGGGACCCTCGAAGCGCAGATCGACGGGCCGTTCGGCACGCTCGGCGTGCCGCTCCTGCGCGAGCGCACGATCGCCGTCGATCCGCGTTCGATCCCGCTGGGCGCGCCGGTCTACCTCGCGACGACGTATCCGCTGTCGACGCAACCGTTGCAGCGACTGATGCTCGCGCAGGATACCGGTGGCGCGATCCGCGGCGCCATGCGCGCCGACTTCTTCTGGGGATTCGGCGACGACGCCGGACGGCAGGCCGGCCGGATGAAGCAGGATGGCCGCATGTGGATCCTGTGGCCGACGGACGCCGGTCCGCCGCTACCCCGCTGACGCCAGGATTTCCTCGGCCTGTTGGTCGGCGTGGTAGGACGAGCGCACCATCGCGCCGACCGCGGCATGGCGAAAGCCCATCGC
>JBDTRG010000078.1:0-11712 GCA_039931775.1 Betaproteobacteria bacterium | reverse complement strand
TGACGCCGCACTCGTTCTACGGACATTTCATGGAGGTGCCGGTCAAGCAGATGCTCGCGATCGTCTCCGGAGGGGCTTTCGGCCTGCTGTGCTTCATCGGCCTCACGATGCTCATCTATCGACGCATCTTCGATCCGCGGATCCGGTACACGAGCCATCGCACCGACATCGCGATCCTGGTGATCCTGTGGGTGCAACTGGTGATAGGCCTCATCACCTTGCCATTCTCATGGGCGCACTCCGACGGCAGCTCGATGCTGATCCTCGCCGACTGGGCGCAGCGCATCCTCACGCTGCGCCACGTCGACGTCGAGCTCCTGGTCGGTCTGCCCTGGCCATTCCTGTTCCATATCGTGCTCGGAATGACGATCTTCCTGCTTTTTCCGTTCAGCCGTCTGGTGCACGTGTGGAGCGGTTTTGCATCGATCGCCTATCTGATCCGCCCGTACCAGGTGGTGCGCAGCCGGCGCCTTAACGTGCCGGCTGGGCACAACCTGCCGCGCCGCGCCGCCGGCGACTAAGGAGACCGTCATGGCCGACGTCGAAACGATCGAAACAATCGCGGCCCGGATCAACGGGGTCGCGCTGCACGCGCCGGGAGAAGCGCTCGCGCCGGAGGAGTTGCGCCAGCGCGCATGCACGGAATTGCTGCGTCAGGCGGCGCAATGCGCCGGCGAGCTCGGTGCCGACGATCAGCCGGCGACGGATGGCGCGATCAGCGAAGCCGCGGCCGCCGCGATCGACGCCCACCTCGAGCGCACACTGGCGATTCCGGAGGCGACGGACGACGATTGCCGCCGTCATTTCGCCGCGCGCACGCAATCGTTCAGCGTCGGAGAACGCGTGCGTGCGCGACACATCCTCTTCGCGGTGACGCCGGGCGTCGATGTCGTGGCGCTGCGCAAGCGTGCCGAAGCGGCGCTCGTCGACGTGCGCTGCCACGACGGCGCGCTGGAGTCGAACTTCGCTTCCGTGGCGCGCGCGATGTCCAACTGCCCGAGCGGCGCCAACGGTGGCGACCTCGACTGGATCGGGGAGGACGACTGCGCGCCGGAGTTCGCCAGGGAAGTCTTCGCGCATACCGAGATCGGCGTGCTGCCACGCCTCGTGCACAGCCGCTTCGGCCTGCACGTCGTCGAGGTGCAGGAGCGCGAGCCGGGAATCGTCCCGACCTTCGAATCGGTGCGCGGCGCGGTGAGCATGGCGCTGCGACAGCAGGGCTTCGTCACCGCGCTGCGTCAGTACTTGCGGGTCCTCGCGGGCGCCGCTACGGTCGAAGGCGTCGACCTCGACGGCACCGGGACACCGCTCGTCCAGTGATCGACTGCGGTCTCCGAACCGCCATCGTCGTCATCGGCGTTTCGCCTCTTTCCATGCCCTGGGTCGGACGACGTCCGTCGCGAGGCCGACGCCCTCGAGCAGCCGGATGGTCATCCAGGTGACGTCGAGTTCCCACCACCGGTGGCCATGCGAGGCCGCGATCTGGTCGGCATGATGGTTGTTGTGCCAGCCCTCGCCGTTGCTGATCCACGCGACGAACCAGTTGTTGCGGCTGTTGTCGCCGGTCTCGTAGGTCTGATAGCCCCAGAGGTGCGACAGCGAGTTCACGCTCCAGCTGATGTGCCAGACGGCCACCGTGCGTACGATCACGCCCCACAGCCAGACGCTCGCTCCGAACTGCAGCGCGGGCAGCGGTTCGCCGTACATGATCCAGCCCGCGGCAAAGCCGCCGAGAAAGTAGATCAACCACTGCGCGAGGTTGATCCAGACGAACCGGTTCTTGCGCTCCAGCGCGAAATAGTAGGGATCCTTGAGGATGTCGCGCGCGTAGCGCTCGTACATCGCCGTGCTCGCGGTGTCGCGATTTTCCACGCCGAGCCAGCCCATGTGTCCCCACATCGGCGTCACCAGCGGACTGTGCGGGTCACGCTGCTCGTCCGAATACTGGTGGTGCATGCGATGCACGGCGATCCATCGGGCGGGCGTGTACTCGAGGCAGCAGACGCCGAGCGTTGCGAGCGCCCGCTCCAGCCATTTCGGTACGCTCAATCCCTTGTGCGTCAGGATTCGATGATAGGCGAGATTGATGCCGAGCGTTCCGTAGAAGTACAGCCCGAGGAGCGCGAGCACGACACCCGTCCACGAGAAGAACCAGGGCACGAAGGCCAGCAGCGCCACCAGGTGGATCACGCCGAGGCCGATGACGAACGGCCAGATCCGGGCATCTCCCGCCACGCCCAGCGGCCGTGCGAGCGCGCCGACTCGCGGCGAGTCGGTAACGGACGGCGCAGCGGCGGTCGGTTCGACGGGGTCTGCCTCGGTACTCGTGCTGACGCTCATCGGCATGCCGTTCGGCGGAAACGTATCGTGTCGATCACCCGGGCAGAATGATACGCGATTCGCCGCCGCCCATCTCCAGCATCAGCTGATTGATGCGCTTGACGAAGGCCGCGGGATCGTCGAGCTGGCCGCCTTCGGCCAAAAGCGCCTGATCCAGCAGCACGGCCGCCCAGTCGTCGAACTTCTTGTCCTCGTCGACGAGCCGCAGCACCACCGGATGCTTCGGGTTGATTTCAAGGATCGGTTTCGTCGCCGGACCGGATTGGCCTGCGGCCTTGAGCAGGCGCGTCAGGTTGCCGCTCATGTCGTGCTCGCCGGCAACGAGACAGGCCGGCGACTCGGTGAGGCGATGCGTGACGCGCACTTCCTTGACGCGATCGCCGAGACTCGTCTTGATCCGCTCGACGAGACCTCCGAGGTGGGCGGCCTCCTGTTCCCGTTCCTTCTTTTCGGCCTCGTCCTCGAGCGCGCCGAGGTCGAGGCCGCCTTTGGCGACGGAGGCCAGCGCCTTGCCGTCGAATTCGTCGATGTGACTGACCACCCATTCGTCGACGCGGTCGGATAAGAGCAGTACCTCGATGCCCTTCTTGCGGAAAACCTCGAGGTGCGGACTGTTGCGCGCCGCGTTGAACGTCTCCGCCGTGACGTAGTAGATCTTGTCCTGTCCGGCCTTGCAGCGGCCGACGTAGTCCGCCAGCGATACGGTCTCGTCGGCCGTGTCCGCGTGCGTCGACGCGAAGCGCAGCAGCGGGGCGATGCGATCCTTGTTGGCGAAGTCCTCGCCGGCGCCTTCCTTCAGCACCCTGCCGAACGCGTCCCAGAATTTCGCGTACTTCTCCTTGTCGCCCGCCGCCAGATCTTCGAGGAGGCCGAGCACCTTCCGCGTGCACCCGCCGCGGATCGCTTCGATGTCCTTCGATTCCTGCAGGATCTCGCGCGAGACGTTGAGCGGCAGGTCGTTGGTGTCGACGACGCCGCGGACGAAGCGAAGGTACGACGGCAACAACTGCTCGGCGTCGTCCATGATGAAGACGCGGCGGACATAGAGCTTGATGCCGTGGCGCACATCGCGATCCCACAGATCGAACGGCGCGCGCGAGGGGACGTAGAGCAGGTGCGTGTACTCCTGCCGGCCCTCGACCCGCGCGTGGGTCCACGCCAGCGGATCGTCGAAATCGTGACCGACGTGCTTGTAGAATTCCCTGTACTGCTCGTCCGTGATGTCGGATTTCGGGCGCGCCCACAGCGCCGAGGCCTGGTTGACCGTTTCCGTCTCGGCCTGCTTTTCGTCCTTGCCGTCCTTCCATTCCTCCTTGTTCATCAGGATCGGCTGGACGATGTGGTCGGAGTACTTGCGGATGATCGACCGCAGCCGGGATCCATTCAGCAAGTCGTCCTGGCCATCGCGCAGATGCAGCGTGATCTCGGTACCCCGGTCCGCCTTCTCCTGCATCTCGACGACGAATTCGCCGCCGCCGTCGGACTCCCAGCGAACGCCCTGGTCGGGATTTTCGCCGGCGCGCCGGCTCACCACCGTGACCTTGTCGGCGACAATGAACGACGAGTAGAAGCCGACGCCGAACTGCCCGATGAGATGAGCGTCGCTCTGCTGATCGCCCGTCAACTGCGAAAAGAACTCGCGCGTGCCCGACTTGGCGATCGTGCCCAGATTGGCGATCACCTCGTCGCGGTTCATTCCGACACCGTTGTCGGCGACGGTGAGCGTCCGCGCGGCCGGGTCGTAGTCGATGCGGATCCGGAGGTCGAAGTCGTCCGCGAACAGCTTGTCGTTGTGCAGCGCCTCGAAGCGCAGCTTGTCGCAGGCGTCCGACGCATTGGAGATCAACTCGCGCAGGAAGATCTCCCGATTCGAGTAGAGCGAGTGGATCATCAACTGCAGCAGTTGCTTGACCTCGGCCTGGAAGCCCAGGGTTTCGCGCTCGGCGTGGGTGGCGGTGCTTTCGGTCACGGATTCCTCCTCGGTGGGACAACCTTTGGCAATTGGGCGCGGTACGCGGGGTTTTCAAGGGGCCGGGGGGTACGAATCGCGACGTTCGCACGCCCCCGCCCAGCGCAGGGTGGTGGGAGGGGGTCTCGTCGGTCAGCCCAACAGCAGGGCGGCGACCACGCCGCGTCCTTCCGCGGCGAGGATGTTGAACGTCCGGCACGCGGCCGGCGTGTCCATCACCTCGATGCCGACGCGCGCGTCGGTCAGCGCGCGGGTCAGCCGAGGATGCGGAAAACGGATCGAAGGCCCGGCGCCGAACAGCACGACCTCCGGCTTGTGCGGAAGGAGGGCGGCAAAGTCGGATTCGGCGAGGCCCTCGAATCCCGACGCCGCCCAGCCGGTGGCGATGGCCTCGGGGGTCAGCACCAGGTTCTCGCGGTACTCGGTCGCACCAATGCGCACCCATCCGGGACCGAGTCCGGTGACGACGTTGCCGTTGTGGATCGAGAGATGAAATTTCACGAGTCTGCCCGAGGGGAATCCATGGCGAGGTCCTAGTCCTTGAGGCGTCCCAGGGCGTCCTGCAGGACGCGGACGACATCCGCCCGGCTTTCATCCGTGAGCTTCGCCTTGTCGATGATGAGCAGCAATCCGTCCTGCTCCTGCCGGATGATGCGGCCCGCCGCGCCGGAGTCGTCGCGAAGCCCGACGACGCGATGCGTCTTGACCGGCCGCGGAAATCCCTTGACGGTAATGGTGCCGGTCTCCTCGGCGATCACCGCGTCCTTCACGAGCGAATAGGTCTCGTGGGCGAGAAGGATCCCGCCGAGGTCGGCGTGCGTTTGCAGGCGCGCCGCGAGATTTACTTCGTTGCCGATGATCGTATAGTCGACGCGAGCGTCGCTGCCGAAGTTGCCGACCGTGCAAAAGCCGGTGTTGATGCCGATGCGCAGCTGGAACACGTGCTCCTGGCCGCGCTCGCGCCATTCGGCCTGAAGGTCGCGCATCCGTTGCTGCATCGCGATCGCCATCTTGACGCAGGCGACCGCGTCTTCCCGCGCGCCGCGCGTCTCCGGGTCGCCGAAGAACAGCATGATCGCGTCGCCGATGAATTTGTCGATCGTGGCGCCGTACTCGAGCGCGATCGACGACATCTCCCGCAAATACTGGTTGAGGAGGCTCGTCAATTCCTCCGACTCGAGGAGGTCGGTCGTCTCGGTAAAGCCGGCGATATCCGAGAAGAAGATCGTCAGCTTCTTGCGCTGCGAGGCGACCTCGACATTGGTCGCACCACTGAAGATCGATTTGTACAGTTGCGGCGACAGGTATTTCGACAGTTTCGACGACAGGCCTTCGAGCTTCTGCTTTTGCTCGGTGACGATCTTGGTGGCCTCCTCGGCGCGCTCGATCGCTTCGAGCATGCGCTGCTCCGACTCCTTCAGCTCGGTGATGTCGGTCATCACCGTCACCGTCCCGCCCGACGCTGCGCGCCGGCGAGCGATCCGGTAGACGCGCCCGTCCGGCGTGCGGTCCTCGAGCGCCTTGCCGGTCGGATTGCGCAGGCTTTCGAGCCGTTTGGCGACATGCGCATCGACGTCGCCTTCGCCGTAGTAGCCGTGTTCGGCGAGGTGGCGCAGCAGGGCTGCGTACGGGCGACCGGGCTCGAGCAGCTCTTTGGGCACCGGATACATTTCGACGAAGCGATCGTTGCGCACCACGATGTTCTGCGCCGCGTCCGTGTAGGCGAGCGCGCCGGGCATGTTGTCGAGCGCGATATGCAGTTCGTCCTCCTTCTGCGCAAGACGCTCGTTCGCTCGCCTCAGCCCGGTGACATCCGTGATGACGGTCACGGTGCCCCCCGGCGCGGCCCGCCGACGATAGACCTCGAGAATACGGCCGTCGGGCGTCCGGTCCTCGAACGTACGGCCCGTCGGATTGCGCAGGCTTTCCACGCGCGCCGCGACCAGCGTTTCGATGTCGCCGTCGCCGTAGTAGCCCTGCTTGGCGAGGAAGCGCAGGAAGTCGGCGTACGGACGACCCGGCACCAGCAGTTCTTTCGGTACCGGGTACATGTCGGCGTAGCGTTCGTTTCGGACGACGACGTTGAGGTTCTCGTCGGTGTAGGCGAGGGCGCCGGGCATGTTGTCGAGGGCGACCTTGAGCTCCGCCTCCCGCTGCGCCGCAGCTGCTTCGGCCCGCTTGCGCGCGGTGATGTCGGCGTAGGTGAGCACCAGTCCGTCGTCGAGAATCGGCGCGTACCGGACGTTGAGTATCTGTCCCGACGGCTCCTCGTACTCGAGCTCGTGCGGCTGGCGCGCGCGTACGCGGACCAGGCGGGTTTGCGCCTGGATTTCCGCGTCGCCCGGACCGTAGTCGCCGCGATTGGCGTTGTAGCGGTAGAACTCGACGATTTCGGTCCCGGGCTTGCACAATTCGGCCGGGTAGCCGCGCAACGTGCGAAAGGCGGTGTTCCAGGCGACGAGCCTAAGGTTCCGGTCGAAGATCGCGAAGCCGAAGTCCAGCGTGTCGAGTCCCGCGGCGATGAGCGGCGGAAGTGCGACCGGGACATCGGAGGTCGAGCCGGTGTCGGAGAATGGTTTTCGGGCCATGGCTTCTTTCCGTTCGCGGTCGAAATGAATAGCCGGCAGGGCACGCGGAATGCGGGCGGATCGCGACGCTCAAGTATGATCGTTGCTCCCATTTTCCCGCAATTTTCCGCCTCCCGCCGCCGACCCCGTGAACATGCTCGAGATCCGTACCGCCTCCCCCGGCGGGCGACCTGGCGGCGACGCGAGGTTGACCCTGCCCGGAGCGCGGTCGTGAGCGATGCCGCGGCGAGGGCCTACCTCCGGTGGCCCGAGGGGTTCGTTCCATTCCCCTCCACCGAATGCGATCAGCCGATCCATCGCCGATTCGAGCGGCAGGCGTCGCGTCGAGCCGACGCCGTCGCGATCCGGACGCCTTCGCGCGACGTCAGCTATGCGGAGCTCAACGCCGCGGCGAATCGCGCGGCGCGCCGGCTCATCCCTACGACAAAACCCGATTCGCAGCCGGTCGCACTGCTGCTCGACCAAGGGTATGCGTCGATCGTCTGGACGCTGGCGATTCTGAAGGCCGGACGTGCGTACGCGCCGCTCGACCAGCGGTTGCCCGAGCTCGTGCTGGGCGCGATGATCGACTACCTTCGACCCGGCGCGCTGATTGTTGCCGCCGGCACCGCAAAGCGGTATCGCTCGCTCGCTGCGGAGCGGTGTCCGGTGATCGAGGTCGACGACAGTCCCGAACGATCGGATCCCTCGCTCAGGTCGGAAGACCTCGACCTTCGCGTGGGGCCGGAAAGCCTCGCCTGCGTATTCCATACGTCGGGGTCCACCGGCACACCGAAGGGTGTGGCCGATACCCATCGCAACGTGTTGCACAACGTGATGCGATATACGAACAGCCTCGGGTTCTCGCCCGGCGACACGCTTTCCCTCGTGCAGAACCCGAGCTTCAGTGGCACGGTATCGAGCCTGTTCGGTGCGCTTTCGAATGGCGCCGCTGTCGCGCCGTACGATCTGCGGCACCACGGTCTGCCGGCGATGTCGGGGTGGCTCTCCCGCTCGCGCGTTTCCGTGTTCCATGCGGTGCCGTCGATCTTCCGCCAGCTTGCGGATCCCGTCGAACGATTTCCGGACGTCCGCCTGATCCGGCTGGAGGGCGACGCAGCGACGGCGCGGGACCTCCGGCATTTCCGCGGGAATTTCCAGGAGACCTGTACGCTCGTCAACGGACTCGGCGCGACCGAATGCGGGATCGTGCGGCAATTCTTCGTCGGTCGCGCCACCGGTCACGACGCGATGAAGCGCGTGCCGGTCGGATACCCCGTCGCGCAGATGGAGGTGTGCATCGTCGACGATCGGGGACGGAGGCTGCCGTCCGGATCGAGTGGAGAAATCACGGTCGAAAGCCGCTTCCTCGCGTCCGGTTACTGGCGCAATCCGGCGCTGACGGCGGAGCGATTCGAGGCGCTACCCGGCGGGCTGCGTCGGTACCGGTCGGGCGATCTCGGGCGCATGGACGATGACGGCTGCCTGACGCACCTGGGGCGGATCGGTCACGGGATCCGCATCGCGGGCCTCCTCGTCGATACGGCCGAAATCGAGCTTCTGCTGGCGGAACTCCCGGGAGTGGCCCAGGCCGTCGTCCACGACTTCGACGACGCGACCGGGGAGCGGCGCCTTTGCGCGTACGTGGTGGCAGAGGGCGGCGCCCGATTGAACGTGGATTCGTTGCGCGCATCGTTGTCCGGGCGCCTCGCGCCGCGCGACATCCCGTCGGCCTTTGTCTTTTTGGAGGCGCTGCCGCTCACGACCGACCTCAAAGTCGATCGAAACGGATTGCCGAAACCCGGGCGCCTGCGACCCTCGCTTGCCAACAACCGTGTTGCACCATCCACCGAGACCGAGCGGCGATTGGCCGACATCTGGTCGGTCGTCCTCGGGATCGACGACGTCGGAGTCACCGACTCGTTCTTCGATCTCGGCGGGGATTCGCTGCGCGCGGCGGAGATCGCAAGGCGCTTCTCCGAGCGTTACGGCGGCGCCGTCGACATTGCCGGCCTGTTCGAGTACGCGACGATCCGCGCGCTGGCCGGTGCCGTCGAATCGATACGATGATCGTTCGAACCGGTCCCTTGCCCCTGCCCACTCCTGCGCCGACGTGCGTTGTCCGCGGTACCGAGTTGCCTCCGACGGCGAAGTTCTGTCCGGAGTGCGCGCATCCGGTCGCCGCGTTCACGGCCATCAGCGGCGCCCGCGACGACGCGCGGACGCGTAGACTAAAACCCGCTTGTGCATTGCGGTAACCCTAGGAATTAGTTAGCATTACAAGTTGGCAACGCTTTCACGTCGCTCGGACGGTTCCGGGCGCCTACGCAGAAAGATCCGCATGGCCTCCTCCCCCGGAAACGAATTCGCGCGTCTCACGCGCCTGCCGCCGTACGTCTTCAACATCACGACCGAGCTCAAGATGGCCGCGCGCCGCCGCGGCGAGGACATCATCGACTTCGGCATGGGTAATCCCGACGGCCCGACGCCGAAGCACATCGTCGACAAGCTGATCGAAACGGTGAGCCGTCCGGACACGCACGGCTATTCCGTATCCAAGGGCATTCCGCGCTTGCGCCGGGCGATCTGCCACTGGTACCAGCGCCGTTACGGCGTCGAGTTCGATCCCGAAACCGAGGCGATCGCGACGATCGGGTCAAAGGAGGGCATCGCCCATCTCGCGCTTGCCACGCTGGGCCGCGGCGACACCGTGCTGGTGCCCAATCCCAGCTATCCGATCCACATCTACGGGCCGGTCATCGCGGGCGCCGACATCCGGCACGTGCCGAACGTGGCGGGCGGCGACTTCTTCGCGGAACTCGAGCGGACGATCCACACGAGCTTTCCCAAGCCGAAGATGCTGATCATCAATTTCCCGTCGAACCCGACCGCGCAGTGCGTCGAATTGCCGTTCTTCGAGAAGATCGTCGCGCTCGCGAAGGAGCACGGCATCTGGGTCGTCCACGATCTCGCGTACGCGGACATCACGTTCGACGGCTGGAAGGCGCCGTCGATCATGCAGGTCGCGGGTGCGCGCGACGTCGCCGTCGAGTTCTTCACGATGTCGAAGAGCTACAACATGGCGGGCTGGCGGATCGGATTCATGGTCGGCAACCGCGACCTCGTCAACGCGCTGGCGCGAATCAAGGGATACCACGACTACGGCACGTTCACGCCGATCCAGGTGGCGGCGATCGCAGCGCTCGAAGGCCCGCAGGATTGCGTCGCCGAAATCGCCACGCGATACCAGAAGCGCCGCGATGTGCTGGTCAAGGGGCTGCATGAGGCGGGCTGGATGGTCGACGTGCCGAAGGCGTCGATGTACGTTTGGGCGGCGATTCCCGAGCCGTATCGCGCCGCGGGATCCCTGGAGTTCACCAAGAGGCTCCTCGCGCAGGCGAAGGTGTCGGTGTCACCCGGCATCGGTTTCGGCGAGTTCGGCGACGGCTACGTCCGCTTCGCGATGATAGAGAATGAAAGCCGGACGCGGCAGGCGATCCGCGGCATCAAGCAGATGTTCCGCGACGACGGAGTCCTGGCCGGCACGGCTCCCACTCTCGCTTCGTTCGCTGCCCCCCGAGCGGTTGCGCCGCGCCCTTCGGACGGCCGTGCGGCCACTGAGGGTTGAGATGACGACGGCGAAGCTGAAGCCGCTGCAGGTCGGCTTGCTCGGCATGGGGACCGTCGGCCTCGGCACCTGGACGGTTCTGCGGCGCAACGCCGAGGAGATCGCCCGCCGCGCGGGCCGGCCAATCCGGATCACCTGGATTGCCGAGCGTGCGCTGGATCGCGCGCGCGAGGCGACGCGCGGCGTCACCGGGGTCAGCCTGACCGACGACGCGGCCAAGGTTTTCGCGCACCCCGACATCGACATCGTCATCGAATTGATCGGCGGGATCGAACCCGCGCGCACGTTCATCCTGCATGCGATCGAGAACGGCAAGCACGTCGTCACCGCGAACAAGGCGCTGCTCGCGCGACATGGCAACGAGATCTTCGCTGCGGCGCACCGGAAGGGCGTGATGGTCGCCTTCGAAGGCGCGGTCGCCGGCGGCATTCCGATCATCAAGGCGTTGCGCGAGGGCCTCACCGCCAACCGGATCGAGTGGATCGCCGGCATCATCAACGGCACGTCGAACTTCATTCTGTCGGAAATGCGCGCCAGGGGCGCGTCGTTCGAGACCGTGTTGAAGGAGGCGCAGGAGCGCGGTTACGCCGAGGCCGATCCGACGTTCGACATCGAGGGCATCGACGCTGCGCACAAGCTCATGATCATGTCGGCGATCGCGTTCGGCGTGCCGATGCAATTCGACAAGGTGTACACCGAAGGCATCTCGAAGCTGACCGGCGAGGACATCCGCTACGCCGAGGAACTGGGCTACCGGATCAAGCTCCTCGGCATCACGCGGCGCACCGCGGCAGGCATCGAGCTGCGCGTCCATCCGACGCTTATCCCCGAGAAGCGGCTTATCGCCAACGTCGAAGGGGTAATGAACGCGGTGCTGGTGAAGGGCGACGCGGTCGGCGCCACGCTCTATTACGGCGCCGGCGCTGGCGCCGAACCGACCGCGAGCGCGGTCATCGCCGACCTCGTCGACGTGACAAGGATGCACACCGCCGACTCCGCCAATCGCGTGCCGCACCTCGCGTTCCAGCCGGATCAGCTTTCGGATCTGCCGTTTCTGCCGATGGGCGAGGTCACGACCAGCTACTACCTGCGGATGCGGGTGCTGGACAAGCCCGGCGTGCTGGCCGACATCACGCGGATCCTCGCCGACCGCGAGATCTCGATCGACGCGATGATCCAGAAGGAGCCTTCGGAGGGCGAGGACCAGA
>JBDTRG010000077.1:0-22917 GCA_039931775.1 Betaproteobacteria bacterium | reverse complement strand
CAGTCGAACGACAGCGCGTTCGACGAGCCGGGCCCGAGGAATGCCGTAATGCCTTCGCGGTACGCGCCGGCCGAGATCTTCCCGTAGTAGAGCCTCGAGGTCATGTCCAGGAAATACGTGTAATTGGGACTGGCGTTCGACGGCTCCTTCAGCCATTGGCCGACGTTGTTGTTCCCGATCACCAACGGATTGCATTGCGTCGCGAGGGTATTCAGGTAGGCGTTGAAGCCCGTGGCTTGCATGTTGTTCATCGCATCTGGCGCGCAGCCCGCCGCCGCCAATGCCAGCGTGAGCGCGGCGCAGGCGCGCCACGGTGCCGTGAATCGCTCGTGCGCGGTGGTCTTCATCGATAGTGATTTTAGCAGCCGAGCTCTTCTTCGTCACGCGTTCACGCACGCTCCGGTGCGGGCAAACCTGAAACGGACGTCGACGGGTGGCGCAGTGCGTCGAGCATTGCGTAGTCGCGTGCATCCGGCAAGATTTCGCCGTGGCGCATCAGGTAGTCGACAATCACGAGGCTCGCGTCCGCGGTGACGGCTTCGCTGCCCTTGTCGATCGCGATCAATCGGGCGGCCTCGGGGAGCGTCACGAGCTGGTTGCCGACCACTTCGCCGTCCCGGCCAGCGGGCGTGAAATCCGCGGGCAGCCACAGGTCGTGGACGAAGATCGTTTCGCGATGCAGACCGTCCGGCTGCTCACGGCAGATGTCGACGGTGCCTGCGGGACGTGCACAATCGGCGAGCGCCTCGGCAACCCCCGCTTCCTCGGCGCTTTCCTTGCGGACCGTCGCCGCAATCGACTGCCCCTCGGCGACGCCGCCGCCGACCATGTTGTCGAGCATCCCGGGGTCGATTGCCTTGGACGGACTGCGTCGGGCAAGCCACATCCTGATGCCATCGTCGGCGCGGACGACGCCGTTGATGTGCGCAGCGCAGGTGTGAATGCCGAAGAATCGCGCGGCGGCGCGCTCGAGCAGGAACCAGGGCGGCGCCCCGAAGTGCGGCGCCACCGAATAGCGCTCGTCGCGCCACCGGCTGAGCCGGCCTTCCGCCGCGAGTGTGCGCGCCACCGGGTCGAGCGCTGCGGTGCGGGCGGTGGCATCGTCGAGGCCCGCAACGAACGCCACGCCGTCGCCGCCCACTTCGAAAACACCGGTCATCGAGGCGAGTCGGGAAACGCGTGCGTCGTCAAGCCACCCAGCGACCTTGCCCTCGACGAAAAGCGGCGTGTAGCGACCTCGCGGTGGCGCGAGTGCCCGCGCAAGTCGTTCGACCAGCAAGGCGAGATCGTCGTCGGAAATCATCGAACCATTGTAGCCTGCTGACCTGGCGCGATCGGCCGGGATCCGGGTGCGCGGCGGGCTGATCGACGTCGCAATCGGGTAGAATCCGCGCTCCTTCGAACCTGAGCGAACTCCCCGCGCTGTTGCGGGCTGTAAACAAAGTGACTGACCGGAAATGACCGCCCGCCTCATCGACGGCAAGGCCTGTGCGCTGCGTCTGACCACGAGCATTCAGGCAAAGGTCGCGGCACGCGTCGCCGGCGGGAAATCGCCACCGGGCCTCGCGGTCATGCTGGTCGGCGAGAATCCGGCGTCGCAGGTCTACGTGCGCAACAAGCGGCGAACGACCGAAAGCGTTGGCATGCGCTCATTTGCCCATGACTTGCCGGCGACGACGTCGCAGGCCGAGTTGCTGGGGCTGATCGACGCGATGAATGCCGATCCGGCGGTCAGCGGCATCCTGGTGCAGCTGCCGTTGCCGAAGCACATCGACGAGGCGCTCGTCACCGAGCAGATCGATCCGCTCAAAGACGTCGACGGGTTCCATCCGTACAACATCGGCCGGCTGGTGCTGAAGCGCCCGCAACTGCGGCCCTGCACACCCTATGGCTGCATCACGCTGCTGAAAGACACCGGCGAGGATCTCGTCGGCATGCATGCGGTGATCATTGGGCAGTCGAACATCGTCGGCAGGCCGATGGCGCTGGAACTCCTGATCGAGCGCTGTACGGTCACGGTCTGCCATTCGAAGACGCGCGAGCTCCCCGGACTCGTCTTGCAGGCGGACATCGTCGTCGCCGGCGTGGGCAAGGCGAACTTCGTGCAGGGCGAGTGGGTGAAGGAGGGCGCGATCGTGATCGACGTCGGCATCAATCGCAACGCCGACGGCAAGCTCTGCGGCGACGTCGACTTCGCCGCCGCGAAGGAGCGCGCGTCGTGGATCACGCCGGTACCCGGCGGCGTGGGGCCGATGACGATCGCGACGCTGCTCGCGAATACGTTGCACGCGGCAGAGCTGCAGGACGACATCCGTTAGCCCGGCGACCCCGGCTCTGTGGCGATCGGGTTCACCGCTCAGGCGCTTCTCAGGTGCCACGCCTTCGGGCGGGTGAACGTCTGGATGCCGTACGTCGATAGGGTGAGCCCGATGCCCGAGTGGCCGACCCCCGACCATGGCAGCCGAGGGCTGATTCGATCGCAGCAGTTCCAGTACACGCTGCCGGCGTGGAGTCGGGCCAGGATCTTCCTTGCGCGTTTTGCATCCTGCGTATAGACGCCGGCCGTCAGCCCATACTCGGTGTCGTTCATCAAGTCGACGGCCGCGTCGTCGTCGGCGACGGCCTCGATGCCGATGATCGGGCCGAAGCTCTCGTCCTTCATCAGCGCCATCGAGTGGTCGACGTCGACGAACACGGTCGGCTCGAACCAGTTGCCCTTGCCGCGCACGACATTGCCGCCGGTGAGGAGCTTCGCGCCCTTTTTCTTCGCGTCGGCCACCTGCTTCTTCAGCACGTCGAGCTGCGGCCGCCGGGTGATCGCGCCGATGTAGGTCGACTCGTCCATCGGATCGCCGATCCGGTAGCCTTTCACTTCGGCGACGAACGCGGCGACGAACGCATCGTGGATCGACTCGTGCACGTAGATGCGCTCGACCGAGCAGCACGACTGGCCGGCGTTGTAGAACGCGCCGTCGGCGATTCCCGCCGCGGCAGCCTTGACGTCGACATCCTCGCAGACGTAAACGGGATCCTTGCCGCCGAGCTCCAGCTGAACCTTGACCATCCGCTTGCCGGCCGCGGCGGCGATCCGCGCCCCCGTTCCATAGGAACCCGTGAAGAAGACGCCGTCGACCGGCTGGCGCACCAGTGCCGCGCCCGTCGCGCCTTCGCCCACCACGGGCACGAACACGTCCCTCGGGACGTCGGCTTCATGAAGCATTTCGGCAATGTGCAGGCCGGTGAGCGTCGCGAACTCCGACGGCTTGTAGAGCACCGCATTGCCGGCGAGGAGCGCCGGCACGAAAACGTTGCTGCCGACGAAATACGGATAGTTCCACGCCGAGATATTGGCGATCACGCCGAGGGGCTCGTGCGTGATCCGCTCGTCGAGCTTCTGCTTCGGGTCGGCAAAGACCTTTTCCTCGCGCAGGGCCCGGGTGGATTCGCCCAGGAAAAAGTCGATGCGTCCGAGCAACCCGTTCAACTCGTTGCGCGCTTGGCGGATCGGCTTGCCGACCTCTTGAGTCAGCGTGCGCGCAAGCGTCTCGTGCATTGCGACGATGCGTTCGCGAAACTTCGCGATCGCTTCGAGGCGCTTTTTCATCGGCGTCTTCGCCCAGCGTGCCTGACCGGCGCGCGCGGCTTCGTACTTGCGTCGGATGGCGGCGGCGTTGTCGGCAGCGACCTCCGCGATGACGGCGCCGGTGGCGGGGTTGGTGATCTTCATCGGGGCTCCGGATTCAAATGGTGTACGCCGCGGACTTGTGCTGCGCGGCGGCGGCGAGGAACTCGTCGAGGATCGGCGTGTCGTCGACGAACGACGGATCGTCGGGCGCGTGAAATTCGGGGTGCCACTGAACGGCGAACACGTAAGCGGGACCTTTGAAACGGATCGCCTCGACGACGTGGTCCGGTTCCGACCAGGCTTCGACGACCAGGTCGCGGCCGAGGTCCTTCACGGCCTGGTGATGGATCGAGTTGGTCTTGGTGATCTCGACGCCGGGATAGAGTCTCGCAAGACCGCTTCCGGGAACGAATGACGTGGCATGGCTGTTTTGCTCGTAGATAGCCCAGTTCCGGTGATTGAGCGAATGCGGCGCCTGCGTCGCGAGATCCTGGAACAGCGTGCCCCCGAGCGCTACATTGATCACCTGCGCGCCGCGACACACACCCAGCACCGGCTTCTTGTGCGTCATGAACGCGCGCAGCAGCGCGATTTCGTACTCGTCGCGGATGCGATCGCCGTTCCAGTCGGGCTTCAGCGCCATTTCACCGTACGTTTCCGGGCAGACGTCGGAACCGCCCATCAGCACCAGCCCGTCGAGCTCCCGCGCGTAGGCGCCCACGGTCGCCTTGCTGCCCGGGCGCTTCGTGCGTCCCTCGGGCGAGGGGACCATGAACGCCAGGACATCACGCTGCATCAGCCAATGCGCGACGTTCTGCTCGATGTACTGCAGCGTCATCCCCTTGAAGATCGCGCGCTTCGGATCCTCGTGGAAAAAGCACGCGGAGATGCCGATCTTCAGCACTCGGCGTCTGCCATCGAGCGGTGGACGCGAGGCGCGCGCGGGACGGCCATCTCAGATCGCGTCAGCGAAGATCTGCGCGAAATCTTCACGCGTGCACTTGCGGGGATTCGTCAGGTGGCAGGTATCGTTGATCGCAACCTCCACCAGGGCTGGAATGTCGGCGCGGGTCACCTGCCGTTTCGACGTCAGCGCGCCGAGCTTGGCGGGAATCCGAAGATCGGCCTTCATCTTCGCGAGCCAGTCGATGAAAGCACTTGCCGCGACGCTATTCGGCAGGCTGCCTGCGCCCTCGACGCCGACGACCCGCGCGAGCTCGGCCATTTTCGCGGTCGCCGCCGAGAGATTGAAGCGCATCACGTAGTCGATCATGATTCCATTGGCGAGACCGTGGTGCAGGTCGGCCACGGTGGACAGCGCATGCGCGCACGAGTGTACGGCGCCCAGGTCCTTCTGGAACGCGATCGCGCCCATCATCGAGCTCATCAGCATGTCGCTGCGCGCCTTCAGGTTCCTGCCATCGCGGAACGCGATCGGCAACGCACGCGCGGCGATGCGCGCACCCTCGAGCGCAATCCCGTCGCACATCGGGTGGTAGGCCGGAGACAGGTAGGACTCGACGTTGTGCGTCAACGCGTCCATCCCCGTTGCGGCGGTGATCGCCGGCGGGAGATCGAGGGTCAGCTCGGGATCGGCGAATACGCATTTCGCCAGCAGCTTCGGCGAGAAGATGATTTTCTTGACGTGTGTCGCATCGTCGGACACGACGCTGGAGCGCCCGACCTCCGAGCCCGTTCCCGCGGTGGTCGGCAGCGCGACGAAATACGGCAGGTCGCGGTCGATTGCCCGCACCTGCGGGTGGTCCCACGCATATTCGAGGATGTCGCCGGGATGTCCCGCCATCAGCGCGATCGCCTTGGCGACGTCGAGCGCTGCGCCACCCCCCAGGCCGATGACGGCGTCGGCACGGTGCGCCTTGAGCGCGTCGACCCCGTGGTTGACCTGGCTTCGCACCGGGTTGCCCCAGATGTCCGAGTAGACCGTGACATCGAGGCCGGGCAGCCCCGCGACGAACTCCTGGAGCAGCGGCAGCGGCGCGATCCCGCGGTCGGTCACGATGATCGGGCGCGCGACGCCCTGCGCCTTCAGGTGATCGGCGACGAGCTTGCGCGCTCCGGGGCCGAAGTGGATCGTGGTGGGAAAGCTGAATCGGTCGATTGTCATAGTCGCTTCTTCCGGGAAGGGCGTTCGATCAGATGATCTCGAAGTAGCGCTTCATTTCCCAATCGGTGATCGCGTCGAGCCATTGCCGCCACTCCCACTCGCGCGTGGCCGCGTAGTGATCGACGAAATCGTCACCGAACCAGTCGCGCGCGAGTTCGGACTCGCGGAAGATGCGCGTCGTCTCGATCAGCGTGCGCGGCGCGCGCGGGATGTTGTCTGCGCCCTGGTTGGTGCCGTGGATCGGCTTGGCGGTGAGCTTCATTTTCCGCTCGACGCCGTCGAGACCGGCGGCGAGCACCGCCGCCGCGGCGAGGTAGGGATTCATGTCGGCGCCGGGACAGCGCGTTTCGAGGCGCGTCGCTTTGGGTGACCCGGCAATCACCCGAAAGCTCGCTGTGCGATTGTCGAGTCCCCAGGTCGGCTTGACCGGCGCCCAGAAACCGTCGACCAGGCGCTTGTAGCTGTTGATCGTCGGCCAGTACATCGGCGCCAGGCCCATCAGTCCCGCGACCTGGCCGGCGACATAGCTTTCGAAGAGCCTGCTCATGCCGTTCCTGCCCTTCGCGTCGAAGAACAGGTTCTTCTTGCCGTCGGACAGCGACTGATGGATATGTCCCGAGCAGCCGGGCAAATGCTGGTTCCACTTGGCCATGAAGCTCGGCATGATGCCGAATCGCGACGCGATCTCCTTGGCCCCTGTCTTGAACAGGATCGCGCGGTCCGCGGATTCCAGTGCCTCGGAGAACATGATCGCGGCCTCGTAGACGCCGGGACCGGTTTCGGTATGCAGCCCCTCGATCGGGACGCCGAAATCGCCCATTTCCGTCATCAGCGCGGCGAAGAACTCGCGGTTGGCGTTGGCGCGCAGCAGCGAGTAGCCGAACATCCCCGGCGTGATGGTCGTCGGCCCGACACCCTTCTTCTCGGCCCACGAGTTCGGCGTTTCGGCAAAGTTGAACCACTCGAACTCCATCCCGCACATCGGCACGACGCCAAGCTTTTCGGCGCGCTTCAGCACGCGCTTCAGCACCTGGCGGGGGCAGATCGGCGACGGCACTTCCCTGCCGTTCTTCTGCGCGACGAATTCGCCGAGAAAAAACGGCACGTTGCCGTCCCAGGGAACGGTGCGATGCGTGCCCAGGTCGAGCTTGGCGACGACGTCGGGAAATCCCTTGTGCCATCCGGTCAGGGTCGTGTTGTCATAGGTGACATCCATCATGTCCCAGCCGAGCACGACGTCGCAGAAGCCGAACCCGCTCTCGGCCGCCGAATAGAATTTGTCCTTGTGGATGTACTTGCCGCGCAGCACGCCGTCGATATCGGAGACCGCGACCTTGACCCGGTTGCCTGGCGCATTGCGGACGGCGGCGATGACCTGCGCGGCCGCGACAGTATTCGGCATGCATTCCTCCGGGAGGGATGGGGCTGTTCAGGCTCGTTTTTGGGACCGCGCCACGCGGCACCAAGTACGGCGCTCCGCGTGGCGATATTCTAGCGCAGCCGGTGCGTCCTCGCGCCGGATGGCACAATCGGTCCGGATGGTCATGCTCGCCCGCTCCCGCCAATGACGAACGCCGTTGCACTTGTCGCGCTTCATGTCGCCGTGGCGCTGTTCGGTTTCGCCGGCCTGTTCGGCAAATGGCTGATCCTGTCGCCGGTGGCGATCGTTCTCGGTCGAACCGCGATCGCGGCGTCGGCGCTCGGGATCCTGCGCCTGCGCGCCGGCCATCGCGCGCGATTCGACGTACGCCTGTCCGCCAATGGTGTCGTTCTGGCGCTGCATTGGGTAAGCTTCTTCGCCGCGATCCAGGCGTCGAGTGTGGCCATCGGCCTCCTCGGGTTTGCGAGCTTTCCTTTGTTCACGCTGGCGATCGAGCGTCTCTTCCTCGCGCGCCGGTTCCATCGCCGCGAGGTGATCGCCGCCGTGCTGGTCACGGCGGGCCTTGCCTTGCTCGTACCGGAACTCTCGTTCGACGATCCGGTCGTGGTGGGCCTCGCGTGGGGCATCGTCTCGGGATTCACGTTTGCGCTGCTCGCGGTCATGAACCGGCGATGGACGATGTCGCGGACGGCGACCGACATCGCTTTCTGGCAAAACGCGTTTGCGGCCCTCGCGCTCCTGCCGTTCGCCCTTGCGAGCCCGTGGGCGTTGGGTTCGATCGGCGCCCGCGAGATCCTGCTGCTCGTTGTCCTGGGTCTCGTCTGCACGGCACTGGCGCACACGCTCTTCATCGCCGCCTTGGCCAGCGTGACCGCGCATACCGCGAGCATCGTCACCGCGCTGGAGCCGGTCTACGGAATCGCATTGGCGTGGGTGTTGCTCGGCGAAGTTCCCGGTCCGCGGATCCTTGCCGGTGGCGCGCTGATCGTCGCCGCGGCGGTATTCGCTACACGCCGCGCCAGTCTCGCGACGGTTGGCGGGCGCGAGCCGAAACGGTAGGATCGCGGTTTCCTTCCCGAATCAAATTCCCCGTATGCAGATCGGCACGATCGGCTTCGGCCGTAATGGTGGCAGTGTCTTGCGAATCCCCACGCAGTCGCAGGCGGGCGTGACGCGATGATTGCCCTGCTGATGGGCGTAAGCGGCTCGGGCAAGACGGTGGTCGGCGAGGCGCTGGCCGCCGATCTCGGCTGGCCGTTCTTCGACGGCGACGATTTCCATCCGCCGGAGAACGTTGCCAAGATGGCATCCGGAACGCCGCTGGTCGACGCGGACCGCTGGCCGTGGCTCGATCGGCTCGCGAAGGAGATGGCCACCGTCAACGAGCGCGGCGGCGACGCCGTGCTGGCATGCTCGGCGCTGCGGCAGATCTACCGCGATCGCCTAGCTCGCGCGGGTGATGTACGCTTCATTCATCTCAAGGGCGACTACGACACGATCGCCGCTCGTCTGGCGACTCGATCGCATCGCTACATGCCGCCGACTTTGCTCGCAAGCCAGGTCGCCACGCTCGAGGAACCGGCTGGGGCGATCGTCATCGACGTACGCGATGGCATTCCGGTCCAGGTCGAGAAGATTCGACGTGCGCTCGGCAGGACGAAGGAGGTCGCGTGAAACCCGGCGAAGCCAAGGCCCGAAGGGCGCGGGGGGCGAATTGAGCAAGAAGACCAACAAGCCAGCGACCGATGCCGTCCACCTCGGGCGCCATCCGCGCAAGTACCTCGGCGCGGTCAACACGCCCGTGTTTCGCGCGACGACGATGCTGTTTTCGACGGTCTCCGACATGGAGAAGGCGGCGCGCAACGAGTACGACGGGATCGGCTACGGGCTGCACGGATTGCCGACGGTGACCGATCTGCAGGATGCCGTCGCCGCGATCGAAGGCGCGCATGGCGCGCTCGCCGTCCCGTCGGGTCTCACGGCGACGACGCTGCCGCTGTTGGCGCTCGCCAAGGCCGGCGACCACGTGCTCGTCACCGATGCCGTGTACGGCCCGACGCGCCGGTTCTGCGACAACCACCTGACGCGGTTCGGTGTCGAGGTCAGTTACTACGATCCGCTGATCGACGCGGGGATCGAAAGCGAATTCCGGCCGAATACGCGCATCGTATTCACGGAGTCGCCAGGGTCGCTGACCTTCGAGGTGCAGGATCTGCCGGCAATCGCCGAGATTGCGCATCGCCGGGGCGCGATCGTCATCACCGACAACTCGTGGGCGACGCCGTTCGGCTTCCGCTCGTTCGACCACGGCGCCGATGTTTCAGTGCACGCGGCGACCAAGTACATCGCCGGACATTCGGACTGCTTGCTCGGTCTCATCCTGTGCAATAAGGCCACCTTTCCAACGCTCCACCGCCTCTGGACCGACATGGGGGTGACGGCATCGCCCGACGACTGCTTCCTCGCGTTGCGCGGCCTGCGCACGCTCCCGGTGCGACTTGCGCGCCATGTCGCGAGCGCGGTAGAAATCGCGCAGTGGCTGCGAGGCAGGCCCGAGGTTCGCGAGGTAATCTACCCGGCGCTTCCGGGATCGCGTGGCCATGATCTGTGGAAGCGCGACTTCAGCGGCGCGTCGGGGCTTTTTGGCGTCGTTCTCCAGCCTGTCGCCAAGGCGCGCATCGACGCGATGCTGAACGGGATGCGCCTCTTCGGGATGGGATGGAGCTGGGGCGGCTTCGAAAGCCTCGTCATCCCGACATACCCCGAACTCGTTCACACCGCATCGAATTGGAATGCTGGGGGACCGTGCCTGCGTCTCGCCATCGGCCTCGAGGATCCGGCGGACCTGATCGCCGACCTCACCGACGGATTTGCGCGCCTTGCGGGGTAGGCTTCGGTCGGCTGCGCGGTCGCTCGCGTCGAACGACGCAAGTGCAACTTCATTCGATTACCTGCCGGCAGCCTCGTCCGTGCCGAGATAGGCTGCCTGCACCTCGGCATTTGCCCGGATCGCCTCAGGGCTGCCTTCGGCGATGATGTGTCCGCGATCCAGGACGATGATGCGGTCCGCATGCGCGAACACGACGTCCATATCGTGCTCGGTGAAAAGGACGGCGATCCGCTCCGCGCGCGCGACGTCGGCCGCGACCTGCATCAACCGGTTGCGCGAGCGCGGCGACATACCGGCGGTGGGCTCGTCCATCAAAAGCAGGCGCGGCGCGGCCGCCAGGGCGAGCGCCAGTTCCACCCGTTTGGCGTCACCATAGGCGAGCGTCGCGCACCCGGCACCGGCGAATTTCGTCATCCGCACCCGCTCGAGCAGCACATCCGCCTCGGTCCGCAGGCAATCGGTAGCGCGCGCGGCGATGCTGCGATGGGCACCGGCATTGGCCAGCAACGCGAGCTGGACGTTTTCGCGCACGGTCATCGACGCGAAGGTCGCGGCGACCTGGAACGTGCGGCCCACTCCCATTCCCGCAACCGCGCGCGGCGGCATGCCGTCGATCCGCGTTCCAAGGAGGGTGACGGTGCCCGCGTCGGGTGCGAGCTGCCCGTTGACGAGATTGAAGCAGGTCGTCTTGCCGGCGCCGTTCGGGCCGATCAGCGCGACGAGTTCCCCGGCGGCGACCTCGAACGAGACGTCGCGGACGGCGTCGACCCCGCCAAACGCTTTCGACAGGCCTTCGACTCTGAGGACGGGCGCGTTCATCGCGCCCCTCGAGGCAGCCATCGCTGCAGCGCGCCGCCGATGCCCATCGGAAACGCGACGACGATCAACAGAATCATCGCGCCGAGCACCGCATGCCAGTATTCAGTCGCGCGCGCCAGCGTATCCGACAGCCAGGTGAACGCAGCGGCACCCAGCAGCGGTCCGGCGAGCGCGTTGAGGCCGCCCAGCAGCACCATCACCAGCGCGTCGACCGAGCGCGGGATGGCCAGCGTCTCCGGAGAAATACTGCCCTTGGAAAACGCGTAGAGGCCGCCGGCGAGCCCCGCGAATGCACCGGCAAGCGCAAAGGCCGTCCACTGCGTGCGTCGCACGTCGATGCCGATGGCCTCGGCGCGCAGCGGAGAATCGCGGCAGGCGCGAAGCGCATAGCCTAGCGGCGCGGCGGCGATCCACGCAATGGCGGCCAGCGCGGCCGCAACCAGCGCAAGCGTGAATGCGTAGTAGGCGATCTTTCCCGAGAGCCACGCCGACGGCCACACGCCGACGATGCCGTTGGACCCGCCGGTCACCTCGTCCCACTGGAACGCGACCGACCAGACGATCTGCGCGAACGCGAGCGTCAGCATCGCGAGATAGACGCCGGAAAGCCGCACGCAGAACCAGCCGATGACGAGCGCGCCCGCGGCGGCGGCAACGGGCGACAGCGCGAGCGCCGCTTCCATCGGCGCGCCGTGCTTGACCGCGAGCGCCGCGGCATAGGCGCCGAGGCCGAAGTACGCGGCGTGGCCGAACGACGCCATGCCTCCGGTCCCCATCACGAGCTGCAGGCTTGCTGCGAACAGCGCGAGGACTAGGATGTCGGTAGCGAGCACCAGCCGGTATTCGTCGCCGGACAACGGCAGAAGCGCCGCCAGCCCCAAAGCGATGAGCGCGCCGATTGCCGCACGGCGACCGGGCGGGACAACCAGCGCGCGGAACTCGGCGATCGGCGTTGTGGGCGGCGCCGCGGGTGGCCTCCCCATCAGGCCGAACGGCCGCGCGACCAGGACAATCGCCATCACGACGAACTCGGCGACGAGCGTCAGCCTCGGAAACGCGATGGCGATACCGCCGACGTCGACGGTGCCGAGCGCGATGCAAAGCGCCTTCGTCAGCCCGATGACGAGCGCGGCGACGAACGCGCCCGGGATCGATCCCAGCCCGCCGACGACGGTGACGACGAACGCTTCGACGATGATGGAGAGGTCCATGCCGAGATTCGCGGGCTCGCGCGGCAGTTGCAGCGCACCGGCGAGACCTGCGAGGAAGGCGCCCAGGGCGAACACCGCCGTGAAAAGCCGCCGCTCGTCCACGCCCAGCGCCGCGGCGAGCACGCGGTTCTCGGTCGCCGCGCGCGTCAGCATGCCGAAGCGCGTGCGTTCGAGGAGCCACCACAGCGCGACGAGGATCACCGGCCCGACTGCAAGCAGGAAGAGGTCGTAGGTCGCAATCGCGCGACCGAAGATCTCGACGGCGCCGCTCAATCCAGGCGCACGCGGGCCGAGCAGGTCTTCGGCGCCCCACAGTGCAAGCACGGCGTCGCGGATGATGAGGACGATGCCGAACGTCGCCGCGAGTTGCAGCAATTCGGGCGCCGCGTAGATGCGCTTGAGCAGAAGCGTTTCGATCGCCGCGCCGAGGATCGCGACGACGAGCGCGCTCAGGAGCACCGCGCCCCAGAATCCCCACGGCCCGCGGCCGAGCGTCTCCGCCAGCGTGTAGGCAACGTATACCCCGACCATGTAGAGCGAGCCGTGCGCAAAATTGACGACGCGCGTGACGCCGAAGATCAGCGTCAGGCCCGCCGCGACGAGGAAGAGCGCCGACGCGCCGGCGAGCCCGTTGAGGAGCTGGGCGAAAAAGGAAGCTAGCGACACGCGCGCGAACGGCTCGTGCCGGCCGTGCCCTTCACTCCGCGGGCCGCAGCCGCTTGACGGTATCGTCCGACGGCAGGAAGTCCCCGCCGTCGGCATAGCGCCACTCGACCATCACGCCTTTGCCGTCCTTGACCGCCGTACGCCCGACGTAGGCGCCCATCGTCGACTGATGGTCGATCGGGCGAAAGCTCACCTTGCCGAAGGGGGTATCGAACGACAGACCGTTCATCGCGGCGACGAGCTTCGCGGTGTCCGTCGACCCCGCCTTGCGAATCGCCGCCGCTGCGGCCTTGACGGCGCTGTAGCCGACCACCGACCCCAGGCGGGGGTAGTCGTTGAACTTGGCCTGATAGGCGTCGCGAAAGCGTTTGTGCGGCGGCGTGTCGATCGCGTACCACGGGTAGCCCGTCACCCACCAGCCGACCGGCGCCTCGTCCTTGAGCGGATCGAGGTATTCGGGTTCGCCGCCCAACAGGTTGAACACCGGGCGGCCCTTGAACAATCCGCGGAGCTCACCTTCGCGCACGAAGCGCGCGAGGTCCGCGCCGAACAGCGACGAGAAGATCGCGTCCGGCTGCGCATCGAGCATCGCCTGCACGACGGGGCCCGGATCGATCTTGCCGAGCGGCACGGCCTGCTCGACGAATTCGATGCCGCCGGCCTGCTGCCCGATCATCTGCTTCTTGAACGCGGCGGTCGCCGATTGTCCATACTCGTAGTTCGGGTAGACGATCGCCCAGCGCTTCTTGCCGAGCTTCGCCGCCTCCGGAACCAGCATCGCCGTCTGCATGTACGTCGATGCGCGCAGCCGGAACGTGTACTTGTTGCCGTTCTCCCAGACGATCTTGTCGGTGAGCGGCTCGGCGGCGAGGAAGAGCACCTTGCGCTGCTTCGCGAGGTCGGCCACGGCGAGACCGACGTTCGAAGCGAACGTGCCCATCAGCATCACGACCTTTTCGCGCGACAGGAGCTCCTCGGCGACGCGAACGGCGTCGCCCGGGTTCCCGTTGTCGTCGCGCGACACGATCTCGAGCGGCCGGCCGAGCACGCCGCCCGCCGCGTTGACCTCGGCCAACGCGAGGTCCATGCCTTTCTTGTACGGCTCAAGAAACGCCGGGAAGACCTTGTAGCTGTTGAGCTCGCCCAGCCGGATCGGTTGCGCGGCAACGGAGAACGCCGTCGCGGCAACGGCGGCCAGGAGGGTATGAGCGGCGAGTCGGCGGATGAGGGTCATCGGGGTTCCAAAGTAAGGGGCGACCAAAACGTCATTGTCCTACGAGGCCGGTCTAAACGGGCGGAATGCCCCGATGGTTGACGGGGTGATCGGGCCAATCGCCGTCGGAGGCAGGGCACCACTACGCCGATGCAGGGCGCGCGCACCGTCGACGCCTGCGCGGGACCGGACTTCCGGGCGCATCGATAGATGAATCACGCCTGACGCGAACCTCGGGCTGACGGTAAAATCAGCCGTTTTGCTCGCGCCCTCGCGCCGCGTCCGTCGCGCGGCCGGGTCGACCTGCCGCCACGCTCCGCCCATGCCCGCCGATTCCGCCCGTCGCCTCACGCTGTCGCATGGCCTCGCGTTTGCCGATCTCTATTCGGCCGACGGTGCGACGCGTGTCGATCGCCTGTTTGTCGCCCATTTGAGGTCGGCAGATGCGCTACTTGCGGCGAGGCTCGACGCCGGTCGCGCGGACCCTGGGGCCCTGGAGCGCAAGGCCGAGTCGGACCTGCTGATCGCCTTGGGGCCCCACCTGGAGGACTTCATTTCCACGCTGTTCGGCATCGAGCCGGAGGTGCGTGCGCTCGAGGCGAGGCACCACGAGCTTGCACCGCTCTATGCCGTCAAGCGCCTGTTCGTGCAGCGCAAGGCGATGAATACCTACCGTGCCGAAGTTGCGGCGACGTTTGACGAAACGAGGCTGCGCCGCGACCTCGAAGCCGCGTTGGGCGCGCCGTTCACCGAATTGGGATTCGCCGACGCGGTGACGCGCTGGCAGACCGACGAGGCCGGTAACGCCGCGGCGCTCGACCTCGCGCTCCGCTACGCCGCCTGGGCCGCGCACACGAACGACGGCCGAGCCGCGCATCGGGGCGGCGTGCTGTTCCGCGCGCCGCGCAAGGTCGACGTGATGAAGCTTGTTCCGCTCGAACTCACGCACGTGGGCGGGGTCGACGCGTGGAAACTGGAGGGCGGCCACGTTCGCCGGCGCGACGGGTTTGCGTTGACCGACCCCGGCATGGATCTCGTTCGTGCGCTCGACCATTCGCACTACTGCATCTGGTGCCACGAGCAGGGCAAGGATTCGTGCGCGCACGGCCTTCTCGAAAAGAAGATCCCCGGCGGGCCCGAGCTCGAGAACCCGTACAAGAAAAGTGCCTTCGGAGTGACGCTCGCGGGCTGTCCGCTCGAGGAGAAGATTTCCGAATTCCACAAGCTGCGCGCCGAGGGCTGGCCCGTGGCGGCGCTGGCCATCATCTGCGTCGACAATCCTATGGTCGCCGGCACTGGTCACCGGATCTGCAACGATTGCATGAAATCGTGCATCTATCAGAAGACCGATCCGGTCGACATTCCGCAGGCCGAAACGCGGATCCTGAAGGACATCCTCGCGCTCCCATGGGGCTTCGAGGTCTATTCACTGCTGACACGCTGGAATCCGCTCGATTTGCGCCGGCCGGCGCCTCGCGCCGCAACCGGACGCCGCGCGCTGGTCGTCGGCATGGGGCCGGCGGGGTTCACGCTCGCGCACCACCTGATGAACGACGGACATTCGGTGGTCGGTATCGACGGCCTCAAGATCGAACCGCAGAACCCGGCGCTCGCGGGCGTGACTGCGACTGGCGAGCGGGTGCCGTTCGAACCGGTTTTCGACGCGGCCGTGCTGAACGAGCCGCTCGATGATCGCGTGATGGCTGGATTCGGCGGCGTTGCCGAGTACGGAATCACCGTGCGCTGGGACAAGAACTTTCTGAAAGTGATCCGGCTGCTGCTCGAACGGCGCGACAGCTTCGCGCTCTACGGCGGCGTGCGCTTCGGCGGGACCGTCGACGCCGAAGGCGCATTCGCGCTCGGCTTCGACCATGTCGCGGTCGCGGCGGGCGCGGGCAAACCGACCGTGCTCGAGCTGCCGAACGGACTCGCGACCGGCGTGCGAACCGCGTCCGATTTCCTGATGGCTTTGCAACTCACCGGCGCGGCAAAGGCCAGCTCGGTGGCCAACATGCAGTTGAGGCTCCCCGTTGTCGTCGTAGGGGGAGGTCTCACCGCGATCGATACCGCGACGGAGGCGCTGGCGTATTACCCCGTGCAGGTCGAAAAATTCCTGTCGCGATACGAGACGCTCGTTGACGAGCGGGGAAAGGACGGCGTCGAGCAGGCGTGGACCGCTGAGGAGCGAGCGATCGCCGACGAATTTCTCGCGCATGCGCAGGCGATTCGCCGCGAACGGAGAGCGGCCGCAGCCGAAGGCCGCGGCGCGAGGGTCGTCGAGTTGCTGCAGGCCTGGGGTGGCGCGACGATCGCCTATCGCCGGCGTCTGATCGACAGTCCGTCGTACATGCTCAATCACGAGGAAGTCGAGAAGGCGCTGGAGGAGGGCATCCGTTTCGCCGAAGGCCTGACGCCGCTCGCCGTCGAGGTCGACGGTTTCGGCCACGCGTGCGCGCTGCGCGTGTCGCAGCACCACAACGACGGCGACGGCGTCTGGCACGAGTTCGGCCAGACCTCGCTGCCGGCCCGCGCGATCCTCGTCGCCGCGGGGACTCAGCCCAACACGGTGCTCGCCCGCGAGGACGCGCCGCATTTCCACCTCGACGGCAAGTACTTCCGCTTGATCGACGACGGCGGCCATCCGGTGAAGCCGGTGCGTGGCCTTGCCAAGCCCGAAAGTCCCGCCGTGCTCACCGCGATACGCGCCGATGGCCGCGCGACGAGCTTCTTCGGCGATCTCCATCCGTCATTCCACGGCAATGTCGTCAAGGCGATGGCGAGCGCCAAGCAAGGCTATCCGATCGTTTCACGAATGCTGGGTCGCGTTGCGCCGGCGACGAGCGAGAGCGACAGCACGTTCTTCGAACGGTTGAATCGCGAGTGGCGCGCCCGGGTCGTTCGCGTCGAGCGTCTGACGCCGACGATCGTCGAAGTCGTCGTCCGCGCGCCGGCCGCAGCTAAGCGATTCGAACCCGGTCAGTTCTACCGGCTGCAGAACTTCGAGGCGCTTGCGCCGCTCGTCGACGGCACGCGTCTCAACATGGAAGGGTTGGCCCTGACCGGGGCATGGGTCGATCGCGAGCAGGGGCTCGTTTCGACCATCGTTCTGGAGATGGGCGGTTCGTCGGACCTTTGCGCTTCGCTACGGCCGGGCGAACCGGTCGTGCTGATGGGTCCCACGGGCACGCCGACCGAAATCCAAGGCAACGAGACCGTCGTGCTCGCCGGCGGCGGCCTCGGCAACGCGGTGCTGTTCTCGATCGGACAGGCGTTTCGTCGTGCAGGGTCGAGGGTGCTTTACTTCGCTGGTTACAAGAAGGCGATCGACCGCTACAAGGTCGACGAGATCGAAGCCGCCGCGGACGCGGTTGTCTGGTGCTGCGACGAGGCGCCCGGGTTCACCGCGAACCGGCCGCAGGATCGCGCATTCGTCGGCAACATCGTGCAGGCCATGTCGGCCTACGCCTCGGGCGCGCTCGGCGTCCAGCCGATTCCGTTCGCCGCGTGCGACCGGATCATGGCGATCGGCTCCGACCGGATGATGGCTGCGGTGGGCGCAGCGCGTTACACCGTGCTCGCCAAATATCTGAAACCCGGGCACAAGGCGTTCGCCTCCATCAACTCGCCGATGCAATGCATGATGAAGGAGATCTGCGCGCAATGCCTGCAGCCGCATCGCGACCCCGACACCGGCAACGTCAGCTACGTGTTCTCCTGTTTCAATCAGGATCAGCCGATTGACCTCGTCGACTTTCCGGGGCTCGCTGCGCGCCTGACTCAGAACTCGGTTCAGGAGAAGCTGACCACGCGATGGATCGGCCGCTGCCTCGACTTCGAATCGCGGGCGAAAAGCTAGCGGAATCCGACGGTCGGCGCGGGGCGTTCCAACGCGCGATTACGTTGGTGCCGAGCCCCGCGACGCACGGGCTCAGGCTATCCGACCGGTGGCGCAGGCGCATTTCTGTAGCCCACATCGGTGCTCCGGACCATTGCCCGTCTGCATATGCATTTCAGGCACATCCAAATTACCCGTTGTGATACCTTCCGTCCCTTCGCGCCGGGCAGAAGCCGATGCGAATATTCGGGGCGAGCACAAACTCGCCGATCAAAACAGTCTGCACGATGGGGGAAACATGCGATTCAGGGGGAATGTAGGCGCATTTATCGTAGTGGTTGTCGCACTGGGGATCGGCACGATGCCGATCGCGGCGTCCGGCAAGGATGCCACCAGCAAGTACATCGTTCGAATGATCGACCGTCCTGTGGTGGCCTACGAAGGGGGCGTTCCGGGCCATGCGGCGACGAAGCCCGCCAAGGGCATGAAAGTAGATCCAAGCAATACCGACGTCGCCAAGTATGCCGCGCACCTCGACCAGAAACACGCTGACGCAGTCAACAAGGTCGGCGGAAAGAAATTCTACGACTATCGCTACGCATTCAACGGATTTGCCGCCGAGCTGACGGACGCGCAAGCGGCGAAGCTGCGCGCCGATCCCGGCGTGTTGTCGGTGAGCGTGGACGAGATCCTGACTCCTGACACCTCGTCGACGCCGGCGTTTCTCGGTCTCGACGCAAAGAAGGGACTGTGGGACCTGGTCGGTGGCGTGGACAAGGCCGGCGAAGACATCGTCATCGGCATGGTCGATTCGGGCATCTGGCCCGAACATCCGAGCTTCTCCGACAACGAGGACAAGGGTGACAAAGGCGACAAGGGCGACAAGGGCGACAAGGGCCCCAAGCCCAAAAAGTACGGCAAGCTGAAAGGTTGGCAGGCCGTATGCCAGACGGGTGAACAGTTCACCGCCGCAAACTGCAGCAACAAGATCGTCAGCGCGCGCTACTACAACGCGGGCTTTGGCGGCGACGCCGGCATCGACGCGCTTTTCCCGTTCGAATTCAATTCACCGCGCGACTGGGCAGGGCACGGCAGCCACACGGCGTCGACGGCCGGTGGCAACAACGGGATACAGGTGACGGGTCAAGCGGCGCCGTTCGGCAAGATCAGCGGCATGGCGCCTCGTGCGCGGATCTCCGTGTACAAGGTCTGCTGGGCGGATCAGCCCACCGGCGGTGGTTGCGCCAGTTCGGACAGCGTCGCGGCAATCGACCAAGCCGTCGCCGATGGTGTCGACGTCATCAACTACTCGATCAGCGGCACCAGCACGAATTTCCGCGACTCGGTAGAAATCGCGTTCCTGTTCGCCGCGGATGCCGGCGTCTTCGTCGCCGCCTCGGCCGGCAACAGCGGTCCGACGACATCGACGGTTGCGCATCCCGGGCCGTGGCTCACGACGGTTGCGGCGGGTACCCACAATCGGAACGGCGTGGGTTCCGTCACGCTGGGCAATGGGGTGAGCTATGCCGGCGCTTCGTTCGCGAATGCGCTTGCATCGTCTCCGATGGTCGATTCCGCGATTGCCGGGTCGGAGCTTTGCTCGCCGGGCGCCCTCAATCCTGCCCTGGTTGCCGGAAAGGTCGTGCTGTGCAAGCGCGGAACCGTAGCGCTGGTCGACAAGAGCCGCGCGGTCGCCCTTGCCGGTGGCGTTGGCATGGTGCTTTACAACCAGGCGTCGGGTCTCAGTCAACTGGCGCTCCTACACTCGGTGCCTACGGTACATCTCGACGACGTGAGTGGATTGGCCATCAAGGCCTACATCGCGGGAACGGCGACGCCGACGGCGTCGATCGCCCAGGCGACGATCGTCTACAACGTCGCTGCGCCATTCACGGCGTCGTTCTCGTCGCGCGGACCCCTCGTGGCCGGTGGCGGCGACCTGCTGAAGCCGGACATCATGGCCCCGGGCCAGGACATCCTGGCAGCGGTCGCGCCCCCAAACAACGCCGGCCGGCTGTTCGACCTCTACAGCGGAACGTCGATGTCGAGCCCGCACGTGGCCGGCCTTGCGGCACTGCTCAAGGAGAGTCACAAGGACTGGTCGCCGATGATGATCAAATCGGCGTTGATGACAACCGCATTCGACATCCTCGACGGGCCGAACACCAACCCGCTGGTGATCTTCCGTCAGGGCGCGGGCCATGTCGATCCGACCACCGCGGACGATCCGGGTCTCGTCTATGACTCGGGTTTCGACGACTGGCTGGGGTTCCTGTGCGGCACCCAGCTCCCGACGTCGTTCTGCACGGGCAACGTGCCACCGATCCCGGTGCTCGATCCGAGTGACCTGAACGTTGCGTCTATCGCAATTGGCGACTTGCCGGGCGCGCAGACGGTCAAGCGGATGGTGACGAGCGTGGGCAAGGGCAAGGAAACCTATACAGCCAGCATCATCGGTCTCACGGGCATCAACGTCACGCTGCCTGCGCCGTTCACGGTCGACGACAAGAAGAACAATACGAAGGCGTTCACCCTCACCTTCACCAACGCCTCTGCCGCGCTCGACGCCTATGTCGGCGGCTATTTCGTCCTGACCGGCGACAAGGGTCACGTGGTTCGCATTCCGGTGGTCATCCGTCCGGTGGCGTTCTCGGCGCCGGCGCAGGTCTCGGGGAGCTACTCCGTGAAGTTCGGCTACACCGGAACGTTCGCGGTATCGGCACGCGGGTTGGTGCCGGCGACAGCGACGCCCGGCGGGCCGGCAGTCCACACCGGCGATTTCGTCTGCCCGGCCAGCATTGTTGTGCCTGCGGGCACGACGTATGCGCGCTTCTCGCTGTTCGAAGCGAACACCACGCCCGGCAGCGACCTCGACCTTTATGTGTTCCTCGGGTCGACGCAGGTGGGGGCAAGCGGTGGCGGTACCTCGGACGAAGAGGTCAATCTGGTCAATCCGATTGCCGGGACCTATGACGTCTGCGTGGACGCGTTCGCAACGCCGGCAGGGGGCTCGACCTTCACACAGTTCAGCTGGGTGCTGGGATCGACAGCCGCAGGTAACATGACCGTCACCGGTCCGGCATCGGCGGTACTGGGCACGACGGGTGCGATCACCCTCGGATTCAGCGGCCTCGCGCCGGGAACCAAGTACCTCGGGCAGGTCGTCTACAACGGACCGTCGCCCGCAGTGAGTCCGACGATCGTCCGCGTCGATCGGTAATCCGACTCGGAGTGTTTTGAAGGGGTGTGGGGCCTTCGGGCCTCATGCCCCTTTGTTTTGCGCCTGACGTTTCCACCGAGGCTGCGTCCGATGTCGCTGTACGCCGCGACCCTCTTTGCGAGCGCCTTCCTGCTGTTCCTCGTTCAGCCGGTGATCGCGAAGCAGATCCTGTCGTGGTTCGGCGGCAGTCTGGACGACCTGCCTTGTCTACTTTCAAAGTGTCGCGAATCACTCGATCGACCGGAGCTCATGTCGGTGGCCACACCAGTCATTCGCCGCCCCGACTGGCGCATCTGGTCGGACGATTTCAACAACTTGGTGCAGGTCTTGAAATAGTTCCGGTCGAGTTGCTAGCGCGACGAGAGGAATCCGGCAACCAGCACGCCGATCGCCGCAGCGCCGACGGCCACCAGATCGACGTCGGAATCGCCCTCGGGCTCGCGCATTCGCTGCAGGTCGAAAATCGCGTCGATCTGCGCGTCGGAGAGCGCGGTGCGCATCGCGTCGGGTGCGACGGACGATGGCCTCGACGTTCCTGCCGAAAGCTCCTGCAGCGCTTTCGTGACGCCGTCGGAATCGATCAGCGAGATCGGCGAACCGCAGTGCGTGCATGCACTGTCGGTCGAGAGGTCGACCGGCGCGCCGCATTGCGAGCACGCGATCTGCCGCACCGTCGAACGGAGCTTGGCGAGCTCCGCGGGGGAGGGCGTCCGGATGAAGTTCTTCTGGCGCAGGAACTGGTTGAACGTGATGAGCTGCCCTTCGTCGTTCTTGCAGCGCCAGTACGTGAAGCGCGTCGTGCGCTGCACGTCGTAGGTGAGCGCGAGGGCGACAGTGCAACGGGGGCAGTCGAAGTGGCTCGCAAGCGTGCGTCGCGGGCTACCGGATTTGCCGATGTACTGGAAGAGCTCGATCACCGACTTCGGCGTCAGGCGCGCGCTTTCCCACTTGTCGAACCAGAACAAACTGCATGGCTCGCAGGCGTTGATCTCGATCGGAGCGAGCGTACCGTAGGCCTTGACCAGTTGGGGCGCCATCGGATCGTTGCAATTCGGGCAGTCGCTCATCCCGGCATTTTAGTGAAGGCCGCAACGCCGATGGGGAATTTCGAGCCCGAGAAAGCGTCGCGTGCGCTGCCGGATCAAAATGGCGCCCGGAATGGCCATGTCGCGGCGGAGTTGCGCCCCGGACCTTGGCGCACGTTTTCGCGTGGCTCGTCCCGTGGTCGTCAAATTGAAACATCCAACCCCCAACATTCCCGGGCTTCGGCGTGTACTTGGCACAAACAACGACGATAAATCCACTTTCGCTATTCTTGATCTCGTTTGGTGCGGGCTGCATGTCCGGCGTCCTGTGGATCGCCTGGTCGCGCTTCAGGCGCACCGCCGCCTTCGACGGGATGCCTCGCCGGTAACGCTCCCATGCCCTGGGGACCGTCCAGGCGCGGCGCAACCCTCGATTTGGACCCCACGGCACGTTGCACGCCGTTCGCGGGCTGGCAATGTTGGATCGGGTAAGGGAAATGGCGGTCGAGATTGCGGTGGCGCCGGTGGAAGGAGTCGAACCCTCGACCTTCGCATTACGAAACGTTTTGGTAGCAACGCAGAGTTTTTCTAATCAAACACTTGCAGCGCTTGCCTATCGTGAAATCCATATCACTCAGTCAAAGATACGTCACAGCAAACATGGGCCAGACACAATCGCATGCCGCGAAGGACAGGCGGTCCAACGCCACTTGGGGGGATCTCGGCACTTGGCCGGCGCAGTCAATCGCAGACTGCGTGTCGAATGCCCCTGTGTGAAGCCTTTGGGGTGGCGATGTGGTCATGGCGTGGGGCCGCCAGGTCAGCCGCGATGCGGCAGTTGTCGGCTCGGGTGGCGGCATCTCCCACAGCGGCGGGCCGCGGGCGGGGGCGATGGTGGGTGGGGTGA
>JBDTRG010000076.1:0-5139 GCA_039931775.1 Betaproteobacteria bacterium | reverse complement strand
TTACCCGTTGCCTCAAGCCAATTGATTCTGTTCGATATTTAACCGGACACTACTGTGTCAGGTTACATTCGCTTTAGCGGAATGCGACTCACCGGGCAAACGGGAGATTCAGGTACAGCGCGCAGATTCGGTCTTGTCAATCCCGCCGCCCGTCACTCGACCGTGACGGATTTCGCGAGGTTTCGCGGCTTGTCCACATCCGACCCGCGCAGCACCGCCGCGTGATACGCAAGGAGCTGCAGCGGAATCGTGTGCACGATCGGCGACAAATGCCCAGCGTGCTCGGGGAGCCGGATCACGTGGATGCCTTCGCTGGACGTCAGATGGCTGTCGAGATCGGCGACGACATAGAGCTCGCCGCCGCGCGCGCGCACTTCCTGCAGATTGGATTTGAGCTTTTCGAGGAGCGCGTCGTTCGGCGCGATGGCGACCACCGGCATGTCGGCGTCGACCAGCGCCAGCGGGCCGTGCTTCAACTCGCCGGCCGGGTAGGCCTCGGCGTGGATGTAGGAGATTTCCTTGAGTTTCAACGCCCCCTCGAGCGCGATCGGGTAGTGCGGGCCGCGACCGAGGAAAAGCGCGTGCTGCTTTTTCGCAAAGGACTCTGCCCACGCGATCAGCTGCGGCTCGAGCGCGAGTGCGGCCTGCAACGCCGCTGGAAGATGGCGCAGGCCGCGCAACCAGTGCGCCTCTTCTTCGGCCGTCAGTCGGTTGCGCAACTTCGCCAGCGTGAGGGCCAGCAAGAAGTGCGAGACGAGCTGCGTGGTGAACGCCTTGGTCGACGCGACGCCGATTTCGGTGCCGGCGCGCGTCAGGTACGTGAGCGCGGTCAGTCGCACCATCGAGCTCGTCGCGACATTGCAAATCGCGAGCGTGTGCGCGTGCCCCAGCGCTTTCGCATGCTTCAACGCGGCGAGCGTGTCGGCCGTTTCGCCGGACTGGGACACGACGACGACGAGCGCATTGGGATTGGGCACGCTGTCTCGGTAGCGATATTCGCTGGCGATCTCCACCTGGCAGGGAATCCGCGCCAGCGATTCGATCCACTGCTTGGCGACAAGTCCCGAGTAGTAGCTGGTGCCGCAGGCGAGGATCAGCACGCTGTCGACGCGCGCGAGGATCCCCGCCGCGTTCGCGCCGAAGAGGCTCGCGTCGATGCCCTCGACGCCCTCGAGGGTGTCGGCGACGGCGCGCGGCTGCTCGAAGATCTCCTTCTGCATGAAGTGCCGGAACGGACCCAGCTCGACGGCGTCGCCCGACGCTTCGACCGTGACGATCGCGCGATCCACCGGCGCGCCATTGGCATCGAACAGTGAATAGGACTCGCGCCGGATGTCGGCGATGTCGCCTTCCTCGAGGTAGACGATGCGGCGTGTCACCGACAGCAGGGCGGCGGCGTCCGAGGCGAGGAAGTGATCGTCTTTGCCGAGACCCACCACCAAGGGACTGCCCGCCCGCGCGCCGACGATGCGCCCGGGTTCGCGGGTCGACAGCACGGCGATCGCGTAGGCACCGTGGAATTCCGCGGTGGCCGCTCGCACCGCGCGCAGCAAGTCGCCGCCCCCTGCGTCGTGCCAGTGCGCGTGGACGAGGTGCGCGATGACCTCGGTGTCGGTCTGCGTTGCGAAGACGTACCCTTGCGCTTTCAGCCGGTCGCGCAACGCCTCGTAGTTTTCGATGATGCCGTTGTGCACGACGGCGATCTCGCCGCCGGAGACATGCGGATGCGCATTCGTCGGCGTCGGCGCGCCGTGAGTCGCCCAGCGCGTGTGCGAGATCCCGGTGAAGCCCGTCAGCTTGGTCGCGTCGGCCTGCGCGGCGAGGTCGGCGACGCGCGCGGTGCTGACGAGGCGCTCGAGTGCGGCCGGCTTGGCGCCGCCGATGATCGCGAGGCCGGTCGAATCGTAGCCGCGATATTCGAGGCGGCGGATGCCGTCGATCAGGACCGGGACGACGTTGCGCGGGGACACCGCGCCGACGATGCCGCACATGGCGTCAGCCTTTTTCGATTTTCGGTTTCTTGACCGGCCGTTTCCAGCCGGGAACGTTGGTCTGCTGTGCGCGGGCGACCGTCAGCGTATCGGCCGGCGCATCCTTTGCGATCGTGCTGCCGCCGCCGATCGTCGCGCCTTGGTGGATCGTCACCGGCGCCACCAGCACGCAATTCGAGCCGATGGAAGCGCCGTCCTCGATGACGGTCGTGAACTTGTTGACGCCGTCGTAGTTCGCGGTGATCGAGCCGGCACCGAAATTCACCTTCGCGCCCATCGTCGTGTCGCCGATGTAGGCGAGGTGATTCGCCTTCGAGCCGCGCCCGATCGAGCTCGCCTTCACCTCGACGAAATTCCCGATGTGGACGTCGTCGGCGAGCGTCGCACCCGGCCGCAGTCGCGCATACGGACCGACCCGGCAGTGCTCGCCGACCGTCGCGCCGTCGATGTGGGTGAACGGCGCGATCTGCGTTCCGGCACCCACGTTTACGTCCTTCAGCACGCAATAGGGGCTGACGACCACACCTTCGGCGAGACGCACCGAGCCCTCGAACACGCAGCCGACGTCGATCGTCACATCGGGGCCGCATTCGAGCGTTCCGCGCACGTCGATGCGGTCGGGGTCGACGAGGAGCACGCCGGCGTCGAGCAGCGCTTGCGCCTGCGCGCGCTGGTAGAGCCGCTCGAGATCGGCAAGCTCCCGCATCGTGTTCACACCCAGCGTTTCGATGACGTTGGCAGCGTGCGTCGCCTCGACGGGCACGCCTTCCTTTCGCGCCAGCGCGATCACGTCGGTCAGGTAGTACTCGCCGCTCGCGTTGCGGTTGCCAAGTGCGGGCAGCCAGCGCGCGAACAAAGCCGTCGGCGCAGCCATCACGCCGGTGTTGATTTCGCGGATCTCGCGTTGCGCCGCGGTGGCGTCCTTGTGCTCGACAATCGCCTGCACCGCGCCATCGGCACCGCGCACGATCCGGCCGTAGCCGGCAGGCTCGTCGAGCTCGATCGTCAAGAGCGACAGCGCGCCCTGCCGAGCATGCCCCACGACGGTCGTGAGCGTCTCCGCGCGTGCCAATGGATCGGCGCCGAACAGCACGAGCGTCACGCCGTCCGGCGCGAGGTGGGGCAGCGCCTGCGCCAGCGCGTGACCCGTGCCCTGCGGCGGATCCTGCAGCGCCCATGACAGATCGGAGTCGGGAAAACGCTGCCGGACGAGCTCGCCGCCGTGGCCGTAGACCACGCAGATGCGATCGGCCGCAAGCTTCCGTGCGGTCTGTAGTACATGGGCGAGCAGCGGCCGGCCGCCGAGCGGACGCAGCACCTTTGGCACGCTGGAGCGCATTCGCTTGCCCTCGCCGGCGGCGAGGACAGCGATGTTGAGGGACGATGGGCGGGGGGTCGCCATGTGGTGCCCGGATTTTACGCGAATCCGTGGGGCACCCCCCACTGGGTGCGCCACGATGCGCGGCGGACGCGTTAATGCTAGAGTCCGCGGCGACGTCGGCGGCGTGACCAAGACCACAAACCCGGCCGCCCCCTACTCGAGGAAGAAACATGATCACACTGCGCCGAATTTTCGGTCCCCTGATTGCCGCCCTTGCGCTGGCTCTGTTCGCGTTACCTGCGTTCGCCGCTGATGCGTGCAAGAACCGCGGTGAGCTCGACACGATGTACTGCGACGACAACCAGGACATGGTGGCCGACGTGCCCACCGATCCGAAGAAGTGGAAAAACCCGTCGACCATCGTCTTCACCTACACGCCGGTCGAGGACCCCGCCGTCTACGAAAACGTCTTCAAGCCGTTCACGACGCACCTCGCGGCGTGCCTCAACAAGAAGGTCGTGTTCTATCAGGTGCAGTCGAACGCCGCGGAGATCGAGGCGATGCGCTCGGGTCGCCTGCACGTCGGTGGTTTCTCGACGGGGCCGACAGCCTTCGCCGTAAACCTCGCCGGCGCCATCCCGTTCGCGGTCAAGGGCTACGCGAAGGAGTTCCAGGGCTACAACCTGATCGTCGTCGTCAAGGCGAGTTCGCCGTACCAGAAGCTCTCCGACTTGAAGGGCAAGAAAGTGGCCCACACGTCGCCGTCGTCGAATTCCGGTCATCTCGCGCCGCTGTCGCTGTTCCCCGCCCAGGGCCTTACGCCGGACAAGGACTACAAGATCATCTTCTCCGGCAAGCACGACCAGTCGGTGATGGGGGTCAACTCCGGCGACTACGACGCCGGCGCGGTCGCATCCGACGTCTTCCATCGGATGGCAGAGCGCGGGCAGATCAAGGAGGCCGACTTCCGGATCATCTACCGCAGCCAGAAATTCCCGACGTCATCGTTCGCCTACGCGCACGATCTCGACCCGAAGCTCGTCGACAAGATGTTGGGCTGCTTCTACGACTACCGCTTCCCGCCCGAAATGGTCAAGGCGTTCGACGGCGCCGACCGCTTCTTCCCCATCAACTACAAGACGACGTGGGAAGTCGTGCGCGCGGTCGCCAAGGGCTCCGGCGGAGGATTCGACAAGGCCACCTACGAGAAGGAATCGGCGCGCGAGGCGGCGGAGGCAGCGGCCAAGAAGAAGTAACCGAGGCGCTCATCGTCGGGGCGCAGGGCGCCCCGTTTTGTTTCGCGACCATGCTGAAGCTCGAGAACCTCTCCAAATCCTACGTCTCCGGCACGCCGGTGCTTCGCGGCGTCTCGCTCGAGGTCGCGGGGAGCGGCATCACGGCGATCATCGGCGCATCGGGCACCGGCAAGTCGACGCTTATCCGCTGCGTCAACCGGCTGGTCGAGCCCACCTCCGGACAAATCCTGTTCGAGGGCGAGGATCTCGCGCGGCTCTCGGGCAAATCGTTACGGCACGCGCGGCGTCATATCGGCATGGTCTTCCAGGAATACAACCTGGTCGAGCGTCTCACCGTGATGGAGAACCTGCTGTCCGGGCGCCTGGGCTACGTTTCCGCGTGGCGAGCGTGGCGGCGCAAATTTCCGCCCGAGGACATCCGGCGCGCGTACGAGCTGCTCGACGTCGTCGGCCTCAAGGGATTCTCGCATCAGCGCGCCGACGCGCTGTCCGGCGGCCAGCGCCAACGGGTCGGTATCGCGCGCGCGGTGATGCAGGAGCCGAAGCTCCTGCTCGCCGACGAGCCGACGTC
>JBDTRG010000075.1:0-2910 GCA_039931775.1 Betaproteobacteria bacterium | reverse complement strand
GCGTCGGCATGCCGCGTCCCGGCCCACCGCCGTAGACGCCCGCGTCGCCGTATCCGAAGTCGTCCGAGAGGATCAGGATGATGTTGGGCTTCTGAGCGGGCGACTGCGCGAGTGCAGCGCCTGGCAGGGCGGCCGAGAGAGTCAAGGCGAGCGCGGCAAGTACCAAGGGAATTCGTGCTGTCTGAATCATTTCTTGACTCCATTCGATGCGAAGACCCGGGCCGAATGGCCCGACGGCGGTTGAACGCCTGCGGCAAGTATGCACGAATGCCCGCGAGGCAGGTCACCATGAGAAAATTCGGGGGCAGCTACATCGTGGTGTAACAACGTCCAATCGTTCTTGGCTTGTCAATCGATAGCCTTTGCAGACAGCGTCTCACGAGGGCGCGGTGCAGCGCGAGACTTGAGTCGCGAAGGTGGCGCACCGTTCCACCCCGTTAAGAATGTTAGCGTTCTAATATTATTCGTCGTCCCGGCAACGGCTGGATCCGAGCCTTGCCCCGATTACCCGATCACGGCGTTCCGGCATCGCCCGAGAGCGCATTGAAGGAGCCACACGTGCAAGCCGCCTCCACGAATCGACCGCGCCGCCGTCTCGTCGCGGCAGTTTCCCTCGCATTGCTCGCCGGTCCCCATGGCGCTTTCGCGGCAGACCCGCCTTCGACCCGAGTCGCCGGCACGCCACCGCGCATCGGTCTCGCGCTGTCCGGCGGCGGGGCACGCGGCATCGCGCACGTCGGCGTGCTGAAGGTGCTGGACGAGATGCGCATCCCGATCAGCTGCGTGACCGGGACCAGCATGGGCTCGATCGTCGGCGCAGGCTTCGCCGTCGGCACACCACCGGAGAAGCTCGAAAAGATCGTGCTCGCCGCCAATTGGGCGCAAATCTTCCGCGACAATCCGCCACGCCAGGAGATATCCATTCGGCGCAAGGGCGACGATTACAAGACGCTGTTCGCGCCCGAATTCGGCGTGAAGGACGGCGGCCTTGCGCTCCCGATCGGCATCATCGCCGGCGTTTCGATCGAGGCGTTCTTCCGGGTCGTGGCGGAGCCCGCGGCGGGCATAAGCGACTTCGACAAGCTGCCGATTCCCTATCGGGCAATGGCGACCGACATCGAGACCGGCGAATCGGTCGTCATCGGCCACGGCAGCGTCGCCCAGGCGATGCGCGCCAGCATGTCGGTCCCCGGTGCCATCGCCCCGGTCGAGTTGGACGGCCGGCTGCTGGTCGACGGGGGAATTGCCAACAACCTGCCGATCGACGAGGCGCGCAAGCTTTGCGCCGACGTGGTGATCGCCGTCAACATCTCGACGCCTCCGCTTACGCGCAAGGAAATCACCTCCGCGCTTTCCGTCGCCGGCCAGCTGATCAACTTCCTCGGCAAACAGACCGTCGACCAGCAGCTCAAGAGCATGACGAGCCGCGACGTGCTGATCGAGCCCGACCTTGGCACCATCTCGGCGTCGAGCTTCGAGCGCTCAAAGGATGCCATCCGGCTTGGCGAGGAAGCGACGCGCGCGATGGCTGCGTCGCTTTCCCGCTACAGCATTCCACCGGATCAGTACGCGGCGCTGCGGGCAAAGCAGGTCACGACCCATGTCGCCGAAGGAAAAGTCGACGAGATTCGCTTCGAAGGCCTCTCGCGTACCAATTCCGAGGTCCTGCGCGGCCTGGTCGAGACCAAGCCCGGCGAACCGCTTTCCGAGCAAAGGATCGGCGCGGATCTGCGCCGCATCTACGGACGCGGCGACTTCGAAGGCGTCGACTACCACATCGTGGGCGAGAACGGACCGCGGGCGATGGTGATCACGCCGCGCGAGAAGGATTGGGGACCAGATTACCTGCGCTTCGGCCTTGGCCTCGAAAGCGATTTCCAGGGCGACAACGCGTTCAACCTTCTGATGCAGTATCGCAAAACGTGGCTCAACCGGCTGGGAGGCGAGTGGCTGACCGAAGCCCAGATCGGCCAGGACACGCATTTGTTCAGCGAGTGGTATCAGCCGCTGAACGAAGCCGGGGTGTGGTTCGGGTCGCTGTACGGATCCGTCGGACAGACGTCGCGTGGCGTATTCCAGGGCGACAACAAGATTGCGGACTACCTTATCGGCAGCCTCCGAGGAGGGGCCGATCTCGGCGCCACGCTCGGCACGCTCGGCGCGTTGCGCGTCGGCGCTCAGTGGACGCAGGTCCACGCGCGCGTCGATACCGGCGATCCGATCCTCCCGTCGGTGCGCGAGCTCACTGCGGGAGGGCGCGTGACCCTCACCGTCGACGCGCTCGATCATCCCTGGTTTCCGCAGGACGGCTACTCGGCAATCGTCACGTACTACGGCGCTACCAAGGACTTGGGCTCGGCGCTCAACTACCAGCGGCTCGAGGCGAGGGGTAACTTCGCGATGTCGTGGGGTCCGAACACGTTGAATCTGGTTGCCTCGGGCGGCACCGACTTCGGCTCCAACATGCCGGCCTACGAGTCGTTCGCGCTGGGCGGCCCGCTGCGCTTATCGGGGTTCCGCCTCAATCAGTTTTCGGGTCGAGAATACGTGTTCGGCCGCGCGATGCTCTACCGGCGTCTGGTCGCGTTACCGGATCTGCTGGGCTCGGGTCTGTATGCCGGCGTCTCGGCGGAAGTCGGCAACATCCGCAATCGTTTCGACGCTCTGCAGTCCCCTGGAACCATTTACTCGGGTTCGGTGTACCTGGGCGCCGACACTTCCGCGGGGCCGGCGTTTCTGGGCGCCGGATTCGGCACCGGCGGCGCGTTCAGCGTCTATCTGCTGCTCGGGGCGCCCTAGCAGCCCGAGGTTCGTGACCGCCACGATTCATGCGAATCGCGGCGCATTCACGCGGTGTGATTACACGCGTGGTCAGCGCCGGCCGCCGCCGTGGAATCCGCCGCCGCCGAA
>JBDTRG010000074.1:0-14701 GCA_039931775.1 Betaproteobacteria bacterium | reverse complement strand
GGCAGTGCGCCGCTCAACCTGATCCACCATCACGCGATCGACCTCAACGTGCCGATCGGCTGTGGCGGCGTGCCGGTCTATCCCGGCGACATCATCGTCGGCGACGACGAAGGCGTCGTCGTGATCCCGAGGCATCTGGCCGAGGAGGTGGCGCGCGACGCGGCCGAGCAGGAGATCATGGAGATCTTCGTGCTGGAAAGGATCGAGGCCGGCGCGGCACTTCCGGGCACCTATCCGCCGAACGCCGAGACGCGGGCGGCGTACGCGCAGTGGCGCAAGAAGCGCGACGGCTGATCCGTCCACACCCGTTTGCAATCTCCCCAACTACCGAGAAGGAATTTCGCATGAAATCCGTGATCCGTATCATCGCGCTGCTGGCCCTCGCCGCGGCAACTACCGCCGCGTTGGCGCAGGACAAGGTCGTCTACCATTTCGACAGCGGTCTCGCGCAGGCGACCAAGGGGCTGCGCAACATTCGCAATCATCTCGACGTCGATCCGACGGCGAAAATCATCGCGGTTGCTCATGCCGAAGGCGTGGACTTCCTGATGGAGGGTGCCAAGACCACGAACAATCAGGAGTTCGCCGCGCTGGTCTCCGACCTCTCCGCACGTGGCGTCAAGTTCGAGATCTGCGAGATCACCCTCAAGAACCGCAACCTCAAGAAGGACCAGTTCATCCTCGGGCCGAGCTTCACGCCGTCCGGCGTCGTGCGGATCGCCAACCTGCAGGCGAAGGAGCACTACGCGTACATCAAGCCCTGAGGGCGCGGCGGGTCGCGTCCGGCCCGACTATGACTTCGGCTTCACGAAGCGAAGCACGAACTTGTCGGTGGGCACTTTCGGTTCGTTCGACGACTGGTCCCGCGTGTCTGCGGGGTTGCGCAGGAAAAGGCCTTCGGCGTCGAGGACAAATCCCGCCTGGCGCGCTTCGTCCAGCACGACCGCCTCGTCGATCCGGTGAAGGGTCTTCCCCACGGTGATCCCGGTGCCCTTGATCGCCGAGTGATCGATGACTACGTACCGTCCCCCCGGCTTCAGCGCGGCGAACAGGCGCTGATTCATCTTCGCGCGATCGACTGGAAGATAGGAGATGTCGTGATAGTTGAGCACGAGCGTGACGAGGTCGAGCTTGCCCGCCTGATCGGGGACCGGGTCCTCGAAGGGCCGCGCCACCACGACGAAATTCACCTGCGGTTGATCGGCGAGCCGCTTGGTGAGCGTAGCGCCGGGTTGCTGAGTCTGCGCCCAGACACGGCCGTCGGGGCCGACCGCGAGTGCCAGCAGCTGCGACGTATAACCACCGCCCGCAGCGACATCCAGCACCTGCATTCCCGGCATCACCTGGGTGAACGGCAGCAACTCGGCCGGATGCCGCGAGGCATCCATGCGCCGATCGGCATCGGTGCGAATCGGGCTTGCGATGACTTTCTGATAGCGCTCGGCGGCCGCGCGCGAATCTTCGGTGGGCACCGACGCGCAGCCGAAGAGCGCCGCGATGCCGAGGGAGGCGAGCAACGGGGTCGGGTGCGCAAGGAGGTGGCGTTGCGGCGTTCGGGTCATTGTTCACTCCGGTGCGAATGGGGACAAGCGATCGGACAATCGCGAAGCCTAGAGGAGCTTCGGGCTTGCGGCAAGGTGAATTTCGCATCCGAAGGGAGACGAGGTTGCGTCGTCTGACGATTTTCGCCAAGGGAAATCTCGACGTCCGCGATTCGCTGCATTCGCTAAGGATCGGCGGAAACGTGGTCTGGAACGGGATCAACGAGGTCGTCGGTGCTCGGTTTGCGCAGACACGGGCACGCGTTCGGCATGAGGTATGGAGCCGCTCCGATGCGCTGCTGGAATCGGATGGCGCCATACCCGCGGACCTTGCCGGACGATTGCTGCCGCTAGGCCCCGTTTCCTTGGAGGCGCAGTGGAGCCGTGCGCTGTTCGAGGTCGACGCCGACGCCATCGTCCTGTCGATTCAGCCCGATGTGATGACGCACCTCGTTCGCCATCGACGGGATCGATACCTGCTGTGCCCGTCGAACAACGAAGCCTGGGCCGAGGCTGACCGTCGCTGGCTGCGCGCCGACTTCGGCGCGGTAGAATCGCCGGACGCGGCCACGTCCATGGGAAATTACGAACGCATCGTCGGGCGGATCCGGGAACGAACGCCCGCGCCGATCCTCGTTTACAACGTTTCCTCGGTCGTGCCCGGAGATTCCATCCACTGTCACGAGGGATTGGGCGACGTGCTGTCGACGCGGATCCGCCGGTTCAACCTCGCGCTCGTCGAACTGTCGCAGCGGACCGGGATATCGATCATCGACGTCGACGCGATCGTCGCGCGCGCGGGCGCCGATCGCGTGAAGCTCGATGCGCTGCACCTCACCGCCGAAGGCTGCCGCCTGGTCGCCGAGGAGGTGGTCCGCGTGTTGGACGACGTCGGCTGCTTCCCGCCGGTCGACGCCTGACGATGCGCGTAAGCGTCGTCGTGCGTTCGAAGGACGAGGCGCCCCGCCTGCGGCTGTGTCTCGCGGCGCTCGCGCGCCAGACCGTGCTGCCGGAGGTCATCGTCGTCAACGACGGATCAAGCGACGCCACCTCCGCGGTACTGGACGAAGCCGCCGATTCGCTGCCGCTGACCATCGTAGAACACGCGGTGCCTCGCGGGCGCTCCGCCGCGTCCAATGCCGGCGCGCGACGGGCGAGCGGTGACGTGCTGCTGTTTCTCGACGGAGATACGCTCGCGGCGCCGGAGCACGTCCGACGCCACCGCGACGCGCATGCCACGGGCAGCCCTGTGGTCGGTCGCGGCGAGAATTTCCACCTGCGCGGCACGCGTTTCCTGCTGGACCCGGAATCGGGATCGCCCTTTCCCGGAGAGGAGGCGAGGGTGGCTTGCCTCGCGGAAGTCGAGCTCGAAAGGATGCGCGTGACGCATCGGCAGGTCATCGAAGATTTCGCCAGCATCGAGCGGCGCGCGCAGCCCGGAATCTACCCGGGCGCCGGACCCCGTCGCCTGTACGAGCTCGAGATGGATGCGCTCTCCAACCATCCCGATTGCAGCGTCCTGTGGGCGGCGTCGTCCGGCAGCAACCTGTCGGTCGCGACGGAGGATTTTCTGCGCGCCGGTGGTTTCCACGAGGGCTTGGAGAACAACGAGCATCGCGAACTCGCATTGCGATTGTGCGCCGAAGGTGCGCGAATGGTCGCCGTCGACGGAGCCCGCACCTACCACCTGACGCATCGCATCGGCTGGCGGGATCCGCTCTCGGAGGCCGAGTGGGAACGCGTCTTCTACGACGCCCACCCGATTGCCGCGGTGAAATTGCTGGCGGTATTCTGGGCGGGATTGGCCGCGCCGAGCCCGATTCCCGCCGAGGCGCGGATCGATTCGCTGCCTCACCTCGAGGCGGCCGCCCGCGGCGACAATGGCATCGATTACGACGCGGTGCGGCGGATGATTCCCGGGCTGCCCGTGTTGGACGATCGGAACCCGTCCGAGAGCGGCCGCGATATCGCGCAGCGTTCGCCTGCCGCTCCCTTTGCATGAATACGACACCGCTCGTCATCGAAGCCGTCGTCGACGATGCCGAGCGCGCCACGCTGGAAGCGACTGCGGAGCAGCTCGGCGAATGCCTCAAGGCGGCCACCGGAGCCCTCTGGCCCGTCGAGGTCCGATTCCATCCGACTATCGAAGCGATCGTCCCGCCCAATCGCCCGACGATCGTGATCGCGTCCCTGCTTCCCGACGTCCTGCGGACGGATGAATCCCTTGCACAGATCGAAGCCCGCTGGCGGAAGGGCCTCGCTGCGCTGACCGGTGAATTCCTCGGCGTGTTCGTGTGCACGGTCTTTCGCTGTGTAGCGCCAACGGCGCAGCGCCGGCGCGCAGAGAGCACCCCCGACATTGCCGAACGGATCCGTCGCGTCAATCTCCTCGCCGCCGAGCTTTCGCACGATAGCGGCGTCGGCGTCATCGACATCGATCGCGTGTTCACCCATATCGGCGCGCGGGAACTCGGAACCGATTATCGTCAGACCGGTGCGATGGCCGCCGACGTGGCCGCCCATGCGATCGTGTCGGGTGTCATTGCGATCGCGCTCGACGATGTCATTCCACCCGATGCGCAGCACCGGGCCAAGCGCTTCCACGGTGACCTGGCGAAGCTCGCGACGTTCGTCCTGAGCTCGCGACGGCGTGAAGCGGGATCGTGACGCGATGACGCCGATCGATCGGTGGCGAACGATGTTGCTGATCCGGAAGTTCGAGGAAGCACTCGATCGCCGGCCCGATCGCGGATTTCAATTGTTCTCGTCGGGCGAGGAGGCGGTCGCCGTCGGTGTGTGCGGGGCATTGGCCGGCGACGATACGCTGATGTGCAGCGGCCGTTCGATCGGTCCGGCTCTGGCGCGCGGGCTCGATCCCGCGGACGTGATGGCCGAGTTGCTGGGCAGGTCGACGGGCCCCTGCAAAGGCAAGGGTGGCCGGGCGCACCTCGCGCAGCCGTCGGCGGGATTTTTTGGCGCGCACGCCGTCGTCGGCGGGAACCTGTGCATCGCCGCGGGCGTTGCGCTGGCGATGCAGCGGCAACGTCGATCGTCGGTTGTCGCCGTCTTGTTCGGCGACGGCGCGTGCGGCTCGGGCGCGCTGCACGAGACCCTCAACATTGCCGCGCTTTGGAAGTTGCCGCTGTTGCTCGTCTGCGACAACAACGGGTACTCCGTCGCGACGCCGCGCGCCGCAGCGTTGGCGCCGCGGCAACTGTCCGACCTCGCGAAACCTTTCGGCATCCCCGGCGCGACCGTCGATGGGATGGACGTGATGGCCGTCGAGGGTGCCGCGCGCGCTTTCGTCGAGCGTGCCCGATCCGGATCGGGGCCGTCGCTTCTGGAATGCGTGTCGTACCGGTTCGCGACGCACTCCACGTCGACGCGCGAGACGCGTCCTGCCGAGGAGCTCGCCGCGGCGAAATTGCGCTGCCCGATCGTTCGCTACGGGATCGAGCTCGAGACGGCGGGCCAGTTGACTGCGCAACTTCGCGAGAAGGTCGAGCGGGAGGTCGACGAAGCTGTGGATCGTGCAATCAGCCGTGCGGAGGCGGCGCCCTATCCCGATCGGTCGGAGGTCCTGGACGATGTCCTCTGAGGCGCCACGGGCCACCGTGAAGCTCTTCTTCCGCGAAGCGATCGCTCGCGCGCTGACCGAGGCGATGCGGGACGACGAGCGCGTGATGGTGCTGGGGCAGGACGTCGGCAGATTCGGGGGGTCGTACAAGGAGTTCGTCGGGTTGATCGACGCGTTCGGGCCGGAGCGCGTCCGCGACACCCCGGTTGCCGAAGCGGCGATGATCGGCCTCGGTGTCGGTGCGGCGGCCGCCGGAATGAGGCCGCTCGTCAGCATCACCTACATGGACTTCCTGATGCTGGGCCTCGATCCGCTCGTCAACTACGCCGCGAAGGTCCGCTACAAGACCGGCGGGCAGCTCACCGCGCCAGTGGTAGTCAAGACCACGGCGGGAGCCAAGGGCCAGGGGGTTGCGCACTCGCAATGCATCGAGGCGTGGCTGATGGGCGTACCCGGTCTCGTGGTCGTCGCGCCATCGACGCCGGCGGACGCGTACGGATTGCTGAAGTCGGCGCTGCGCGCGCAGGGTCCGGTCGTGTTTGTCGATCACAAGCGGTTGTTTCCTACCGCGGGCGAGGTGCCGGTCGACGAGGGGTCGGTGCCGATCGGCAGGGCGGTGGTTCGTCGTCGCGGCACGGATGTCACGATCGCGACGCACTCGTACATGACCCGCGTCGCCGACGAAGCGGCGTCGCGCCTCGCTGCCGAGGGTGTGTCGTGCGAAATCGTCGACCTGCGTACGCTGGCGCCGCTCGATGTCGCGACCGTCTGCGAATCGGTCGCCGCAACGGGCGCTCTCGTCACACTCGAGGAAGGGCAGACGGCGTGCGGCGTCGGCGCCGAAATATCGTTCCGGGTACGCGAGGCGCTCCCCGACGTGCGCGTCGCGCGGATCGGCGCGCTGCCCGCGCCGGTTTCGTCGAACCCGATCCTCGAATCGGCGTGCCTGCCCGACGCCGAGCGCATTGCGGAAACGGTTCGACGCCTGCTGGTATCCTGAGCGCCTCACGCGGCGAACGAACGGTCAACGATACGACGCGAAGGGAAACATGATCTACAAGCTGTTGGTGCCGGGTCCGGACGAGGAGATCGAAGAGATGCGCGTGCTGGAATGGCATGGCGGCGTGGGCCATGCTTTCCGTCCGGGCGAACTGATCGTCGAGCTCGAAACGCACAAGGCCGTCGTCGAGGTGCGCTCCGCGCAGCCGGGCGTGTTGCGCAACGTGCTGTGCGAGGCGGGGAGCTGGCAGAAGGTCGGCGCGCTGCTCGCCGTGCTGAGCGACGATCCGTTGGAGCTGCTGCCCGAGTCGGCGGAGACGATGGAAGCGTGGCACGTCGCGTTCGAGGTCACCTGACCGGCGCTCGGAAGAAGCCCGGTACCCGGTGACCGGCAAGCAGGCGCAGGATTTCTTCGCGCACCTCGGCTTGCAGCGGCCCGCTGGCGTGCACGCCGTCCGGAAGGTGCGCGGCCGCGCCGAGTTCCGCGGCGATCGTGTCGACGTCGACGATCGAAACGTCGCGCTCGCGCGCGAGGTCGTGCAGCATCAGGTTCATCTCCTTGCTGCGTACGGAAGACAGGGTGTCGCGCATCGGCCGGTCGAACGGGGCATACGTGTAGACGTCCTCGAAGCCCGAGGTCGACATGCTGTTGAGGATGAGCACCCTCATGTCGCCGCGGGCACGGACGGTATCGATGAGCTCGCGCAGATCGCACCGGATGTCGTCGGGCGTCCTGCTGACCGGCTCGAACTGGGTGTGCAGCCACTCCCGAACGCCGGGGCCCGCCTGCGCGATGCGAAAGCCATGGCAGTTCACCGCATACCCAAGGCGCCGATGCCGGAGGACGACCGTCGGCTCGGCATGGAGCGACAGGATCACGGCGTCGACGGGCAGGTTTCGTCGCAGGCCCGTTCGCGTCAGCGTATCGTGGGTCGCGGTGAGCGGCGAGTGGCGCAGTGCGGACAGCAAGGCGGCGCCGAACATCCAGTCGCCGGGGCTCGGGATCACCGAGCCGCTGGCGAACGTCTTCGCGAAGTCCGCGGCGATGGCGTCGAACTCGGCCGTTGTCCGGTGCATCTGCTCCAGCGCGACACGCGCACACGGCACCAGCGCGTCGTCGGCGTTGTAGATCGCGTGGGCCGGCCCGGGAACCGCCGCGAAGAGCTCCAGGAACGCGGACCGTTCTCCGCGGATCACCCCCGCCAGCTCGCAAATGCCCATGCTCAACACCGTTCCCGGCGCGTCGTCGCCGTCGCCCCACCAGGCGCGGCTGCGATCGTGCCAGCCGGTGAGGAGGCCCGATCGGACCTCGGCGAGCTCGGTCGTCCGGCGCCCGGCAACGAACAGAAGTCGTAGCGAATCCGTGCCGTCGTCCGCGACGCGATCGCCGGTCGGTGCCTCGAGATGGCCGATGATGTAGTCGTGGGACCAATGCTGGTAGAACTGTTGAAGATCCAGGAACCCGCCGCGCGAGCTGTCCGCCGCCTTGCGCAGCCGTCCTGCGATGCGCGGCGCAAAGGCGACCTGGAAGTCGCGCTGCTCGTCGACGAAGGGATCCCAGGCGCGAATGCTGCGCCCGGAAGGCACAAGGCCGATGTTGCAATACGCGATGACCTCGCCGGGCCGGCAATCGTGCCCTTCGTCGCACAGCCAGCGGATGCCGGAGCGCTGGACAGCGAAGCCGTACGCACCCAGCGTGCCCAGGCGCAGCGGGATCGACGTCACCGTGCGTTGCCCTCCCACCACTCGTCCGGTGGAACGATGCCGGCCAGCGTGATGCGCACCGGTCGCGCCGGCTCTGCGTCCATGGGTTCTTCCGCCTCCGTGCTGAACAGCGCGATCGGGGCGCCGATGGCGAGGAGGTCGCCGGGTGCGATCGCGAGCTGGCGGAGCCGGGCAACGTCGCGCATCGCGATCCGGTAGTACGAGACGGGTGGACAATCGTGCGACAACACCGCGGAGAGGTCGACGCGAAGGTCGACGAGTTTCGCCCCCGGCACGAGCGCGTCGCCTTCCGCGACGTAGACCTTCGTGACCTTCGCCGTGGTCATGTGTTCATTGATGCGCGGAAGCGCGAGCGTCAGCAACACGCGGGGGACTCCAGCTAGAGATCGAAGGGGAAACCGGCTTAAGATCGCTGGTGGACCGACTCGCCTGAAGTTTAACCCGGCGCACCGCCTCCCGATCGAACCCGGGAGTTGAAGTGCTCGTGCTGGAAATTTACCAATGAACCCGCTCGGAATTCGCGCCGACCCGAGGCACCGCACGGTCCTTGAATCGCGGATCGTCGAATCCCTGCTGCTCGCGGGCTGGAATTTCGAGTTGCGTGCGGGCGAGCGCGCGCGCGCCCTGCCCGAAGCAGTCGCAGCGCTCAACCGATGCGTCGAGCGCGGACTGCCGTTCGCGCAGGGAGTGGGAGGCGAACGCAGATTCGATCCCCCCGAGGTCGTCAACTTCATCAAATCGATGAGCCTCGATGGCCGCGACTCATTTTGGGAAGACCGAATCGTCGCCACGGGCAGGCGCCTCGTTGCGGATCATCACGGTGAGAGCGCGAAGGTGTCGGTGCCGCCGGCACCCAAGGCGCTCGGCCCGCGGGCTTTCCACGTGACGCTCGTCCGCGAGTTCAATCCGGCCGGGTGGGCGGTCGGCGGGCGTGTACGCGTTCGCCTGCCGTTGCCGCTCGAGGATGAAGGCCTGCGCGACCTCATCGTCGTTCCCGATCTCGCTTCGGACATCGGTGCGCAGATCACCATCGCGCCCGGGAGGCTCGACGTCCGCCTGCCGGTGCCGCGCGAGGGAACGCTGACGCTGGGCGCCCATCTGTCCTTTACGGCCTATCCGACCTTTCCGGTTGCGCACGCCGCACCACTTGCCCCGGCGGAAATCGAACTCTACACAAGGACCAACGAGGGGGTCGCTTCGATCAGTCCGCGCATTCGGACGCTGGCTGAGGGCCTCGCCGGAGGGCTCAAAGACCCCTGGCAGGTCGTCCTGCGTTTCTGGAATTACCTGCTCGATCGATGGAAGCTCGGCATGGTCCGCTACAACGAGCTCGATGCGCGGCATCCGGCCGACACCCTGCTGGACACGCAGTGGTACGACTGCCAGCTGGGGTCGGGGATGCTGGTCGCGCTGTGCCGCGCGAGCGGAATCCCCGCGCGCATCGTCTCCGGGTATCTGCTCTATCCGACCGCGCCGGTTTATCACTATTGGGCGGAGGTGGCGATCGAAGGTCGCGGCTGGGTGCCCGTCGATTCGATTTGCGCCGATCTGTCGAGCATGGGACGCGACAGGGCGTGGCGCGATTATTTTCTGGGGCAGCTCGACTATCGGATGAAGACGCAATGCCTGCCGCGCCTCTTTACCGGCAATCCGAGCGTTCGCTTCCCGCCCGCGTGGCACATCCTCTCGCGACCGGAACCCGCGGGCGTTGAAATCGGCTACTACGCGTGCGACTCCGGCGAGCTCATTTACGCTGATCGCGTCGGCGTGGAGCGGGGTCCCGCGACGCCGGTCTCGGACGAGCTGCCCCCAGATGCAGTTTCGAGGATGAACGCCGGACCGTTGTAGCCCTGTACCGTCACCGCGCCGGAGCCGAACGCGAACGCACGCAATCCCTCCCGCAGACCAGCTTCGCGGCGGCGAAGCAATCCGCGCGAGATCGACAGTTCGTCGGCCAGCATCCGATGATGATCATCGGGCCAGGTGTTGGTGCCGTGGCTGACGTAGACGAACAGGTGCGGCGCGCCGGCCAGGAGGCCGTAGCCGCCCTGGCGCATCAGGAGTTTCGCAACTGCCGTGTCCTCGCCGCGTATCGCCGCCTCGCCGATTTCCGGGTATCGGGGGTGCGCGACGCGACGGCACATCAACGTGCCGGGCATCCCCTTCGGCAGGACCGCGCCCCAGTGCGTGCAATAGAGCGTTCGTGATGCCGGGAAATACTGCATCACGTCCTCGAGGTACACCGCGTCGTGCGTCGATTCGAGCAACGCATCGAGCTGGCAACGGACCCGATCCGGGTGGTGGAGATCGTCGTCGTCCCACTGGCACAGGATCTGTCCGCGCGCGCTCGCGATGCAGAGGTTTCGCAGTGCGCCGAGCGTTAGCCTGACCGGCGACGCGACGATCCGGATGTCGCTCCGGTTGAGCGCCGCGACTTCCGCCTCGATCGCCGATCGCGCGTCGGCAGGCCCCGGGTCCAACGCGATCACCAGCTCGCGGTGCGGGTGGGTCTGCCGGCAATAGTCGCCGAGGCACCGTTGGAAGTGGCGAAATCGTTCCGCGACCGGCAGCGTCACGGTGAGGCAGCTCACCAGGATGTCGTCGGGTCGGGACATGTTGCGGATTCGGGTGGGGAATCGGGGTTTGGCCTTCACCCGCGAGCGGACCTAGCCGACGGGATGATAGCCGGTCGGCGTATGTGTTGCTTGGACCTGCCGCGCCGACAATAACGTAGAATTGCGTTGCGCCGGCCCTCCATCGTTTCCTCGGGTCGGGCCCGCGCCCGGCGCGGTCCGTTCGCGCAACGCGCACGCCTGCCCGATGCCCGCTTCGTGACGCCAGGAAGTCCCGATCACGACCTACGCCATGCCCGACGATCCGCAAATCGACAGCCTCAAGCTTCCCCCGCATTCGCTCGAGGCCGAGCAGTCGGTGCTGGGGGGACTGCTGCTCGACAACGAGGCGGTGGACAAGGTCGGCGACGTCCTGGCCGATGCCGATTTCTACAGCGAAGCGCATCGTTTCATCTACGCGCACGTCGTCAAGCTTTCCGCCGACGGCAAGCCGGCGGACGTCGTGACCGTCTCCGAGTCGCTCGCGTCGGTGCAGAAGCTCGACTACGTCGGCGGCCTTGCGTACCTCGGCGCGCTGGTCGAGAGCGTTCCGACCGCCGCGAACATCCGCCACTATGCGCAGATCGTCCGCGATCGCTCGATCCTGCGCCAGCTTGCCTCCACAGCCGGCGACATCGCCGATTCCGCGTACAACCCGCTCGGACGCAGCGCGAAGGAGGTCCTCGACCACGCCGAAGCGAAGGTCCTGCACATCGCCGAGCAGGGCGCGCGCGGCGCGCAGCAATTCACCGAGATCGGCAAGCTGCTGACGGGCGTGGTCGAGCGGATCGAGTTGCTGTACAACCGCGATGATCCGTCGGATGTCACCGGCGTGCCGACCGGCTTCGCCGACCTCGACCGGATGACCTCCGGTCTGCAGCCCGGCGATCTAATCATCGTCGCCGGACGGCCGTCGATGGGCAAGACGAGCCTCGCGCTCAACATCGGCGAGCACGTCGCGCTCAACACGAAGATGCCCGTCGCCGTGTTCTCGATGGAAATGGGCGCCTCGCAGCTCGCGCTGCGGATGATCGGCTCGGTGGGCCGCCTCGACCAGCACAAGCTTCGCACCGGACGCCTCGCCGCCGAGGACTGGGAGAAGCTCGCGGCCGCGCTGGGACGCCTGTCGGAGGCGCCGATCCTGATCGACGAAACGCCTGCCCTGAACGCGATCGAAGTGCGTTCGCGCGCGCGGCGGCTGACCAAGACCTATGGCAAGCTCGGGCTCGTCATCGTCGACTACCTGCAGCTGATGCAGGCGTCGACGCAGGGTGAGAATCGCGCGACCGAGATTTCCGAGATATCGCGCGCGATGAAGTCGCTCGCGAAGGAACTCAGCGTTCCGGTCATTGCGGTGTCGCAGTTGAACCGTGCGCTCGAACAGCGGCCCAACAAGCGGCCGGTGATGTCGGATCTGCGCGAGTCCGGCGCGATCGAGCAGGATGCCGACGTGATCCTCTTCATCTACCGCGACGAAGTGTACAACCCGGATTCGCAGGACAAGGGCGTGGCCGAGATCATCATCGGCAAGCAGCGCAACGGTCCGATCGGCAAGGTGGATCTGGCCTTCCTCGGCGAGTACACTCGATTCGAGAATCTTGCGTCGGCCGATAGACATTGACCCCTTGGCGCGTCCCGGGGGAGTGGCGGGCGAGTCGCCCACCAGCCACCGATCGATGGCGATGACGATCGAGGAGTTGCGGGCGCGCTATCTCGACCTGATGCGCGACTGCCTGACGGGGTCGATCTACGACGACCCGCCGCTCGAGATGACGGTCGAAGGCGGGTTGCGAAGGTTCGACCGCACGCGGCGGGAATTCGGTCTCGACTGGCCGGCGCGCGCGCACTCGATGATCGGCACCAGGCGGATGGTCCAGCTGCAGCGCGCTGCCGAGTTCGTCATCGAGCGCGGCGTGCCCGGCGACTTCATTGAAACCGGCGTGTGGCGCGGCGGCGCGTGCATCCTGCTTCGCGCGGTCCTGAAAGCGTGGGGGATCGCCGACCGCAAGGTGTGGCTCGCCGATTCGTTCGCCGGGCTGCCGCATCCCGACCCGGAGCGCTACCCGGCCGACCGCGGGCAGACGCTGCACGCATTTCCGGCGCTGGCGGTTTCGGTCGAGACCGTATGCGACAACTTCGCGCGCTACGGTTTGCTGGACGACCAGGTGGTGTTCCTGAAAGGCTGGTTTCGCGACACGTTGCCCACGGCGCCGATCGACCGGCTCGCGATCCTGCGCCTCGACGGAGATCTCTACGAGTCGACGATGCAGGCGCTCGTCGCACTCTACGAAAAAGTCAGTGAAGGTGGTTTCGTCATCGTCGACGACTACGGCGTCTTTCAGAACTGCCGGACCGCCGTCTCGGACTTTCGAGCCGAGCGTGGAATTCGCGATCGCATTTACGACATCGACGGTTCCGCGATCTACTGGCAGCGTGGCGTGGATTGAGGCCGAGCCGATGAGCGCGCCGGGCCGCAACAGCCCCTGCCCCTGCGGCAGCGGAAAACGGTACAAGGAATGTCACGGCGCCGTAGCGGGTCAGGCGAGTCCGATCGCGCCGGTTGACGACACCACGCGTCGAATGCTCGACGAGGCGCTCGCCGCACAGCGGGCAGGGCGTCTCGCCGATGCCGTCGCGCTGTACGGGGCCGTGATCGCAATCCGCCCCGACACGTTCGACGCGCTGCACATGCTCGGCGTGGTTCACTACCAGCGAGGCGAATTCGAGCGCGCACAAAAGCTGCTGTTGTCGGCGCTCGACGCGATGCCGTCGGACGCCGGTGCGCGCTACAATCTTCAACTGATCGAGTCGGTGCTCGAGCGGCGCATGGTCGAACGCGATATCTGCCGGGACACTCTGCCGAGGCTCGCACCGCGCTGCGTCGCGTCCTCGGCGCAAAGCGACGGACGGCACTGGCGCAATGGCGCACTCGACGTCATCGTCTCGACGATGGAGGTGCCAGCGCGATGGAACGACCTGGAGCGCCTCGTTGGCTGGCTGGACGGCAGGCAGACCACGGTCTGGCTCTATCCCGGGATGAGACGACCCGCGGCCGCGACGTTGGCCTGCCGGGAGATCGACGCTGCCGCCGGCTCGATACCTCGCCTGGCGCAGGCGATCTTCGTCGGCGCCGCACAATCGCCCGCGCAGTGGTACGGGTGCTCCGCCGCCATCGACGTCGCGCTGTACTGCTGCGATGACGATGATCCGTGCGCATTGCTCGACCGGATACCTGAACTCGCGCGCGAAGGCCGCACGCCGGTGACGTTGATGTTCCCGTCGACGATGATGGTCCGCCGCATCGGCTTGCCCGGGATCGTCGTCGAAGGTGCGGTCGCGATTTCCTGACCCGGACGCGAGGCCACGTTGAGCGACCCACGTACCACCGTTGCCGCGACGGGCGCCGGCGACGATCTGCGGTTGATCGCGTTCTACCTGCCGCAGTATCACCCGATACCGGAGAATGATCGCTGGTGGGGCGACGGCTTCACCGAATGGACCAACGTGCGCAAGGCGAAGCCGAACTTCGCCGGGCACTACCAGCCGCACGAACCCGGCGAGCTCGGCTACTACGATTTGCGCGATCCCGGCGTCCGGGATCGGCAGGCCGCGCTCGCGCGCGAACACGGTATCCACGGCTTCTGCTACTACTACTACTGGTTCAACGGCAAGCGCCTGCTCGAGCGTCCGCTGGACGAGATGCTGGCGTCGGGCAAGCCCGATTTTCCATTTTGCGTCTGCTGGGCGAACGAGAACTGGACGCGCCGCTGGGATGGTCGCGAGCAGGATGTGCTGATGGCGCAGCACTACTCGTCGGACGACAGCCGCGCGTTCATCCGATCGCTCTTTCCGCTGATGCGCGATCGGCGCTACATCCAGGTCGATGGCCGGCCGCTCCTGCTGATCTACAAGATCGCGCTGATCCCGGAACTGCCGGCGACACTGGCGCTTTGGCGCGACGAGTGCCGTAATGCGGGGTTGGGGGAGATCTACCTCGTCGCGGCAATGACGACCTGGGAGGGAAATCCGGAGGGTATGGGCCTCGATGCTGCCGTCGAGTTTCCGCCGCACGGTCATCGGGCCGAGCGCGTCAACGACAAGCTTGCGCTTTCCAATCCGCGGTTTTCCGGATGGGTGTTCAATTTCCGGAGCTACGTTGCGCAGTTGATGACGATGCCGCGTCCCGACTTCACGTTGTTCCGCACGGTGGTTCCGTCGTGGGACAACACTGCGCGGCAACAGGATAC
>JBDTRG010000073.1:0-2867 GCA_039931775.1 Betaproteobacteria bacterium | reverse complement strand
GATCCAGAACGCGTTCGCCGACGTCGACAACGCGCTCGTCGCGAATCAGAAGCTCAAGGAACAGCTGGCGGCCCAGGAGCGCCTGGTCGCGGCGCTCAAGGACTACGCACGGCTCGCGAAGCTGCAATACGAAGGAGGCTACGCACCTTATTCGACGGTGTTGCAGGCGGAGCAGGCGCTGTTTCCCTCCGAACTCACGCTTGCGTCCGTGCGTGCGTCGGTGTTTTCTTCCGCCGCCACCACGTACAAGGCGATGGGCGGCGGCTGGGTGAGCCTCGCCGACAGGATGTCCGTCGGCAGCAGCAGCGCGCCAAAGTAGCGCCAGCCACCGCGCCTTTCATCGGCGCCCTATCTCGCCGGCAGTTCCGCCGCCGCGAGATCGCGCGTGAGTTCGGCGAGGATCGCGGTCAGCGCGGTGTTCCAGGCCCTCGCCATGGCCTCGGGGCCCTTTCCCGTGGCCGCCACGCGTTTCTGGTATTCCCGCGTCCAGATTACGCCGGGAGCGGCGACGTTGGTTGGCGACAGGTAGTACGCGATCGTGAGCACTGCCTCCGGCGCCGAAGCGTTTCGCGTGTCGCCGTAGAGCTCCGACACGAAGCCATCGAGCACGTAATCGCCGTCGTCCGCGACCGCACCGAACGGCACGATGCGACGGAAGACATTCGCCGCGACCAGCGCCTTCGCGGTTGCCTCCGAAAGCATCGAAGCCGGCGCGACGAAGAACTCGTAATAGAAATCGGCGTCGTATCGGAGGTCGGTGTCGCGGTAGACGAACGCCTTGCCGCGGAACGGCGCGGCGACGTTCACGACGCCGACGCGCACCGACACCGGTTTGGCGACCGCGGCCGCAGCGGGCGGCGTGGGATCGAGCAGGAACGCTCGCTTGACCGGCGACGGGCGTGAGAATCCGCAGGACGCGAGCGCTGCCGCGGTCGCAAACAGCGCGACGGCGACCAGCGCCCGGCGGATCGGTGCGCGCGACGGAAGTACGGGGGACGAGGGGCTCATCGGACGCGCTCCGGCGGGGGCGGCGGCTCGCCGAAGAAGAGGTTCGCCGGATAGCGCTTGGCGTCTTCGGTCAGGTCCCGCAGGTTGTCGGTAATCTGGCGGAGGTTCTCCACGGTGACGGTGAGATCGGCCTCGCCGACGCCGAGGATCCGGTCGATCCGACCCAGAGTCCGCGACAGGTGCGCGATCGTCTTCGGAAGGTTCGGATCGTCGATGATCGCGCGAACCCGCGCGATGGCCGCGGCCGCGTCGTCGGGCAGCTTCTGCAGCGCGGGATTGGCGATGGTCTTCTTGAGCTCGGCGTTACTTTCGCGCAGCTCGACCAGCAGCGCTGCCGCCTCGTCGGTGACCTTCTTCTTTGCGAACTCGTCGAGCGCCGCTTCGACCTTGGCCAGCGAGGACGTCATCCGCTTCGAGATCGCCTTGGTATCGACCGCGTCGATCCGGTTGTTCGTCGTGACCAGCAGCGCGTTGAGATTGGCCAGCGTCTTCTCGAGGTCGAGCTTGTGCAGCCGGTCCATGATTTCGGATGCCGAATTGATCAGCGCCGTGAACGTCGACGGCGCGCTCGGGATGTAGGTGTTGTCGGGCGTCCAGTCGATAGGCAGAATCGACGGCGGCGGGTCCGCGTAATCGATTTCCAGGTAGCTCGTCCCCGTGATCCCCTGCGGCGCGAGCCGCATCCGCAGCCCGCGTTCGATTTCCATCTTGGCGTTCTGCGCATTCGTGATGTCGCCGGCCGCCGCACGGCCGCCGAGGAGCCGCGGTTCGATCTGCGCCTCGACCAAAACGTAGCGGGCGCGCTCCGCCATCGGCTTGTCGAGCTGGTATTTGTTGTACGTGAAGCCGATTCGCGTAACCTCGCCGATCGCCACGCCGCGATACTTGAGCTTCGAGCCGATGTCGAGCCCCTGCACCGACTCGTTGAAGTAGGTCTCGATCGTGAGCTTCGGCTGGAACCAGCGGCCGGATCCGATGACAACCAGCACCAGCACGCCGGCGACGACCGCGCCGATCACGAACAGCCCGAGCTTGAAATAGTTGGCTTTTAGGCTCATCGGAATCTCAGGCGGCGACGGGCTCGGCTTCCCGACGGAAGAAGGCCCGCACTCGCGGGTCGGTCGTCTCGTCGCGTATTTTCCGGGGATCGCCTTCCGCGATGATACCTTTCGCGCGGCGATCGAGAAGAATCACCCGATCGGTCGCGACGAACACGCTGCCGAGGTCGTGCGTCACGATGACGAACGTGACGCCCAGATTCTCCGAGAGGCGCCGGATCGTCGCGTCGAGCGACGCCGCGGTGATCGGATCGAGACCCGACGATGGCTCGTCGAGGAAGAGAATCGACGGGTCGAGCGCCATGGCCCGCGCGATGCCTGCCCGCTTTTGCATCCCACCGGACAGTTCGGCCGGCATGTGCCCGGTGAACGCCTCGAGCCCGACCAGCTCGAGCTTCATTCGCGCGACGAGATCGATCGCGTCGTCCGGGAGTTCCGTGTAGACCTCGAGCGGCAACCGCACGTTCTCGAGAAGGGTCATCGAACCGAATAACGCGCCGGATTGGTACATGACGCCGAACCGGCGCTGGATGCGCTCCAGCGTTGGCTCGTCCGCAGCCACGATTTCGTCGCCGTCGATGAAGATGCGCCCCGAGATTGGCGGATTGAGCCCGATCATGTGCTTCATCAGCGTGCTCTTGCCGCACCCCGATCCCCCGAGGATGCCGAACACTTCACCTCGACGGACATCGAAGGAAAGGTTCTCCAGGATCGCGTTGCCGTCGTAGCCGGCGTACACGTTCTCGACGCGGATGATGATGTCGTCGCTGGCGGCGGTCACGGGTGTGCTCCCACGCCTGC
>JBDTRG010000072.1:0-19209 GCA_039931775.1 Betaproteobacteria bacterium | reverse complement strand
GTTGCGTTCGGGCGCGATGCGTCGCGCGGCCGTACGCCCGCGCCGCGCCTGAGCGCGCACGCCGCGCCGCGCAGTGTGCCGGTCAGGATCGGTTGAGAAGCCAGGCGCGAGCCTCGGCCGTTGCGTCCTCGTAGCTCAACGCCCGACCGGCAGCTTCGGCTTCGGCGAACGCGGCATCGCCCAGCGCTATCCGTGCCTTGGCCACAAACGGCTTCAGAAACGCTTCGTCCGCGCCCTGGCGTCCCATCCCCGTCTGCGTGAGCAGCTCGTCAGCCGCGCCGTAGAGCCGCGCGGCCCGCTGCCATTCCTCCAGGAAGGCCGCGAGTCCCACGGCGACGTCGAGCGCATCGCGACCCGTCGTCTGCCAGCCGATCCGCTCGGCGATTTCGAACGCCTCTACGAGCATCGCGCGGGCGCGCTCCCCCATCCCGCGCCCGATCGCAACCATCGCGACGTTGAGCAGGTTGACGGCGATGTTGCTTCCGACGCCCGCCTTGCGGTTGAGTTCCAGCGACTCCGCGTACAGCGACTCTGCCGCATCGAGATCGCCTTCGATTCGATGGAGCTCAGCCAGGCACGTGAGCGCCGTTTCGAGTCGGAACGTGTCCTCGAGCTTCCGCGCGAGCGACAGCGACTCCTCGAGCCGGTCTCTTGCCGCGATGCGATCGTCCTTGCCGAGCGCCACGGCGCCCAGCAGCGTCAGCGCAGAGACGACGCGGTCGTTGTTTTCGATCTCGCGAGCGATCGCCAGGCACTCCTCGCCGAAGCGCTGCGCCTCGTCGAAGCGGCCCATGAAGTACGCGAGATACGCGGTCGCATCGAGAGCCTGGCACCGGAGCAGATTGCGCCGATCGGCGCCCGCGCGCAGGAGCGCCTCGGACGACACCCGCAAGCCCAGCGCGCCGAGACCGCGCGAGATCCAGTAGGTCCGCACCGCGTTGAGCAGGCGCAGGCCCAGTTCCGCCCCGCCCTGCGCGCGATCGCACCACGCATGCGCGACCAGCAGGTTCTCGCGCTCGACGTCGAGCCGCGCGAGCCAGGTCCCCTGCTCGACGCCCATCAGGTGCGGCATGGCCTCCTCGGCGAGGTCCAGGAAGTAGGCGAGATGGCGAGTGCGCGTCTGGCCTTTCTCGCCCGCCTCTTCCAGCCGCTCCTTCGCGTATTGCCGAACGGTCTCGAGCAAGCGGTAGCGCTCACCGTCCGCTTCGAGCTGGACCAGCGATTTCTCGACGAGATGCGTCAGCAGATCGACGACTTCGTAGACGTCGACGATCGGGTCCGCGCCGACTTTCTCGGCGGCCTCGAGCGTCCAGCCGCCGGCGAACACCGCGAGACGGCGCAGCATGCTCTGCTCGGTCACCGAAAGGAGATCGAAGCTCCAGTCGATGCAGGCCCGCAGCGTCTGCTGGCGCGGAAGCGAGGTCTTGTCTCCGCCCGTAAGCAGGCGAAACCGATCCGACAACCGGTCGGCGATCGCTTCGACGGGAAGCGCGCGCACGCGCGCCGCGGCGAGCTCGAGCGCGAGAGGAATGCCGTCCAGCGTGTGGCAGATCCCGGCGATGGCTTGCGCGTTCTTCTCGGTCACCGCAAATGCCGGCTTGGCGGCGGTCGCGCGATCGACGAACAAACGCACGGATTCGTATTCCGTCAGCGCGGCGACGGAGAGCGGGCGATTCGCCCTCGGAACGGAGAGCGGCGGCACCGAGAACGTGGTCTCGCCGGAGATGCGCAGCGACTCGCGGCTCGTCGCCAGCACCTTGATTTGTGGACCGGCCTGCAAAAGCGCCTTCGCCAGTTCCGCTGCGGCGAGCGCCAGATGCTCGCAGTTGTCGAGGATGAGCAGCAGTTTGCGGTCGCGAACGTGCTTGACCAGCGCCTCCTGCACCGGGCGACCGGACTCTTCGACGACACCCAGCGCGGAGGCGACCGCCTGCGGCACGAGCTGCGGATCGGGCAGCGGCGCCAATTCGATGAACCACACGCCGTCCGGGTAGTCGTCCATCGCATCGGCGCCGATCTGCAGCGAGAGCCGGGTCTTGCCGAGGCCGCCCACGCCGAGCAGCGTGAGCAACCGCGTGGTGCCGAATGCTTTCTTGACCTGCTCGAGCACCTCTTCGCGGCCGATGAACGAGCTGACTTGCTGCGGCAGATTGTTCGGCGTCGCCTCGAGCGAGCGCAGCGCCGGGAAGTCCTGCCGCAACTGTGGATGCACTATCTGGTAAACGCGCTCGGGCCGCGTCAGGTCGCGCAGCCGCACCGAGCCCAGGTCGCGCAGCGAAACGGCCTCAGGGAGCCTGCCCGCCATGGCATCGACGACGCTCTGCGACAGGATCACCTGGCCGCCGTGCGCGGCGCTCATGATGCGCGCGCCGCGATTGACTTCGCTGCCGAAGTAATCGTTGCCGCGTTGCTCGATGGTTCCGGTGTGCAATCCGCAACGAACCCGCAGCGTGACGCCGTTGGTCGCTTCCGGATCGGCAAGCGCCAGTTGCAGCTTGAGCGTCGCTTCGACCGCGTCGAGCGGGTCACCGAAGGCCGCGTACACGCCGTCGCCGGTCAGCTTGACGACGATTCCGCGATGGCTTTCGACCAGGTTGCTAACGATCGCGTCGTGCCGGGCCAGCGCCAGTCGCATGCGCTCCGGCTCCTGATCCCAGAGCCGGGTGCTCCCCTCGATATCGGTGAAGAGGATGGTCGCGACCGCCGACGCGTCTTGCACCGCAGATCTCCGTGGACTTAGGCGGCCGTCCGCCCAAGCCGCAACTCTACAGCCAAACCCGCTGAATCCGTCTCAGCCGGGTGTTGCGCTGCGTCGCGTGGCGTCCGCGGCCTGGTCGTCTGCGACTTTGCCGACCGCGAAATACGTCGCGTCCGGATGCGCGATGTAGAACCCGCAGACTGCCGCCGCCGGCAGCATCGCGTAGTTTTCGGTGAGCGACATCCCGATCTCCGTCGCGCGGAGCACCTCGAACAGCGGCGCCTTCACCGCATGGTCCGGGCAGGCGGGATAGCCCGGCGCCGGTCGGATGCCTCGGTAGTCCTCGCGGATCATCGCGTTAGCGTCCAGTGCCTCGTCCTTCGCATAGCCCCAGAGCTCACGCCGCACCTTCATATGCAGCCACTCGGCGAACGCTTCGGCGAGGCGGTCGGCGATCGCCTTCAGCATGATCGCGCTGTAGTCGTCCTTCTTCGCGTCGAACTCGCGGAGTTTCTTCTCGATACCCAGTCCGGTGGTGACGGCGAACGTCCCGAGATAGTCCTTCGCACCGGAATCCTTAGGCGCGACGAAATCCGCAAGGCAGTAGTTCGGTTTGCCGGGCGGCCGCTCGTTCTGCTGCCGGAGGTTGTGCCAGGTCAGCGCGATCCGGGCGCGCGACTCGTCGGTGTACATTTCGATGTCGTCGCCGACCGAGTTGGCCGGCAACAGCGCGATGGCGCCGTTTGCGGTGAGCCAGCGGCCCGCGACGATGTCCTTCAGCATCGCCTGCCCTTCGGCATACACGCTGCGCGCGGCCTCGCCGACGACCGCGTCGTCGAGGATCGCCGGGAACGGCCCGGAGAGCTCCCACGCCTGGAAGAACGGGCCCCAATCGATGAGCTTCGCGAGTTCGGCCAGATCGACGTTGCGCAATTCGCGGCGACCCGGCGCCATCGGCTTCGGCGGAGGGTAGTGCGTCCAGTCGGCCTTGAACGCATTGGCGCGTGCGGCGGCGATCGTGATCAGCGCCGGGCCTTTTTTGCCTGCGTGCTGCACCCGCACACGGTCGTAGTCGGCGGCGACTTCGGCAACGTACGCCGCCCTCAAATCGTCGGAAATGAGGTTGCTCGCGACACCGACCGCGCGCGAGGCATCCGGCACGTAGACCGTCACTCCCCCGTAGTTCGGCGCGATCTTGACGGCCGTGTGCACGCGCGAGGTCGTCGCGCCGCCGATCAGGAGCGGCTGCGTCATTCCGAGTCGCTGCATCTCGTGCGCGACGTGCGCCATCTCCTCGAGTGACGGCGTGATGAGGCCCGATAGCCCGACGATGTCGGCGTTCCTCTCGCGCGCGGTGTCGAGGATCCTCGAAGCCGGCACCATGACGCCGAGGTCGATCACCTCGAAGTTGTTGCACTGGAGCACAACGCCGACGATGTTCTTGCCGATATCGTGGACGTCGCCTTTGACCGTCGCCATCACGACCGTGCCTTTCGGCTTGCCCGTGTCGCCCGATTTCGCCTTCTCCGCCTCGATGAACGGGATCAGGTGGCCGACCGCCTGCTTCATCACGCGCGCGCTCTTCACCACCTGCGGCAGGAACATCTTGCCGGCGCCGAAGAGATCGCCGACGACGTTCATCCCCGCCATCAGCGGTCCCTCGATCACGTGGATCGGACGCCCGCCGCTCGCGACGAAGTTCTGCCGCGCCTCCTCGGTGTCTTCGATGACGTAAGTCGTGATGCCGCGCACCAGCGCATGCGACAGCCGCTCGTCGACCGACCCGCTGCGCCACGACAGGTCCTCGGTGACCTGCTTCCCCTGCGACTTGAACGACTCGGCGAGGACGACGAGCCGTTCGGTCGCGTCGGGCCGGCGATTGAGGACGACGTCCTCCACACGCTCGCGGAGTTCCGGCGGAATCTGGTCGTAGACGCCGAGCTGGCCGGCGTTGACGATGCCCATCGACATGCCGGCGCGGATCGCGTGGTACAGGAACACCGTATGGATCGCCTCGCGCACGGGATCGTTGCCGCGGAAGCTGAAGCTGACGTTCGACACGCCTCCCGACACCTTCGCGTGCGGCAGGTGCTGCCGTATCCAGCGCGTGGCGTCGATGAAATCGACTGCGTAATTGTTGTGCTCCTCGATGCCGGTGGCGATCGCGAAGATATTCGGATCGAAGACGAGGTCCTCGGCGGGGAAGCCGATTTCGCGCGTCAGCAGCCGGTACGCTCGCTCGCAGATCGCGGTCTTTCGCGCGAGCGTGTCGGCCTGGCCTTTTTCGTCGAACGCCATCACGATCGCCGCGGCACCGTAGCGCCGCACGAGGGAAGCCTGGCGCAGGAACTCGGCCTCGCCCTCCTTCATCGAGATCGAATTGACGACGGCCTTGCCCTGCACGCATTTCAGGCCGGCCTCGATGACCTCCCATTTCGACGAGTCGATCATCACGGGCACGCGGGCGATGTCAGGCTCGGCGGCGATCAGGTTCAGGAACCGGACCATCGCCGCCTTCGAGTCGAGCATCGCCTCGTCCATGTTGACGTCGAGGATCTGCGCGCCGCTGGCGACCTGTTGCCGCGCGACTTCGACCGCACCCGTGTAGTCGCCGGACAGGATCAACTTGGCGAAGGCGCGCGAGCCGGTGACGTTGGTGCGCTCGCCGACGTTGACGAACAGCGAATCGTCGCCGATGTTGAGCGGCTCGAGCCCGGAGAGCCGGAGGACTCCCATCGCCCGCCGCACCGGGGGCGGGCTAGGTGGCAACGGTTTCCGCGGCCGCGATCCGTCGCGGCGGCAGCGTTTTCACCGCCGCGACGATCGCGCGAATGTGCGCCGGCGTGGTGCCGCAGCAGCCTCCGACCAGATTGACGAATCCGCTCCGTGCGAAGTCCTCGATCATCCGCGCGGTCTCGGGCGGCGTCTCGTCGTAGCCCGTTTCCGCCATTGGATTCGGCAACCCGGCGTTCGGGTAGCACGAGATGTACGTATCGGCGACACGGGCAAGCTCCTCGATGTACGGGCGCATCAGGGCGGCGCCCAGCGAGCAATTGATTCCGACGGCGAGCGGGCGCACGTGCCGGACCGAATTCCAGAACGCCTCGGTCGTCTGTCCGGAGAGCGTCCGGCCGGAGGCGTCGGTGATCGTTCCCGAAACGATCACGGGGAAACGTCGGCCGATCCGGTCGAAGTACGACTCGAGCGCGAAGAGCGCGGCCTTGCCGTTCAGCGTGTCGAAGATCGTTTCGACGAGGAAGAGATCGGCGCCCCCCTCGGCGAGCGCCTCGATCGCCTCAAGGTAGGACTCGACGAGCTCGTCGAAGCGGACATTGCGCGCGCCCGGATCGTTGACGTCGGGCGAGATCGACGCCGTGCGGTTGGTCGGGCCGAGCGCTCCGGCAACGAACCGCGGCTGGTCCGGGGTTCGCTCACTCCACGCGTCGGCGCATTGGCGCGCGAGCCGCGCCGCCGCGAGGTTGATCTCGCGAACTCGCTTGTCGAGCTTGTAATCGGCCTGCGCGATCGACGTCGCGTTGAACGTGTTGGAGCTGATGACGTCGGCTCCCGCGTCGAGATACGCATCGTGAATCGCGCGAATCACGTCGGGCTGCGTCAGCACGAGGAGATCGTTATCGCCCTTGAGATCGTGCGTATGCGCCGCGAAAGGCGCGCCGCGGTACCCCGCCTCGTCGAGCTTGTAGGTCTGGATCATCGTGCCCATCGCTCCGTCCAGAATGAGGATGCGACGATCGAGCAGGGCTTTGATTTCGGCGGTGCGGTCGGGTTGCATGTCGGAGATTCGGGACGAGGGTTCGCGACCCGTGATTTTATCATTGGCCACGGCCACTATTTCGACGGGGCAGCGGCTCGCGGCAAGGACATCGGGCGGGTTATAACCACCCGTCGAATCGGAATAACGCGGGGTGTTGCGGCATGCTAGATTGAGCGCCATGAAACACCTGAAGCCGAAGGAAGCCGTCCAGTTTCTCCTCGATCACGCATCGGCCGTCTTCATCGATTGCCGCAGCGAGATGGAGTACTTTTTCGTCGGCCATCCGGTCGGCGCGCATCACGTCGCGTGGAACGACGGCCCGGATTGGGAAATCAACCCGCATTTCGTCGGTCAGGTGAAGAAGGTCGCGAGCATGAACCGACCGATCGTGCTGATCTGCCGCAGCGGCCATCGCTCGCTCGACGCCGGCGTGGCGCTGGAAAAGGCAGGATTCTCCGACGTCTACAACGTGCAGGATGGATTTGAGGGGCCGCTCGACGACGATCATCACCGGGGTTCGGTGTCGGGCTGGCGCAAGGAAGGCCTGCCGTGGGAGCAGTTGTAGAAATGCGCGGACGGCCCGGCGCCGCTCAGAACTCGAGCGACATGTAGATCACACCCGGCAACGGGTTGTCGTAGTAGGCCGCGCATTCGCGGAATCCCAGTTTCCCGTACAGCTTGCGCGCGTCGGTCATCCATTCGAGCGTGTCGAGCTTCAATTCGCGGTAGCCGATCGCGCGCGCGTCGTCGATCAGCGCCTCGGCGAGCCGGCGTCCCCATCCCCCGGCGCGGCGGGCAGGCTGAACGAACAGTCGCTTGACCTCGCCGATCGCATGTCCGGCCTGCGACGGCGGCGTATTCGCGGTGGAATCCATGACCTTTGCGAGCGGTCGCAGCGCGATGCAACCGAACGCCGTCGGCACGGTGCCGGCGAGCAGCAGGCGCCCGTGCGGAGGGGCGTAGGCACCCGGCAGGGTCGCGAGTTCGCCGTCGAAGCCCTGAAAACACAGATCGACGTCGAGCCATCGCGCGTATTCGAGGAAAAGGTCGCGCGCAATCGCGATGTCCTGCGGCGTGAGAGCCTGGCGAAGCTCTGCGGTGGAGGCAACGGCCATGTTTCTCAAGCCTTGTCGCAGCCTCCGACCTTCGCCTCGGTGCCGGGATACGCGGACATGAGGTCGCGCAGCTTGGCCACGATCTGCGCCTGCGGATCGCGTATCACCAGGACCGTATTGGAGATCACCTGCTGGCGCGGACCCGACTTCGCGTTGGCCACGCCCAGCTTCACGATGTCGGACAGCCGAGCCTGTGCCGCGTCTTCGGTATGAAACGAGCCGAGCGACACCATGTTGCGCTGGGGACCGGCGTCGACGACCGACACCTCGCCGATGCCGCGTGCGCGCAATTCGGCGGCGCGCCGATCGGCCTCGGTGCGGTTCGGCGCCCCCGGCAGGTAGACCCAGAACGCCATGCTCGTCTCGATGCGCCTTTGCGACAGCAGCTTGCCGAGCGAGAGCGGCTCGAGGTCGGCAAGAGCGCGCGCACGATCGGCGTCGGTCAGCGGCCCCCATTCGAGGCAGACGTCGGCCAGCGCCGCCACCTTGGCGGGGCCCAGCGCCGCGACCTGCTGCGACGTCAAGAGCTTGATCTTCTCGGGCTGCACCTGCTCGACCAGCCGCACGGCCTCGCCCTCGGACGTTTCGTCGAGGCGCGTATAGGTGAAGAACGTCAGGTTCGCAAGCAGCAGAAAGATGACGACGGTGCGCATAATGGGAGAGTCGTCTGAGAAGCTGCTATCGGCAACCGTTTCGAAAATGGAGGGAAATGGCAAGGCACCCGCCGTCCCCGCGCACGGCAATTCTCTTTAGATTAACGCATTCGCCGCGATTGCACGCGCGCCGCCGGGACGACGAGCCCGTCGCGCCGATCCGATCAGGGTTCCCCCGCAAGAGCCAGCACGCCCTCGAGCACCAGGTTGTCGATGATCTCCACCGGTGGATTGAGGTGCGGCCCGATTTCGGCGGCCGCGCCGCCGGCAAGATAGCACCGCACGTGCGCGGCGTCGGTGTCGATCTCCCGGCGCATCAGCTCGATCGCGCCGCACACGGCCCGGATCGCCCCGGAGTACACCGCGTCCGCCGTGTTGTCCGGGAACTCGCGGAACTCGCCGGGAGCGACTTTGAGACCCGCGGTGTTTTCGGCGAGCGATTGCAGCATCAGGTGCATGCCCGGGAGGATGAGGCCGCCGTGAAACACGCCATCGACGTCGAGGGCGTCGATCGTCACCGCCGTGCCGGCGTTGACGACGACGCACGCCGGCGGAAAGAGATCCGTCGCGATCGACCGGCGCCACGCGGCGACCAGCGACGCCCATCGGTCGGCGCCGAGCTGAGCGGGCCGGGCGTAGCGATTGGTGACCCCGCAGGCGAAGTCGGTTGCCGTGAGCCACTCCGGCGTCAGACGCCATCGCGCGAGCTGCGCTTCGACGCGAACCCGAGCGGCCTCGCCCGCGACATTGACGCCGACCGCGCGCGCCGGCCGCGGCAGGTTGTGCCAGTCGCGCACGGAAAGCGCACCGATTTCGCCGTGCGGTGTTACGCCCTGAACCATCCACCCGCGCGGGCCGCGCAGGCCCCACTTCATGCGGCTGTTGCCGACGTCGATGACGAGGACGGGGTTCACGCGCGGCGCAGCGTGATCTCGCCCGACAGGAAGCGCGCGCGGCGCGGGCCATCGGCCAATACCAGCGCACCGCTGGCGTCGACGCCGGCGACCTTGCCGGTCACCGTCGCGCCATCGGGGAGGAGCAGCTTCACCGCCTTGCCCTGGTACGCGTGACGTCGCTGCCACTCGGCGGCGAACGGGGCGAACCCGTCCCTCGAATACACGTCGAGTACCACGGCGAGCTCGGCCAAGAGGCGCGCGAGAAGATGGTTGCGGTCGATCGCGGGCGCGCGCCGCCGCGCGATCGACGCGAGATCCGTCACCGGGACGGCGATGTCGCGGCGGGCGACTGGCGGCAGCCGGACGTTCAGTCCGACGCCGATCACGGTCGTTGTCGGACCGAGCGCATCCCCGTTCAATTCGATGAGGATGCCGCCGAGCTTCAGGTGCCGGTGGATGAGGTCGTTCGGCCATTTGAGCGCGACGTCGTGGAACCCCTCGGCCTCGAGCGCGCGCACGGCCGCGACACCGACCGCCAGCGAGAGTCCGGCCAGGAAGCCCGCGCCCTGCTCGAATTTCCAGCCGAGCGAGAACGTAAGGCTGCCGCCCGCGATCGCGGTCCACGCGCGGCCGCGTCGGCCGCGGCCGGCCGTCTGCCATTCGGCGGCGAGCGCCACCCGGTGGACCTCGCGGCGCTGCGTGCGCCGCATCAGTTCGGACGACGTCGATTCGATCTGGTCGACGACCTCGATCGCCATCGGCAACGCGGCGGGATGCGTCTGCCCGAGTGCCAGTAACCGGGCACGCGCCGCCTTCGCGTCCAGGAAGTCGGGGGCCCCGAGCAGTCGGTACCCGCGGCCCTTCATCCGCTCGAGGGCGAGGCCGGCCGCCTCGGCGTCCTTCAAAACCTGGGAAATCCGCGCGCGCGTCAGCCCGACCTTGTCGGCCAGGGCCTCGCCGGAATGGAACTCCCCATCCGCGAGCTCGCGTAGCAGCGTGAATCCGAGCGGAGTGAGCACTTATAAACTTTAGTGCGGGAAGAGCGTGGAATTTTACACGACCGAGAGCAGTTCCCGCACCTTGGAATGGAGCGCGGGGTCCCCGCAGGCGACCACCGAGCCCCCTTCCTCGCACGGCGTCCCATCCCAAGTGGTCATCACCCCGCCCGCCGCCTCGACGATCGGAATCAGCGCCTGCACGTCGTAGGCGTGCAGCGACGCCTCGATCACCACATCGATCAAACCCATGGCGAGAAGGCAGTACGCGTAGCAGTCGCCGCCCCAACGGGTAAGGCGGGCGCGGGCGGCGACGCGATCGAACGCGGCGCGATCGACCGGGGCCTTGAACATCTTCGGATCCGTACAGGCCAGCACCGCATCGTCGACGTTCGGGCAGCGGCGCGTCGAAAGTGTCCGGCGTTCGCCGCCGCGCCGCCACTCGGCGACCCCGCCCGCCGAGGCGAGAAACGTTTCGCCGACATACGGCTGGTGTGCAACGCCGGCGACGACGCGCTCCCCGTCGTTGAGCGCGATCAGCGTGGCCCAGTGCATCTGGCCGAGGATGAAGCTTCGCGTGCCGTCGATCGGGTCGATCACCCACGTGTAGTTCGACGTGCCCTTCTGCCAGCCATGCTCTTCGCCGCGAATGCCGTGATCGGGGTACGCCTTCGCGATTTCGGCGCCGATCACGGTTTCGGCCGCCTGATCGGCCACCGTGACGGGGTCGTAGCCCTTGGCGCCCCCCTTGTCCGCCACGTCGAGCGGCGCGCGAAAGTGCGGAAGGATCACCGCCCCCGCGGCTTGCGCGGTGCGGCAGGCGAATTCGAGGAACTCGGCGGCTCGGGGAGGCGTCATGCGGGTCGCGGCCCGCGCATCGAGCCCGGGCCGGCCTCTATGATCGCACGCCGACACTCGCGGGATCGGCCCGGCCGATCATTGCGCTTCGAGCACCAGGCGTTCCTTTTCCGCCGACAGGACGTCGCGCCATGCGCTGACGGGCACCCTCGCGCCGAGCCAGGCGGCGGTATCGTCGATCGTCTGCGCGAGCGGCCTGATGCGCAGGCCATGGGCGATCGCACGATCGCAGGAGAACTCCATGAAGCCCGCCGATTCGGCGTCGGTCGAGGGAATCCACAGCGGCAACCCCGTCCAGGGTTCCACACCCGCAGCGACCAGCATCGCGTCGTCGATCCATCGCGGCGCCACCGGCGCCCCGTCCGCGCGAGCGCGGTCGACCAGCGCGTCGACGAGCATTCCCATCGTCCACATGCCGGCCGGGCTGCACGCGTTGAACGTGCCGGGCAGTTTTTCGGTCGCGGCGTCGAGCAGCCACAGGGCGAGGTCGCGCGCGTCGATGAATTGGACCGGACGCGCAGCCGGCGCCGGCACGACCGCGGACTCGGCCCGCGCACCCAACTGACCGGGGACGAGGAAACGCGCGACCCAGTACGAAAAGCGGTCGGTCGGGTCGTGCGGGCCGACGATGAGCCCGGGACGCACGATCAGCGTGCGGCTGCCGAACGCCGTACGGACCGCGTCCTCGCAACTCGCCTTCAGCGCACCGTAGTGCGCCATGATTTCCTCCGTCGCCGGATCGTCGAGGGTCGCGACCGGCGTCGATTCGTCGAGTCCCGACCGGCTCGAGTCGGCGTAGACCGACATCGACGAGACGAACGTGTAGTGGGCGACGCGATCCTTGAGGCATTGCGCGCCGGCCGCGACGCTGCGCGGCACGTAGCCGCTCATGTCGACGGCCGCGTCCCACTCGCCGGATCCGAGCGCCTGGTGCCCGGGGTCGATCCGTGGGTCGCGGTTGCCGATGAGATGCGTGACGGCGGTCCCGCTCCACGGCGACGGCGTCACGCCCCGCGTGAAGATCGTAACCTCGACGCCGGCTTTGAGCGCCGCCTCGACCAGGTGCCGGCCGAGAAATCGCGTGCCTCCGAGGACGAGCAGCCTCATTCGATGGCTCCGTTGACGCCGCGTGGGCGTGCCGGCGTCAGCCGCGAGGGACGATCTTGACTCCGGCGAGCTGCTCCTGCGCCTCGATCAGCGACGCGACGTACTTGTCGCCCAAGCCGAGCAGGTTCGCCGTGACGAGGCTCTGGTGCACGGCCTCGCCGACGATGCACGGTATCGGCAGCGTCTCCGCGAGGTGCGTGTAGTAGCGCAGATCCTTCATTGCGTTCGCGAGCGAGAACTTGAGCCCCGTCAGATCGCCGTTGTTGTCGAGCATCTTGCCGACCATCATCTGGAAAATACCGGAGTTGACCGCCCCCGCCGAGATAACCTCGTGCATCTTGCGCAGCGAAAGTCCGGATTTCACGGCGGCGGCACAGGCCTCGGCAGTGGCCGTGGCGATCGCCTGCGCGATGAAGTTGTTGATGAGCTTCAGCGTGTGGCCGTGGCCGGGCGGGCCGGCGTGAATCACGTTTTCGCAGAACGCGGAGAGCACGGGCTTCAGCTTTGCGAACACCGCGTCGTCGGCGCCGACCATCGTGTTGAGCCGGCCCTGCTCGGCTTCGATCGGCGTGCGGGCAAGCGGAGCGTCGACGAACAGCGCGCGCTTTGCCGCGAAGTCCATCCGCAGCGCCGCGGTCGACGACGGTTCCGCCGTCGACGTGTCGACGACGATCAGGCCTTCGCGCGCCGCCGCGAGCAGGCCGTTGTCCCCGCGGACGATCGATTCGACCTGCGGCGTCCCTGTCACGCAAAGGATTACGATGTCCGAGTTACGCGCGACGTCGGCGTGCGTCGCCACCTCCTTGGCGCCCGCGGCGAGAAGATCCTCGAGCGGCTTTCGGTTCCGGTGCACGTGCACCGACAGCGGGTAGCCCTTGGTGACGATGTTCTTGGCGATACCGTGACCCATCAACCCGAGGCCGATGCATCCGATGCGCGGTTTGGTGTCAGCGTTCATGTGTTCCCTTCTTCCCCTGTGCGTTTGGTTGGAAATGCCGTGCCGCCGTTCGAGTCTACCGCAGCCGCGCCGCCGAAATCGGCGCTCAATCGACCGCCGTGGGCTCCTGGACGGCACCTCGCGCGCGCCGCCGTTCGTGGAGCGTAATCAGCAGGCCGCTGCCTGCGATCACGGCCATCCCGGCGAACGTCCACGAATCGGGAAGGGTGCCGAACGCAAGCCAGCCGGCGAGCGTCGCCCAGACGAGATGAATGTAGGTGAACGGCGTCAGCGCCGACGCGGCGCCTCGCTGGAAGGCGAGGATGAACAGGAAATGACCAAGCGTCCCGATCAGCCCGCCGGTGACGATCAGCGCGTAATCGGTCCACGGCGCGTCGACACCGACGCCGTACCACGGCAATACCGCGGTCATCATCAGCGTTCCGACGATCGACGGGTAGAACAGCAACACCCGCGAATCCTCGCTCGCGAGCTTGCGCGTCAGGATCTGGAACGTTCCGTAGAAGACGGCCGCGCCGAGCGACAGCAGCGCCGCGCCCTGGAACATCGCGGATCCCGGACGCACGATCAGCAGCATCCCGGCGATGCCGGCGACGACGAGCGCGATTCGCGGTCGCGTCATTCGTTCGTGCAGAAAAAGGACCGCGAGGATGACCACCAGCACCGGCGTCGAATAGTTGATCGCGGTCGCCTCGGCGAGCGGCAGGTAGATGAGCGACGTAAAGAAGCAAAGCGACGAGAACGGAAGGAGGGAGGCGCGAACAAGATGCAGCCCCAGCCGGTTGGTGCGCCAGAGCGACGTGCCCATCGTCGGGAGCTGCCAGGCCAGGATCGCGATCGCCTGCACGCCGTAGCGCGCCCACACGAGCACCGGGACCGAGTACCGCTGCGTCAGGTACTTGATCATCGAATCGAGGATCGTGAAACAGAGGACCGCGCAGGCGATCATCACAATCGCGGACAACGGCACGTGCGTGTGCGGGCGCATCGATGGGTTCATTTGAATGCCGCAGGCGTCGCGTGCAACTCGACATTCTAGTGCAACGTACGCGGCGCTGCGAAGCGGCGTGTCGGGCGATCCGCCGCGCCCCCGGATTTCGCGCCGCGCCGCCGTCGAGTAAACTATCTGCCCGCAGACCGTCCCCGCGGATCCGTCCGCAAACGGTGTCACGACCTCGCGCGTCCCACAGGAGAAGATCGATGAAGCTCTACTTCCATCCGGTATCGACCGTCAGCCGACCCGTCGCCCTTTTCGCCGCCGACAGCGGCATCGCCCTCGACTATCAGGTCGTCGACCTGATGACCGGAGAGCACATGAAGGAGCCCTACGGCTCGATCAATCCGAGCCATCTGGTTCCGGTCCTCGAGGACGGCGACTTCCGGCTGACGGAGAGCTCGGCAATCCTCAAGTACCTGGCCGACAAGGTCGACTCCCCCGCCTACCCGAAAGATCTGAAGAAGCGTGCGCGTGTCAATGAGATGATGGACTGGCTCAACACAGGGTTCTACCGGGACTTCGGGTACGGCCTCGTCTACCCGCAGATCTTTCCGCATCACAAGCGCCAGAGCGACGAAGCGACCGCGGGGACGATCCAGTGGGGCAAGGAAAAGGCAAAATTCTGGCTCCGAGTCCTCGATCAGCACCAGCTCGGTTCGGGCAAGAAGTTCCTTTGCGGCGACGACATCACGATCGCCGACTATCTCGGCGCGGGAATGATCTCGCTCGCCGAGGTCATCCACTGCAACCTCGCGCAATTCCCCAACCTGTCGCGCTGGTACGGCGCCATGAAATCGCGCCCCAATTGGGCCAAGACCAACGAGGTCTTCTACGGCATGGTCGGCGCGATGAAGGACAAGGAGTTCGAGACCGTCTGACGGCGCGCACCGCCGGGCTAGCGAGGCGTGCGCAACGTCGGCACGCCCGCGGCCCCGACATCGGGAGACCATCGGCGTGATCAAGGGACTGCACCACAACGCGTACCGCTGCCGCGACTCCGAGGAGACGCGCCGCTTCTACGAGGATTTTCTCGGCCTCCCGCTCGCCGGCACGCTCGCGATCAACGAGACGAAGACGGGCCGCGAAACCCACGTCCTGCACACGTTCTACCGGATGGACGACGGTTCGTTCCTCGCCTTCTTCGAGGCGCCGGGCTCGCCGTTCGAGTTCAAGTCGCAGCACGATTTCGACCTTCACATCGCGCTTGAGGTCGACGATCGGACGCTTGACGAGATGTTCGCGAAGGGCAAGGCGCGCGGCATCGAGACGCGCGGCGTCATCGACCACCAATTCATCCACTCGATCTACTTCCGCGACCCCAACGGCTACGTGATCGAGCTCACCTCGCCGACCGCACGACACGACGAGGAGATGGATCCGGCGAAAAACGGCGCGCGGCAGATGCTGGACCGCTGGCAGAGCGACAAAGGCGACCGGCAGGAGCGCTGAGCGAGACGAGCGGGCGTGGAGCGGGTGAAGGGAATCGAACCCTCGTCGTAAGCTTGGGAAGCTTCTGCTCTACCATTGAGCTACACCCGCGACACGCGGGATTGTAGCGAAAACGCGTCGCACCGTCGCGTTCAGCGCGCGGCGGCGACGGGTGCGCCGCCCGGCGTACCGCGCGCCTCGCCCAGGTCCCAGAACAGTCCGGTCATGATCATGAGTCCCTCGCGGGCGACGTTTGCGAGCATATGTTCATTGGGCGCGTGCTGCGAACACGCGGGGTAGGAATGCGGCACCCAGATCGTCGGCAGGCCGAGCGCATCGGCGAAGCAATCGTTCGGCAGCGAGCCCCCGAGGTTCGGCAGGATCGCCGGGCGCGCGCCCGTGGTCGAGGCAACCGAGTCGGCGGCCCAGCGCACCCAGGGATTGTCGGGGTCGAGCCTTGTCGCCTCCATCGTCTCCGAGTCGGCTTCCCGCACATCGACCTTCGCGAAGCCGCGCAGGTCGAGGTGCGTGCGGATCGCCGGAATGAACGTGCGCCAGTCGCAGCCGGCAACGAACCGGACCTGCATGTGCGCGTTCGCGCGCGGCGGGATCGCGTTGACCGGCCGGTCGGGATTGCCGGTGCGAAACGCCAGCACTTCGAGCGCGTTCCATCCGAATACACGCTCAGCCGGCGTCAGGTGCGGCTCGCCCCAGTTCTCGTCGATCGCCGGGCCTTGCGGCTCGCCCGGGTGGATATCCGCCAGCGCGCGTCGCACCGATTCCGGAATCGGCGCAGGACGCAGCGCATCGACGAGAATGCGTCCGCGCGCGTCGGCCATCGACGCGATAGCGTTCGCGAGAATCGTGCCTGGATTCGCGAGAAGGCCTCCCCAGTTGCCCGAGTGATGCCCGCCCTCGCGCAGATCGACGACGAGATCGAAGTTGAACGCGCCGCGCGATCCCAGGAATATCGTCGGCCGGTCCGAACGCAGGCGCGGGCCGTCGGACGCGATGAACACGTCGGCGCGCAACGTGTCCGCGTAGGTGTCGCACAGCTTGCGCAGACCCGGCGAGCCGACCTCCTCGCCCATCTCGATCAGCAGCTTCGCGTTGAACCCCAACCGGCCGCGGGCGGCTATCACCCGGCCGAGCGCCGCGAGATTGATCGTGTGCTGGCCTTTGTTGTCGGCGGTGCCGCGCCCGTACCAGCGGCCATCCGCCTCCGACAGCTCCCACGGCGACAGGCCTACTTTCCACTCGCGATCGTAACCGGCGACCACGTCGCCGTGGCCGTACGTCAGCATCGTCGGCAGTGACGGATCCTCGATCCGTTCGGCGAAGAACATCGGCGGCGCGCCGGCAACCGGGTTCTCCCAGACGTTCCAGCGAAAGCCGAGGCGCTCGACGGCCGGGCCGATTTCCTCGGTCAGGTAGCGCGCGAGCTCGGGCCCGCTCTCGCGATTCTGGCTTTCGGTGCGAAACGCCACCCGCCGGCGCAGATCGCCAAGCAGCGCGCCTTCGTCGAACCAGGCGGACGCCGACGCGATCGCAGCGCTGCGGTCTGCATTCATCGTTGAGTGAACACAAGGGCGCCGATGGCACCCCTGCGCTCCCGCCGAATTGACGCTACTTGGGTTGCGAAACGATCCGAAGATACGGCTTCGGCGACTTCCATCCTCCGGGAAATTTCACCTTCGCGTCCTCGTTCGACACCGAAGGGACGATGATGACGTCCTCCCCCTGCTTCCAATTGACCGGTGTGGCGACCTTGTGTTTCGACGTCAGCTGCATCGAATCGACCACGCGCAGCACTTCGTCGAAGTTGCGTCCGGTGCTCATCGGGTAGGTGAGGATCAGCTTGATCTTCTTGTCCGGCCCGACGATGAACACCGAGCGTATCGTCGCGTTGTCGGCAGCCGTCCTCGGCGCAGCGCCGCTCGCGTTCGGGTGGATCATGTCGTAGAGCTTCGCGATCGTGAGGTCGGGGTCGCCGATCAGCGGATAGTTGACCTTGTAGCCCTGCGTTTCCTCGATGTCGCCGACCCAGCGCTTGTGATCGCTGACGGGATCGATCGAGAGCCCGAGGATCTTGGTGTTGCGCTTGTCGAACTCCGGCTTCAACTTCGCCATGTAGCCCAACTCGGTCGTGCAGACGGGCGTGAAGTCCTTCGGGTGCGAGAACAGGATCGCCCATCCGTCCCCGATCCATTCGTGAAACTTGATCTTGCCTTCGGTCGTTTCCGCCGTGAAATCCGGCGCGTCGTCACCAATGCGTAGCGGCATCGTTTGCCTCACCGTGGTTGATTGATTTGATCAAATGTCCCGGAAGCGATCCCCGCGGAAGGGTGCTGACCCCCTGTCGCGGAACGTCGCTCCAGGCGCGCCGGAAGCGCACACCGATCCCGGGCGCGGTCATCAAGTATAGCTCCGCCGCACCGTCACGCCATCCCCGGCGCAATACGTTTGCGACGCCGGCTTGCCGGTCCCGCGCCTTTGGCGTAACGTTGCCGCGACGCTAGGGGTCCTGTCCGGAGCACATCCGCCGGCGGGTGAGATCAAACCCTTGGTACCTGTGCGGATAATGCCGGCGCAGGGAAGCGTAGCCCGACCCTACGCTCCCCGCGTCCTTTGCAAGCCGAGGAGTCTCCATGAACGCCAACGACAAATTCTACGCGCGCGATGCGCTCGTGGACAGCGCGGCCGTCGCGCCGCTGCCGAATTCACGCAAGATCTACGTCGAGGGCTCGCGCGCCGACATCCGCGTGCCGATGCGCGAGATCGCGCAATCCGACACGCCCGCCTCCTTCGGCGTTGAGCAGAATCCGCCGATCGTCGTCTACGACACGTCGGGTGCGTATACCGACCCGGTCGCCACGATCGACATCCGCAAGGGTTTGCCGGCGTTGCGCGCGCCCTGGATCGCCGAGCGTGGGGACACCGTTGCCCTCGACGGGCTCACTTCCGCCTACGGTCGCGCCCGCCTCGCCGATCCGGAGTTGTCCGGGCTGCGCTTCGAACTGTCGCGCAAACCGCGCCGTGCCAAGGAAGGCGTCAACGTCACCCAGATGCATTACGCGCGCCGCGGCGAGGTCACGTCCGAGATGGAATTCATCGCGATCCGCGAAAATCTGAAGCGCGAGGAGATGCTGCGAACCCTTCCGCAGATCGTGACGCGGCAGCACCCCGGACAGAGCTTCGGCGCTTCGATCCCCGCGATCGTCACACCGGAATTTGTCCGCGACGAGGTCGCGCGTGGCCGAGCAATCATACCGAACAACATCAACCACCCCGAATCCGAGCCGATGATCATCGGCCGCAATTTCCTCGTGAAGATCAACGCCAACATCGGCAACTCCGCGGTGTCCTCGTCGATCAACGAGGAAGTCGAGAAGATGACCTGGGCGACGCGCTGGGGCGCCGACACGGTGATGGACCTGTCGACGGGAAAGAACATCCACGAGACGCGCGAGTGGATCATCCGCAACTCGCCGGTGCCGATCGGCACCGTGCCGATCTACCAGGCGCTGGAAAAGGTGGACGGCCGCGCCGAGGAACTGACGTGGGAGATGTTCCGCGACACGCTGATCGAACAGGCCGAGCAGGGGGTCGATTACTTCACGATCCACGCCGGCGTGCTGCTGCGCTACATCCCGATGACGGCGAAGCGGATGACGGGCATCGTGTCGCGCGGCGGCTCGATCATGGCCAAATGGTGCCTCGCGCACCACA
>JBDTRG010000071.1:0-7736 GCA_039931775.1 Betaproteobacteria bacterium | reverse complement strand
ACCGGCTGCCCGTTGCAGCGCGTCATCTTGATCACGATCGACAGCGGTTCGAATCCGACGTCGTTGGTGAGATTGGTGCCGATGCCGAACGCCGTGTGCATGCGGCCGCGAAAACGCTCGAACAGCGAGAGCGCGAGCGGCACGTTGAGGCTGTCCGAGAACACCATCGTTTTGCTGCCAGGGTCGATCCGCATCTTCTGGTAGTGCGCGATCAGTTTCTCGCCCCACTCGAACGGGTCGCCGGAGTCGTGGCGGACGCCGTCGAAGAGCTTGCAGAAGAAGAGGTCGAAATCGCGCAGAAACGCGTCCATGCCGCACACGTCGGACAGCGCGATGCCCAAGTCGCCGCGATACTCGCGCGCCCACATGTTGAAGGCGAACACCTGGGAGTCGCGCAGCCGCGGCCCGACGGCCTGGCACGCCTGCAGGTACTCGTGCGCCATCGTTCCCAGCGGCGTGAGGCCGAGCTCCCTCGCAAACATCACGTTGCTCGTCCCGACAAATTTCGGACCGAGGCCGGAGCCGAGCGTGCGCAGGACCTCTTCGTGCCAGGACCGGGAAAAGCGGCGCCGCGTCCCGTAGTCGGCGATGCGGAATTCGGGGTCGGCGACGGCGTTCATCCGGTCGATCTTTTCCCCAAGCCTTCTGCGACCCTCGGCAAGATCGGCGCGAGGGTGGGTGTTCCGGTCGTAGACCTCGGACACGATCGAGAGCACCGGCACCTCGAACATGATCGTGTGCAGCCAGGGACCCCGGATCGTGATGTCGATCTCGCCCTCAGACCCGGCAATCGGCTCGACCCGGATGAATCGCTCGTCGAGCTCGAAGAGGGCCAGGAGATCGACAAAGTCGCTCTTGAAGAAACGCCAGCCGCGCAGATAAGTGAGTTCGTCGGGCGTGAACCTCAGTCCGCAGAGCCCGCGAATTTCATCGCGAATCTCCCCGACGAACGGGGTCAGATCGACGCGCCCATTGCGGCATTTGAACCGGTACTCGACCTGCGCGCCGGGAAAATGATGCAGGACGACCTGCATCATCGTGAACTTGTAGAGGTCGGTGTCGAGCAGCGAGGAGATGATCATGCGGGAGCCGCGCGCGAGTGCGGCGGCGCGTTTGCCTCAAGGGCCAATCTTACCTGCATGTCGCACCGCCGGCCAACCGCGAGCCTTGGTCGACGGGACCGACGCTTCCCGGCACGCGCCGCCGGTCGCTCGTACCGCCGGCGGCGGCGGGCCGACGACACGGGGCCTGCAGAGGACTAAACTAGCGAGCGCCCCACGGCCCACGCCGACGCAGCCTCGACGGTTGCGCGGGAGTGGCCGGCGGCAAAAAACCGCCACGCCACTTTCAGAAACGTCCATGCTCGTCAACTGCGTCGCCTATCAGAACGGCCAGAAGCTGGGCGATATCCCGATCGCAGACATCAGCGATTACTTGTTGAAGCCCGATTGCTTCGTCTGGGTCGCGCTATTCGATCCGACGCGCGAGGAGCTCGACGAGATGGCCGAGGAATTCGGGCTCCACCCGCTCGCGATCGAGGATGCGCGCAAGGGGCACCAGCGGCCGAAGATCGAGGAATACGAGGACTCGCTGTTCGCCGTCCTGCATACGATCGAAGCGGCGTCCGACGAGCCCGATGCCGCGCTCATCGGCGGAGAGGTCGACATCTTCATCGGCCGCAATTACATCCTGTCGGTGCGCCATCGGACGCAGAAAGGCTTCGCCGAGGTTCGCGCCCGATGCGAGCGCGAACCCGAACTGCTGCGGTATGGTTCGGGGTTCGTGTTCTACGCGCTGATGGACACCGTCGTCGACCGGTATTTCCCGATCCTCGACAGCTTCGAGTCCGAACTGGAGCAGATCGAGGAGCATATCTTCGCGCGGAATGCGGCCCGCTCGAACATCGAGTCCCTTTATGCACTGAAGCAGAAGCTGATGGTGTTGAAGCACGCGGTCGACCCGCTGATGGAGGCGACCGGCAAGCTCTACGGCGGCCGGGTGCCGCACGTGTGTACCGGGATGGGAGAATACTTCCGCGACGTCTACGACCACCTGCACCGGATCCACCAGACGATCGAGGGGATCCGGGAAATGCTGACGACGGCGATCCAGGTCAACCTCGGCATGATCTCGTTGTCGGAAAACGAGGTGACCAAGAAGCTCGCCGCGTGGGCGGCCATCATCGCCGTGCCGACGATGGTCGCGGGCATCTACGGTATGAACTTCAAGCACATGCCCGAGCTCGAATGGGAGTACGGCTACTTTCTGGCGATCGGGGTGATGGCCGTGGCGGACGTCTACCTGTACATCATGTTCAGGAAGGCCCGCTGGTTGTAGCGTCAGTGCACGTGCGGGTCGGGGTCGTGTCCTGCCATGGGTTCCGTCGACGGAGCGACCGGGATCACGCGTCCCTTCGGCGGCGCCACCGGCCACGCAGGTTGCAGCGTCACGTGGTCGATCGCGAAATCGCGTGCGAGCATCCGTCGGGACGCGGCCAGTACCCGCGGCCAGACCGCGCCGTCGGCCAGCATCACGTGCGCCGACAGCGCAACCCGCTCGGCGCTCATGTGCCATACGTGCAGATCGTGTACGCCGGTCACGCCCGGCAGTGCCGCGAGCGCCCTGCCGACGGCCTCGTAGGACAGGTGCGCGGGAACGCGTTCCATCAGCACTTCCGCCGACTCCCGGAGGAGCGAGAGCGTCGAGCGCAGGATCAGCAGGGCGACGACAAGCGACAGGATCGGGTCGATCGGCAACCATCCGGTCCAGTACACCACGGCGCCCGCGACGAAGGCCGCGACCGATCCAAGGAGGTCGCCTACGACGTGCAGCAAGGCACCGCGGGCGTTGATGCCGTGCGCGTGGCGCGACAGCATCCAGGCGACGACGAGGTTGACGCAAAGCCCCAGCGCGGCGACCAGCATCACCGTCGAACCGGCCACCGGCGACGGCGTCAGCAGACGCAGTACCGCTTCGACAACGATCCAGACGATCAGCGCCAGCATGGCCAACGCGTTGACGAACGCGGCGATCACCTCGGCGCGCGCGTACCCATACGACGCGCGCTGCGACGGCGGTCGCGCCGTCACCGTCGCCGCGACCAACGCGACGACGAACGACGCGGCGTCGGTGACCATGTGGCCGGCATCCGAAATCAACGCGAGCGAGCCGGCGAGCAAGCCGCCCACCGCTTCGACGACGGCGAACGCGGCGGTCAACGCGAGTGCCCACCACAGCGCGCGCCGGGTCGTCCGCGCACCGTGGGTCATGCGCCGCCCACCGACTCGTCGCGAAGGCAAACCGGACCCTGGTGTGCCGGGTGCCGGCCGCGCTTGTCCGAATAGAACGCGCGGATCCTCGCCATGTCGGCGGCCGGATCGCCGGTGAGATCGAGATAGGCGCCGACCCCGATTTCACGCCGCGGATAGTCGATATAGCCCAATGCCACCGGCACCGCCGCCACGCGTGCCAGGTGATAGAACCCGGACCTCCAGAAGGGCGTGCGCGCGCGCGTGCCTTCGGGTGCGATCGCCAGCCGGAATTCGCTGCGGCGAGCGAACTCGGCCTGCATCTCGTCGATGAATCCCGTGCGTTCGCGACGATTCACCGGCACGCCTCCCCATCGCACCAGGAGCGGCCCCAGAAGCGGCGTGCGGAACAGCGTGTCCTTGCCGGCGTAGTGGATGGACAGGCCGGTCATGAACTTGACGCAGAGCCCGAACGCTGTGTCCCAGTTCGACGTATGAGGGTAGAACACGAGAACGCAGCGCATCGGCACCGGACGCGCGAGGACGACCGTCCATCCGGCGATTTTCAGCAACGACGATGCGAATCGCGGGAGGAATCCCCGCACCAGCGGCGCATGGATCACGGGCAACGATGCAACGGAGCGCGTGGCAGCCAACGGAGTCCCGCCTGTCCCGGGCGCGGGTGACGATCACGCCCCATCGAGGCAGTCTAGCAAATCGATTGCCACACCACGCCGATGCGGATTTCTCGGCAACCGATCGCAGCCGGGCAGCCGCGCAGTGCGTTCGACTCCCGTGTTCCGTAAAATGCTCAGCGTGAACTCGCCGCTGCCGCTCACGCTCGCCGATCGGGTCGACGCCGTCCTTCCGCAGACGCAATGCCGTCGCTGTGGCTACCCGGGCTGCCGCCCTTACGCAGAAGCCATTGCCGACGGCGTGCCGATCAATCGATGCCCGCCTGGCGGCGACCCGCTGATCGAAGTGCTGGCGTCGATCACGCAGCGGCCCGCAATCGCGTTGGATCGCACGTGCGGCGAGCCGGGGCCGCTCGTCGTCGCGCGGATCATCGAGGCGTCGTGCATCGGCTGCACGCTGTGCATCGATGCCTGCCCCGTGGACGCGATCATCGGCGCCGCGAAGCGCATGCACACGGTGCTGCCCGCGCTTTGCACCGGGTGCGCACTGTGCCTGCCTCCCTGCCCCGTCGACTGCATCGCGATGATCAATGCCGGCCGGGCATGGAGCGATAACGACGGACGCGCCGCGCGCGACCGGTACCTCGCAAGGAATCGACGCCTCGGAGCGCATGCGAGGGAGCCGGTTGCAGTGGCGCCACCCGACCGCGAACGAGCGAAGCGGCAGGCCGCCGTCGCCGCGGCGCTCGACCGTGCGCGCATCCGCCGCGCGGCCCGCTACCCGGCCAAGCCATGAACCCGCAAAAACGCCACGCGATCTTCGAACGTCTGCGCAAGGCGAACCCGCATCCCGCGCCCGAGCTCGCGCATCGGAGCCCGTTCGAATTGCTGGTCGCCGTCGTCCTCTCGGCCCAGGCGACGGACAAGGGCGTCAACAAAGCCACGGCGGTCCTCTTTCCGGTAGCGAACACTCCCGCGGCCATCGTCAAGCTGGGCGTCGACGGTCTGATTCCGTACGTCCAGTCAATCGGCCTCTTCCGCACGAAAGCGAAGAACATCGTCCTGCTCTCCACGATCCTGCTGCGCGATCACGATGGAGCGGTTCCCGCGCGACGCGACGCGCTGGAGGCGCTGCCCGGCGTCGGCCGCAAGACGGCGAACGTCGTGCTGAACATCGCGTTCGGCGAGCCGACGATCGCCGTCGACACCCATGTCTTTCGCGTGTCAAACCGCACCGGGATCGCCCCCGGAAAGAATCCCGAAGAGGTCGAACGGAAGCTCCTCAAGTTTGTGCCGGAGGAGTTCAGGCAGCATGCGCACCACTGGCTGATCCTCCACGGCCGCTACGTCTGCGTCGCCCGGTCGCCGAAGTGCGGCGAATGCGCAATCCGCGATCTTTGCGAGTTTCGCGACAAGACGGCCTAGGGTCCCCAGTGTTCAACCCATCGCGCGACGAAGCTCGTCGCTTCCTGATCGGCGCGTGGACGAAATTCCGCGCCCGGGAATCGTTGAGCGGCCTCGAGCAGATTGCCGCCGGGCTGATCGCGCTGCATCCGGAGTACCACGCGATCGTCGAATCGCCGGAGCGCAACGTCGAGCGCGACTGGCGTCCGGAAACGGGGGACGTCAACCCGTTCCTCCACCTGTCGCTGCACCTCGCCGTCGCAGAGCAGTTGGCGATCGACCAGCCGCCCGGCATCCGCGCGCAGTTCGACCGCATCCGCGCGAAAATGGGGGACGAGCACGCCGCGTTGCACGCGGTGGCGGAGTGCCTGGGCGAAGTCGTCTGGAGCGCGCAGCGGCACGGGACCGGGCCTGACGCCTCGCTCTATATCGAGTGTCTCGAGCGGCGCTGAAGGCCGCGGCGCCGGATCAGTGCTTCGACGCGACGGCCGCCGGCTGCGCACTGTAGTACGCAGCGAGGTTGTCGATTTCCGCACTCGAGAGCGGCTTGGCGAAACCCGCCATGATCGCGTTCTTGCGATCGCCGGACTTGTAGTCGCGCAGCGCCTTGGCGAGGTAGTCGGGATACTGACCGCCAAGCTTCGGAAAATCCGGGCTCGTGCTGTTGCCGTCCGCCCCATGACATGCGGCGCACACCTCGACGGCTTTGCTCTTGCCGGCGGCGAGATCCGCGCCGATCGCCGTGCCGGCCGAACCGAATGCGGCAACGGCTGCCGCCAATGCGACAAGCTGCAGTCCTCGCGTCATTTGCCGGCCGTCCTGACGCCGCCCTGCGCGTAGTACGTGGCGAGATCGGCCATGTCCTGATCGGACAGGGAAGCGGCGATGGCGCGCATCGAGGGATGACTGCGCTCGCCGCTCTTGTACTCCTGCAACGCGCGGAGGAGATAGGCCTCGTGCTGGCTTCCGATCATCGGGACGCGATAGACCTCCGGGTAAGCGGTTCGCCAGCCTTCGATGCCGTGACAGCCCTGGCACATCCGAGTCTTGTCGCGACCCTTGGCGGCGTCGCCGACGATTGCGGTTTGGGCAAGCGCGAACGGGCCTGAGAGAAGGGCCGCCAGGACGGCGGCGTGGATGGCGGTTCTTGTCATCGATGAAAGCCTTGGGGCGGTAGGGACGGGTTGCCGGGTTGCGACGAGCGGATCGATTGTCGGTAGCGCGGAAAAACCCGCTGATTTTAGTGGCTGCGCAGAGTCCCGGTCAAACGCGATGACTTACCGCCGGTTCGCCAATCCGTCATCGTTCGAGGTATTTTGCCTTGTCGGGAACGCCCTTCCACTCGTCGGCATCGGCAGGGGCCGGCTTGCGCTCGATGATCGGCTTCCAGAGCTTGGCGAGCTCTGCATTGAGCGCCGTGAACGACTGCTGGTCGGGTGGAACGTCGTCCTCCGCGTAGATCGCGTCGACCGGGCATTCGGCCACGCACAACGTGCAGTCGATGCATTCATCCGGATCGATGACGAGGAAGTTCGGTCCTTCGCGGAAGCAATCGACCGGGCAGACATCGACGCAGTCGGTATACTTGCAGCGGATGCAGGTCTCGGTGACGACGTAGGTCATGCTCGGGATTCCGGCGCGGAAAAGGTTGATTTTAGCAAATCGAACCCCATTCTCCCGATGCAGCGGTTCTCCGGGGTGCCGGGCGCAATGGCGGTCGATGCCGCTTGCGCCAGCGGTTGCCTTCGGATACCGTAGCCAGAGCCGCATCGTCGCTTTGCATCCGCGACCCGCGCTCCCTTTGATCGAACGCGCGCCCTGCCCAAGGTCCAGCGCCGGCGCCATTGACCCACTGCATCACACGAGGAATCCATGAGCGAAAACATCAAGCACGTTTCCGACGCGACGTTCGAGAAGGACGTCCTGCAGTCCGCCACGCCGGTGCTCGTCGACTACTGGGCCGAGTGGTGCGGTCCCTGCAAGATGATCGCGCCGGTGCTCGAGGACATGGCCAAGGAGTACGCGGGACGATTGACGGTTGCGAAGCTCGACATCGACGCCAATCCCGAGATCACCAGCCAGTTCGGCATTCGCGGCATCCCGACATTGATCCTGTTCAAGAGTGGAAAGGCGCATGCGCAGAAAGTGGGCGCGCTGTCGAAGTCGCAGCTGACCGCCTTTGTTGACAGCAACCTCTGAACCCGATACGCTGAGCATTAAGCCTGCGACGCCCCCCTCGGTCCGAGGGGCGGCCTCGAGGCACCGCAACCGGCGCCGCCAGTCTCTCCCGGGCGCCACGATCCTCGAGTCTCCGCCGCGGCACCCGGCCGCCCCCCGTCCTTTCAGTACGCATGCACCTCTCCGAACTCAAGTCCAAGCACGTCAGCGAGCTTCTCGACATCGCCAACACGATGGAGATCGAGGGCGCGAACCGCATGCGCAAGCACGA
>JBDTRG010000070.1:0-11493 GCA_039931775.1 Betaproteobacteria bacterium | reverse complement strand
CATCGCGATCATCACGCGCTGACGCATGCCGCCCGAGAACTGGTGCGGGTAGTCGCTGACCCGCCGCTCGGGATTGGGGATCTGGACGAGGCGCAGCATTTCCACCGCGCGCTGAATCGCGTCGCGCCGATTCGGCGTGCCGTGCAGGCGCACCACTTCCGCAATCTGCTCGCCCACCGTGTACACCGGGTTGAGCGAGGTCATCGGCTCCTGGAAGATCATCGCGATCTCCGTGGCGCGCAGCGCCCGGATCGCCTCGTCGTTCGCTTTGATCAGGTCGCGTCCCCGCCAGCGGATCTGTCCGGCGACGATGCGCCCCGGCGGCATCGCCAGGAGGCGCATCACGGTCAGCGCGGTGACGCTCTTGCCGCAGCCCGATTCGCCGACGACGCCGAGGGTCTCCCCCGCACCTACGGAGAGATCGACGCCGTCGACCGCCTGCACGATGCCTTCCTCGGTGGCGAAGTGGACCTTGAGTCCCTTGATCTCGAGCAGGGGCTCCGACATCGCTACAGAACCCGCCGCGGATCGAGCGCATCGCGCAGTCCGTCGCCGATGTAGTTGATCGACAGCACGGTGAGGAAGATCAGCGTACCCGGAAAGAGCGCCCAGTACGGCGCGATGTCGAGATAGTCCTTGGCGTCGTAGAGTACCCGTCCCCATGTCGGAATGTCCGGCGGGAAACCGAGTCCCAGAAAGGAAAGGGTCGACTCGGCGATGATCGCGTTGGCGACGTCGATCGTTCCCGCGACGATGACCGGACCCATCGCGTTGGGCAGGATGTGGCGCGCCACCTGGCGAAGCCGGCTCGCGCCCAGCGCCCGCGCCGCCTCCAGGAATTCCTTCTCTCGCAACGACAGGAATTGCGCGCGCACGAGCCGCGCCACCGACATCCAGCGAAAGCCGCCTATGACGGCGACGATCAGGATGAACACCCCCGCCTCGGAGCCGACCATTCGCTTCAACGCGTCGCGGAACAGGTAGATGATCAGGAGCAGCAGCGGCAATTGCGGCAGCGAGAGAAATAGATCGGTAAGCCACATCAGCGCGGTGTCGACGAAGCCGCGCGACATCCCGGCAATCGCGCCGATGATCGTGCCGACCACCACGGCGATCAGCATCGCGGCGAGACCCACCGCGATCGAGATGCGGCCCCCGTAGAGCATCCGCGCGAGGAGGTCCTGGCCAAGGTCGTCGGTGCCGAACGGGTGCTTCCACGATGGCGGCTTCAAGCGCGCATTGAAGTCTATTTCGTTGATAGGAACGTTCCACAGCCAGGGCCCGATGGCCACGCCGAGCACGATGACGAGCAGTATCACCGCGCCGACGAGGGCCAGCCGATGGCGCTTGAAGCGCCGCCAGATGTCCTGGCCGAGCGTGACGGGTTTCGCCCGAACCCGCTCCGCCAGGCTAACGGAGCCGGATGCGAGGATCGAGGAAGCCATAGAGGATGTCGGCCATCAGGTTGAATGCGATTACGAGGCAGGAAAGCACGAACGTGACGGCCATGATGACCGGGGTGTCGTTCGCGAGGATCGCGCTGATCAAGAGCGACCCGATGCCGGGCACGCGGAAGATCTGCTCGGTGACGATGGCGCCGCCGAAGATCGCGGGGAGCTGCAGCGCGACCAGCGTGACCACCGGGATCAGCGCGTTGCGCACGACGTGTTTCAGGATGACGGCGCGCTCCTTCAACCCCTTGGAGCGCGCCGTGGTGACGTAGTCGAGCTTGATCACGTCGAGCGTGGCCGAACGGACGTAGCGCGTCCACGACGCCGCCTGGAACAGGCCGAGCACCGCAACCGGCATGATCGCCTGCCTGACGTGCTCCCAATAGAAGCGCCACCCGGTTGCCGCGATATCGGACCGGTAGACGAACGGCAGCCAGTCGAGCTGGATGCTGAAGACCAAAATCAGGAGCAGACCCGTGAAGAACGTCGGCAGCGAGAAGCCAATGAAGGTCAGCGTGCCGGCGACCTGGTCGAACAGCGAGTACGGGCGTGTGGCCGCATAGATGCCGACCGGCAGCGCGATCAGGATGGCGAGCACCTGCGACGAGCCGATCACGAGGATGGTCGTGGGCAGCCGCTGCATGATCAGATCGTCGACGTTGATCCGGCTGGCGAACGAGAAGCCCCAGTCGCCCTGCAGCATCGCCGCGAGCCACCGCAGATACCGCACGAAGATGGGATCGTCCATCCCGAATTTCAGCCGCAGGTTCGCGGCGACTTCGGCCGGAATGTTGGGATTGGAAACGATCTCGCCGAATGGATCGCCCGGCGCCAGCGCCAGCACGGTGAACAGCACGACGCTGATGCCGAGCAGGCTGGGTACCGCGATCAGCACTCGTCGCAGGACATAGGTGCCCGGAAAGGTCATCGCAGCACCTTTGCCCGGGCCGCGCCCTCCATCACGGTTTCCGAAGTCTGAACCGTCACGTGTCGTGCGCCCCCCGCGCTCGCAGACGCGCCCTTCGGGCCTTGGCTTCGCCCTGCGCGCACGGGGTTACGCCTCGCGATACCAGTCCTGCAACGCCCAGAAGTCGCTGTCCCATCCGCTCTCGGGCACCTTGAGCTTGAGGTTGGAGGCGCGCACGCGCGGCCGCGAGACGACCGGGACAATCGCTCGGCCCTGCACCGCGAGGTCGTTCATCCGGATGAACTGCGCCGTACGCTTCACCGGATCGAGCTCGACTTCGGCGGCACGGTAGGCCTTGTCGTATTCGTCGCTCTGCCAGCGCGTGATGTTGCGGCCCTGCCACTTGTTGGCCTTGGTCGAAAATTCCCACGAGACGTACTGGTTCATGAAGATCTCGGGATCGGGCTGGTTCATCGTCGTCGTGTACATCTCGATGTCGGTGTAGAGCTTGGTATACGTATCCGGGTTGGCGGTGTCCGACGAGAAGAACACCGACGCCGTGACCGCTTTGAGCTCGAGCTCGATCCCCGCCTTCTGCGCCGCCTGCTTGACGATCGCCTGCGTCTTCTGGCGGGGCTGGTTGACCGAGGTCTGGTAGACAAATTTTAGCTTCTTCCCGTCCTTCGCGCGGATGCCGTCGGCGCCCCTTTTCCAGCCGGCGCTCTCCAGGACCTGGTTCGCCTTGTCGACGTTGAACTCGAAACTGTTGGCCTTCGAACGGAAGCGAGCCGGATTGTTGACGAAGTTCGCGGTCGCAATGCCACCGCGGCCATAGATGAACTGCTGGATCGACGCGCGGTCGACGCAGAGGGTGATCGCCTCGCGAACGGCGGAATCGGTCAGGATCGGATGTTTGGTCTTGATGCTCGAGCGCTCGCCGTCGACCTCCGTCCAGGGGTCCGTGAAATTGAACAGGATGAACTCGATGTCGCCGGCGGGAATAATGTTGACCCGGCCCTTGCCGCCGGCTTCGAGCTTCACGAGAATCTCGTCCTCGACCTGCAGGTTCCACGCGTAGTCGAACTCGCCGGTCTGCAGCACCGCACGCGCCGCCGAGACCGCGTCGCCGCCGCCTTTCATTTCGATGGTGTCGAAGAACGGGCGATTCGGCTGATGGTAATTCGGGTTGAGCGCGCCGCGAACCATGTCGCCCGGCGTGAAGTCGACGAACTTGTACGGCCCGGTGCCGACCGGCTTCAGGTTGTTGGGCGCGTCACGCGATTTCGCTCCGCGATATGCGTCGAACAGATGCTTGGGAATGATCATGCCGCGCACGCTGACGAACGGATCGGCCCAGAATGGCGACGCCTTCGCGTAGTCGACGCGCACGGTGTACGCGTCGATGGCCGTGACCTTCACGTCCTTGTACGAACCGATGGTGGTCGCGGCGGTCGCCGGGTCCGACGCGTACTCCCAGTTGAAGACGACGTCGGCCGAGGTGAACGGTTTGCCGTCGTGCCACTGCACGTCGCGCTTGAGTTTCCAGGTGATGGACTTGCCGTCCTTCGACACGCCGCCGTTCTCCGGCGTCGGAATTTCTGCCGCGAGGACGGGAACCAGGTTTCCGTCGTTGTCCCAGCTCGCGAGCGGTTCGTAGAAGATGCGCGAGCCGTCCTGGTCCTTGGTCCCGACGGCGAAGTGCGGATTGAGGAGCGTCGCACCCTGCCACCACAGCACCTTCAGCGGGCCGCCGCCGCCGCGCTTGGTCGCCTTGTAGCCGGACGCCGATTGCGCCTGCGCAATGCCCGCGTGCATCAAAAGCTGCCCGGCGATCGGCGCCGCCACGCCAAGGCCCAGCAAGGTCACGATGAAATCCCGTCGCGTGACGCTCCCCTCCCGTACCGCTTCAATCAGACCCCGCAATTCGCGCTCGTTCATGACTATCTCCTTGCGATGTTGTTGGTCGCCGCCGGTCCCGCGAAGTAAACTGGAATCGGTCCTAGCCATTGTCCCCCGACTCAGGAGCCCCCTCCATGCCGGTTTCGAAGAACAAGATCGTTTTGCCGCCCATGACGCCGGGCACTGCCCGATCCATTGCCTGGCTGCGGTTCGGCCGCGCGGGCGCGCGGCCCAAAGTCTATATGCAGGCGGCAATTCACGCTAACGAATTACCGGGGGCCATGGCGTTGCACCATTTGATGCCGATGCTGGCCGAGGCGGATCGGGCCGGGCGCATCAAGGGCGAGATCGTCGTGGTCCCCACCGTCAACCCGATCGGCCAGTCGCAATTGGTCGGAAACATTCATCTGGGACGCTACGACCTCAACTCCCGCGACAATTTCAACCGGAACTGGCTGGATCTGTCCGGCGCGGTGGCCGAGCGGGTCGGCCGTCGGCTGGGTAGCAATGCCGCCGCCAACGTCGAGCTCATCCGCAAGACGGCCCTCGAGGCGTTGATGGCGATGAAACCGATGAACGAGCTGCAGAGCCTGCGGGTCGAGGTGATGAAGCTGTCCATCGACGCCGACGTCGTGCTCGACCTGCATTGCGACATGGATGCTGCATTGCACCTTTTCACGGCCGCCCCCGACATCAAGGGTGCGGCGCAGGAACTCGCCGCAGACCTGGGTGTTGTTGCCACGCTGTACAACGAACCGTTTGCCGAGGCGCTTACGTTCTCGGGTGTGAATGGAGCGCTGTGGCCGCGCCTGGCGGCGCGCTTTCCTGACTCGGCGATCCCTCAGGCATGCTTTTCGAGCACCGTGGAGCTGCGTAGCCAGCATCAGGTGAGCGACGAACTGGGCGCATCAGATGCAAGGAACCTGTATCGCTACCTTGTGCGGCGCGGCATCGTCGCCGGTCGGGCGGGTCCGTCGCCGCGCCTGAAATCCGCACCGACGCCGATGAGCGGCATGGACGTCGGCTACTGTCCGGTCGAGGGCTTCATCGTCTATCGCGTCGCCGCGGGAGCGAAGCTCAAAAAGGGCGACGTCGTCTGCGAAATCATCGATCCCGCCGATCCGCGCGGCCCCAAGGCACGCACGCCGATGGTGTCCCGCACCGACGGCCTGCTGTTTTCGCGCAAGAGGGATGGCGAGCTGGCGTGGCCCGGCAGGGTCGCATTCCGCATCGCCGGCGCCAAACCGCTCGCGCACCGCAAGGGCATGAGCGGACTGGACGATTGACGGGGGTCCCATGGCCGATTCCGAGCGACTGATGGAGTCCTATTACGCGGCCCGGGCGCCCGAGTACGACCGCGTCTACAGCAAACCGGAGCGCCAGGCCGACCTTCGTGCGATGGAACAGTGGGTGCCGTCGAGGCTCAAGGGCGCGCGGGTGCTGGAGATCGCATGCGGAACGGGCTACTGGACGCAGTTCATCGCGCCGGTCGCTCGGGAAGTCGTCGCACTCGACGCCTCGTCCGAGGTGTTGAGCATCGCCCGGGGCCGCGTGCGGGAAGGCAGCGTCGAGTTCCAGGTCGGTGACGCCTACGCGCTCCCGCAGCGCGCGGGTATGGACGCCGCATTCGCCGGATTCTGGTTTTCGCACGTTCCGAAGTCGCGGCAGCGCGAATTCCTGGTTGGGCTGAACGCGGCGCTGCGCCCCGGCGCAACGGTCGTGATGCTGGACAATCTATACGTCGAAGGCAGCAGCACGCCCGTGACCGAGCATGACGCCGACGGAAACGGGTACCAGGTGCGAAAGCTCGACGACGGCTCGACCCATCGCGTCCTTAAGAATTTCCCCTCCGAAAGCGAGCTGCGATCGCTGGTCCTGGGCCTCGGTGAGCCGGCTGCGTACATGACCTGGGACCATTACTGGGCGTTCGAGTACCGGGCCAAGTGACCGCGCAAATGACAATGACCATCGACGTCATTTCCGACGTCGTCTGCCCGTGGTGTTTCATCGGGAGGCGGCGCCTCGGCGAGGCGCTCGCCCTCTTTGCGGTCGACGAGCCGCGAGTCCGGCCGCTCGTGAGCTGGCATCCGTTCCAGCTGAATCCCGACCTGTCGCGCGAAGGCATCAGCCGACGCGCGTACGTCGAGGCGAAATTCGGCGGCGGGCAACGCGCTGGGGCCGTCTATGATCGCGTGCGCGCGGTCGGCAAGTCCGTCGGCATCGACTTCGCCTTCGAGAAGATCGAGCGGCAGCCCAACACGTTCGATGCGCACCGGCTGATATCGTGGGCGCAGACACAAGGCGATGCCGAGGAGGTCGTCGAGCGGCTGTTCCGGGCGTTTTTTCTCGAAGGGCGGCTGATCGGTGATCGCGACGTGCTCGCGGCAATCGCGTTCGAGGCGGGGTTGTCGGAGGACGGCGCGCGCGACTACCTCGCGACGGAAGCAGGCGCCGACGTCATTGCCGGCATGGATCGCCGCGTGCGCGAACTCGGTGTTTCCGGCGTGCCGTTCTTCATTTTCGACGGCAAGGTGGCAGTGTCGGGCGCGCAGGAGGCGCTCGTGCTGGTCGAAGCGATGCGCGAGGCGCGAAAGCCGAATGGCGCGTGATCAGAACGCCTCGTCCCAGGGCAGCGACAGTCGTATGGCCGAGGTGATCAGCCCTACCATGCTGTAGGTCTGCACGAAGTTGCCCCACAACTCACCCGTGGCGCGGGTCGAGGCCGCACGGGTCGAGGCAGCACGAGTTGAGGCTGCCGAAGAGGCGACCGCAAAACGGGAAGCGGTATAGCCTCACACCAGTCGTGCCGTGACGGTGGCCATTCGCAGCGTCGGCTCGGTGGAGTCGGTGACCTTTGTCAACTCCAGCGGCGTGGCGGCAATCGGCGACGCGATACGACGCGTCGTGTACAGCCAGACGCCCGATCAGGGATTCCCGCCGGGCCCGGCCCGCGAGTTCGCCGTGATCGAGATCCGCCGAACCTGGTATTTCGACATGGCGATCCGGCTGCACAGATACGAACACGCTAACGCGAGCGGCATTGAGTGTGCGGCGCAGGCGATTTACGCCGTCGCGCGTGCGCCGGCCACCAAACGCCCTTTGCAACGAACCCGAGTGGCGTGATACGGTGAAACCTCATTCGTGTCCACGGAGCGTCCATCATGGCAACGAAGCGCACGACAAGGACCAGCAGGACCACCCGCTCGAACGCCGCCGGCGGCGATGCGAAAGCCACAGTGACGCGGGCCGCGCACAAGGCGCGCGCAATGCTCGGCGTGGCCGCGCACGACGCCGGGCTGGCACTGCGACGCACGGCCAGCAATCTCAAGTCGAAGGTTGACGAAGCGAAAGGGCCGGCGAAGCGAGCGGCGCGGCGCGTGGAACGCAAGGTTTCCGCGGCGCTGGAGAGCGCCGGCGAAACGATCGCCGAGGCCGGCAGCCGGGCGAAGGCGAGATTCGTCGCCGCGAGGCAGGCCATCGCTGACGTGACCGCCGCGGAGGCGCGCGCGGCAAAGAAGCCGGCGGCCAAGAAGACCGCGGCCAAGAAGACCGCCGCCAAGAAGAAGACGGCAAAGACCGCGGCGAAGGGACGCTCGGCAAGGAACCCGACGGCTCGGCGCAAGCCGGCCGCCTAGCGCTGCGCGCGCTGGACGCGCCGTTTCGTGGTGCACGCTGCGCCTCGTCATCGCCATCGCCATCGCCATCGCTCGGCGCGGTCCCATTACGCGCCCTTGCGGACTCGTTCGCCCGACCGATAATGACCGGCGCACCGACGAATGAAGCGAAGAAGCGTCGAATCGTCGTACGCCAGACGCGCAGGGACGATGCGCCGCAACTCATCGAATTGCAGCGTCGCACCTATTCGACGATCCCGCCCTGGTCCGAAGCGAACATCGAAAGCCAGCTCCGGGTCTTTCCTCAGGGACAGGTCGTGGCCGTGCTCGACCAGCGGGTCGTGGGTGCGGCGAGCTCGCTGGTCGTGCTGTGGGACGATTGGCCGGTCGAGCATTCGTGGACCGAAATCACGGGCACTGGAACGTTCGATACTCACGATCCGCACGGCAGGACCCTGTACGGAGCCGAGGTGTTTGTCGACGGCGCGCTGCGTGGGTTGGGCGTCGGACGTCAGCTCTATCGCGCGCGCCGGCAGATCTGCCGCGCGATGAATCTCAAGCGGATCATCGCCTGCGGCCGCCTTCCCGGCTATGCCGCGCACGCCGACACGATGGACGCGGATCTTTATTGCAAAAAAGTGCTGTGGGGAGATCTCACCGATCCGGTCCTGAGCTTTCAACTGAGCGAAGGCTTCCGTTTCTGCGGTGTCGTCCCCGATTACCTCCCCGAGGATGTCGAAAGCGGTGGGCGCGGGTCGCTGATCGTGTGGCTGAATCCCCGCTACGATCCGAGGAAACCGACGCGCGCACCCGAAGGAGATGTCTTGTGAAAGTACGAATCGCGGCAATCCAGTACCAGATGGAATCGGTGTCGGGCTGGCGTGAATTCGAGGACCAGGTGCGCTACGTCCTCGACGCGGCCTCCGAATATCAGCCCGAATTCGTGATGCTGCCCGAAATCTTCACCGCGCAGCTCCTGTCATTCATCGGCCGCCGCGACGTGCGCGATGCGGTCCGGCGCCTCGACAGGTACACACCTCGCTACATCGAGCTCATGCAATCGGTCGTTCGCGAGCACGGCTTCCATTTGATCGCCGGCAGCCACCCGACGTTGCGCGGCGACGCGCTATACAACACTTCGTACCTGTTCCTGCCCGACGGCGAATACCACACCCAGGACAAGATCCATCGCACCCGCTGGGAAAAGGAAAAGTGGGACACGACCGCCGGCGACACTTTGTCGGTGTTCGACACGGCGTTCGGCAAGATCGCGATCCTGATCTGCTACGACATCGAGTTTCCGGAGCTGGCCCGCGCCGTGTGCGAAGCCGGCGCGGAAATACTGTTCGTGCCCTCGTGCACCGACGATCGCCAGGGCTACTGGCGCGTGCGGTATTGCTGTCATGCGCGGGCGATCGAGAACCAGGTCTACGTCGCCCTGACCGGTACTGTCGGACACCTGCCCGTCACGGGGCTCGGGCTCAACTACGGGCAGGCCGGTATTCTGACGCCATCGGACTTCCCGTTCTCGCGCGACGGCATCGCCGCGGAAGGCGTTCCGAACACCGAGCAAATCGTCATCGCCGACGTCGACCTCGCAGACCTCGCCGAGAGTCGCATCAACGGCAGCACCATTCCGGTGCTCGACAAGCGGCGCGACGTCTACGAGCGGGCCGTCATCGCCGTCGAAGCGCGAGTCGCGAGCGAGAAAGGCTGAGGCCGCGATCGATCGAGCTTGCGCGCTTTGGCGTCGGCCCAGCGGCGCACCTCGAATCGCCCACCGTTTCCGGCCCAGCCGAATCCGGTCGCCTCGCGCAGTGCACCCGAAAAGCCGGCGGCGTACATGATCAGCTTCTTGGGCACGCATCGGCGGATCACGCAGGTTCCGCCGATGCGCTCTCGTTCCATGATCAGCACGCGCGCGCCGAGCGCGGCGGCGCGCCGCGCTGCCGCGACTCCACCGGAGCCGGCGCCTATCGCGATGAGGTCGTAGTCCGTCGGTTCAATGCGCACCACGCTCGCCTCGCGCGGGTGGATCGCAGCGCGGCGAGAACAGTAATCGTCCCGACTATCCGCCCCGCGCAACGGTCACTGCCGCGCCCCGCCGGCGAGCGCCGGTTCAGGCGGGAGCCGCCACAGGCATCCCTGCGGCGCGATGGCGCTGGACCAGGAGCACGCCGCCCAGCAAGATCAGCGCCGGCAGGAACAGCCACTCCTTGGGGAGGCGCGGCCGCTCCGTCTCGATGCCGGTCACCATGAAACCCTGCTCGAATCCGGCCTTGTCGGCGCGGCTGTTGAGCCCCACCGACATCACCTGCGTTCCGGTGGGGAGCGCCATGACGCGCAAGCCGGCACCGGCGATGCGCTGTGCGCCATCGCCGGCGTCCGCAAGCGGCAGCAGCACCGTTTTGCGCGTCTCCTTTCCCTCGAGCGTCGTGCCTTCGATGCGCACCCGCAGGCCGCCGCCCGCAGGCGCGGCGGCGGCGCGCTCGACCAGCGTCTGCGCCGGCGCGACGTCGTATCGCGGCACGACCAAATCGAGCCAGAAGCCGGGCCGCAGCAGCGTGAACGTGACGAGCAGCAGCAGCACCGACTCGTACCAGCGGCTGCGCGTCAGGAACCAGCCCTGCGTGCCGGCCGCAAACGTCAGCATGGCGACGATTGCCGCCGCGACGACCACCAGCAATTGCCACCAGGTGTCGACGCCGATCATCAGGAGCTGCGGATTGAAGATGAACATGAACGGCAGGATCGCCGTTCTGCTGCTGTACCAGAAGGCGGTGATCCCGGTCCGGATCGGATCGGCGCGCGAGATCGCGGCCGCGGCGAACGACGCGAGCCCCACCGGCGGCGTCACGTCCGCCATCAGCCCGAAATAGAAGACGAACATGTGCACGGCGACAAGCGGAACGACGAGGCCCGACTGCGCACCCAGCTCGACGACCACCGGCGCCATCAGCGTCGAGACCACGATGTAGCTCGCCGTCGTGGGCATGCCCATGCCGAGCACGAGGCAGATGAACGCGACCAGCAGCAGCATGGCGATGATGTTGCCGGCCGACACGGTCTCGACGAAGGCGGTCATGACGAGGCCGAGGCCCGTGACGGTCACGGTTCCGACGACGATGCCGGCGGCGGCGGTCGCGAGCGCGATGCCGATCATGTTGCGCGCGCCGCGCTCCAGGCCGTCGATCAGGTCATCGAATCCCGCACGGAAGACCGCGAACGGTGTGGGTTGCCCGCGGAAGTACGCCATCAGCGGCTTTTGCGTGACGAGGATCACGATCAGGAACACCGTCGCATGAAAGGCGGCCAGCCCGGGCGACAGATCCTCGACCAGCAGCGCCCATATCAGCAGGAAGACCGGCAGCAGGTAGTGCAGGCCGGCCAGCACCGTTTCCTTGAGCGGCGGCAGCGTCAGCACCGGCGCGTCGGGGTCGTCGATCGTCAGGTCGGGCTCGGCCGCCACCTGTCGCACGATGAGGACATAGGCGACGGCGATGCCTGCCAGCACGACCCAGGTGGCGGCCGCGCCGAGCACGGGTTTCAGCCAGCCGAGCCCGTAGTAGATGACATTGGCGACGATGACGATGCCGGCGAGCGTCATCAGCACGCCGAGCAA
>JBDTRG010000069.1:0-47730 GCA_039931775.1 Betaproteobacteria bacterium | reverse complement strand
AGCGTGATCGTCTGGTTCGCGCCGGCGTTGACCACAGGCGCCTGATTGCCCGCCGTGTCCTTGCGCACATCGGCGTCGATCCGCAGAAAAAGATTCGAACCGTCTGTCTGGTAGAACACCGCTGCCAGATCGGCATCGATCGGGGCATCGCCCACGGCATCGGTCACGGCCGGAGAGATCCCGCTCCAGTCGTTGATGTTTCCGTCACGAATCACGGACGCCGCCCAAACCAGCCCGGATCCCGCGATTGACAGCACGAATACGATCAGGCCGGTCTGCCCTGGGTGTCGGCGGCGCCACCATACGGCGCTCGCCAGCAACAGCGACGTCAACGGCAACACCAGCCAGGGTGAGAGCGGAACCGGGGTGACCCCGCCCCCGCCCGGTGCCGCGAGAGAAATGAAGAATGCCGCGGTTGCGTCCTGACCTGCGGTCGCATTGGTGGCCGCAACAACCGCCTTCATCGTCGCGCCGGATGGCAGAAGGGCGAGGGGAATCGACGTTTCGATGACGGCCGTTGCACCTGTCCCGTTGCCTAGGCCGACGGTCCACCCGCCGGGGTCGTAGACCACCGGCGCGCTCAACGCCCCCGAATCACAGGACTGGCGCTCGAGACGCGAGACGATGGCGCCGTCGATCGACGTGGTGACGACGGTCGTCGCCACGAGTTCGATACCGGCAACAGGCCCGTTGGCGCTGGGAACGGTGCAACCGGTCGCCGGATTGTTGTCGGTGTCGAGCAACACCGAAAAGCGATGTTCGGCAGCCTGCAACTCACCAATCGCGGCGAATGGCGCCACGACCACCATGGCGGCAACGATCCAAAACGACGATCCCGACCTGCGTCTGATCATGCATACCCCGTTCGGCGCAACTCGCCGGGCCGCCGACAATACGGCTGTAACGCGTTCAAGCGAGACTAAACGGAGGGCGCCTGAGGTACCCTGCGAAAAGGTGCGAAATCTTGCGAATTGGGCGCCACCTCCCCTAGAATCGAGAGCGACATCCTGCCCATGGCCATCGAGAACGGCATGCCCGTGCGTGAAAGCGAACGCCTCGACGGCTGGAAATCCATCAGCCGTTTTCTTGGCCGCAACGTTCGTACCGTGCAACTGTGGGAGCGCGAGCGGGGGTTGCCGGTACAGCGGATTCCCGGGGGCCCGGGCCAATCGGTGTTTGCTTACGCGAATGACCTGCAGCGTTGGCTGCACAATGGCGTCGATGGCGCCACGGCATCCGTTCCTCGACCCGCTTCGACTCACCTGGCCGCCAGCGCACCCGGTCTGCTGGTGCTGCCGTTCGAATACCAGGGTGCCGGAGGTAGCGATCAGGCGTTTATCGGTGGCGCCGTGGCGCACGAACTGCTGCAGCGATTGACAGTCACGCCGCTGACCGATTTGCGCGTGCTCTCGTGGACGACGGCACGCGCGTTCCATGGCAATGCAAAGCGTGCGGACGAGCTCGCGCGCGAGCTCGGCATCCGCTATCTGGTCGAAGGCGCCGTCCTCGACGCGGGCTCGCGCTGGCAGGTCGATATCCGCCTCGTCGACGCCGCCGAGGATCGCGTCGTCTTCGCCGACCGTTTCGGCGCGAAGGGCCGCGAGATCCTTTCGATGCAGACGACGATGGCGGATTCGGTCGGCGGGCACCTCGAGCTGCATCTTGCCGGGCGGCTGATCGAGCCGTTCTGGCAAAAGGTCGTGGCGCCGGGAGCATTCCTTGGCTACGTGCGCGCGGCCCAGCTGTCGGCTCAGCCCTCACCGGAAAACCTGAAGCAGGCGGTCAACCTGCTTGAGGAAGCCTGCGCGATCGAGCCGGGATTCATGCCGGCGCGGGCGTCGCTGGCGCTGGCGCGCTTCTATTGCCAGCTATGGCTTCGCCTTGAGGTGAAGCAAGGCGTGGGCGAGGTCAAGACCCTGATCGATCAATGCCTCGCCGACGCGCCTCAGCTCGCCGCGACGCAGTACGCGGATGGCGTGTTCGCCTCGGCCCACGATCGCGACTGGGAGCGCTCCGACAATGCGTACCGGTACATCCTGGCGGCGCTGCCTTCCGACGTAAAGGTGCGGGGCAACCTGGCGACGAACCTGATGGTGCGCCGCCGTTTCGACGAAGCGCAGTCGTTGCTGGACGTGTCGCGCGGCCTCGAAAGTTCCCTTGGTGGGCTCCAGGGCGAGCTGGCGTTCCATTTCCTGAAGGGTGACGTTGGGCGACTGCTGGGCGTGATCGACCGGATGCTGGCGATCGAACCGAGGCATGCGCTGGCGCTGTTCTTCCGCGCGGATGCGCTGGGATTCGACATGCGCGACGAGGCGTCAACGAGGGCGACGATCGAAATGATGGATCCGCTGCAACAGAACAGCAGCCGACCCTATCTCGATGCCTGCATCGCAGTCGCAAGTAACGATACCGGGAATATCGAGCGCGCACGCGACAAATTGGTCGAGGCCGCAAAAGGCGGCATCGGTGACTGGTTTCAGGTCGTCCAGCTGGATGCCGTACTGGGTGACGCCGATGCGGGGACGCGGCATCTCGAACTGGCTGTCGATCATCACGAACCCTCCGCGCAGAACTGCGCGGCCGTTCCCCGTCTCGAAGTACTGCGCCGCGACAAGCGGTTCCAGGCGCAGGTGCGGCGGCTCAACCTTCCCGTCTGACGCGGCGACCCCGCGCGTCAGCACATCAGTCACGCGGGATGGCGCGACCGACATCCAAGACGGGGTCGATCGCGATCATCGCGATCTGCCAGGTCGCCGCGATGGCGCTGTGGTTCTCGGCGTCGGCGGTGATCCCGGCGCTCGTCGCCGAATACGGGCTCTCCGGCTTCGCGCAGGCCGCGCTGACGAGCGGCGTTCAGGCGGGGTTCGTGATCGGCTGCCTCGCGAGCGCACTCCTGGGCCTCCCGGACCGTATCGCCCCGCAACGCCTGTTCGCGATCTCCGCCTGCGCGGGCGCGGCGGCCAATGCGCTGCTGCTCGTCGTCGACCCCGCCTCGGTTGCGACACCGCTGCTCCGCGTGGTCACCGGGGCGGCGATGGCGGGCGTCTATCCGATCGGGATGAAGCTCGCCGCGACGTGGGCCAAGGGCGACATGGGGCTGATGGTCGGCATTCTCGTCGGGGCGCTGACGCTGGGCTCGGCGTCGCCGCACCTCTTCAACGCGCTGGGCGGTGTCTCGTGGCGCTTTCCGCTGGCGGTCTCGTCCGTCAGCGCGCTGGCCGCCGCGATGCTGATCGGCTTTGCGGGTGTCGGACCCAACCGCGCGCCGACGCCGCGGTTCGATCCTTCAGCCGTCCTCACCGCGTGGCGCGACCTGCCGCTGCGCCTCGCCAACCTTGGCTATCTCGGCCACATGTGGGAGCTCTACGCGATGTGGGCGTGGATCGGCGTGTTTTTCACCGCGAGCTTCGCGCTTCGCCTTCCGGCGGACGTCGCGCCGGTCGCGGCCAAGCTCGCCGCGTTCGCGACCATTGCCGTCGGCGCGATCGGCTCGGTCGCCGCGGGACTGCTCGCCGACCGACTGGGACGCACGACGCTGACGATCGCGGCGATGGCGGTGAGTGGCACCTGCGCGGCGACCATCGGCCTCCTGTTCGGCGGCGACCCCGTTCTCGTGACCGCGCTGGCCATCGTATGGGGGATCAGCATCGTCGCCGATTCGGCGCAGTTTTCGGCGTCGATCGCCGAGCTGGCCGACCCCGCGCGAGTCGGCACGATGCTGACGGCCCAGACGGCAGCGGGCTTCACGCTGACGCTGGTCACCATCCAGGTCATGCCGTACCTCGTCGATGCGCTGGGCTGGCGTTACGCGTTCCTGCCGCTTGCCGTTGGCCCCGCGGCGGGCATCTGGGCGATGGCGCGGTTGCGGGCGCACCCCCGGTCGGTGGCGCTAGCCGGCGGACGGCGATAGGACGCGTCCGGGTGGGTGAAAATGCCTATGGCACCGACGCCGGCGGCGGCGTAGCATTACCCGTCGCAGGCGCTCCGGGCCAACTCAGGCTCGGCCGGTGACCCGCGCATTCGTTCCTTCCGACATCCTACGGAGGCAGCCATGGCGTATCACCTAGAAGGGCGCCTGCTCGAAGTCTGCAATTGTCGCGTCCTGTGTCCCTGCTGGATCGGCGAAGACCCGGATTTCGGCACCTGCGACACCATCGTCGCTTGGCATTTCGACAAGGGCACGATCGACGGCGTCGACGTGTCCGACCGGACCATCGCGATGATCGCGCACGTGCCCGGAAATATCCTGCAGGGCAACTGGCGTGCCGCCGTCTACCTCGATGAGCGCGTGACGAAGGATCAGGAGGACGCGCTGCTCGCCGTCTATACCGGCAAGAAGGGCGGGCCGATCGCCGACCTGGCCAAGCTCGTCGGTGAGGTCGTGTCGGTCGAGAAGGTGCCCGTCACGTTCACGGTGCAGGGAGGCAGAGGCACGATCAAGCTCGGTAACGCCGGCCACGCCGACCTCGAACCGTATACGAACGCCAGCGGCGCGACGACGACGCTTGCCAACACCGTGTTTTCGACCGTGCCGGGAGCCCCGGTGTTCGTCGGCAAGGCGACGCGATACCGGTCGAAGAACGAGAAGCTCGGTATCGATCTCGACATCACGGGCTTCAACGCGCTGCAGAGCACGTTCGTGTTCCAGTCGTAACCCACCCGGCCGCGCCACGACCGATGCCCGAATGAGGGCGCGGCCCTTCGACATGCCCACCGCGCGACCAGCGACTGCAGAGGCTGCCGGCGCGCTGCAGACGGCCCGCGAGCGAAACGCGATGCTGGCCTTCCTGCTGGCGTCGCTGGTGGTTGCCTCGTGGGCGACGCTTTGGGCCTGGAGTGCGAGCCCCTACGGCCGTTACCTCGTCCACGACGGCTGGGCAGAGGCCGGCGCGTTCGCGGCGCTCTGCCGCGCGATTCCCCAGGGCGAGATCGTGGTGCCGGCGGCGCTGCACGCCGGCGCGTGGGTGCTGATGATCGCCGCGATGATGTTGCCGACGACGTTCCCGATGCTGGCGATGGTCCGCAGAGTCACCGAGGCGCGTCCCGACGCGGGACGGCTTCTCGCGCTCACGCTCATCGGCTTTTTCGTCGCATGGCTTGCGTTCGGGCTGGTGGCCCACAGCGCCGACGCCGGCGTGCGCTGGGCCACGAGCAGGTACCCGTGGTTCGTCGCGCACGGATGGCTGATCGGTGCGGGGGTGCTTGCCGGCGCCGGCCTCTTCCAGTGGAGCGCGCTCAAGTACCGATGCCTTGACCAATGTCGGACGCCGTTCGGGTTCGTCTCGGCGCGCTGGCGCGGCAGGTCGCCGTCGCGCGAGGCGTTCCGGATCGGCCTGGATCACGGCCTCTTCTGCGTCGGCTGCTGTTGGGCGCTGATGCTGCTGATGTTCGTCGTCGGGATGGGAAGCATCGGCTGGATGCTTGCGTTGGCGCTCGTGATGGCCGCGGAGAAGAACCTGCCGTGGGGCCGGCGACTCGCCACGCCGGTCGGCCTGGCGCTTCTCGGATGGGCGGGCGCCATCGTTGTCGCTAACAGCTGACGATCAATGACCGGGGCGCGTGTGGCAACGCTGCAACGGCGACCGGGCGAGTACCGCACTTTTCGTAGCCAGCGCTGTCGAATCACCCCATAATTCGCGCCTTTCCATCCTGCCGCCCGGAGCCCGCCGGCCCGGTGCTGCGCCTTCCTCCCTTGCGCCCGGCGCGGGTGCGCGCGGTTACTCACAGGACGTGATTCCCTCCCCATGAAATTCCGCTTTCCGATCGTCATCATCGATGAAGACTTCCGATCCGAGAATACGTCGGGGCTCGGCATTCGGGCACTCGCCGCGGCCATCGAGAAGGAGGGGATGGAGATACTCGGGGTGACGAGCTACGGTGACCTGTCGCAGTTCGCCCAGCAGCAGTCCCGCGCGTCGGCGTTCATCCTGTCGATCGACGACGAAGAGTTCACGCCGGGACCGGAGGTCGATCCAGCGGTGCTCAACCTGCGCAAGTTCATCGAGGAGATCCGCTTCCGCAACGCCGAGATCCCGATCTATCTGTACGGAGAAACGCGCACGTCGCGCCACATTCCCAACGACATCCTGCGCGAGCTGCACGGCTTCATCCACATGTTCGAGGACACGCCGGAGTTCGTCGCGCGGCACATCATCCGCGAGGTCAAGGCGTATCTCGACTCTCTGGCCCCGCCGTTCTTCCGCGCGCTGGTCGATTACGCGCAGGACGGCTCGTATTCGTGGCACTGTCCGGGGCACTCGGGCGGTGTGGCGTTCCTGAAGAGCCCGGTCGGCCAGATGTTCCACCAGTTCTTCGGCGAGAACATGCTGCGCGCCGACGTCTGCAACTCGGTCGACGAGCTGGGCCAGTTGCTCGACCACTCGGGTCCGGTCGCGGCGGCCGAGCGCAACGCGGCGCGGATCTTCAACGCCGACCACTGCTTCTTCGTGACCAACGGCACGTCGACGTCGAACAAGATGGTCTGGCACGCGACGGTTGCGCCCGGGGACATCGTCGTCGTCGATCGCAATTGCCACGTATCGATCCTGCACGCGATCACGATGACCGGCGCGATCCCCGTGTTCCTGACGCCCACGCGCAACCATCTCGGCATCATCGGCCCGATTCCGCTCGAGGAATTCACGCCCGAGAACATCCAGAAGAAGATCGAGGCCAATCCGTTCGCGCGCGAGGCGAAGAACAAGCGTCCTCGGATCCTGTCGATCACGCAGAGCACCTACGACGGCGTCGCGTACAACGTCGAGATGCTGAAGCAGACGCTCGGCAACTACATCGAGACGCTGCACTTCGACGAGGCATGGCTGCCGCACGCGACGTTCCACGATTTCTACAAGGACATGCACGCGATCGGCAAGGACCGGCCACGCAGCAAGGAGGGCCTGGTCTTCGCCACCCACTCGACGCACAAGCTGCTCGCGGGCATCTCGCAAGCGTCGCAGATCATCGTCCAGGAGTCGGAGACCCGCAAGCTCGACCGGCACATCTTCAACGAGGCGTACCTGATGCACACGTCGACGTCGCCGCAGTACGCGATCATCGCGTCCTGCGACGTCTCCGCGGCGATGATGGAGCCGCCTGGTGGCACGGCGCTGGTCGAGGAGTCGATCAACGAGGCGCTCGACTTTCGCCGGGCGATGCGCAAGGTTGACGACGAGTGGGGCAAGGACTGGTGGTTCAAGGTCTGGGGCCCCGAGCGCCTCGCACCCGAAGGCATGGGTAAGCGCGACGACTGGCTGCTGCGCGCGAACGAGAAATGGCACGGCTTCGGCAATCTCGCAACGGGTTTCAACCTCCTCGACCCGATCAAGGCGACGATCATCAATCCGGGGCTCGACGTGTCCGGCAAGTTCGCGAAGACCGGCATCCCGGCGTCGATCGTAACGCGCTTCCTCGCCGAGCACGGCGTGATCGTCGAGAAGACCGGGCTCTACTCGTTCTTCATCATGTTCACGATCGGCATCACCAAGGGCCGCTGGAACACGCTCGTCACCGCGCTGCAGCAGTTCAAGGACGACTACGACAAGAACCAGCCGCTGTGGAGGATTCTCCCGGAGTTCGTCGCGACCCAGCCGCGCTACGAGCGCGTCGGCCTTCGCGACCTCTGCCAGCAGATCCACGACATGTACAAGGCGAACGACGTCGGGCGCGTGACGACCGAGATGTACCTGTCCGACATGCAGCCGGCGATGAAGCCGTCCGACGCGTTCGCGTGCATGGCGCACCGCGAAATCGACCGCGTCGAGATCGACGAGCTCGAAGGGCGGGTCACCGCGGTGCTGCTGACGCCCTATCCGCCGGGCATACCGCTGCTGATCCCCGGCGAGAGGTTCAATCGCACGATCGTCGAGTACCTGAAGTTCGCGCGCAAGTTCAACGCGCAGTTCCCCGGTTTCGACACGGACATCCACGGGCTCGTCGAGGAACCCGACGCGAGCGGCACCGTCCGCTACTACATGGATTGTGTCCGACAGCGGTAGCGACTCGAGCCTCGGTCATGGAGGTCGCCGTCGCGGGAGCGCCTACATCTGCTTGAACAGGTGATTGAAGCTGCGGCTGACCTCGAGCTTGTCGTCGCGATCCTTCACGTGCACGACCTGATTGCCGCGCAGGTTGCGGCTGACCTGCGCGATCGCATCGACGCGAACCACCGTCGCGCGATGGATCTGCCAGAACTCGTTCGGGTCCAGCGCATCGATCAGTTCCTTGATCGGCTTCCTGATCAGCGCCTCGAAGCCTGCCGTCTGCACGCGCGTGTACTTGTCCTCGGCGCGGAAGAACAGGATGTCGCTGGTCGGGATCATGCGAATGGTGGCGCCGACGCTCGCTTGCACCCATCTCAGATACTCGCGCGGCCTTGCGGTGCCGCTGCCGAGTCGCTGCGATAGCTGCTCGAGGAGGTCGTTCATCGGATCCGGCCTTTGTGAAAGCCGCTCGCGGAGCCGCGTGCAGGTGAGCGCGACCCGTTCAGGCTCGACCGGCTTCAGCAGGTAGTCGACCGCGCCCTGGTCGAACGCGCGGATCGCATACTGGTCGTAGGCGGTGACAAAGACCACATGGGCCTGGCCGGCGAGCGCCTGGGCCACCTTGATGCCATCCATCTCGGGCATGTTGATATCGAGGAAAACGATATCGGGTTCGAGACTCTGCACCATGGCCACGGCTTCGCGGCCATTGGCGGCTTCGCCGACGATCAGCAGTTCGGGCCACGCTTCCTTAAGGCGCCCGGCGATCTGGTCGCGCATCAGGCGCTCGTCGTCGGCAATCACCGCGGTGGGAGCGGGCTTGGCGTGCATTCGGAGGCTCCGTCGATCAGGCGTTGGCAGGCGCGATTTCGTACGGCACCTTGATCGTGGCGCAGGTGCCGCCCGCGGGCGGGACGGTGATGGCGAGTTCGGCGCGCCCGTTGTACAAGGCCTTCAATCGCTCGCGGATGTTCGCGAGCCCGACGCCGGCGTCGTTCTTCGGCATGAAGCCCATCCCGTTGTCCTGCACGTGCACGCCCAGCTGGCCATCGACGATCTCGGCACTGATCTCGAGCTTGCCCCCGGCGGCCTTGGGTTCCAGGCCATGCTTGATCGCGTTCTCCACCAGCGTCTGCAGCATCATTGACGGAAAGACCGCGGATTTCAACCCTTCCGGCACGTTCACGACCGGCTCCAGGCGCTCTTCCATCCGAACCGCCATGATTTCCAGGAACGCGGTGGACAGGTTCACCTGCTGGCCCAGCGTCGGCCGGCTGCCGTCGCGCATCTGCGGCATGGCCGAGCGCAGATAGCGGATGAGGCTCTGCTGCATCTTCGAGGCGCGCGGCGGGTCGGTCTGGATGAGCTGGTCGATGCTGGCCAGCGTATTAAACAGGAAATGCGGCTCGATCTGGGCCTGCAGCGCTTCCATCCGCGCTTCGAGCACCGTGCGCTCGAGCTGCTCGGTTTCGGCACGCTTGGTGGCCTGGCTTGCCGTCAATTCGGCGCTGCGCTTGCCGCCGGCCACCACCTTGGTAATCAAGGACGCGACGATGACGAACAGAAACGGCTGCTGCCACTTCAGCAGGGAGGCCAGGATCAGGCCGAGGACCGAAACGAGGGCCAGCGTCTTCCATGGCACGATGGCCAGCCAATCGAAGAAACGCCACCACAAGACCACGATCGCGTTGCCGATGCCGCGCAACGCCTGCTTGGTTTCGGAAGGCATCGAGAAGTCCTGGCGCTTGCCCTCCTCGGCGGTGCCGTCCGTGCCTTGTCCAGGTTTATCGGTATTCATAGCCATGCCGTCCGATCGCCGATCCATCCGGCGGCCAGATTACCGGTACGGAGCCGCCGACTCCAGCTGGACCGGACGCAATGCACGCCGGAAGGGATGAAGCGCCGAAAACGGGCACTTTCGGCGTACGCTGCCTCGGAGAAGGTTCCCCGCAGCAGGCCCTGGGCTTTTTCCCTCGGACCGGGCCAAGGCTACCCAGGTTGCCCGAAACGCCGACGTCCGCCTTCGGATTGACGACGAAGACCGCGTTGGCCGCCTTTGCATCAGCAATACTCTTGGCAAAATGGGCCTGGATCGCAGGTCGGCCGCTTGCGCCCGGCGCGCCCGGTGGAAGCAGAATCGCATCGACGGCATACCGAATTGCGGTGGGCGAATCGGATTGATCGCCGCGCGACGCAGGGCGACGCAGGGCGATGCGCGGCAGCACCAAGAAGCATTCCGCGACAATCCGACGGTCCGGATAGTGCGCGACAACTATCACGGCGCGCGTGGATCGAGCGGGCTGACCGGCCTTAAACTGCATACGTTTACAGATTGAGGATTTCGATCTCGTGGCGCAGGATACGCGCGGCGGGGTCGTCTGCAAGCGCCCGGTGGGTCGACGGGCGGCCAGGTCACCGGGACCCGCGACGAAAGCGGTGCGCCCGCCTCGCAGATGCGGTTCCGGGCTTCGACACGACGTGACGGCGTCCCGGCTTTGAATGGAGGTGAGATTGGACGAGCCGAACGACTGGCTAAGGCGCATGAATCGGGTGATCTGGACGCCCCACCTTGCACCTCTGCCGGTGTGGAAAACGCGCGCGCTGCGCCTGGTGCGGCTCGCGATCGTGCTCGGCCGCGATGTCTTGCAGGGCCAACTTACGCTGTGGACGATGAGCCTCGTCTACACGACGCTGCTTTCGATGGTCCCGCTGCTGGCGCTCAGCTTCTCGGTACTAAAGGCATTCGGCGTTCACAACCAGGTCGAGCCGCTGCTGGAGAACCTGCTGGCGCCGCTGGGCGACCAAGGCAGCGAAATCACGACTCGGCTCATCGGTTTCATCGAGCACATGAACGTCGGGGTACTCGGCGCGGTCGGGCTGGCGCTGCTGATCTACACGGTGATCTCATTGGTGCAGAAGATCGAGGAGTCGTTCAACGCGATCTGGCACATCACGCAGCAGCGCAGCCTGGGCGAGCGTTTCAGTCGCTACCTCAGCGTCCTGCTGGTCGGGCCGCTGCTCGTGTTCGCCGCGATCGGCATCACGTCGATGGCGGTGCGAACGGGCACGGTTCAGTCGCTCGTTGCGATCGAGCCGTTCGGCCGCATAGCCGTCGGCATCGGCAAGCTGCTACCCTATGCGCTGATAATCTGCGCTTTCACGTTCTTCTACGTTTTCGTTCCGAACACCCGCGTGAGGCTCGCTCCGGCCTTCGCGGCGGGAACTGTCGGCGGCGTGCTATGGCAGTCGGCGGGGTGGGCATTCGCGACGTTCGTCGCATCGTCGACGCAATACGCCGCGGTCTATGCAAGCTTCGCTGTCTTCGTTCTTTTCCTCATCTGGCTCTACGTGAGCTGGCTGATCCTGCTGTTCGGGGCCGCCACTGCGTTCTACCTCCAGAATCCCGATTATCTTTACGCGATGCCCGGCGAGCCGCGACTCAGCAATCGGATGCGCGAGCGGCTTGCCCTTGCCATCATGAATCTCATCGGGTCGCACTTCGTCCAGGGACGACCGCCGTGGACGCTCGGTCAGCTCACGCAGCGGCTCGCAATCCCGATGCACTCGGTCAACGTGGCCGTCGAAGCACTTGCGCAGGCGGGGCTGGTCGCCCAGAACAACGGCCATCCTCCTGCGTATCTGCCTGCGCGCGATCTGGCGAACATCTCCGTCGGCCAAGTGATGGCGGCCGTGCGCCGGGCGGGCGAAGACGGATTCCTGAACCCAGTTGCACTTCCGCTTCCGCCACCCGTCGAAATCGTCGTCGATCGAATGGACCAAGCGCTCGCGGCGTCGATCGAAGGTCTCAACGTGAATGCGATTGTCGACGAGGCCGGTGCGCCCGAGGCAGCGATCCGCTAGCAACCTATCCCTGACCGGCGTCGACAACCCGTTCCAGACCACCGGGCACGGGGACGCACTCGCGCTTCAAGACGCAGGCATGGTCGCGGCGATAAGCCAGTCGACGACCGATTGCATGGCCTTCGTCGGCGTGTCTCCGCGATCGCGAAATGCCTGGTAGAGCTTGGTCTGCGAGTGGGCGCTCGTGCCGTCGTTCAAAATTGTCCGAATTCGAAGGAGCGCAGGTTCGCATTGCAGCTGCTTGGCATCTTCGGCGACCTCGTCCAGCAGTTCTTCGATGACCACCCTGCATGTGCGCGGCGCGCTGCCGTCGAGCCGAAGGAACTCGGCGTCGAGCCCCAGGCGCTTTGCGCGCCAGCGATTTTCGTCGATGAGCCGGCGCGTGAACGGCGTCCAGGCGATCCCGCGCTCGGGCTTGCGGACCAGCATGCGGATAAGGCAGCGGTACAGCGCCGCGATCGCCAACGTATCTTCGACGCGCGTGCAGGAGTCGCAGATGCGAAGCTCCAGGGTCGGATAGCGCAACGCGGGGCGAATCGCCCACCACAGATAACTCCCGTCCTTGACGGCGCCGCCGGCCGCGAGCAGCTCGACAAAGCGCGCGTATTCGGCTTCGTCGCGGAAGTGATCCGGGATACCGGTACGCGGCCATTCGTCGTACGCCGCCTGACGGTAGCTCAGCAGGCCGGTGCCGCTCCGGTTCCAGAACGGCGACGAGGTCGACAGCGCGAGGAAAACCGGCAACCATGGCATCACGCGATTCATCAGCGCCACGCGGTCGTGCTGCGACGGGATTGCCACGTGCACATGCAATCCGCAAAGGACATTGCGCCGCGCAATGATCTGAAAATCAATCATCATGTCGCGATAGCGCTTCTTTGGCGTCTCGAGCTGCTCGCCCCATGCACAAATCGGATGCGTGCCGGCTGCGAGCAAGCGCAGGTTTTTTTCGATCGCGATTTCCGCCACGCCGCGCCGCAATCGCACCATTTCCTCATGCGCCTGCTCCTGCCGCTCGAATACCGGGGAGACGATCTCTATCTGGGACCAGAGCAGCTCCTGGGCGATCGCGCTTCCGAATCGCCGGCGGCACGCGCGGAGGAACGAGCGCGGCACCTCGATCGCGAGCGAGCGCGACTTCGGATGCGTGAGGAAGAATTCCTCCTCGATTCCGAACGTGAACCCGAAATTTGCAATGTCGTTCATGGAGGTGGCGCCTGGCCTCGCCAGTTTACATGGCAACTGCGAATGCGTGCTTCAGGGCCGGGTTCCCGGGAGCGTCCGCGTCGGAATACCGTACAACGCGAAGGCTCGCTACGCGACGCGTTCCGATCCGTCCGGCAGCACCGACTGGCACTCGGTGAAGATCCGCGCAGTGCAGGTGCGGCATCGATCGGCGTCGAGGCGTGCGTATATCGCGTGGATCGCCTCGGCCTTCGACTCGAAGTAGCAGTCGCGGCCGATGCGATCGAGATAGCCGCCGCGCATCAGGACGTCGAGGACGCCGGGCTTGATCGTGCAAAGGTAGAGGGCGCCCCCGGCTTCGCGCTCGGTCATCGCTTCGTGCACGAGGAGCTCCGCGCCCGCAACGTCTATGAAGTTGATGCCGCTTCCGATCAGCAGCAGATGGCGCCGGCGTGGGCCGGAGAGGCGTGCGTCGTGCAATACGTCGCGCACGTGTTCGACCGCGCCGAAGTAGAGCGACCCATCGACGCGCAGCATCGCGAGTTGTGGACATTCGGGAGCGCGCGACTCGCCAACGGGCACGAAGTGGCGTCGCGTGGATGGCCCATCCGGAGCGACCGGCGTCAGTTGCGGATGCGTGGTGCGGTTGAGGTAGACGAACAGCGACGTCAAAACGCCGAGCAGGATGGCGAATTCCAGCTGCAGCAACAGGGTCGACATGAACGTCACGACCAGCACCAGCGTCTCGCCGCGGCCCGCGCGGACGATCCGGCGCACCGCGGCGACGTCGATCAACCCCCACGCGACGATGACGAGCAGCGCGGCCATCACCGCGAGCGGCAGGTGCGCGCCGAGCGGCGCGACCGCGAGGACGATGGCGAGCAGGAACGCCGCCGAGAAGACCGCGGCCAGCGGCGTTTTGGCGCCGGCTTCGAAGTTGACCCAGACGCGATTGAACGAGCCCGACGACGGATAGCCGGACGCGAATGCGCCGACGATATTCGACAGGCCCTGGCCGATGAACTCCTGGTTGCCGTCGATTCTCTGGCCGGACCGCGCGGCGACGGTGCGCGCGACGGAAACGGCTTGAGCGAGCGCCAGCGTCGTCAGTGCAAGCGCCGCCGGCGCGAGGCTGCGCCAGACGGCGGGGTCGAAGGACGGCAATGACAGCGGCGGAAATTCCCTCGGCAGCGTTCCGATCGTCGGTACCGACGCCTGTCCGAACACCGCGAGTCCGTACGCGAACACGCTTCCGGCGATCATCGCGACGATCATGTACGGGATGCGCGGCAGGAGGCGGCGAGCGGCGAGCGCGGCGGCGAGCGTCACGGCGGAGGTCGCTACGATCCAGGGATCGGCGCCGGCCGCATGCGTCACCGCTTCCTGCAGCGTCGCGATAAAGTCGGAGCCTGCAGGAATCGGAATTCCGAAGAAATTCTGGATCTGCGCCGCCATGATCAGCAATCCGGCGCCGGCGGTGAAGCCGACCACAACGGTGTGGGAGATGAAGTTCACCAGCGTGCCGAGCCTTGCCAGGCCCATCGCCAACTGCATGAGACCGATCATGAGTGCGAGTGTCAGGACGAGGTTCACGTAGGTGGGGGATCCCGGGCTCGCGAGCGGCGCCATCATCGCGAAGATCGCCAGCGAAATCGTGTTCGTCGGTCCCGACACCTGGTGCCACGACGATCCCCACAGCGCCGCGACGACGACGGGCAGCATCGCGCAGTAAAGGCCGTATTCAGGAGGCATCCCCGCCAGCGTCGCGTAGGCCACCGCCTGAGGCAGCACGACCAGCGCGCCGACGAGTCCCGCGACGACATCGGCGCGCATGGTGTCGCGGGTGATGCGCTCGCGCCAGGACAGGAACGGAAGGAGCTTCAGCGCCAGCGGCGTCATGGCTTCCTGAAACGCAGCGCCGTGCGGCGCCGGTGCTGGATGTGGCGCGCGATGCCGGTCACACCTTACCCTTCCACGGAACCACCAGTCGCTCGATGTAGCGCATCAAGAGGTCGAACAGATACGCCACCACGCCAATGACGACAATGCCCATGATCACGACGTCGGTGCGCAGGAAGTTCGACGCGTTGAGCACCATCTGCCCGAGGCCGACCGTCGCAGCGACCATCTCGGCGGCGACGAGCGTCGTCCAACCGAACCCGATCGAGATCCGCATTCCGGTGAAGATCTCCGGCATCGCCGCGGGAATCACGACGTGCCAGATCACCTGCCACTTCGACGCTCCCATCGAATAGGCGGCGTTGATCTGCTCGATCATCACGCCCTTGACCCCGGCGCGCGCGGCCATCGCCAGCGGCGCGAAGCACGCGAGGTAGATGAGGATGACCTTTGCCGTCTCCTCGATGCCGAACCAGATGACGATCAACGGCAGGTACGCGAGCGGCGGCAGCGGCCGGTAGAACTCGATCGGCGGGTCGAAGATCCCGCGGGCGATGCGCGAGACGCCCATCGCGATGCCTGCCGGAATCGCGGTGACGCACGCGAGCAGAAACGCCGCGAAGACGCGCATCAGGCTCGCCCAGAAATGGTCGAGAAGCGGGCGCCCGCCCTGGATGTCGCCTTTCCACGCATCGGCGAAGCTCGTAACGATCTTTTCCGGCGTCGGCAGGAAGATGTCCCGGATCCAGCCGAAATGTGTGGCCACCCACCAAAGCGCGAAGAGCGCAGCGACGGTGACGACGGAAATCAGCGTGCTCCTGCCCTCGCCGGGAACGCTGTACCCGGTGACTGTTCGCGCGGGCGCAGTCGGGGCCTCCGCGGTGGGCGCCGAGGATTCGGGACCCGCAGCGCTCATGGCACCAGCGCCTCTGTGCTGCTCGGCGCGGAATGGATCAAATGCAGGATTTCCTCGCGCAGCCGGATGAATTCGGGATCGGCCTTCACGGCCCGCGCGTCGCGCGACTCGACGAAGCGGCGGCCGAAGTCGACCTTGTAGCGATGCGCGATGCGCCCGGGAGAGGGCGTCATCACGATCAGTTCCGTCGCGAGAAACAGCGCTTCCTCGACGCTGTGCGTGATGAAGAAGAACATCTTCTTCGTCTCCCACCACAGCTTGAGGATCAGCTCCTGGATCTGCTCGCGCGTCAGCGCATCGAGCGCCCCCAGCGGTTCGTCCATCAGCATCACTTCAGGGTCGCTCGCGAGCGCGCGGGCCAGGCCGACGCGCTGCTGCATACCGCCGGAGAGCTGATAGATCGGGTAATCGGCGAACTTCTCGAGCCCGACGTGCCGCAACTTGTCGAGTGCCACTCGCCGTCGCTCGGCCCGGCCGGTGCCGCGCATCCTGAGGCCAAATTCGACGTTCTCGGCGACGTTGAGCCATGGCATCAACGCGTGCTTCTGGAACACGACGCCACGTTCGGCGCCGGGTCCCGTGACGGGTTTGCCGTCGAGGACGATCGTGCCGGCCGAGTACTCCATGAACCCGGCGATGCACGAAAGCAGCGTGGTCTTGCCACAGCCCGATGCGCCGAGGGCAACGACGAAATCGCCCGGGTCGAGCGCCAGGCTGACGTCGGAAAGTGCGTGGGTCGTCTGTCCGCCGCGGCCCGCGTAGTTGACAGAGAGGTGGCGGATTTCGAGTTTGCTCACGCCACAGACCCCGGAAGATGGTCAGCCGCCAACGGCGCGTTGAGCGTCGGCAGGGCCGACGCTCCAACACGCCGGGTTAGTGCGTCGCGTCGTTCGCGACGCACTAACCCTATTTGGCCGCTTCGGCCGCGTAGCTGGGATTGACCGCGACCGAGTAGTCGGGGAGCGTCTTCTCGATCTGCTTTTGCGACAGCTGGAACGTCGCGGTGGCGGCGAGCGCCTTGGCCGCGACGCTGTTGTTGCCGCCGCCCAGCCACTTCGTCGCCTGCTCGGAAGCCGGCGGGAACTTGTACAGCGCCATGCCGGCAGGAACATCCTCGGCCTTCGCGCCCGACCATTTGGCGACGGCCTTGGCTTCGTTGGAATCCTTGTTCCACTTGGCGGCGTTCTTCCGATAGTTGTCGTCGGAGGCGGCCATGATCTTCACGAACTTCACCATGAAGTCGCGGTTTGCCTTGGCCCAATCCTTGTTCGCGACGTAGCCGTCGAACGTGGCCTTGCCGGTTTCCGCGGAGATCTGGCCGGACGTGATGATCACCTTGCCGTCTTTCTTCACTTCGGCGAGCACCGGGTCCCAGATGAACGTTGCCTGGATGTCCCCGCGCTGCCAGGCGGCACGAACTTCGGGCGGGCGCATGTTGAGGATCTGCACGTCGGCCGGGTTGATCTTAGCCTGGTCGAGCGCGACCATTGTGTGGAAATGCGTCGTGGAGTTGAACGGCATCGCGATTTTCTTGCCCTTCAAGTCGGCGAGCGTGTTGATGCCCGAACCGTTCTTGGCGACCAGCGCCTCCGCCGAGCCGATGTCGTCGAGAATCCAGAAGAGCTCGAGCGGCTCGCCACGCGAAACCGCCGCCGCGATGCCGGCGGAGCCCACTTCGCCGATCTGCACGGCGCCGGACGCCATGGCCTTGATCACCTCGCCACCGCCGCCGAACTGCTTCCAGTTGACCTTGTAGCCGGTCGCCTTTTCGATTTCTTTCGCTTCCTGAGCGATCCGGTACGGCACGACCATGTCCTGATAGCCGATCGTGACTTCTTTTTGCGCCCATGCCGGCGCGGCGGCGAACGCCGCGAACAGCACCCCTGCGACGAATCTTTTCATGCGAATCTCCCTTGTTGGTTGATGCCGATAGGTAGGGTTTCGGTCTCCGGACGCGCGCGTGGCGCGCCCGGGCCTTCGGGCGTCAGAGCGCCGCAATCGTCTTGCGCAGCATGTCCGCGATGACGTCGACGTGCGAGCGATCCGCGATCAAAGGCGGTGCGACGATCGCGCAATCGCCGGTCGTCTTCAGGTTGAGTCCGTTCGCGAACAGCTTCTTCTGCAATGCCTGGCCGCGTCGTCCCGGCGCACCGTCCGAGTGGACGTCGATCGCCGCGAACATCCCGTAGCCGCGGATGTCGGCGACGACGGGGATGTCCTTCAGCGCGAAGAGCGCATCGAGAAAATATGGCGACAGCTCGCGGCCGCGCTCGAAAAGCCCGTCGTTCTTGTAGATGTCGAGCGTCGCTAGGCCCGCGGCGCACGACGCCGGGTGGCCCGAGTACGTATAGCCGTGGAAGAACTCGATCGCCCCTTCCGGAGCGGCGCCCATGATCGTGTCGTGAATGCGCTCGCTGATCGCGACCGCGCCCATCGGTTGCGCGCCGTTGGTGATTCCCTTGGCCATCGTCAGGATGTCCGGCGTTACGTCGAAGCTCTGGGCCGCGAATGTCTGCCCGGTGCGGCCGAAGCCGCAGATGACTTCGTCGAACACGAGCAGGATGCCGTGCGCGTCGCAGATCTCGCGCAGGCGCTTCAGGTAACCCTTCGGCGGCACGAGGCAGCCGGTGGAGCCGGCAATCGGTTCGACGAAGCACGCAGCGATGTTCTCGGCGCCGTACAGGTTGACGAAGCGCAGCAGGTCCTCGGCCAGCTCGACGCCGTGCGCGCCTTCGCCCGGCGTGAAAATGTTCTCCTTCAGATGCGTGTGCCGCATATGCGCGATGCCCGGCAATCCCGGCCCGTACTTGCGGCGATTGTTGACGAGCCCCGACAGCGCGACACCGCCGAAGTTGACGCCGTGGTAGGCGCGCTCACGCGAAACGAAGACGTTTCGCCCGCTCTGGCCGCGCGCCTGGTGGTACGCGAGGGCGACCTTCATCGCGGTGTCCACCGATTCGGAACCGGAATTGACGAAGAAGATCCGGTTGAGATCGCCGGGCGTCAACTCGGCGACGCGCGTCGCGAGCTCGAATTGCTTCGGGTGCGCGCGCAGGAACGGCGCGCAAAAGTCGAGCTCGCGGAGCTGCTTGCCGACGGCGTCGGCGATCTCCTTGCGGCCATGTCCTGCGGAGACGCAGAAAAGACCCGATGACGCATCGATGATCTTGTCGCCGCGATCATTCCACAAGTACATCCCTTCCGCGCGGACGACCATCTGCGGGTCAGCCTTGAATTCGCGATTGGGGGTGAACGGCATCCAGTATTCGTCGAGCGACAATTGGCGCGACGTGGACTGGTCCTGGATCTTGAGTTCTGCATGGCCCATCGTGGACTCCTTCTAGCCGCCCGCAGGGGCGCCGCGAGGGCGGCGCCAGGGCAGCGTTATGCTACGATCAACCCTGAATCGTACACCCTAAAAGACCGGGTGCGGAGCGCCGAGGCAAGAGGCGGTTGGCGCGCCCGCCACATCGGCGTAGCAATCCCCGATCGTTCCGGACGAGGTTCTCATGCGCATCGGCGTTCCGAAAGAAATCAAGGTCCTGGAAAATCGCGTCGGCCTCGTCCCGGGCAGCGTGCGGGAGGTAGTCGCGCACGGTCACCAGGTCGTCGTCGAGCACCAGGCCGGGCAGGGCATCGGCATGGACGATGAGGCGTACCGCAAGGCGGGCGCTACGGTCGTCGGCACAGCCACCGAGGTGTTCGCCGGCGCGGACATGATCGTCAAGGTCAAGGAGCCGCAGTCGGTCGAGCGCAAGATGCTCTCCAAAGGGCAGATTCTGTTCACGTATCTGCATCTGGCGCCCGATCCGGAGCAGGCGGCCGATCTCGTCGCGAGTGGCGCCGTTTGCATCGCCTACGAGACTGTCACGTCGGCCTCCGGCGGATTGCCGCTGCTCGCTCCGATGTCGGAGGTCGCCGGCCGGATGGCCGTGCAGGCCGGCGCGTACTACCTCGAAAAGCCGCACGGCGGCCTCGGCATGCTGTTGGGCGGCGTGCCGGGCGTCGATCCGGCGAAGGTCGTCATCCTGGGCGGCGGTGTGGTCGGTTCGCACGCGTGCCACATCGCGCTCGGCATGGGCGCCGAAGTGTGGGTGCTCGACCGCAATGTCGACGTGCTGCGCTCGCTGTGGCGGCAGTTTGGCCGGCCGCTGAACACGGTCTTCTCGACGCACGACGCGCTCGAGACCCACGTGGTGAGCGCCGACCTCGTCATCGGCGGCGTGCTGATTCCCGGCGCGTCGGCGCCGAAGCTCGTCTCGGCGGCGCTCGTCAAGAAGATGAAGCCGGGCTCGGTGATCGTCGACGTCGCGATCGACCAGGGCGGCTGCTTCGAGACCTCGCACGCGACCACGCACGCCGACCCGGTGTATGTCGTCGACGGCGTCACGCACTACTGCGTGGCCAACATGCCCGGCGGCGTGCCGCGCACGTCCACGTTCGCGCTCAACAACGCGACGCTGCCGTTCGTGCTGGCGCTTGCCGACAAGGGCTGGAAGAAGGCGCTCGCCGACGATCCGCATTTGAAGAACGGCCTCAACGTCGCGTTCGGCAAGGTGACATGCCGGCCTGTCGCCGAGGCGCTCGGCTACCCGTACGCCGACCCCGCGCAAGTCCTGAGCTGAGGTTTCGAAACGGTCGGCTCCGCGCGATGGTACCGCTCCAGCTCAACGAGCTGTTTACCCTGATTCTGGCGATTCTCGCGATCCTGCTCGGAATCGCCATGACGGTGCGCTGGTCGGCGGTGCGCGCGTCGAACATCCCGCCGGCGGTACTGGGCGGGCTCGTTTTCGCGTGCATCGCGGCGGGGCTGCACGCGACGGTCGGGCTCGAGCTCGAATTCGCCACCGGCAACCGCAACGCGCTGCTGCTCATCTTTTTCGTCGGCCTCGGCCTCGCCGCGAAATTCTCGGGGCTTCGCCAGGGCGGCGTCCAGGTCGCGCTGTTCTGCGTGGCCATCGCGGTCGTCATCGTTGCCCAAAACATCGCCGGCATCGAGCTGGCGAGGGCATTCGGCATGGAACCTGCGCTGGGATTGTTCGTCGGCAGCATTCCGTTGCTCGGCGGGCACGGGACGGCCGCCGCGTGGGCGCAGGCGCCCGAAGCGGCGGGCCTGCCGGGGGCATTCGAACTCGGTATCGCGGCCGCGACGCTGGGCCTCGTGGCCGGCGGATTGACTGCCGGACCCGTCGCGACAGTGCTGGCGAGACTCGCCCGGATAAAACCCGCGAACGAGACGCCGACGCAGGTCGACGCCGACCCCGCGATCGATGCCGGTGCGGGTCTAGCCGACATCCTCCGATCCGACCGTTGGCTGCGCGCATTGCTTCTCATCGCGGTGTCGATGGCCATCGGCCAAGGTCTGCAATGGATAGCCGGTCGGGTGAGCGTTACCGTTCCGGCCTTTTTGACCGCAATGTTCGGTGGAATCATCCTCACCAATCTCGCGGATGTGGTCAAGCGGCCGGTGGATTTCCACCTTGCCGACCTGATCAGCACGATTGCGCTCCGGCTCTTTCTCGCGATGGCCATGCTGAGCCTCAAGCTCTGGGCGCTGCTGGCCTTCATCGGCCTCCTGTCGGCGATGGTCGTCGCGCAGATTGCCGTCGCCACACTCGTGGCGGCACTGCTCGTCTTTCCGGCGATGGGGCGCGACCGCCAGGCCGCCGTTGCAGCGGGTGGATTCATCGGTTTCGCGCTAGGCGCGATGCCCGTCGGACTGGGAACGATGCGGCGGCTTTCCGAGTCCCTTGGCCCCGCGCCGCGCGCCTTCCTGGTCATCACCCTTTCCGCAAGCCTGTTTGCGGATGCGGCAAACGCGCTTGGTATCAGCGCGTTTTTCGCGCTACTGAAGTAGCGGCTTCGGAGGGCATCTCCGACTTCGCGGTGCCGGTCACCGACCGTCCCGGCGTACCGCTGCCAAGGCGTTTGTCCCGAACGTGATCCGCGCCGCGGCAACACCGTAAGTCTGACGCGATCCGCAGCCGCATTCGCGATGCCCTGCGAACGGGCGCCGGTGTTAGGCTAGTAGCGACTCGGCAGCGTGGCGTCGCCGCGTCCGACCAAGGAGTTCCAGAGCGATGCCCCCTCCACCCGATCCGCACGCGATTGCGGCGATGCTCCTCACACTGGTCGCGCTCGTCCTGTTCGCGCAGCCGCGCGTGGCGCTCGAGACATCGAGCTTGCTGGTGTTCATCGTTCTGATTACCGGAATCCAGCTGTTTCCGTACCGGGGCGCGTCGGGCGTGATCACGCCGCGCGACCTCTTCGCGGGCTTCGGACACGAGGCACTGGTGGCGGTATGCGCACTGATGGTGCTCGGCAAGGGCATCGAGACGACCGGTGCGCTCCAGCCGCTGGCGCGTCTGCTCGCGCGCGGGTGGCAGCTCGCGCCGGGCGTTTCGCTGCTGGCCACGATGCTCGCCGCCGCGACGCTGAGCGCGCTCGTCAACAACACGCCGATCGTCGTGATGCTGCTGCCGATCCTCACGGCGGTCACGCTGCGCGCCAAGGCATCCCCGTCAAGCGTGCTGATGCCGGTTGGCCTGGCCACCGTCGTCGGAGGATCGGTGACGACGATCGGCACGTCGACCAATCTGCTCGTCGTTTCCGTCGCGCAGGACATGGGGGTTCGCACGATCGGAATGTTCGATTTCGCGCTGCCGGTGGCGATGGTCGGACTGGTCGGAATCGCCTTTCTGTGGCTCGCCGGACCGAAGCTGCTTCCGGCGCGCGCGGCGCTGATCGACGACAAGGCGTCGAGGCTCTACGGCGCCGTGCTTTATGTCGACGAGGGCGGCAAGATCGCAGGCAAGACGCTTGCCGAGGTGCGCAAGATGGTCGACGGCGAGCTGCGCCTGCTCGACGTCCGCCGCGGCGACGGACCCTTTCTCTCCCGAGTGCCGTCGATGGTCTTCGCGGCGGGCGACCGGCTGCACGTGGTCGATACGCCGGAGCGCCTCAAGGAGCTGGAAACCGTGCTCGGCGCGCCGTTGCACGACCAGGAAGAGCCGCCGGACGAATCGGCGGCGACCGAGCGGAAGGCGCGAGGCGGCGAGGAGCCGGCCGAAAGCGAGGCGCCGGCCACCGACGATGCCGCGAAGCAGCGGATCGTCGAAATCGTGGTGACGGACGGCTCGCCGCTCAACGGTTCGACGGTGAGGCGCGCCCGATTCGCCGACGAATATCGCCTCTACGTGCTTGCGCTTCACCGGGGCGAGATCGACTACCGGGTACGGCGCGAGGGTCTGGGCGACGTGCAGCTCAAGGCCGGCGACGTGCTGCTGGTGCAGGGCAGCACCGAGGACATCGCCCGGCTCAAGTCGACTCGCGGATTCCTCGTTCTCGATTCCATGATCGATCTCCCCGACACCGACAAGGCGCCGGTCGCTCTCGGCATCATGGTTGCCGTGATCACCGCCGCGGCGACGAATCTATTGCCGATCACGATCTCGGCGCTGATCGGCGTCGCGCTGATGCTCGTCACCCGCTGCCTGACTTGGCGGGAGGCCGGAAATGGGCTGAGCGCACAGGTGGTAATGGTCGTGGTCACGAGCCTCGCGCTCGGCATGACGCTCACGGTCACCGGCGCCACGGAATACGTCGCCAAGCTGTTCGTCGTCATCACCGCCGGGCTATCGTATACGGCGATACTCGGCGCGTTGATGCTGCTGATGGCGCTGTTGACCAACATCCTGTCCAACAATGCGGCTGGAATCATCGGAACGCCCATCGCGATCGGTATCTCGAAGCAACTCGGTCTCGCACCCGACCCATTCGTGATCGCGATCATCGCCGGTGTGAATCTGAGCTTCGCCACACCGATGGCCTATCAGACCAACCTGCTGGTGATGCAGGCGGGACGCTATCATTTTCTCGATTTCGTGCGCATCGGCGTACCGTTGGCGCTGCTGATGCTGGCGGGCTACATGGTGGTCATCCCGCGATTCTTCCCGTTCTGAGGTGACTCAGGTCGTCCGCGGGCCGCGCTCCAGGCGGATGTCCAGACGCCGGCCGCGCACATGCAGGTCGCGCTGCGGAAACGAAATCTCGACGAGCACGTTTATGCTGTCGTTCGTCGTAACGCGCGTGTAGCGCATCGCGATCTCGCGAACGTGGCCCCGAACGCCGGACTGAAGGTCCACGAAGTCGCCGATTCGCAGCCCGCGTTCGAGCATGATGATGATGCCGCCGATGAAGTTGCTGAAGACGTTCTGCAGGCCGAAACCGAGGCCGAACGCGATGGCCCCGCCGACCAGCGCGACGTTGGACAAATCGATGCCCACATAGTTGAGCACGACGATCGTCCCGACAACCCACACGGCGTACCGCATCACCCGCGACAGCATGTGCAGGCGCGCCGCGCGCCACGGTTCGGCGTGGTTCGCGTGCGACATGCGCAGCAGCGTGCGCTCGAGCGCCCCGGCAACCCACCAGATCGCCAGCACCAGAACGACCGCCGCCGCCAGCGACGACAGCGTCATTCCCGTCGGTCCGACCGTGAACAACGGCTTGGGCAGCAGCGCCAGCATCGAGTCGAGCAAGTCGGTCATGCGCCCGGACCGGCGGCGCCGGAATCTTCGTGCAGCTTGCACACCAGCACCGGGCGATCGGCGATTTGCGTCAGGTTCGCCATCACGCTGCCCAAAATGATACGGGCGATCGTGCCGCGCCCGTAGGAGCCGACGACGATCATCGCGCAATCGTATTGGTTCGCGGCCAGGTTGGCCGCCTCCGCGATGTCGGTACCCACCGACACCAGCGTGTCGCACGGTGTTCCGGCATCCGCAGCAAGGCGCCGCGCCATCGCGAGCGCCTTTTCAGCGCGTTCGCGGTCCAGCGCGTCGTAGTCGACGGGCGGCGGCAGAATCGTCATGTTCGCCTCGCCGATGATCGGCGGGGTCGGCGGTATCGCGGCATGGAAAAGCACTTTGGCGCCCAGCGCGTGCGCGAGTCGCACGCCCTCCTCGGCGGTGGCGCGACCGAGCGGCGTGTCGTCGACCAGCACGAGCAGCGTGCGGTAGGGAAGGAGATCGGTCATCGAGGAACTCCGAGGTCGATGGATGGGCTCCGCGGGCGAGATCCCTCGATGGTCGCAGGTGCGATCGGCATCCTGAACTTCGGGTGCCCGGGACCGCAGACCGAAGGCCCGACCCTGCCTGCCAAGATACCACGCATGGGGCAAAGCCCGCGATTGCCCTGCGTCTCGTCAATGGACCGCGACGTTCGCGTCGCAGCGTTCGTCGCGCTTCTTATGCAGTGCCGCGCCGGGTTGCGCCAAATCCCCCAACCGGTTACCGTCCCGGCAACGGCGGCGGGCTGGCGCGTACCTGGACGCGACCGCCACGTGACCGGTACGAAATTCAAACCGCGGAGGAAGAAACGATGGATTGCAGCAGACGCTTGGTGTTGTGCACGGGAATTGCCGCGCTCGTCGCGCTGGCGGCGCCGCCAATCGCATCGGCGCAGCAATGGAAGCCGACGAAGCCGATCACGATCATCGTGCCGTGGGCGGCCGGCGGCTCGACGGACCAGGTGACGCGCGTCACCGCGGGTGAGATCGAGAAGGCGCTCGGCCAGAAGGTCATCGTCGTCAATCAGCCCGGAGCGTCGGGCTCGATCGGAACGAAGAACGCGCTCGAAGCGGCGAAGGACGGATACACGTGGACCGCAGGCGCCGCGCAGGATCTCGGTACCTACGCGGTCCTCGGGATGCTCGACACGAAGATCGGCGATTGGGCGCTCTTCCTCAACGTCGCCAACGTCTCGACACTGTCCGTAAATCCGAATACGCCTTACAAGACGCCCGGCGAGCTGATCGATGCGATGAAGGCGAAGCCAGGTGCGATCAGCGTCGCGACGGCCGGCGTCAACTCGAGCGGCCACAGCGCGATGGAGGCGATCGCCAAGGCGACCGGCACCAAGTACAAGCACGTCACCTACGACGGCGGAAATCCCGCGGTCGTCTCCACGGTCGCCGGCGAGACCGATGCGACGACGCAGCTCACGGTCGAGCAGGCCGAGATGATCCGCGGCAAGAAACTGCGCGCGCTCGCCGTCATCGGCGACAGGCCCATTGAACTCGACGGCTACGGCGTCATCGAGCCGCTGACGAAGTCGGTTCCAGGCTTCAAGGCACCCGCCAACTACTTCGGCATCTTCATCCCGAAGGGTGTGCCGCCCGAAGTGATCGCCACGGTCGAGAAGGTCTGGGCCGACCAGATCGCCCACTCGGCGGCGCTCAAGCAATACGCGACGAGCCGCGGCGCGCAGTTCTCGCCATACGCCGGTGCCGACGCGCAGAAGGCGGTTTTCCCGGCCGTGCAGGCCAATGCGTGGGCGGCGGCGGACACCGGCAAGGCGAAGGTCGCGCCGGACACGCTCGGCATTCCGCGCCCGTAGTCTTCGCGACGCTGCGGGCCAACCGCCAACGACGGTGTCGGTCCGCCGGCGTGATCGCTCGCCGATGACACCTGACGTCCACGATTCCTCGCCGCGCCACGACCTCATCGGCGGCGGCGTCTGGACGGCGCTGGGATGCGTCATTGCCGTGCTTTCGTGGCAGATGGACCGGATGACGCAGCAGGGCGCCACGCTGCATACGGCGCCCGGGTTGTGGCCCGGCATCGTCGGCCTGTGCCTCGCCGCGCTGGGCGGCCTGCTGGTGCTGCGTTCGTGGCAGCGCGCGCAGCGGGTCGGTTGGGACGCCGCTGAAGCCGACGACACCGACTACGCCCCGCTGCGGAGCTTCGTGCTCGCGGCCGCGATGTTCTTCGTCTACTCGCTGCTGCTCGTCGGCCGCGGCCTTCCGTACTGGCTGTCCACTTGGCTGTTCGTGGCGGCGTTCGTGTTCCTGTTCCAATACATGCAGCGCAAGGCCGCGAATCAGGTCGCGCGCGGCATCGTCGTCGCGTTGATCTGCGGCGCGGCCACATCGCTCGTCGTCACGTACGCGTTCGAGCAGCTCTTCTACGTGCGGCTGCCGTAGCGCCCGGCCCGGATAGCCCTGTCCCATGTTCGACGGACTCATCGCGTTCGGTCACTCCATCTGGAGCTTCTGCGACCCGTTGTCGATCGGGTTGATCCTGTTGTCCTCGCTCGTCGGCGTGGTCATCGGCGCGTTGCCGGGGCTCACGGCGACGATGGGCGTGGCGCTGATGACCACGCTGACGATCAAGATGCCATCGAGCCAGGCGCTGCTCGTCCTGATCTGCACGTATGTCGGGGCGATCTATGGCGGGTCACGCTCGGCGATCCTCCTCAACATTCCGGGCACACCCGCCTCCGCGGCGTCGTGCCTCGACGGTCACGCGCTCGCGAAGCAAGGACATGCAGGGCGCGCGATGGGAATTGCCACATCCGGCTCGGTGCTCGGCACGCTGATCGGAATGTTCTTCCTCGCGCTCTTCACACCGATCCTCGGCAATCTCGCGCTCAAGTTCGGCGCGTACGAATTCTTCTGGCTCGCGCTCTTCGGCGTGATCATCGCGGGAACGCTGACCGGCAACGATCCGCTCAAAGGCTGGATCGCGGGGCTCATTGGCATTTTTTCCGCCGCGGTCGGCCAGGAGGCGATCTACGCGTACGACCGCTTCAGCTTCGGCAGCCGTGATCTCGCCGGCGGCTTTCAGCTCGTCCCGGCGTTGGTCGGTGCGTTCGGATTCGCCGAGCTTCTGATGGCCGTGCGCGAACGGCCGGCGCCGGTGAAGATCAACCCGTTCGACTCGGTGATCCCGAAGTTGAAAGACGTGACGCAGTATTGGCGGACGATTCTGCGCTCGGGGATCATCGGCACGTTCATCGGCATTCTGCCGGGTGTGGGCGAGGACGTCGCCGCTTGGACGTCGTATGCCGCTGCGAAGCGCGCGAGCAAGGAGAAGGAGAAATTCGGCAAGGGCTCGATCGACGGCCTGATGGCGGCGGAAACCGGCGACAACGCCTGCGTGCCGGGCGCGGTCATCCCCGTGCTGACGCTCGCGATACCGGGATCGGCCCCCGCCGCCGTGCTGATGGCGGCGATGCTGATCCATGGCGTGCGGCCCGGCCCGATGATCATGATCGAGGCGCCGACGTTCGTCTACGACGTCGTCGCGATGATGATGTTCGCGACGATCGGCATCCTGATCTACGGCCTCACGCTGACGAACCTGCTGATCAAGGTGCTGATGGTGCCGAAGCCGATCATCCTGCCGATCATCCTGGTGCTGTGCGTCGTCGGCTCATACGCGATCTCGCAGCGCCTGTTCGACGTCTGGGTGATGGTGGGGTTCGGCGTGCTCGGCTACGTGTTGCGCCGATTGCATTATCCGGTGGCGCCGCTGGTGCTGGGGATGGTGCTCGGGGACCTGATGGAAAAGGGCTTCCGGCGCGGGCTCGTGCTGTCCGACGGCGAACTTTTGCCGTTCTTCACCCGTCCGATCTCTGCGGTGCTGTGGATCACGATCGTGCTCGTCATCCTGTTCAAGATTCCCGCCGTCGGCCGCGGGCTTTCCCGACTGACCGGACGCGCGACGCCGCGCGCCGGCTGACCTTCGCATGATGTTCCCACCCCTTTCCTGATCGATCGCGGAGCCCCTCCCCATGGAAACCATCCGTCTCGGCGTGATCATGAACGGCGTCACCGGCCGCATGGGCACGAACCAGCACCTCGTCCGGTCGATCAACGCGATCAGGCAGCAGGGAGGCGTGCCGCTCGATGCGAGACGGCGGATCATGCCGGACCCGATACTCGTCGGCCGCAACGAGGCCAAAGTCGCTGCGCTTGCCAGGGCCTATGGTGTCGAGCGCTGGACGACCGACCTCGACGCCGCGCTCGCCAGCAAAGAGGATGCGATCTACTTCGATAGTGCGTCCACCGGCCTGCGCCCGGAGCTGATACGAAAGGCGATCGCGGCAGGCAAGCACATCTACACCGAGAAGCCGGTTGCCCCGACCGTCGTGGAGGCGCTCGATCTCTACCGGCGCGCCGAGGCCGCAGGCCTCAAGCATGGCGTCGTGCAGGACAAGCTCTGGCTTCCCGGACTTCTGAAACTCAGGATGCTGATCGACTCCGGATTCTTCGGACGAATCCTCTCCGTGCGCGGCGAATTCGGCTACTGGGTCTTCGAGGGCGACTGGCAACCTGCGCAGCGGCCGTCATGGAACTATCGAAAAGAGGACGACGGCGGCATCATCATCGACATGCTGTGCCATTGGCGCTATGTCCTCGACAACCTGTTCGGCGCGGTTAGGAGCGTGATGTGCCTTGGCACCACGCACATCCCGAAGCGCTGGGACGAAGCCGGAAAGCCGTACGCGGCGACGGCCGACGATGCCGCGTACGCGACCTTCGAGATCGCGGGGGGTGTCATCGCGCAGATCAACAGCTCGTGGTGCACGCGCGTGCGCCGCGACGATCTGGTCACGTTTCACGTCGACGGCACGCTCGGCTCGGCCGTGGCCGGATTGACCGACTGCCGCATCCAGCCGCGCACCGCGACGCCCAAGCCCGTGTGGAATCCGGACGTTCCGCAGTCGATCGACTTCTTCGATACATGGCAGCTCGTCCCGGCCAACCGGATCTACGACAACGCATTCAAGGTCGAATGGGAGCTGTTCCTGCGCCATGTCGTCGACGGCGGTCCGTTCCAGTGGAATCTACTCGAGGGCGCGAAAGGCGTGCAGTTGGCCGAGCTGGGCTTGCAGAGTTGGCGAGAACGCCGATTCGTCGATGTGCCGGCGCTGGATGTCTAGCGGATCGCGGAAATGACGACCCTGAAGTTCCTCGACGCGCGCGGCATCCTCGCGCCGTTCACGCTGCGCGACCCGGTTGCGTGGCCCGCTCCCTCCGGCGCGCCCGGATGGAATCGCGTCGCGTTCGCAGCCGCACACGTTGTCGCCGATCCGCGCGCCGCGATCGATCCGTGGTTGCAAACGGCGGTCGACTGGGATGCCACACTCGCGTTTCGCCGCCATTTGTGGTCGCACGGATTCGCCGTGGCCGAAGCGATGGACACGGCGCAGCGCGGCATGGGGCTCGACTGGCCGACCTCGCTGGAATTGATCCGGCGCTCGGTGCAGGAAGCACGGGGTAGCCCGGGCGCGGTCGTTTTTTCGGGGGCCGGCACCGACCACCTTCCGTCCGGAGCGAAATTCACGCTGGACGACATCGTTGCAGCCTACGAGGAGCAGTGCGCCGCGATCGAGGCGGCCGGGGGTCGCATCATCCTAATGGCGAGCCGTGCGTTGGCCGCGTGCGCCCGCTCGCCGGACGACTACCTGCGCGTTTACGGGCGCGTGCTGGGCACGGTCAGCGCACCCGTCATCCTGCACTGGTTGGGCGAGATGTTCGATCCCGCTCTCGCGGGCTACTGGGTCGGCGCCGGCGGTCTGGCGAGCGACCCGGATCATGCTCGCGCCACGGAAGTCTGTGCCGCGGTCATCCACGCGAATTCGGCGCAAGTCGACGGCGTCAAAGTGTCGCTACTCGACGAGGCGAAGGAAGTCGCGTTGCGCACCCGGCTGCCGCAGGGCGTGCGGATGTATACGGGGGACGACTTCAACTTCGCGGAGCTGATCGGCGGCGATGCCACCGGCCACTCCGACGCGCTGCTCGGCATCTTCGATGCGATTGCGCCCGCGGCATCGGCGGCGCTGACCGCGTTGGCCGCTGGGGACCGCGCAGGTTTCGATGCCATCCTCGCGCCCACCGTGCCGCTGTCACGCCACATCTTCGCGGCGCCGACACGCTTTTACAAGACCGGGGTGGTGTTCCTGGCGTGGCTCAACGGCCACCAGGCGCACTTCACGATGGTGGGCGGACAGCAGAGCGCACGCAGCCTCGTTCATCTTTGCGAACTGTTCCGCCTCGCTGACGCGGCCGGTCTGATCAAGGATCCGGAGCTCGCTGCCGCGCGCATGCGCGGATTTCTCGACGTCAATGGCGTCGCGGCCTGACCTGACCGCGGCGCGCCACTCCCGTGAAAATCACCGTTCTCGATCCCGGCCACTTCCATGCGGCGCTTCTGCAGAAGTCGATGTATCCCGACGTCGACGCTACCGTGCACGTCTACGCTCCCGATGGCCCCGACCTCGAAGATTATCTGCAGAAGATCCGGAGCTATAACGCGCGGGCCGATGTGCCAACGACGTGGCGGATGCAGGTTCATTCCGGCCCCGATTTCCTGGAACGATTCAGCGCCGAGGCGATCGGCGACGTCGTGGTCATCGCCGGCAACAACCGGCGCAAGGCCGAGTACGTGACGCGCGCCGTGGCGGCTGGCATGAACGTGCTCGCCGACAAGCCGATGGCCATCGACACTGCGGGATTCGAGTCGTTGAAGAAGGCGTTCGCCGACGCCGAAGCCCGCGGGGTGCTGCTCTACGACATCATGACCGAACGGTACGAGATCACCACGATGCTGCAGAAGGTCTTTTCGCGCATTCCCGCTGTCTTTGGCGAGTTGCGGAAGGGATCGATGCAGGAGCCGGCCGTCGTCAAGGAGAGCGTGCATCACTTTGCGAAGCGGGTGTCTGGCATGCCGGTGAAACGACCCGCGTGGTTTTTCGACGTCGCGCAGCAGGGCGAGGGCCTCGTCGACATCACGACCCATCTCGTCGACATGGTGCAGTGGGAATGCTTTCCGGGGGAAACCCTGGATTTCGCGCGCGACATCCGGATCCTCGGCGCCAGGCGCTGGCCCACGGCGATCACCGAGGCGCAGTTCCGTCAGGCGACGCAGTTGCCCGAGTACCCGGCGTTTCTCGCGAAGGACATTCAACCCGACGGAAGCCTTCACACCTACGCCAACGGCGAGATCGACTACTGCATCAAGGGCGTGCACGCGAAGGTATCCGTGATCTGGAATTTCGAGGCGCCCGCGGGTGCGGCCGACAGTCATTACTCGGTGCTGCGGGGAACCAGGGCCAACCTTGTGATCCGGCAGGGCGCGGCCGAAGGCTATCAACCGGTGCTCACCATCGAGCCCGTCGCGACCGGCGAGTCAACCGATTTCGCTTCCGCGCTCGAACGCGCGCTGCCTTCGGTGCGCGAAGCCCATCCCGACGTCGGCGCAATTCGTGCGGGCGATGCCTGGAAGGTCGTCGTTCCGCCGTCCTATCACGTCGGGCACGAGGCGCACTTCGCAGAGGTCGCGGCTTCGTTCCTCGCGTTCGTCGCAAAGGGGAGTCTGCCCGACTGGGAGGTCCCTGGCATGATCGCCAAATACGAGACGACGACCCGCGCGCTGGAATTGGCACGGCGCGGTTCTGCGGAGCGGAAATGGTGACGGAGCCCGACGGCAACCTGCTGTCGCTCAACACGGCGACCGTGCGCCAGAAGTGGACGCTGCCGCAGATCATCGAGGGATGCGCCCGCCACGGGATTCGCGGGATCGCGCCGTGGCGGGACCAGGTTGCGGCCGCGGGGCTGAAGGAATCCGCGACGCGCATCCGCGATGGCGGCCTCACGGTCACCGGCTATTGCCGCGGCGGAATGTTTCCCGCCGTGGATCGCGAGCGCCGGCGCGTGGCGCAGGACGACAACCATCGCGCCGTCGACGAGGCGCTCGTCCTCGGCGCGCAATGCCTGATCCTCGTCGTCGGCGGGCTGCCGAAGAGTCGCGACGGGCACATCGAATCGAAGGACCTCGCCGGCGCGCGCGAAATGGTGCGCGACGGCATCGGCGAGTTGCTCGCGTATGCGCGCGGCGCGGGCATGCCGCTCGCGATCGAGCCGCTGCACCCGATGTACGCGGCGGATCGCGCCTGCGTGAATACGATGGAGCACGCCAACGATCTGTGCGACGAACTCGGCACGGGTCTGGGCATCGCCGTCGATGCGTACCACGTGTGGTGGGACCCGCACCTGAAGCGCGAAATCGAGCGCGCCGCGGGCAGCACGCCGTCGCGGCTACTCGCGTATCACATCTGTGACTGGCTCGTGCCGACCACGGATCTCTTGACCGATCGCGGCATGATGGGTGACGGCGTCATCGACCTTCGCCTGCTGCGGTCGTGGATGGAAGATCATGGATATCGCGGAATGCACGAAGTCGAGATTTTCTCCGCCAACAACTGGTGGAAGCGCGATCCCGATGAGGTGCTCGCAACTTGCAAGGCACGCCACCTCGAGTGCAGTTGACCGGTCGCGCCGAAGCGGCCTTCTGGCGGCGTCAGTCCCGCAGCACGGCGGGCAGCCACAGCGCGATCTGCGGGAACGCGAGCACCAGCAGCAGCCCGACGAGCTGCAGCACCATGAACTGCATCATGCCGGCGTAGATGTCCGAGAGTTCCCAGTCCGGAACGACCCCCTTGAGGAAGTAGGCGGACAGAGCGACCGGCGGGGAGAGCCAGGCGGTCTGCAGGCAGATGGCGACCAGCGTGCAGAACCAGACGAGGTCGATGCCGAGTTTCTGCACAAGCGGCAGCAGGATCGGGACGACGATCAGCACGATCGGCACCCATTCGAGCGGCCAGCCGAGCACGAAGATGATCCCGAGGATCAGGAGCAGCATCATCGTCGGCGGCAGGTCGAGCTGCAGCAGCGACTCGGCGATGAGCGTCGCGCTTCCCAGGCGGGAGAACACCGCGCCGAAATAGTTGGAAGCGGCCACGAGCAGCAGGATCATGCAGGAGGTCAACAGCGTCGAGTACACCGCCTTTTGGAAGCCTGCCCAGGTCATGCGCCGGTAGCCGAGCGTCAGCAACAGCACGGCGAATGCGCCCACCGCCCCCGCGTCCGTTGGGGTCGCGATGCCCGCGAGGATCACGCCGAGCGTCGCCATGATCACGACGACGACCGGTGCGATGCCGAGCAACAGCTCGCGCACCACCTCGCCGATCGATCCGGCTCGCTCCTCGAGCGGCAATGCCGGTCCGAGCGCCGGGTTCAGGTAGCTTCGCACCAGCGTGTAGGCGATGTAGAGCAGCGCCAGCAAGAGACCCGGCATCATCGCCGCGGCAAAGAGATCGGTGGCGGGCACGCCGACGACGGGACCCATCACGATCAGCATGACCGACGGCGGTATCAAAATGCCGAGCGTTCCGCCGGCGGTGATCGCGCCCGCCGAGAGGCGAATGTCGTAGCCGGAGCGCTTCATCGCCGGTGCGGCCATCACGCCGAGGAGCGTCACCGAGGAACCGACGATGCCGGTCGCGGCGGCGAAGATCGTCGCGGTCAGCAGCACCGCGAGATAGAGCGAGCCGCGCACCGAGGCGAAGGCCAGCTGGACGCCGCGAAAGAGCCGCTCCATCAGGCCGGATTGTTCGAGCAGGTAACCCATGAACAGGAAGAACGGCACCGACGCAAGCGTCGGGTCGCGCATCACCGAGAAGACTTGCAGCGTCATCAGGTGCAGCGCCAGCGGTCCCAGCATCGCGTATCCGCCGATTGCCGCCACCGCGATCAGCGTGAAGGCGATCGGAAAGCCGATGAAGATCGCGACGAACAATACGCCGAGCAGCAGGATCCCGAACCATTCGGCGCTCATCGGGGCGTCCCCACGCCTGCGCCGCTCATGTCGTCGCCCCTGCTTCGGTATCGGGGGGCGACGCGTCAGGCAACTCTGCATCGGGTCCGAATGCACGCGCCCAGTTCTTGATGCACTCGGAGATCCCCTGCAGCAGCAGCAAGACCGCCGCGGCGGGCATCATGAACTTGAACGGCCAGACGATCGGCAGCCACGGGCTCGTGACGATCCGTTCGTTCTGCTGGAACGACTTCCAGAAGAATTCGGCGCCGAGCCAGCCGAAGATGGCGATGGCCGGAAAGAAGAACACGGCGTAGCACGCGAGGTCGACGCGCGCGCGCGTTCGCACGCTCCATTTCGCGTAGAACGTGTCGGTGCGTATGTGGCCACCGCGCTGCAACGTCCACGCCGAGCCGACCATGAAGAACGTGCCGTACAGCATGAACGTCATGTCGTACGCCCACTCCGTCGGCGCGTTGAACAGGTAGCGCGCGGTGACCTCCCAGACCAGCGAGAGCACCATCGGAACGATCAGCCAGGCGATCGCCTTTCCGACAACGCGGGTCACTGCGTCGAGGGCGCGCGTAATGGAGAGCGCCGCGGCGTTCGGTTCGGACATCGGAATTCTCCCGTGCGGCCGCGACCGCCGGGCCGGCCGCGGTGGCGGCCGACCTCCGGCGCATCTGGCCTGGGGTGGTTACTTCGGCGGGTTGGCGAGCGCGGCGTTGCCGAGCTCGGAATACAGGTCGATGACCTTCGTCCAGTACGGAACGACGACCTTCGCGAAGTTGCGCTGCGAGTCGAGCACCTGCTTGAAGAACGCGTCCTTGGCCGCGTAGCGGTCCAGGACGACGTTGGTCGCACGAACGAACTCGGGGAAGAAATCCTTCGGCGTGTCGTGGATCTGGACCTTGAACTCGTTGCGCAGCCTCACGATCGCCTGCGCGTTCTTATAGACGTTGTAGGTGTAGGTCTCCGTCATCGACGCCATGGCCGCAGTGCGGATGATTTCCTGAAGATCGGGCGAGAGCTTGTTCCAGACGGTCTTGTTGATGAGCACCTCGCCGATGTCCGTCGACTGGTGCAGGCCCTGCAGGTAATAGTGCTTCCAGACAGTCTGCAGCCCGAGGTTCATGTCGTCGGCGGGGCCGATCCACTCGGCGGCGTCGATCACGCCGCGCTGCGCGGCGGGCACGATCTCACCGCCCGGCAAGGCGACGGCCGCGACGCCCATTTCCTTGAAGATCTCCCCGGTGATACCCGGCGGCGACCGGTACTTCATCTTCTTGAAATCCGCGACACTGTTGATCGGCGTCTTGAACCAGCCCAGCGGATCCGGTCCCATCGGCTGCACGAAGAGAGGCTCGACGTTTACCTTGAGGACGTCGCGGTACAGCTTGCGGTAGAGGTCGTAACCGCCGCCTTCGAATATCCAGGCCACGTGCGAGAGCTGGTCGAGGCCGACGCCGGCGCCGGCCATCGGATTCGAGAAGAGGCCGGCCGCAGGATTCTTGCCGGACCAGTAGTGAGTCCAGGCGTAACCGCCTTCGACGATCCCTTTGTCGACGGCGTCGAGGATTTCGAACGCGGGAACGATCGCGCCATCGGGGAGTATCTCCATCTTGACGCGTCCCGCGGACATCCGGTCGATGCGGTCGGCGAACTTCTTCAGGAGATCGAAATAGATCGATGCGCTGGGGACGGCGGTCTGGATTCGCATCTTGACCGGTTGCTGCGCCGTTTGGGCGAGCGCGTTTCCGCTGCCGAGCGCGGTGGCGACCAGTGCCGCCATGCCTAGCAAAAGCCAATGCCGTTTCATGGATCCTCCCTTGGTTTGAGTGGCGCCTTGACCGGCGCGCCCCCGGTCGCGTCTACGGCGATCCGCGGGCCAGGTGAATGTAGTCAGTTCGCCCGCACTTGGCAACTCAAAGATACCTGTCGAACGCTTGCGCATGGCCGGGCACTGTGGAAAACTCGGCATCCTCCCGTCACCCGCACCCGGAGCAAGCCATGAACAAGCGCGTCGAACTGTCGATGCCCGTCGTCGGCAAACAGAAGATGACGCCCTCGGAGGCGTTCGTCGAAACGCTCGTCGCCAACGGCGTCAAGGATGTCTTCGGCATCGTTGGCTCGGCGTATATGGACGCGCTCGACCTCTTCCCGCTCGCCGGCATCCGCTTCATCTCGGTAGCCCATGAGCAGGGCGGGGGTCACATGGCCGATGGATACGCGCGCGTTTCGGGCCGGCACGGCGTGTGCATCGCTCAGAACGGTCCCGGCATCACCAATTTCGTCACATCGACGGCGGCCGCGTATTGGGCACATTCGCCGGTCGTCGTCATCACCCCTGAAACCGGCAGCGCGACGCTCGGTCTCGGCGGATTCCAGGAGACCGAGCAGCTGCCGATCTTCTCGAAGATCACGAAGTTCCAGGCCCACGTCAACAATCGCACGCGCATGGCGGAATTGACCGGCCGCGCGTTCGACCGCGCGCACCTCGAGCTCGGACCGACGCAGCTCAACATCCCGCGCGATTTCTTCTACGGCGACATCGAGTGCGAGATCCCGCGGCCCATGGTGATAGAGCGGGGAGCCGGTGGCGAGAAGAGCCTCGACGAGGCCGCGGCGCTTCTCGCAAGCGCCACGTTCCCGGTCATCCTTTGCGGCGGCGGCGTAGTGATGGCCGACGGGCAAAGCGAGGCGATCCGCCTCGCCGAGCTGCTACAGGCCCCGGTCGCGAACAGCTATCTGCACAACGACTCGTTCCCGGCAACGCACCCACTGTGGCTGGGACCGCTCGGCTACCAGGGCAGCCAGGCGGCGATGAAGCTGATCGCGAAGGCGGACGTCGTGCTGGCACTGGGCACCCGCCTCGGTCCGTTCGGCACGCTGCCGCAGTACGGGATCGAATACTGGCCGAAGGATGCGAAGATCATCCAGGTCGACGCCGACGCCAAGATGCTCGGCCTCGTGAAACCGATCTCGGTGGGTATTTGCGGCGACGCGAAGGCAGCGGCACTGGCGCTCATCTCGCGCCTGTCGGGCAAGTCGCTCGCGTCCATCGCAAACAAGGAAGGGCGCCTTGCCGACGTCAAGGCGGTCAAGAAGGCGTGGGAAGCCGAGTTGGACGGCTGGGCGCACGAGAAGGATGCGTGGTCGCTCGAGGTGTCGAAAAATTCGACGCATATGCACCCGCGGCAGATGCTCCGTGAACTCGAGCGCGCGATGCCGGAGCGCGCGATGGTGTCGACCGACATCGGCAATATCTGCTCGGTGTCGAACTCGTACCTTCGTTTCGATCGCCCGCGCTCGATGTTCGCAGCGATGAGCTTCGGCAACTGCGGCTACGCGTTTCCCACGATCGTCGGCGCCAAGGTCGCGGCGCCCGACCGGCCCGCGATCGCGTACGTCGGCGACGGTGCCTGGGGCATGAGCTTCGGCGAGATCCAGACCTGCGTCCGCGAGAACATCCCGGTGACGGCGGTCGTCTTCAACAACGGCCAGTGGGGCGCGGAAAAGAAGAACCACGTCGATTTCTACGAAAACCGCTTCGTCGGCGTGAACCTCGACAAGCAACCGTCCTGGGCGGCCGTCGCAAAGGCGATGGGTGCCGAAGGGCACACGATCGAGAAGCTCGGCGACGTCGGCCCGGCGCTGCGCGCGGCGGCCAAGGCGCAAGGCGAAGGCAAGACCACGATCCTCGAGATGATGGTGACCCGCGAGCTGGGCGACCCGTTCCGGCGGGATGCGCTGGCGCTGCCGACGCGGCATCTCGCCAAGTATCAGTCGACCGCCGCGAAACGCGGTTGACGCGGCCGGCAAGCCGGTCGTCGCGATGCCCGCGGACGCGCTATCGCAACGGCAGCGCGCGGCGGGGGCCGTCGCGCGCGACGCGGGTCGACTCGCCTGCAGCTACCTTGCGGACCTCAGCACCCTTCGGATCGCGCTGAAAGGACCGCAGGACGTCGTCACCGACGCTGATGCCGCGGTCGAGCGCTTGATCGTCGCGGCATTGCATGCGGCGTTTCCGGACGATACGTTCCTCGGTGAAGAGGGTGGCGGCGCACCCGGCGAGCGGTGCTGGGTCATCGACCCGATCGACGGCACCGCGAATTTCGCCCGCGGCCTGCCGCACTGGTGCGTGTCGATCGCCTACGCGGTGGCGGGTCGCACCGAGGTCGGCGTGATCTTCGACCCCAACGGCGATCTGCTGTACTCGGCGCAGCGCGGCAAAGGCGCCTCGCGCAACGGTTCTCCGATCCGCGTGAGCGGTGCCGTCGACATCGCGCGCGCGACGGTCGACATAGGATACTCGTCGCGTGCGCCGGTCGCCGATTTCGGACTCATCATGACGCGGTTGCTCGACGCTGGCGCAAACGTGACGCAAAGCGGATCGGCCGCGCTCGGACTCGCACGCGTTGCCGACGGTCGTCTCGACGGCTATGCCGAGCGGCACCTGTACGCGTGGGATGCGCTGGCCGGGTTGCTGCTGGTCGACGAGGCCGGCGGCCGCGTCAACGACTTCCTCGCAGGCGACGCGCTGACCGCGGGCAACATGACGATCGCCGCCACCCCCGCCCTTTACCCGATGCTCGCCGGCGTCCTCGGCTGACGCGCAGGCGTAACGCAGATCAGCGGAACAGCTCGGCCATGTTCTTGCCGGCGAGGCGGCTAGCCGCAAGCACCAGCAGCAGCGTCAGCACGGTGGTGATCGTGCCGATCGCGCTGGCCTGCGCAAGCTGGTCACCGAGCACCAGCTCGTAGATCGCGATCGAAATCGTCTTCCACTTCGCCGAATACAGCAGCACGGTTGCGCTGATCTCGCCGATCAGCGTCGAAAACACCAGGATCGCACCGGCGAGGATCGCCGGAGCCGCCAGCGGCACCATCACGCGGCGCATCGTCGTCGCCCAGCCCGCTCCGCAGATCTTCGACGCATCCTCGAGTTTCGGGTCGATCTGAGTGATCGCTGCGCTGACTGAGCGGAAAATGAAGGCGACGCGCCGCGTGAAATAGGCGAGCACGAGGATGATCGCGGTACCGGTCAGGATCAGCGGTCCGCTGTTGAACGCCGTCAGATACGCCACCCCCACCACGAGTCCCGGCAGGACGAACGGCAGCATGATCGTGAGGTCGAGCGCCCATCGGGCGCGAAGGCGTCCTCGCGCGCTCGCATACGCAGTCACCGTCCCGAACACGATGCATACCGCGGTGGCTACTCCGGCCAGGATCAGGCTGTTGGCGATCGGGCGCGTCAGCTGCGACCAGACTGCCCGGTAGTGGTCGAGCGTATAGGACTCCGGCAGCATCGTACCCGGCCAGCGCCCTGCAACCGATGCGACCGCAATGACGATCTGCGGGAGGACCGCGATGAAGATGACCAGCCAGCAGTAGACATTGCCGAAGGCCCGGGCGCCGGGACTCGCGAGCCGCACCGCGGCGCCCGAGGTTCCACCGACCGTCGCAAAGCTGCGCTTGCGGTTCACCCAGGCGAGCGCGCCCATCGCCGCAATCGTCAGCAGCACGTTCACGGCGGCGATCGCCGCCGCGGCATTCAGGTTGAAAAACCCGTGGATCTGGTAATAGATGAGCGTCGGCAACACCTGAAACTCGCCGCCCAGGATCGACGGCACGCCGAAATCCCCGACCGCCTTGATGAACACGATCAGCATGGCGGCGCCGATCGCCGGAACCACCAGCGGCATCGTGACGGTTCGCACAATGCGCGCGCGACTGGCGCCGGCCATCCGCGCGGCCTCCTCGATATGCGGGTCAGCGGCTGCTAGCGCGCCCTGCACGATGAGGAACACGTACGGAAAGTAGGACAGCGCCAGCGCCAGGATGACGCCGGGCGGCCCGTAGATCGATGGCAGCGTCCACCCCGTCCACTCACGGACGAGCTGGGTGATCGTGCCGTTGCGACCGAGCACGATGATCCACGCATACGCGCCGATGAACGGTGGCGAGATGAGCGGCACCACGCTCATCGCCGAGATCAGGCCGCGGAACGGGATGGCGATGCGCGCGACCGAATACGCCATAGGCAGCGCGATTGCCGTGGCCAGCAACGTTGCGGCGAGGCCGGAATAGATCGAGTTCCAAAGCGCGCGCTTGTAGCTCGCCGCGGTGAAGAACCGCGCGAAGTTGTCGAGCGTGAACGCCGCCCACGCCGGATCCTCGCCGTTCTTCACGAACGCGAGCAGCATTGCATGGGCGAGCGGGTAGATCAGGAAGACGACCGTCACGACGACGACGATCGAACCCAGCACCCAGGCGCTCCAATCGCGCGGGTCCTGCCCGATGGCCGTCGGCTTGGAGGCTGTCGACGCGGACACGGCTCAGCGGTGGTAGAGCACGGCGTCCCCGGGCGGGATGGACAGATGCACGCCGGCGCCTTCGGCGACGCCGGGAATCGCGCGCGTCGTCTCGACGCGAACGTCCACCGGCGACGCGTCCGATTGCACGGTGTAGCGAATCAATCCGCCGAGAAGCTGGATGCGCAGCACGCGGCAGCCGACGTCGCCCGATGTAGCGTCCAGCGCCAGATGCTCCGGGCGAATCATGACGACGCCGGAATCGTCGGACGAAAGCGTTGCCGCCTCGTCCGCTTCGAGTCGCACCTGGCGGGCGGGAGAGAGTTCGGTGCCGTTCCCGAGCGTCACGCCCGCGGCGGGCGAACCGGGAACTCGGAGCCGCACGGGCAGGAAATTGGCGCGGCCGATGAAGTCGGCGACGAAGAGGCTCTGCGGGCGCGTGTAGATTTCCTCGGGCGTGCCGATCTGGATCATCCGCCCGCGGTCGAATACCGCGAGCCGGTCCGAAACCGCGGTCGCCTCCTCCTGGTCGTGCGTTACGTAGAGTGTTGTGATGCCGAGCCGACGTTGCAATGCGCGGATTTCGTCACGCATCATCACGCGGAGTTTTGCGTCGAGGTTGGCGAGCGGCTCGTCGAGCAGCAGCATGGTCGGCTCGTAGACGAGCGCGCGGGCGATCGAGACGCGCTGCTGCTGGCCGCCCGAGAGCGCGGCGGGATGGCGCGAAGCAACGGATTCGAGTTGCAACAGCGCGAGCGTCGCACGGACGCGTCTCTCGATCTCGGTGGCGCCGATGCCGCGCAACCGGAGGCCATACGCCACGTTCTCGAAGATCGTCAGGTGCGGGAACAGTGCGTAAGACTGGAAAACCATCCCGATGTTGCGACGCTGCGGCGGAACCGCCATGAAATCGCGACCGTCGACGGTGATCCCGCCGGATGTCGCCTGCTCGAGCCCGGCGATGACGCGCAGCGTGGTCGTCTTGCCGCAACCCGACGGCCCGAGCATCGTAAAGAACTCGCCGCCGTGCACGTCGAACGATACGCGATCGACTGCCGTGATCTCGGAACCACCGACCGAGAACCGTTTGGTCAGGCCACGTACGCTCAGCGTCGCGTGGGCCATTTCGATATTTCCCGAATGCGCGACACCGGAACCGTCGTCCCCGCGAAAGCGGGGACACAGCGTCGTGCGGAGTACGCCACTGGGTCCCCGCCTGCGCGGGGACGACCAGGTCGTGGCACTTGCCTTGGCAATGCGCGAAAGGCTGTCGTGCTACTTGGCCGAGAACGCCTTGTCGAAGCGCTCGAGGTTGGCCTTGCGATTGTTCGCGGCAAGCTTGTAGTCGTAGGCGAACGTCTTCAGCGTCTTCGCGTCGGGCAGGCCCGCGGGAGGTGCCACATCGTTGCGCGCACTGCGCCGCTTGTCGATGTCGACGATCATCTGCGCCGCCTGCTTCGAGGTGACGAAGTCCATAAACTTCCTCGCGTTGGCGGGATTCGGCCCGCCCTTGACGATGCCGCTCGCGTCGTTGATCAGCGCGGTGCCATCCTTCGGGTAGACGGCTTCGACAGGAAAGCCTTCGGTCTTGCTCGCGAGCACGTTGAACTCGCTGGTCAGCCCGACGGGCGCCTCGCCCTTCGCGATGTTCTGGTACGCGAGCCGCGAGCTCGTCACGATCGTCGACACACCGATGACCTTGTCCATCACGTCCCAGCCATAGAGCTGCAGGATCTGGATCATCTGCGAATAGCCCGAGCCCGACTGAGCCGGATTCGCCATGACCACCTTGCCCTTGTACTCGGCCTTGGTGAGATCCATCCAGGTCTGCGGTGCCTTGTCGAGCGGCATCATCTTGGTATTTACGATGAACACCTGGAAATTCGTCGAGAATCCGTAGTACTTGTAGTCGGGACCGACCGCGGTACGCGGAAAGGCGGCGTCCTCCTTCGACTTGTAGCCGTCGAAGAGGTCGAGCGCCGCATCGAAGATGTCGATGTCCGGCCCGACCAGCACGTCGGCGCGCGGATTGGCCTTCTCGGCTGTCAGGCGCGTCAGGAGCTCGCCGCTGCCCCCATTGATCAGGTCGACCTTGACGCCGGGATTCTGCTTCTGGAATTCGTCGACGAACGCCGTCATCACTTTCGGACTGACGGCGCTGTAGACGACGACCGATGGCGTCTGTGCCGATGCGACGCCGGAAAATGCGCAGGCGACGCCGATCGCCTTGAGCAACGCGGAAACTCGATTGCCGATGTTCATGTTCACTTACCTCCTCAATTGGAAACCACGATCGCTACATCAGACTGGGCCGAAACAGCGTGGAAACGGGCAGGGTAGCGCCCGATTTCAGGGTCAGCATGCCGGTATCGCGGCGCCCGCGTCCGGCAAGGTTGAATGCGTCCGTGCAATGGCTGACGGGCTCGACGCAGAAGTAGTCCTCGTCGGGCGGCGCATAGACGACGAGAAAGTCGAGCGGTGCGCCCGCGTCGATACGCAGGCGTGCGTGGCGCTCGGGCCAGGCGATGGCGGCTTCGCGCCGCCAGCCGGTGAACACGTTGTCGAGCGGCGTGGTGGAGACCCGCATGCCGTCGCCGCTGGCAAGGCGCGGGTCGGCGACGGTCAGCGCCGTCGGCATCACTTCGTCGTCGGTCGCCCACATCGCGTCGACGTGGGCCCAAAGCCGGCATTGCGCCGTGCGGGGAAAGTAGGGGTGCAGGCCGAGCCCGACGGGCATTGTTTCGCGACCCCGGTTCTCGACCGAGAGCGTCACGTGCAATTCGTCGTCGGAAAGCGCGAACTCCTGGCGTGCGCGGTACGGGAAAGGCCACGCGTCGGCGGGATGATCGTACTCGAGGGCCAGGCGATCGTCGGCGCGCTCGGCGACAATCCAGCGCGCCTGCCAGCCATGGCCGTGCTCGGCGTGCGGTTGCGGCAGTTGGTTGAGCGGCAGGCAAATGTCGCGTCCGCCAAACGCGAAGCGACCGTCGCGGACCCGGTTCGAGAACGGGACCAGAGGGAAGCAGGCGAGGCGGTCGGCGGTTCCGTGCAAGAGATCCTCGGGCGGGGTCGGTCGCAACCAGTCGTGTTCCTTCGTTCCGTCGATCCATCGGTAGTACGCGATCGACCCGCCGATGCCGGGGACGACGCCGAGGCGCGCCCGGCCGGCGCGCAGGTCGATGACGTCGGTGATATCGTTCATGCCGAAATCGCTTCGATGGCGATGTGCCCGGAATTCCGCTCCGCAAGACCTGCTCCATTGCGCGTTTCGCCGCCTGGAACTTTGGCGAATCAGCATATAGTATGAGGATTGCGCTGGCAATGCGGCCCGCGCCCCGCTACCCACGCTCCCAAGGAAGTGCCGCCGGTGCCGCCATCCGCTCGCCGAACCCGTCCGATACCGATTATCGTGTCCCGTGGCGCGCGAGCGCCGGCGCCGACGCCGTCGACGGACGGAGGCGGCGGTCAGCGCACGTACTCAGAGCGGAGCCTGCACGGCCGGATCGCGCACCGAATCGGCATGCAGATCCTGCGCGGCGAACTGCCGGCGGGTCGCGGACTGCCAAGCGAGGACCTCTGGAGCGCCAAGCTCAACGTGAGCCGCACCGCGCTGCGCGAAGCCATCAAGGTGCTCGCCGCCAAGGGGTTGATCGAGTCGCGCCCGCGGACGGGCGCCCGCGTCTGCGCGCGCGAGCGCTGGAATTTTCTCGACCCCGATGTGCTGGCGTGGCGACTCGCCGCGCTACCGACGGAGCGCTACGTGCGCGACCTCTTCGACCTGCGGCAGGTCATCGAGCCGAGCGCCGCGGCGCTCGCCGCCGAGCGCGCCGGCAAGGCCGATGTCGCGAGGCTGGCGGCGGCCTGCGCGGACATGGCGGCGGCCGGCGACGACGGCGAATTGTGGATGGCCGCGGACCTCCGATTCCACCAGACGCTCTTGTGGATGACCGGCAACGAGATGCTCGGTTCGCTGGGCGCCCTGATTGAAACCGCGCTGATCATGAGTTTCCGCTTGTCCGAGGGCGACCCGCGCGGGCAGCGGCATTCGCTGCCGCTGCACGTCGCGGTTCTGGACGCGGTGCGCGAGAACGACCCCACCGGCGCCCGCGCCGCGATGTTGGTGCTGCTCGTTCATGCGCAGCACGACGTCGCCAACGCGATGGGGATCGCGTCGAAGCGGACAGCGACGGCGCACGCGCGCCGCTGATGCGAGCCGAGGACTCCGGGAAAGGACCCTTGAAATCGTGACCGAACGGTTTGCCAGTTATCCGAGCTTGCGCGACAGGGTCGTGTTCGTCACCGGGGGTGGTTCCGGCATCGGAGCCTCGATCGTCGAGCACTTCTGCGCGCAGCGCGCGAGCGTCGCGTTCGTCGACATCGACGACAAGGCCTCGGCCGCGCTCGTCGATCGGATCGGGGCGGCGGGAGCGCGCACGCCGCGCTTCCTCCATTGCGACTTGCGCGACGTCGCGGCGCTGCAGGCGATCGTGCGGCGTGTCGGCGACGAGCTGGGGCCGATCACGGTGCTCGTCAACAACGCGGCGAACGACGACCGCCACAGGGCGATGGACGTCACGCTCGACTACTGGAACGACCGCATCGCCGTCAACCTGCGCCACCAGTTCTTCGCCGCGCAGGCCGCGTATCCGCAGATAAAGGCGGCAGGCGGGGGATCGATCGTGAACTTCGGCTCGATCAGCTGGATGAACAGCGAAGGCGGGTACAACGCCTACACGACGTCGAAGGCCGCCGTGCACGGCATGACGCGCGGGCTCGCGCGCGACTGGGGGGTCGACCACATCCGCGTCAACACCGTGGTGCCCGGCTGGGTGTTGACGCAGCGCCAGATCGATCTGTGGCTCGATGCCGACGGTGAGCGGCAGCTGTTCGAGAACCAGTGCATCAAGGAAAAGCTCTACCCACCCGACATCGCGCGCATGGTGCTCTGGCTCGCGGCCGACGACAGCCGGATGTGCACCGCGCAGAATTTCATCGTCGACGCCGGCTGGACCTGATCGAGCGCGAAGCGCGGCGCCCAACGGGTTGGCCCGAGTCCGGGCGCTAGTCGGACGCGGAACCCGCGGACCGCCACGCGGCGATCGCTTCTCGCGAATGCTTGTAACCGATGTCGATGATCGGGGCGTACTTGTCGAACGCCAGGATCGCGAACCCGTCGAGCGGCGGCTCGATCAGCAGATCGGCAATGCCGCGGAAGGCCGGCTGCCGCATTCGATTGGCGCTGTTGATCTCGGTGGCGCGCATCACGCTGCCGATGATCGACGGCGCGCGCGTGCGCGATCCGAACAGGCGCATCCGCCCCTTCAGCGCCTCCCATCCGGTGAGGCTGGGTCCGAAATGGTAGGGTGTCATCTTGTCGTTGATGGGCGTTGGATTCAAGCCGATCACCGTGCCGCCTTCGCACCATGTCCGCATGACGTCGAGCGGCATGTTGTTCATCACGCCGCCGTCGACCAGCACCTCGCCGTCGTCGGCCAGAAGCGGCGGGAATATGGCCGGGATCGCGGTGCTCGCGCGAACCGCTCGCCACACCGAACCCCGGTCGTGGAGGACGGAATGCGCGCGACTCAATCCGCTCGACATGATGAAGAGCGGCGTCCACAGGTCCTCGATCAACAGGTCGCCGAATAGCCGCTGGTAGAGCGCGCTGACCTTGCGGCCCGCCATCAGCGACGTGATCGGCAGCGTGTGGTCCAGAAGCTTCTTGCGCGAGGCGAAGAAGCCGGCGAGTTCGAGAAAATTGTCCACCGTCAGGCCGCGCGCGTGCCCGGCCGCGATCAAGGCGCCGATGCTGGCGCCGCCGATGAGGTCGACGTCGACGCCGCTCTCGGCCAGCGCGCGCAGGGTTCCGATGTGCGCGAATCCGCGGGCGCCGCCGCCGCCCATGACCACACCGACGGCACGGCCGCTGACGCGACGCGCGAGGCGGCGCACGTCCTCGTCCCGGCCGAGGCGCACGTGGTGGTGCGTCGCGACCTGGCGTGGTGCGAGCCACGCATGCGTTCCACTCGGTTGCACGCAGTCTTCCGCCTGGAGCAGCACCAGCTCGCGGCGAGCGGTGAAGCCCATTTCCGTCGCGGCATTCTCGATCGCGCCGGGTGCGGGATCATCAGTGGCTCGGCCGACGATGAGCACACGATCGGCCTGCCGAAGCACGCGCTGCGTCCACGCCGTCCATCCGGCATCGGCCTCGAGCACCAGAAAGCGGTGTTCGCGCTCCTGAGCCGACAGCCAGGCGACGACGGACTCGTGAATGACGTCGTTATCCGCGCTCTGGGAGATTCCCGGCTTTGCGAGCAGACGGTCGATGTCGGCGCTCCCGAGACGCAGCACCGACCCGTGGACCTGCAGGGTCTCGGTGAGCTTCGCGGTGAATGCGGCGAGCGGTACGCCCGGGCCCGCCGGAATGACTGCAAACGCGTGGGGTGCCACAGCGCGTGGCGGCCGCTGGACCGAGTGCCGCAAGCGCAGGGCGGCGGCGCGCGCGATCTGCATCATCGCGCGCGGATGGCGGTCGAGCATCGTGTCGAAGGACGCCCGGGAAAGCTTCAGCAGATCGCTGTCGCGCACGGCGACGATGGTCGCAGCGCGAGGCTCGCCGGTGAGGAGCGCCAGCTCGCCGACGGCCGCGCCGCGCCCGACCTCTTCGAGGACGCGCGTCCGGCCCTCGCCGTCGAGAACCGACGCGCGCAGGCGACCGTTGACGATGATGTACACGTCCTGGCCGTGGTCGCCCTCCTTGAACAGCGTGTCGCCGCCACGCAGGCGCACCCACTCGAGCTCGGTCTCGAGTTCCGCGAGCGCCGCCCCATCGAGCTCGCCGAAGAGCTCGATCAGCGCGTGGATCATCTGCGTGCGGCGCAGCCGTGGGAGGATGCGCTGCAGGAATTCGTTCAGCGCGTCCGGATGCAGGGCGGCCAGCCGTTCGAAGTCGACCCGAGCGAGCTGCGCGAAATCGGCTTCCTCCATTGCCGTGACGGTCGCCGAGCGCACATTGCCGGTGAGCAACGCCATTTCGCCCACCACGCCGCCCGGACCGACTTCGTCGACGGTCACCGTGCCGCCGGCGGGGAGATCGATCCGCACCTGCAGGCGGCCCTTGAGCACCA
>JBDTRG010000068.1:0-5014 GCA_039931775.1 Betaproteobacteria bacterium | reverse complement strand
AGATCATTGCCGCGGCATTCCGCGCGAGCGCTGCCTTGACGACCTCACGCGGATAGACGCTTGTCTGCGCGAGCGTGCCGCGAAAGAGCTCGTCCGCCGCCAGCAGCCGGTTCTGGCTGTCGAGAAAGAGGCCGACGAACACCTCGTACGGCCGCGCCGCCAGCAAAAGCCGCAGGTAGTCGCGGACCGCCTGCGGCGAGGCGAGCGCGTCGCGCTCCTGCGCCTCCTGCGACAGCGATCGCCGCGCGAGCTCGACGACCGTGGCGAGCTCGGCACCCTTCGCGGGTCCGACGCCGGGCATCGCCACGACTTCCGCGACCGGCGCCGCGAGCAGCCCGGACACGCCGCCGAATTGCGCGATCAGCGCGCGGGCAATGTCGAGCGCGCTCTTGCCCGCGGTGCCGGTGCGCAGCAGCAGCGCGACGAGTTCGGCATCCGAAAGCGCGGTCGCGCCATGCGCAAGCAGGCGTTCGCGCGGGCGTTCGTGCTGTGCATTCGCGACGACGCGCATGGCAATCGCTCCGGGGCATTGGCAGTTTTCCGCGCGGGCGGCGCGCGCCCGTCGCGGAGTCGATTCAGGCAACGGAGGAACGCCTCACAAGCCTGGCCCGCAGCGTAGCGTTCGCGCCGGCACATGGCCATTCGCCATCGGGATGATGGGGAGCGCAACTTACCGCGACGGGGCCACCTGCGCCTGAACCTCAGCTAGCGGTAAACCCACACCGACGCGGGTGGAAGGCTTCGCGCAACGAAATGCTCACGTCGGCTCTGCCGAAACGGGACGCCGGCCAGCGGATTGCTCCATCCGTACGTGTAGAGCACGCAGAACCGGATCAATCCGTCCCGATACTTGCGCGTCAGGAGCTTCCTGATCTCGTCGGCCTGCGGATTGTTGATAAGCGGGATGGACGAGACCACGCCCACCGGTGCGTCGATGCTGGCGAGTGTCTGCAGCGCGCACTCGGCGCGCACTTCGAGCTGCGGAAATCGCTCGCGCAAGAGCGCCGCCCACTCGGCGTTGCGCTCGACCAGTATCGGGTTCATCCCGCTGATGTATTGACTGAGTGAGCCCGTGCCGGCGCCCAGTTCGACGATGGTGGCGGTCGACGCCGCAGGAGCAAGACGGACGGAGCCGTTCTTTCGGAGCGGGCGCGCATCGAAGCCGTTGCGCGCCGCCTCCCGCGTCGCCGCGCCGACAACGTCTCCGAGGCGCCGCGACGCCGGGCTCACGGCGCCGAGATGCAGCGGATCCCGCAGGAACTTGAGGAGGAAGCGAACGCGGTCAGACGGCATGCTCGAACATCGATCGAATCGAAGGTTGCGCGGCGCAGGAAGCGAAAGTCGCGCTTCAAATGTATCAGCCTTGCCGCTTCCTCGCTACAACGTAGACGTTTTTGCCGACCACGAAGCCGAGCACGCGATCGAGGAGGCGGCTTATCGGAAACAAGATCCGGTCGAAGACGACGACGGACCGGCGATCGATGTCGCCTTTGTCGGAACCGAGCGCCTTGTAAGCCAGCGTCGCGAGAAACCCGACGCAGTCCACGTAGCGCGCGGTGACGACCTCGAGCCCCGCCGCCTCAACCAGCGCGGCGAGCCCTTCCCGCCGATAGCGCCGATGGTGCCCGACCTTGCGATCCATGCTCGAGAAGAGCACGTCGAACGCCGGAACATAGACGAGCAGGCGACCCCCGGGGGCGAGCTTGCCCGCGATCTGCAGGAGTGCCCCCGCATCGTCCTCGATATGCTCCATCACGTTCAGCGAATAGACGTACGGGAGCGATGCGTCCGGCAGCGCATCGAGGTCAGCCAGAGCTTCGAGCCCGTGCTCGCGCAACACCGCGCATTGCGCGACGTCGGGTTCGATGCAAAGCACGTCGATGCCGCGGTCGCGGACCATCCGTGCGAACGTGCCGATGCCCGCTCCGAAATCCACGGCCGTCGGCGCCTCCGCGCGGTTCGCCAGCACGAGGTCGCGCAGGAACGCGTTGTAGTTCCGGGCCTCCGCCATCACTTCGAGATTGTCGGTGCCCTCGTACGCGTTCATCGGATGGGGAGGGCCGAAGCGAGGATGCGCGGCACGGGCTCAGCGGGCGGCAGGCCGCGCAAAGACCCAGAACCTCGCCCCGCCGAAATTGACGAGGAAACCCGCGACCGCGCCGATCGCGAGCGGGATGACGGGAAACCGGATGAGATCCGGCACGATCGATAGCACCGCGACAAAAACGCCGAGATTCGACAGCGCTCCGACCACCTGCACGAGCAGGTATCGCAGGTATTCCGCCCCCGCGCCACGCGCCTGTCGGCCGTCCCCGGACGCAAACACCCATTTGCGATTGAGGCCCCACGTCGCGAGCACCGCGATCGTGAACGATACGGCGCGCGACGCGTAGACATTGAAGCCGAGGGAGACGAGTGCCGTCAGGATCCCGGCGTCGAGCGCGAACCCGACGCACCCGACCAGCGCGAACCGGGCGAGGCCCGTCGGCACCGTGCCGGTGCGCTCCAGGCCCATTAGCTGCCGCCGCTGCGGCGGTGCCGCGTGACCTGCCCGCGTTCGAACAGCATCTTGAACTGGTGGTTGATCGCGTGAAGGATGAGCCCGATGCCGCGCGCGATCATGGCCACCGCTTCGAGCGCGGCCGCCAGCACCGCGGACGGCACATGATGAATGTAACGATACAGGATCCAGTCGTCGAAGACGAGGATGGCGACGACCACACCTTCGCCAGCGTCTCTCGTCCCAGGATTGCCGTGCGATCCTGCGATTTCATCGCTGCCATGGATCGCCTATTTCCCGGGTCCGAAATCGGGCGCCCGGATCGATCCGCAATCCAGGCGTGTCCTGCCGTCGAGGAGCGCGTCGACCGTACCGAGCGGAACCGGCGAGTCGAACCGCCACCCTTCATACTCGAGCTTGCCGCCTAGCTCCCACACGTTGGCATCGCTGTTGAAATACGCCCGGCCCAATTTGGAGTTTACGTGATCGGTGACCATCCCCGCGGGACTGAACAGGCGCGGACACGTTGCTTCCAGAATCGCGAAGGCGCGATCGGTCTTGGCCTGGCGCTCCTTGAATTCCGGTGTGTCGATGGCGTCGCGCAGGGGCACCGTCCCGCACGTCAGGTAGTTCGTGACCTCGGCGGCACGCGCCTTCACGGGGTCGGACGTGCCGCTGACGGATTCAGGAATCTGGGCGACCGAATCGTGCAGCGTGATCGGGAGGCAATCCGTGGGGTCGACCTGCAGGTCAAGGCGTTTCAGGATGTTGTTCTGGAAGGTGATTACCGCGGGGTTCGGCGCTGCGCCGCGGGTCGGGATCGACGGAAGCAGCAGGGTGCGGATGTTCGGCTGGTGCCGATCGACGAGGGCGCGAAGCCGCGTGCCGCCGGGACGGTCCAGGGCGAGCGAGACCTGGCCGAACAGGCTCACGAACGAGGATTCCGGGTTCATGAACGGCGCCAGAAACACGTTCGTCTGCTTGTTGAGCGACAGGAACAGGAACGGACGCGCCTTCAGCACCTCCGGTACATCGAGGTCGAACCAGCGGGACTTCCATTCCGTGGGCAACCAGCGCGGCGCGGCGCCGACGTTGACGATCGCCGCCTGCACCAACAGGATCGCTCCGATCAGGTAGACGCTCACCCGCACCGACGCGCCGATGGCCAGCACGCTCGCCGGAATCATCGGCCCCATGAAGAGCTCGAGCGGTATCGCGTACCTGCCGTTTCCCGACGTCGCGAGCCACAGCACGTAACAGCACAGCGTGAACGCGACGGCCGCGGCGAAGACGCGATTGGCGGGAAAGGCGGAAGGCGCGAGCTCAGCCGCGTCGGGCGAGCGCGCGCGCCGGCGAATCATGACGGCCGCCGCGGCGGCCAACAGGATGACGAACAGCGCGACGAACCGGATGTCCGGCGCCCGAATCTCGGCGTAGCTGCTCTTGGCGAGTTCGAGTATGCGGATCGGAAGGCTCAGATAGTCGGCGAGGCCCTCCGCGACGAACCGATGATGCTGGATGTTGAACGCCGGAAAATCCGGCGAGCGGAACCACGCGTTGAACCACGGAAAGAAGGGATTGCCGAACATCCGGAACAGCCGATACGCCCACGCGCCGTCCACCAGCAGGAACCCCGCTGCTCCTCCGGCGACATATCCCGCGAGGAGTTGCAGACGCTGGCGCAATGGCACGGCGGCGAACACCACGAATACCGCTGCAGCCACCGCGAAGACGACGTTAGTAAGCTTCAGCGCGGCGGCCGACCCCATGAGCACGCCCGCAGCGACGACCAACGCTCCGCCACTGCGCTGCTGCTGGAACTTCATCAAGAGCAGGATTCCGAACAACACCGGGATCGTCGTCGTGACGTCGATGAACGAGCTGCCGACTTCAGCGAGGTAAAGCGGAGCCAGAAAAGCGAGAACGACGGACGCGACGATCAAACCGCGGCGATGACGCGTCCCCGCGGGTAACAGGATCCACGCGATCCCGTACGTGAGCCACAGGCAGGTCGAGTGCAACAGTGCCAGCGTCGAGCCGATGAGGAGGCTGTGCCAGTCGGCACGCACCATGAGGTAGAACGGCACATACGCGAGTGGGTTGAGATAGCCCTGGACGCTGGCGCCCATGAAATCCCGGGCGAGCCTGTCGTCGAGAAAGTGGTACGCCGCGTAGAAATGGTAGTTGAGCTGGTCCCAGTTGAGGTCGCGGCCCGCCCACCACGACCACGCGATGCAGGCGGCGCTGCAGCCGAGCATGATGCCCGCATGGAACGCCCACGACGCCGAGTCGCCGTCCTTCGATGGGGAGGGTGGCACGAGCGGAAGATTCGCAGGCGCGGCGTCCAACGTCAAGGCGGGGGCGGGGCGGTGTAAACTTCGCGCCGATGCATTCGCAATGGCGATGAGGCGATGGAAACGAAGGCGCTGTCGAGAATCGTTCTGGGACTGACCGGCGGGATCGCCGCGTACAAGTCCGCCGAATTGGCGCGGCTGTTCGTGAAGGCCGGCGTCA
>JBDTRG010000067.1:0-38568 GCA_039931775.1 Betaproteobacteria bacterium | reverse complement strand
CCGGTGACACACACGCAACGGCACTGGGTTCCCGCCTTCGCGGGAACGACGGCAGGTGCCGCCTTCGCGGGAACGATGGCGGTTCCCGTCCTCGGTCGAATGTAGGAATCGGCGCTCGGCGATGCTCGTATTCATCATTCGACGCGGTCTCCAGAGCGTCGTCGTGCTGTTCGTGATGTCGCTGCTGGTGTTCGTCGGCGTGTATGCGGTCGGCAACCCGATCGATATCCTGATCAGTCCGCAGGCCGATCAGATCGACCGCGAGCGGGCGATCGCCGCGCTCGGCCTCGACAAGCCGCTCTGGGCACAGTACGGGAGTTTTCTCAGCGGGGTGATGCACGGCGACCTCGGGCGCTCGTTCGTGCACAGCACGCCGGCGCTCTCGCTCATCCTCGAGCGGATGCCCGCGACGATGGAACTGGCGATGACCGCGATGGTGATTGCCGTGGCGTTGGGAATCCCGCTCGGGCTCTGGGCCGGATTGAAGCCCAACGGCATCGCGGGCCGCACGATCATGGCGGGCTCGATCCTCGGCTTTTCGCTGCCGACGTTCTGGGTCGGGCTGATGCTCATCATGGTGTTCTCGGTGATGCTGGGCTGGCTTCCGTCGAACGGGCGCGGCCCGACCACGCTGCTGTTCGGGTTCCTGCCGGTGTCGTTCCTGTCGATCGACGGGTTGAAGCACCTGATCATGCCCGCGACCAACCTCGCCCTTTTCAAGCTCGCGCTTCTGATCCGCTTGACGCGGGCCGGCACGCGCGAGGCGCTGCTCCACGACTACGTGAAGTTCGCGCGCGCAAAAGGGTTGACCCACGCGCGGGTCATCGGCGTCCACGTATTGCGCAACATCCTGATCCCGATCGTCACCGTGATCGGGCTCGAGTTCGGGTCGGTCATCGCGTTCGCGATCGTGACCGAAAGCGTGTTCGCGTGGCCCGGGATGGGCAAGCTGCTGATCGATTCGATCGGCGTCCTCGACCGGCCGGTGATCGTCGCGTACCTGCTCGTCATCGTGACGATCTTCATCGTGATCAATCTCGTCGTCGACGTGCTCTACTCGGCGCTCGATCCCCGCGTGCGCTTGACCGAGAGCAAGGGATGAGCGCGTCGGGCCTGGTGTTGGAGGACGAGGGATGAGCGTGCCGGGCGCGGTCGAAACGCCGTTCCGGCGCGTCGTCGCCGACTTCGTCGTGAATCCCGTGGCCGTGTTCGGGCTGGCGCTGCTCGGCCTCATCCTGGTGCTCGCGGTTTTCGCGCCGCTGATCTCGCCGCAGAATCCCTACGACCTGGCGCAGCTCGACGTGATGGACAGCCGCCTGCCGCCCGGATCCCCGTCGCTGTCCGGCGGCACGTACTGGCTCGGTACCGACGATCAGGGCCGCGACATGCTGTCCGCGATCTTCTACGGCCTGCGAATCAGCCTGGGGGTCGGCATCGTCGCCACGTTCTTCGCGCTGGTGATCGGCCTCACGGCCGGGCTCGCGGCGGCGTACCTCGGCGGTCGTGTCGAGAGCCTTATCATGCGCATCGTCGACATCCAGCTCTCGTTCCCGGCGATCCTGATCGCGCTGATCCTGATCGCCGTGCTGGGCCAGGGGACCGGCAAGGTCGTCGCCGCGCTGGTGACCGTCCAGTGGGCCTATTACGCGCGGACCGTGCGCAGTGCCGCGCTCGTCGAGAAGCGCAAGGAGTACATGGAGGCGGCGCGGTGCGTCGCGCTTCCGCCTTCGCGCATCGTCTTTCGCCACCTGCTGCCGAACTGCCTGCCGCCGATGATCGTCGTGGCGACGGTCCAGGTGGCCGCGGCAATCGCACTCGAGGCGACGCTATCGTTCCTCGGCCTGGGCCTGCCGATCACCGAGCCCTCGCTCGGGCTCCTGATCGCCAATGGATACCAGTACCTCTTGTCCGGCAAGTACTGGATCAGCTTCTTCCCGGGTATAGCTCTCCTCTGCACGATCGTCAGCATCAACCTCGTCGCCGACCAGCTCCGCGACGTGCTCAATCCGCGATTGCAGAAGTGAAGCCGCCCCTGCTCGAGGTCGAAGGCCTGCGCACGCACTTCTTTACACGGGCGGGCGTGGTGAAGGCGGTGGACGACGTATCGTTCACGGTGCATAAGGGCGAAGTCGTGGGCCTCGTCGGCGAGTCGGGATCCGGCAAGTCGATGACCGGATACTCGATCATGGGCCTCATCGATCCTCCGGGACGCATCGTCGACGGCCGGATCAGCCTCAACGGCCGCGACCTTCGCAAGCTGTCGGAGGAAGAGCTGCGGCAACTGCGCGGCAACCGGATCGCGATGATCTTCCAGGATCCGATGATGACGCTGAATCCGGTCCTCTCGGTAGCCGTGCAGATGGTCGAGACGATCCTCGCCCACGATAAGGTGTCGCGCGACGAGGCCCTCCGGCGCTCGCGCGATGCGCTGGTCAAGGTGGGCATCCCGTCCCCCGACGAGCGGCTGAAGGCGTTTCCGCACCAATTTTCCGGGGGGATGCGGCAACGCGTTGCGATCGCAATCGCACTCCTCAACAATCCCGACCTCATCATCGCCGACGAGCCCACGACGGCGCTCGACGTGACGATCCAGGGCCAGATCCTGTTCGAGATGCAGAAACTCACGCGCGAGACGGGCGCCGCGATGATCTGGATCACGCACGATCTCTCGGTTGTCGCCGGCCTCGCCGACCGCGTCTGCGTGATGTACGCGGGGCGCATCGTCGAGCAGGGGAGCGTGGTCGACGTGCTCACTCACCCCAGGCATCCGTACACGCAGGGGCTCCTCGACTCGGTGCCGTCGCGCAGCCAGCGCGGCACCCGTTTGAAGCAGATCCCCGGCATGGCGCCCTCCGTGCTCGATTTGCCCGACGGTTGCGCGTTTCGCGCGCGTTGCGGCTACGCGACCGAGGCATGCGCGGTCACGCCGGAAATGCGGACCGTCGGGGCCGGCGCAGGCGGACAGACCGTGCGCTGCCACCATCCACTCGGCATCGGGGCGGCGCCGTGAGAACGGTCACGCGCACGACGACGCGCACCGGGCTGGGCGTCGAAGCGCCTCTCGTCGAGATGCGCGGCGCGACAAAACGGTTCGTGAAGGCGCTCGACTTGTCGACGCGAATCGGCAACCTGCTCGGTGCGGGCGTGCGCGAGGAGATCGTCCACGCCGTGGACTCGGTCGATCTCAGGATCGCGTCGGGCGAGGTCGTGGGGCTCGTCGGCGAATCCGGTTGCGGAAAATCGACGCTCGGCCGCCTCGCCGTCGGATTGCTTCCCCTGACGGAGGGCAAGCGCTACTGGCGCGGTGCGCCGCTCGTCGGGCAGTCGCGCGAGGCGGCGCGCGCGCAGCAACTCAAGATGCAGATGATCTTCCAGGACCCGTACGCGTCGCTCAATCCGCGGATGCGTGTCATCGACATTGTCGGCGAGGCCCCGATCGCGCACGGGATGTGCGCGCCGAAAGCGAAGACCGAATACGTCGGGCTGCAGTTGAACCGCGTCGGGCTCGATCCGATGCTGATGCGCCGCTTTCCGCACCAGTTTTCCGGCGGGCAGCGCGCGCGGATCGGGATCGCCCGGGCGCTCGCCGTCAAACCCGAGTTCCTGGTGTGCGACGAGTCGGTCGCGGCGCTCGACGTGTCGATCCAGGCGCAGGTGCTCAACCTCTTCATGGAGTTGAAGTCGGCGCTCCACCTCACCTACCTCTTCATCAGCCATGATCTCGGCGTCGTCGAGCACATCAGCGATCGCGTGGTGATCATGTATCTCGGCCGCGTCGTCGAATCCGGACCGACGCCCGAACTCTTCGCGGCGCCGAACCATCCCTATACACAAGCGTTGCTGGCGGAGGTCGGCAAGGTCGAGCCCGGCAAGCGCAAGTTCGTGCCGATCAAGGGCGAAATCCCGTCCCCACTTGCGCCGCCGTCCGGCTGCCACTTCCATCCGCGATGCCCACACACGATGGCCAGGTGCATGACCGAAGTGCCGGCGCTGAAGAAGATCGCATCGGGTCGTTTGTCGGCCTGTCACTTGAATGACGGAACGTGAACGACGTGCCGCCGTTCGTCCGTCACGCGCCAAAGGCGGCGACGCTGCCGCTCGTGCTGGATTCCCCGCACTCGGGCGAACACTATCCCGACGACTTCGACCATGCACCACCGCGCGCGATCGTGCGCCAGGCCGAGGACACGCACGTCGCGCGGCTCTATCGAAACGCGCCGGCGATCGGCGCGACGCTGATCGAGGCGATGTTTCCGCGCGCCTACATCGACGCGAACAGAAGCCTCGACGACATCGACCCCGCGATGATCAAAGGCGTATGGCCGTCGACCGTCGCAGCGTCGAGAAAGACCGGACAGGGTGTCGGCCTTCTGTGGCGGATCGCGCGTGGCGGGGCGCCGATGTACACCCGCCCGCTCACGGTGGACGAGGTCCAGGCGCGGATCGACCGCTGGTATCTGCCGTATCACGCGGCACTCGAGTCCGAGCTCGATGCACTGCACCGTGAATTCGGGGCCGTGTGGCACATCAACTGCCACTCGATGCCGGCGGTCGGCGACGCCAACGCCGACGACGCGGGCCGGCCCCGCAAGGACTTCGTGCTGGGAGATCGCGACGGCACGACGTGCGCGCCGGAATTCACGGCGCTCGTCGCCGAAACGGTCGAAGGCCTCGGCTACTCGGTCGCGATCAACGATCCGTACAAAGGCGTGGAACTCGTCCGTCGGCACGGCCGTCCCGCGCAGCGCCGGCACAGCCTGCAGATCGAATTGAATCGCCGCCTGTACATGGACGAGACGACGCTCGAGCCCACATTCGGGTACGCCGACGTCGAGGCCGATCTGCACCGACTGTTGGCGCGAGTCGCCGACTACGTACGCTCGCAGGTCTGATGTGCGCGTGGGCCGATCTCGCGGCGCTGTCTTGCACCATCGATTCGCCAACTGGTCAGACCACTTGACCGCTTCCGGACCCGCTGCCAAACTCCGGATCCACGGCCGGACGGCCCGCTGCCCGTCACGGTCCGGTCGAATCACCCGCGCAGCGTTCCAGGAGGAATCATGATTCGAATTTCGCGCGCATTCACCGGCGCCGTCGCGCTCGGCGCATTGCTGTTCGCCACGGCCGGCATGGCCGCCTATCCCGAGCGTCCGATCACGATGATTGTCCCCTGGGCAGCCGGCGGCGGCACCGATGCTACCGCGCGCATCGTTGGCACGCTGCTGGAAAAGGAGCTGGGCCAGCCGGTCAACGTGGTCAACCGCGTCGGCGGGAGCGGTGTCGTTGGCCACAGCGCCATCGCGCAGGCCGCGCCCGACGGCTACACGATCGGCATCATCACGGTCGAGATCGGGATGATGCACTGGCAGGGCCTCACCGAGCTCAACGGTACGTCGTATACGCCGATCGGACTCGTCAACGCCGACCCGGCCGGTGTGCAGGTCGCCGCCGATTCGCCCTACAAGTCGGTGAACGAGCTGGTCGCGGCGATCAAGGCCAATCCCGGCAAGCTCAAGGCTTCGGGCACCGGACAAGGCGGCATCTGGCATCTGGCGATCGCCGGCATGCTGAAGGACATGAAGATCGATCCGGCCAGCGTGCCCTGGGTGCCGTCGGGTGGCGCCGCGCCCGGCCTTCTCGATCTCGTCGCCGGCGGCGTGCAGATCGCGCCGGTATCCCTGCCCGAATCGCGCTCGATGATCGACGCGGGCAAGGTGAAGAGCCTGGCGGTGATGAGCGACAAGCCGGCGAGCCTGTACCCGAACGTCCCGACGCTGAAGGCCGCCACGGGAAGCGACTGGACGATGGCGGCGTGGCGCGGCATCGCCGCGCCGAAGGGCATTCCCGCCGAGGCGCGCGACAAGCTGGTCGCGGCCATCAAGAAGATCGCCGCCAGCAAGGAATATAACGACTTCATGTCCAAGCAGGGCTACGGCGTGATCTACGCCGACCCCGCCGAGTTCGCCAAATTCATGGCCAGGTCGGACGCGGACCTGGGCGCGACCATGAAGGCGGTCGGCATCGTCAAATAGCCGGCCGGCTGACGTGGAACGCGCGGGGCGCGCCGATCGCGCCCCGCGGCGGCCGTTCTCGCCGGGCAGTCCGTCCATCCTTCTCGATTTGACCGCGACATGAAAGTCAACGACGCCGTCTGGGGGGCGCTCTTATTGCTGCTGGCGACGGCGATCCTCGTTCACATCCAGTCATTCGGCACGATCCCCGGTCAGCAGTACGGTCCGGCCATTTTCCCCGGGCTGGTCGCCGTCGGCCTCGCCGTGTGCGGGCTCCTGCTGATCTTGAGCGGGCTGAAGGCGCGGGCCGGCGCGACCGACCACGCCGGATGGGTTGCCTTCGCGCCATGGATGCGATCGCCGCGGCACGTGCTCGCGTTCGCGCTCGCCGTCGGCATCAACGTCGTCTACATCCTGCTGGTCGACCGGCTCGGATTCATTCCCATGGGCGTCATCTACCTGGCCGCGCTGTTCGCGGTCTTCGGCGTGCGCCCGTTGTGGATCCTGCCTCTCGCGATCGTGCTGACGCTGGTGATCCACACCGCGTTCTATAAGCTGCTCCGGGTTCCGTTGCCGTGGGGCTTGCTCGAGCGGTTCATCTGGTAGCGCGTGCGACGCGGGAGACGGGGCGATGAGCAGCGCGTGGGCACAGGCATTTTCGATGGTGTTCGAGCCGTACAACATCGTCGTGATGCTGGCGGCTTCCTGCTATGGGCTCTTCGTCGGCGCCGTGCCCGGTCTGACGGCGACCATGGCGACCGCGCTGCTCGTGCCGGTGACGTTCTTCATGGCGCCCATCCCGGCAATCGCGGCGATCGTCACCGCAACCGCGATGGCAATTTTTTCCGGCGACATCCCCGGATGCTTGTTGCGAATGCCCGGAACGCCGGCCTCCGCCGCGTACACCGACGAAGCGTACGCAATGACCAACAAGGGGCAGGCCGAACTGGCCCTCGGTGCCGGACTGGTGTTTTCCGCGATCGGCGGGTTGTTCGGTACCGCGGTACTGATGGTGGCTGCGCCGACGCTCGCGGAGTTCGCGCTCAAGTTCAGCTCGTTCGAGTACTTCTGGCTGGTCCTGCTGGGGCTGACCTGCGCGGTCTTCCTCACGTCCCAGCATCCGGTCAAAGGCTTCGTCTCGCTATTCCTCGGACTGCTCGTCGCGTCGGTGGGGCTCGACAATCCCGCCGGCATTCCGCGCTTCACGTTCGGCAACGTCCAGCTGATGGGTGGAATCGGGCTCATTCCGCTGATGATCGGCATGTTCGCGATTTCCGAGATCCTCCGCTACGCGGTGGACACCGATCCGAGGCCGATGATCATCGATCAGCCGATCGGCAACGTGTTCAAGGGCATGTGGCGCCTGACGGTCAAGTACCCGATTCAGATCCTGCGGGGCAGCGCGCTCGGCACGCTGGTCGGCGCGCTGCCGGGCGCGGGTGCCGACATCGCGGCGTGGATGTCGTACGCGATCAGCAAGAAGTTCTCGAAGGAGCCGGAGAAGTTCGGCACCGGGCACGTCGAGGGCATCGTCGAGTCGGGCTCGGCCAACAACAGCGCGCTGGCCGGCGCGTGGATTCCCGCGCTGGTTTTCGGCATTCCGGGCGACTCGATCACCGCGATCGTCATCGGCGTGCTGTACATGAAGAACATGAATCCCGGACCGTCGCTTTTCATCAACAATCCGCAGAATATCTACGCGGTGTTCCTGCTGTTCATCATCGCCAACCTGATCATGATCCCGCTGGGCTTCCTGTGCATCAAGGTGTCGAAGCAGATCCTCAAGGTGCCGCGCAACGTGCTGATGCCGGTCATCATGCTTTTCTGCGTTGTCGGCGCGTTCGCGATCAACAACACGGCATTCGACATCGGGGTGATGATGATCTCCGGGGTGGTCGCGTTCGTGCTCGAGGAAAACGGCGTTCCGGTGGCTCCGGCGATCCTGGGCGTCGTGCTCGGCCAGATGCTCGAGGTGAACTTCGTCACGTCGATGATCAAGTCCGAGGGAAACCTGCTCGCGTTCTTCGAGCGACCGGTTGCCGCGACGCTCGGCGCGTTGACGCTCGCCGTCTGGTTCCTGCCGATCCTGATGCGCCGCCTACGCCGTCTCGCCAGCGCCTGATCCGGCGGCAATCGGGCCCCGCGCCCTCGGGGGCTCCGGGACTCCCGCCGCGTTGCCCCCGTTTGCCGCACTGCGGTATAATTTCAAGGATTTGCCGCCACAACCCGGTAAGCGTCATCGACCGGCGCGCGATCACGGACGGCAGGAAGCGAATCGGGCATGCGCAGCAAACTCGTCGTCGGCAACTGGAAAATGAACGGCGGACTCGCGGCGAACGCGGTGTTGCTCGGGGCGCTGAAGGCCGAGTGGCGAGCCGGGCAGGACCGCGAACTCGTCGTTTGCGCGCCCTATCCGTATCTTGCGCAGTTAAGCGCGGCGCTCGGCCCGACGAATATCGCGTGGGGCGCGCAGGACGTAAGCGAGCACCAGGCCGGTGCGTATACCGGCGAAGTTTCGGCGCAGATGCTTGCGGAATTCGGATGCCGCTATGCGATCGTCGGGCACTCGGAGCGACGGCAGCACTACGGCGATACCGACGCGACCGTCGCGGCGAAGGCCAAGGCGGCGCTTGCGACGGGATTGACGCCGATCGCTTGCGTGGGCGAGACGCTGGCGGAGCGCGAAGGGCGGGCGACCGAGGCGGTCGTGCTGCGGCAGCTCGCGGCCGTTCTCGCTGCGGTGGGCACGGAAGCGTCGAAGCTGGTCGTCGCCTATGAGCCGATTTGGGCAATCGGCACGGGACGCACCGCTTCGCCGGACGAAGCGCAGGCGGTGCACGCGACGCTCCGCGCGTGCCTCGCAAAGGCCGGCGCGGCGGACGTGTCGTTGCTGTATGGGGGTAGCGTCAAGGCCGACAACGCGAAAGCGCTGTTCGCCATGGCGGATATCGATGGCGGACTCATTGGCGGCGCATCGCTCAGGGCCGCGGAATTTTTGGCGATTGCGCGTGCCTAACTGCGTGGCGCCGGGGTGAAACGATGAATTTGCTCGAATCGGGATTGTTGATAGTGCATTTGCTGGTCGCCGTGGCGATCTGCGGATTCATCTTGCTGCAGCATGGCAAGGGCGCGGACATGGGCGCCGCGTTCGGCAGCGGCTCGTCGGGCAGCCTGTTCGGTGCCGCCGGATCGGCCAACTTCCTTTCCCGGACGACGGCGATCCTCGCCGCGCTGTTTTTCGCGTCGAGCCTCGCCCTCACCTGGATAGGGACCGGCCACACGGCGCCTGCGGGCGTAATGCAAAAGGGCGTCATGGAAAAGCTGGCGCCGAAAGCCTCCGACGTGCCCGCGGTACCCGGGGCAACGCCCGCCGCGGCGCCGACGGCGACACCCGCGGCCGAGGCACCCAAAGCGCCGGTGGCGCCGGCTCCCGATGGGTCGAAGTCGGGCGAAGTGCCGAAGTGACCGTTGACCCCGCGAATGCGTAGCGATTGGCAGCGGCCGGAATCGAGGCGAAAATGCAGGTCGTGAAACACCGTCGATTGATTGGAGCGACGCCAGCGGCTCGCATTGCCCAGCGACGCGCATCGCATGAAACGTGTGGTGCGCCTGAAAGGATTTGAACCTTCACGGCCTCGCGGCCACCAGCCCCTCAAGCTGGCGCGTCTACCAATTTCGCCACAGGCGCACAGCCCTCAAATTTACCATAGCTCGGAGTTGCCGGTCGACGTCCATGCTTGAACAGTACTTTCCGATCCTGCTCTTCGTGCTGTTCGGCCTCGCGGTCGGGGCGTTGCTCCTCACCGTCGGCACCGCGCTGTCGCCGAACCGTCCTGATCCCCAGAAGCTCTCGCCGTACGAGTGCGGGTTCGAGGCCTTCGAGGATGCGCGGATGAAATTCGACGTCCGCTACTACCTCGTCGCGATTCTGTTCATCCTGTTCGACCTCGAGATCGCGTTCCTCTTTCCGTGGGCGGTCGTGCTGCCCGAGATCGGGATGTTCGGCTTCGTCGCGATGATGATCTTCCTCGCGGTGCTCGTCGTCGGCTTCATCTACGAATGGAAGAAGGGCGCCTTGGAGTGGGAATGAGGAGAGATTTTCATGGCCATTGAAGGCGTCCTCGAGAAGGGTTTCGTCACCACATCGCTCGACAGCGTCATCAACTGGTGTCGCAACGGGTCGATGTGGCCGATGTCGTTTGGGCTCGCGTGCTGCGCCGTCGAGATGATGCACGCCGGCGCGTCGCGCTACGACCTCGACCGCTTCGGCGTCGTCTTCCGGCCGAGTCCGCGGCAGTCCGATGTGATGATCGTCGCGGGCACATTGTGCAACAAGATGGCTCCGGCGTTGCGCAAGGTCTACGACCAGATGGCCGAACCCCGCTGGGTGATCTCCATGGGATCGTGCGCGAACGGCGGCGGCTACTACCATTACTCGTACTCTGTCGTGCGCGGCTGCGATCGCATCGTCCCCGTCGACATCTACGTTCCCGGTTGTCCGCCAACCGCCGAGGCGCTGCTGTACGGCATCCTCCAGCTCCAGAACAAGATCTGGCGCACCAACACGATCGCTCGCTGATGGCCACGAAACTCGAAGCCCTGGCCGAGGCGCTGAAGGCCGTGCTCGGCGATGCGTTGACCGGGGTGACGAGCGCATTCGGCGAAGTGACCGTCGTGATTCCGCCGGATCGCCTCCTCGAGTCGCTCTACGCGCTACGCGACCGGTCCGAGCTGCGCTTCGAGATCCTCGCCGACCTCTGCGGCGTCGACTACTCGGCGTATGGCGAAGGTTCGCACGACGGGCCGCGCTTTGCCGCCGTCTACCACCTGCTTTCGCTCGCGAACAACTGGCGCGTGCGCGTGAAGAGCTTCGCCGCCGCCGACGCGTTTCCCGTCGTGCCGAGCGCGGTTGAGATCTGGCCGAACGCGAACTGGTTCGAGCGCGAGGCGTTCGACCTCTTCGGGATCATGTTTCCCGGTCACCCGGACTTGCGCAGGATCCTCACCGACTACGGGTTCGTCGGGCATCCGTTCCGGAAGGATTTCCCGATCTCGGGGTACGTCGAGATGCGTTACGACCCCGAGCAGGGCCGCGTGATCTACCAGCCGGTGACGATCGAGCCCCGCGAGGTGACTCCGCGGGTCATCCGCGAGGATACCTACGCGACAGGCAGGTGATTCCGGAGAAATTCGGCACCCGCACCCAAGGCCATGGCGGAGATTCGCAATTACACGATGAACTTCGGGCCCCAGCACCCGGCGGCGCACGGCGTGCTGCGGCTGGTGCTGGAACTCGATGGCGAGGTCATCGAGCGCGCCGACCCGCACATCGGCCTTTTGCATCGCGCCACCGAGAAGCTGGCCGAGCACAGAACCTACCTGCAGGCGCTTCCGTACATGGATCGCCTCGACTACGTGTCGATGATGTGCAACGAGCACGCGTACTGTCTCGCCATAGAACGGCTGCTCGGCATCGAGGTACCGCTCCGCGCGCAGTACATCCGCGTGATGTTCGACGAGATCACCCGGATCTTGAACCACCTGCTGTGGATCGGCTCGCACTCGCTTGACGTCGGCGCGATGACCACGTTCCTCTACGCGTTTCGCGAGCGCGAAGACCTGTTCGACGTCTACGAGGCGGTGTCGGGCGCGCGCATGCACGCCGCCTACTATCGCCCCGGCGGGGTCTACCGCGACCTTCCGGAGCGGATGCCGCAATACCAGGCGCAGCACACGCGCAGCGCGCGCGTGATGCAGGAGATGAACGACAACCGGAAAGGGTCGGTGCTCGATTTCATCGACGATTTCACGCGCCGCTTTCCCGGCTACATCGACGATTACGAATCGTTGCTGACCGAGAACAGGATCTGGAAGCAGCGCACGGTCGGGATTGGAGTCGTCACGGCGGAACGCGCGCTGGCGCTGGGCTTCACGGGTCCGATGCTGCGCGGCTCCGGCGTGCCGTGGGACCTGCGGCGCAAGCAGCCGTACGAGGTGTACGACAGGATGGAGTTCGACATCCCGGTCGGTACCAACGGCGACTGCTACGACCGCTACCTGGTGCGCGTCGAGGAAATGCGGCAGTCCAACAGGATCGTCAAGCAATGCGTCGACTGGCTGCGCGTCAATCCTGGCCCGGTCATTATCGATAATCACAAGGTGGCGCCGCCGTCCCGCGAGGGAATGAAGCTCAAGATGGAGGACCTGATCCATCACTTCAAGCTCTTCACCGAAGGGATGCACGTGCCGCCGGGTGAGGCGTATGCCGCGATCGAGCACCCGAAGGGCGAATTCGGCGTCTATCTCATTTCCGACGGCGCGAACAAGCCGTACCGCGTCAAGATCCGGGCGCCGGGATTCGTCCACCTGTCGGCGCTGGACGAGATGTCGCGCGGCCACATGATCGCCGACGCCGTGGCGATCATCGGAACGCTCGACATCGTGTTCGGGGAGATCGACCGGTGAGCCCCGACCGCCTGCCACGGATGAAAGCGGGAGTGACCGCGTGCTGAGCGAAGCTGCGCTGCGCGGGATCGACCGCGAGGTCGCCAAGTATCCGCCCGATCAGAAGCAGTCCGCGGTGATGTCCGCGCTCGCCATTGCGCAGGACGAGAAGGGTTGGCTCGCGCCCGAGACCATGGACTTCGTCGCGAATTATCTCGGCATGCCGCCGGTGGCCGTCTACGAGGTCGCGACGTTCTACGAGATGTACAACCGCCAGCCGACGGGACAATTCAAGATCACGATCTGCACGAACCTGCCGTGCGCGCTGCAGGATGCGGTCAAGGCGGCCGAGCACCTTAAGGCGAAGCTCGGCATCGGCTTCGGCGAGACCACGAAGGACGGCACGTTTACGCTGAAGGAGGGCGAATGCTTCGGCGCGTGCGGCGACGCGCCGGTCCTGCTCGTCAACAACAAGCGGATGTGCAGCCGGATGGTCCCCGAGAAACTCGACGAGCTGATCGCGGAGCTCGGCGCCGCGGCAGCGAACGGCACCGCACGATGAACGCGCGCGCCGAACGCCTTGACTACGGGCCGGACGCCATCATCATGGCGGGCCTCGATCGCAACAACTGGCGGCTCGACGATTATGTCGCGCGCGGCGGGTACGACGCGCTGAAGAAAATACTCGCCGAGAAGATCCCGCCGGCCGCCGTGATCGCCGAGGTGAAGAAGTCGGCGCTGCGCGGGCGCGGCGGCGCGGGTTTTCCGACCGGGCTCAAGTGGAGCTTCATGCCGCAGCAGTTCAAGGGCGACAAGTACCTCGTCTGCAATTCCGACGAAGGCGAGCCCGGCACGTTCAAGGACCGCGACATCATGCGGTACAACCCGCATGCGCTGATCGAGGGCATGGCGATCGCCGCGTACGCGATGGGCTGCGTGCGCGGTTACAACTACGTGCACGGCGAGATCTGGGAAACCTACGAGCGTGTCGAGGAAGCCGTCGCCGAGGCGTTTGCCGCCGGGTTCCTCGGCGACCGGATTCTCGGGTCGGAATTCAACTTCCACCTGTTCAACCACCACGGCTACGGCGCCTACATCTGCGGCGAAGAGACGGCGCTGCTCGAGTCGCTGGAAGGCAAGAAGGGTCTGCCGCGTTTCAAGCCGCCGTTTCCCGCGAGCTACGGCCTCTACGGCAAGCCGACGACGATCAACAACACGGAAACCTTCGCGGCCGTGCCGTGGATCATCAGGAATGGCGGCGAGGCGTTCCTCGATCTCGGCCGTCCGAACAACGGCGGCACGAAGCTCTTCTCCGTTTCGGGCGACGTCGCGCGGCCGGGCAACTTCGAAGTCAAGCTGGGCACGCCGTTTGCAAAGCTCCTCGAGATGGCCGGGGGGATGCGCGGCGGCCGCAAGCTCAAGGCCTGCATTCCCGGCGGTTCGTCGATGCCGGTGCTGCCGGGCGACGTGATGATGGCGACCGACATGGATTACGACTCGATCGCCAAGGCCGGCTCCATGCTCGGGTCGGGGGCGGTCATCGTGATGGACGACACGCGCTGCATGGTGAAGTCGCTGCTGCGCCTGTCCTACTTCTATTTCGAAGAGTCCTGCGGCCAGTGCACGCCCTGCCGCGAGGGAACGGGCTGGCTTTGGCGCGTGGTCGACCGGATCGAGCACGGCAAGGGGCGCAACGAGGATCTGGACCTGCTCGTTTCCGTCTCCGACAACATCGCGGGCCGCACGATCTGCGCGCTGGGCGACGCGGCGGCGTTGCCGGTGAAAAGCTTCATCCACCATTTCCGCGACGAATTCCAGCACCACATCGACCACAAGCAGTGCGTCGTGCCGTCCTATATCTAGAATGCTCAACCTCGAAATCGACGGCAGGAAGGTGGAAGTGGCGCCGGGCAGCACGGTGATGGACGCCGCGAGCGCGCTCGACATTTACGTCCCGCACTTCTGCTACCACAAGAAGCTGTCGATCGCGGCCAACTGCCGGATGTGCCTCGTGCAGGTCGAAAAGGCGCCGAAGCCGCTGCCCGCGTGCGCGACGCCCGCGGCCGAGGGCATGAAGGTCTGGACGCAATCGGAGCAGGCGAAGAAGGCCCAACAGGGGGTGATGGAGTTCCTGCTGATCAACCACCCGCTCGACTGCCCGATCTGCGATCAAGGGGGCGAGTGCCTATTGCAGGACCTGGCGGTCGGCTACGGCGGTTCGGCGTCGCGCTACACGGAGGCGAAGCGCGTCGTGTTCCACAAGAACATCGGGCCGCTCGTCGCGGCCGAGGAGATGGCGCGCTGCATCCAGTGCACGCGTTGCGTGCGCTTCGGCCAGGAGATCGCCGGCGTGATGGAGCTCGGGATGATCGGCCGCGGCGAGCACGCCGAAATCGTCTCGTTCGTCGGCAAGGCCGTCGAATCCGAGCTCTCCGGCAACATGATCGACATCTGCCCGGTGGGCGCGCTGACGTCCAAGCCTTTCCGCTACGCGGCGCGCACGTGGGAGCTCGCGCGGCGCCGTTCGGTGTCGCCGCACGATTCGCTCGGCAGCAACCTCGTGATGCAGGTCATGGGCGACCGGGTGCTGCGCGTCGTGCCGTTCGAGAACCCGGCCGTGAACGAGTGCTGGATCTCCGACAAGGATCGCTACTCGTACGAGGCGCTGGTCAGCGAAGAGCGGCTCACGGCGCCGATGATCAAGGTCGACGGCGCATGGAAGACGGTCGACTGGCCGACCGCGCTCGATTTCGTCGCCACACGCCTGTGTACCGTCATCGCCAAGCACGGCGGCTCCGCGGTAGGCACGCTGATTTCGCCGCACGCCACCCTCGAGGAGATGGCGCTCGCGGCCAGGCTGACGCGAGCGCTCGGCTCCGAGAATGTCGATTTCCGGCTTCGGCAGAGCGATTTTCGGGGAGACGGGCAGGGTTCGGGAATCCCGTGGCTCGGCATGCCGATCGCCAACCTGGAGACATTGAAGCGCGTGCTGGTCGTCGGCAGCTTCCTGCGCAAGGACCACCCGCTGGCGGCGCACCGGCTGCGGCAGGCGGCGAAAAAGGGCGCCGAGATCTCGTCGCTGCATTCGATCGCCGATGACTCGCGCATTACGCTCGCGCACGCGCTCGTCGTTCCCCCGTCGTCGATTGCGCATGCGCTGGCGTCGATCGTGGTCGCAGCCGCTCAAGCGGCGGACAAGCCGGCGCCGCCGGCACTCGACGGGATCGAGCCGTCGGCCACGGCAAAGGCGATCGCCGCGAGCCTCGTTTCCGGCACCGACAGGGCGATCCTGCTCGGCAACTTCGCCGAACAGCACGCCGAAGCGTCGCAGTTGATGGCGCTTGCGCAGGCGCTCGCGGAAATCGTCGGCGCGACGGTGGGCTGCCTGACCGAAGCGGCAAACAGCGTCGGCGGCCATGTCGTCGGGGCGCTGCCGCGCACGGGTCCCGTCGCGGGGCTCAACGCGCGGGCGATGATCGCCGAGCCCCGCAAGGCGTACCTGGTGATGGGCGCCGAGCCGGAGTTCGACTGTGCCAATCCGGTCGCGGCGCGCGCTGCGCTCGAAAAGGCCGAATTCGTCGTCGTCCTGTCGCCGTTCCAGGTCGGCCTCCCGTACGCGGACGCGTTGCTGCCGGTCAGTCCGTTTACCGAAACCGCGGGAACGTTCGTCAATTGCGAAGGGCGCGCGCAGAGCTTCGCCGGCATCGTCGCTCCGCTCGGCGATACGCGACCCGCGTGGAAGGTTCTGCGCGTCCTGGGCTCGGTGCTCGAGCTGCCGGGATTCGATTTCGATTCGATCGAGGACGTGCGCGCCGGGTTGCCCACCGCCGCCGACATCACGGCCAAGCTCTCCAACACAACCCGCGTCGCCATCGCGAAACCTTCGATCGCCGCGAACGGGCTCGAGCGCGTCGCCGATGTCCCGATCCACTTTGCCGATCCGCTGGTGCGCCGCGCCGCCTCGCTGCAGCTGACCGGCGATGCCAAACCGCCGAGAGCGCGGATGAACGCGCTGACGCTCGCGCAGCTCGGCGCGTCGGAAGGCGCGCTCGTCAAGGTCACGCAGGGCCGGGGCGAAGCCGTGCTGGCGACACAGGTCGACGCTGCGGTGCCCGTCGGCGTGGTTCGCATCGCTGCGGCGCACCCGTCGACCTGCGGTCTCGACGGCCTCTCCGGGCCTATCACGGTGGAGCGCGCGTAGCGTGGGCACGCTCGACACCGTGCTCGCTCCGGCGCAGGCGCTGCTCGGCCCCGCGTGGCCGGTGGTCTGGACGCTGGTGAAGATCATCGTGATCGCCGTTCCGCTGATCCTGGGGGTCGCGTATCTGACGCTCGCCGAGCGCAAGGTCATCGGCTGGATGCAGGTGCGCATCGGACCCAACCGCGTCGGGCCTCTCGGCCTGCTGCAGCCATTCGCCGACGTCTTCAAGCTGATCTTCAAGGAGATCATCATCCCCACGGGGGCGAGCCGCGCGCTGTTCTTCATCGCCCCGGTGCTGGCCCTGGCCCCGGCGCTCGCCGCCTGGGCCGTGGTTCCGTTCGCCGACGGCGTCGTTCTCGCCGACATCAACGCCGGCCTTCTGTATCTGATCGCGATGACCTCGATGGGCGTCTACGGGATCATCCTCGCCGGCTGGGCGTCGAATTCCAAATACGCGTTCCTGGGCTGTCTGCGTTCGGCGGCGCAGATCGTGTCGTACGAAATCGCGATGGGCTTCGCGCTGGTCGGCGTGCTGATGGCGTCGTCCTCGCTCAACCTCACCGACATCGTGCACGGCCAGGATGGCGGTGCGGCGAATTGGTACCTCTGGCCGCTGTTTCCGCTGTTCGTCGTCTACCTCGTCTCCGGCATCGCCGAGACCAACCGCCACCCGTTCGACGTGGCGGAAGGCGAGTCCGAGATCGTCGCGGGCTTCCACGTCGAATACTCGGGTGTCACGTTCGCGCTCTTCTTTCTGGCCGAATACATGAACATGATCCTGATCGCCGTGCTGACGGCAATCATGTTCCTGGGCGGCTGGCTGTCGCCGTGGCCCGGTCTCAACGATCTGGCGATCTTCGGCTTCCACCCGTTCGGCGACGGGTTGCCGTGGCTGCTGGCGAAAATGTGCGCGGTGCTGTTCGTCTTCCTGTGGATCCGGGCGACGTGGCCCCGCTACCGGTACGACCAGATCATGCGGCTCGGCTGGAAGGTCTTCATTCCGGTGACGCTCGTCTGGATCGTGTTCCTCGGCGCGATGATGCAGACGCCGTGGGCGGACCTTTTCCATTGAAGGAGGATCGGACGATGATCGCGCGCGTCAAGAGCTTCTTCAATACCTGGCTGCTGCTCGAACTCGTGCAGGGCCTCATGCTGACCGGGCGCCACATGTTCGCGCGCAAGATCACGGTGCAGTTCCCGGAGGAAAAGACGCCGATGAGTCCGCGTTTCCGCGGACTGCACGCGCTGCGGCGTTATCCGAACGGCGAGGAGCGGTGCATCGCCTGCAAGCTGTGCGAGGCCGTGTGTCCGGCACTCGCGATCACCATCGAATCCGAGCAGCGCGCCGACGGAACGCGGCGGACGACCCGCTACGACATCGACCTCGCCAAATGCATCTTCTGCGGGTTCTGCGAGGAGAGCTGTCCGGTGGATTCGATCGTCGAGACGCGAATCCTCGAGTACCACGGCGAAAAGCGCGGCGACCTTCTCTACACGAAGGAGATGCTCCTCGCGGTCGGTGACCGCTACGAAGCGCAGATCGCGCAGGACCGGGCCGAGGACGCACGGTACCGATGATGAACAGATGAGCTTCCCGACTTTCCTCTTCTACGCGTTCTCCGCGATTCTCGTGTTCGCGGCGCTGCGCGTGGTCACCTCGCGCAATCCGGTCCACGCCGTGCTCTGGCTCGTACTCGCGTTCTTCACCGCAGCGGCGCATTGGCTGATGCTGCGCGCCGAGTTCCTGGCCATCGTGCTGGTGCTGGTCTATGTCGGCGCAGTCATGGTGCTGTTCCTGTTCGTCGTGATGATGCTCGACATCAATTTCGACAACCTGCGCAAGGAATTTCGCAGCTACCTTCCGGTCGGCGCCACCGTAGGCGTGCTGGTGCTGGTCGAGATGGCGCTGACGCTCGTCGGCGGCACGCCGGTGGTCCCGGCCGGCAGCGGCGGCCCGGTCGGCGCCAGTAACACCAAGGCCCTCGGCATGCTGGTCTACACCGAGTACGTCTATCCATTCGAAATCGCCGCCGTGATCCTGCTGGTCGCGATCATCGCGGCGATCGCATTGACCCACCGCAAGCGCCGGAAAACGAAGTACCAGAACCCGTCGGAGCAGGTGAAGGTGCGCCCGCGCGACCGATTGCGGATTCTCAACATCCCGTCGGAGAAGCGGGACCGATAAATCAAGAATCGGCGTCGTGGCGAAGGTGGCGAGGATTGCGCCCCGGCCGGCGACGACGTGTCCCGCGGGACGCTTTTCGGGGAAGCTTTTGTCCATCCTTTCGATACCGACGTTGTCGCACTACCTCGTGTTGGGGGCGATCCTGTTCGCGATCAGCATCGTCGGGATATTCCTTAACCGCAGGAACGTCATCATCCTGCTGATGGCGATCGAGCTGATGCTGCTCGCCGTCAACATGAATTTCATCGCGTTCTCCAGCTTCATGGGCGACATGGCGGGGCAGGTGTTTGTCTTCTTCATCCTGACCGTCGCCGCCGCCGAGTCGGCGATCGGTCTCGCGATCCTGGTGCTGCTGTTCCGCAACATCGGATCGATCGACGTCGAAGACATGGACCACCTCAAGGGTTAGCCGGCCGACATGCGCAATCTCTACCTTCTGGTCCCGCTGGCGCCGCTCGCCGGCGCGGTCATTGTCGGTCTCTTCGGGCCGAAGCTCGGCCGCACCGTCTCGCACTGGCTGTGCATCGCCGGCGTCGCGGTGTCGTTCCTGGCGTCGATCGCCATCTGGCGCGACGTCAATGCGGGGCACCTGTTCAACGGCGATCTGTACACGTGGATGGATGCGGGTACGTTCAAGCTCTCGATCGGCTTCCTGATCGACCCGCTGACCGCCACCATGCTGCTGGTCGTGACGTTCGTGTCCCTGATGGTGCACATCTACACGATCGGCTACATGCACGACGACGACGGCTACATCCTGTTCTTCAGCTATATCTCGCTCTTCACGTTCAGCATGCTGATGCTGGTGATGAGCAACAACTTCCTGCAGCTCTTCTTCGGCTGGGAGGCGGTGGGACTCGTTTCCTACTTGCTGATCGGCTTCTACCGGACCAAGGAATCGGCGATCTACGCCAACCTCAAGGCCTTCCTCGTCAATCGGGTCGGCGATTTCGGCTTCGTGCTGGGCATCGGCCTCGTGCTGGCGTATTTCGGCACGCTCGACTACGCGCCGGTGTTCGCCCGGTCGCCTGAATTCTCGGGCACGACGATCAACCTCGTCGGAAGCTCGCAGTGGTCGCTGATGGCGGTCATCTGCATCTGCCTCTTCATCGGCGCGATGGGCAAGTCGGCGCAGGTGCCGTTGCACGTCTGGCTTCCCGACTCGATGGAGGGCCCGACGCCGATCTCCGCGCTGATTCACGCCGCGACCATGGTGACGGCCGGCATCTTCATGGTCGCTCGGATGAGCCCGCTGTTCGAGCTTTCGGAAACCGCCCTCGGGTTCGTCACCGTGATCGGGGCGACCGGCGCGCTGTTCCTGGGAATCCTCGGTTTCGTCCAGAACGACATCAAGCGCGTCGTCGCCTATTCGACACTGTCCCAGCTCGGCTACATGACCGTTGCGCTCGGCATCTCCGACTACGCGGGCGGCATCTTCCACCTGATGACGCATGCGTGCTTCAAGGCGCTGCTGTTTCTCGGCGCCGGCTCGGCGATCATCGCGATGCACCATGACCAGGACATGCGCAACATGGGAGGGCTGCGCAAGTACATGCCCATCACCTACGTCACCATGCTGATCGGCAGCCTCGCGCTGTGCGGCATACCGCCCTTTGCCGGATTCTTCTCGAAGGACGCGATCATCGAGGCCGTCCACCTGTCGACGATCCCGGGCCATTCGTACGCGTATTTCGCGGTCGTGGCCGGCGTATTCGTCACGTCGTTCTATTCGTTCCGGCTCATGTTCATGACGTTCCACGGCGAGCCCCGATTCGCCACCTCGTCGGCTGCGCATCATGCCCACGATGACACCGCGCACGATGACCACGGCGCCCACGGCGATCCGCCGCGCGAGAGCCCGTGGGTGGTCACGATCCCGTTGATCCTTCTCGCGATACCTTCGGTGTGCATCGGGTGGATGACGATCCAGCCGATGCTGGTCGGTGACTTCTTCGGCAACTCCATCTTCGTCGCGCCGGCGCACGACGTGCTCGCCGAATTCCGGAAAGAATGGCACGGCGTGGTCGCATTCATGCTGCACGGCGTGCTCGGGCTGCCGTTCTGGCTGGCGCTCGCCGGCATCGCGACGGCCTGGTATCTTTACCTCGTCAATCCGGCGCTGCCGGCCCGCATCGCCCGCGCGGCCGGGCCGATCACCACGCTGCTGGAGAACAAGTACTACTTCGACCGTTTCAACGCGTGGTTCTTCGCGGGCGGCGCCCGGGCGCTGGGAGCGTTCCTGTCGCGCGTCGGCGACCTTGCGATCATCGACGGAATCTTCGTCAACGGCAGCGCGAGGGTCGTCGGCTGGACGGCGTCGCTGATGCGCCACATCCAGTCCGGTTACGTGTATCACTATGCGTTCACGATGATCGTCGGCGTCTTCGCGCTGCTGACATGGTGGACTCGCTGACGTCGACGACGATGCCCTATCTTTCCCTCGCCATCTGGGTTCCGATCGTCACCGGTCTCGCGGTGCTCGCGGTCGGCAGCGACCGCGATGCCGGCACCGCACGCCGGATCGCGCTGATCGGCGCGATCGTCGGCCTCCTCGTCACGCTGCCGCTGTGGCAGCACTTCGATCCGGCCACGACGGACATGCAGTTCGTCGAACGCGCCGACTGGATTCCGCGCTTCGATATTCATTACCTGCTGGGGGTCGACGGCATCTCGATGCTGTTCGTGATCCTCAACAGCCTGATGACGCTCGTCGTCATTTGGTCGGCCTGGGAGGTGATCCAGGTTCGCGTCGCGCAATACATGGCGGCGTTTCTGATCCAGTCGGGCCTCATCAACGGCGCGTTCGTGGCACTCGACGGCATTCTCTTCTACACGTTCTTCGAGGCGATGCTGATCCCGATGTACTTGATCATCGGCATCTGGGGCGGCCCGAACCGCGTGTACGCGGCGGTCAAGTTCTTCCTCTACACGCTGTTGGGGTCGCTCTTGATGCTGGTGGCGCTCATCTACCTCTACAACGTGTCGGAGACCTTCTCGATCCTGGAGTGGTACCGGGTGCCGCTCGCGCTGGATGTCCAGGTGCTGCTCTTCATCGCATTTTTCCTGTCCTTTGCCGTCAAGGTGCCGATGTGGCCGGTTCATACCTGGCTCCCCGATGCCCACCCGGAGGCGCCGACCGGCGGCTCGGTGATCCTCGCGGCGATCACGCTCAAGATCGGCGCGTACGGATTCGTCCGGTTCATCCTGCCGATCGTGCCGGACGCTTCGCACTACCTTTCCGGATTCGTGATCGCCCTGTCGCTGATTGCGATCGTCTACATCGGCTTCGTCGCGCTGATGCAGGCCGACATGAAGCGGCTGATCGCGTATTCGTCGATCGCGCACATGGGGTTCGTGACGCTGGGCTTTTTCCTGTTCAGCCAGCTCGGCATGGAGGGCGGGCTCGTGCAGATGATCTCGCACGGTTTCATCTCGGCCGCGATGTTCCTGTGCGTCGGCGTGATGTACGACCGCATGCACACGCACCGCATCGCCGACTACGGCGGCGTGGTGAACACGATGCCTCGATTCGCCGCATTCATGATGTTCTTCTCGATGGCGAACGCCGGCCTGCCCGCGACCTCCGGATTCGTCGGCGAATTCATGGTGATCCTGGCGTCGGTCAAGGTGAATTTCTGGCTCGGGTTTACCGCGGCGACCATCATGATCCTCGGCGCCGCGTACACACTGTGGATGTACAAACGCGTGATTTACGGCGCGATCGCCAATGATGGCGTGAAGGCGCTGACCGATCTCAACCGCAGGGAGTTCTGGATGCTCGCTTCGGTGGCGGCGCTGGTGCTCTGGATGGGCGTGTGGCCGAAGCCTTTCATCGACGTCATGCACGCGTCGGTTGCCAACCTGCTCGCGCACGTCGCGAACAGCAAGCTGTGACCGGACACGCCCGACCATGCCGACCGTGAATTTCTCCGCCGTCCTCCCCGAGATCGTGCTGCTTTGCGGCGCCAGCGCCGTTCTGCTCGTCGACCTGTTCGTGTCGGACACGCGGCGCCACGTCTCGTTCTGGATGACGCAGGTCGTTCTGGCCATCGCTGCGTGGGCGTCGCTCGCGACGATGCAGCCGCTGCCGGGGACGGCGTTTTCGGGCATGGTCGCCGACGACATGCTGGCCGACACGCTGAAGTTCATGAGCTGCGTCGCGGTCTCGCTTGCCCTGTTCTATTCGCGCAGCTACTGCGGTGCGCGCGGCCTGTTCCGGGGCGAGACGTTCGTGCTGACACTGTTCGCGCTGCTCGGCATGATGGTGATGATCGCGGCCGGAAGCTTCGTGACGCTCTATCTCGGCCTCGAACTTCTCGCGCTCTGCCTCTACGCGATGGTCGCGATGTACCGGACATCGAACGCCGCCTCCGAGGCTGCGATGAAGTATTTCGTGCTGGGCGCGCTGGCCTCCGGAATCCTGCTCTACGGAATGTCGATGATCTACGGGGCAACGGGCTCGCTCGACATCGCCACGGTCGCCAGGGCGCTGGCTGCGGAGCGCGGCAACCGGACGATTCTGCTTTTCGGGCTCGTCTTCGTGGTCTCGGGCATCGCGTTCAAACTGGGGGCGGTGCCGTACCACATGTGGGTTCCCGACGTTTACGACGGCGCCCCGACGGCGATGACGTTGCTGATCGGCACCGCACCGAAGCTCGCCGCCTTTGCGTTCATGCTGCGACTGCTCGGTGTCGCGCTCGGCGGACTCTGGTTCGACTGGCAGGGAATGCTGATCATCCTCGCGCTGCTGTCGATGGTGTTCGGCAATGTCGTCGCGATCGCGCAGACCAACATCAAGCGGATGCTCGCGTATTCGTCGATCGCCAACATGGGCTTCCTGCTGATGGGGTTCCTGGCCGCCAATCCGAACGGCTACAGCGCCGCGATGTTCTATGCGATTGCCTACGTGCTGACGAGCCTCGCCTCCTTCGGGATGATCATGCTGCTCTCGCGCGACGGGTTCGAAGCGGATCGGATCGAGGACTTCAAGGGCCTCAACCAGCGCTCGCCGTGGTGGGCCTTCATGATGCTCCTCGTCATGTTCTCGCTGGCGGGCATTCCGCCGACCGTCGGGTTCTATGCGAAATTCACGGTAATCCAGGCCGCCGTGGACGCGGGCTTCGTCTGGCTGGCCGTGGTCGCCGTCATGGCCTCGCTCGTCGGCGCGTTCTACTACCTGCGCGTCGTCAAGGTGATGTATTTCGACAATGCTACAGATACCGAGCCCATCGAGGCGCGCACCGACAACCGTGCGCTGCTGTCGGCCAACGGCCTCGCGCTCCTCGTGTTCGGGATCCTCCCGCAGCCGCTGCTGGGGCTGTGCGTCGTCGCGCTCGCGCATTCCGGCTTGCTCTGAATTCGCGCCGTTTTCCCGTGCATTCCGGCCGCGACGGCCATGCTAAGATCGTAGAGTCGCGGTGCCCCGCAGTCACCCATCCCCAATGCGCGTCGGCCTATTCGTCACTTGCCTTGTCGACCTGATGCGACCGTCGATCGGCTTCGCGTCCCTGCGGTTACTCGAGGCGGGCGGCGCCGAGGTCGTCGTTCCGGCAGCGCAGACCTGCTGCGGCCAGCCAGCCTATAACTCCGGCGCCCGTGCCGATGCCAAGGCGCTTGCCGCGAAGGTCGTGGCCGAGTTCGAGGACTGCGATTTCCTGGTCGCGCCCTCGGGTTCGTGCAGCGGCATGATCCGCACCCACTACGCCGATCTCTTTGCCGACGACCCTGCCATGCGGGCGCGCGTCGATGCGCTGTCTGCCAAGACGCGCGAGCTCACCGATTTTCTCGTCAACGAGCTCAAGATCGACAGCGTCCCGGGCCGCTTCGAGGGTACGGTGACTTACCACGACAGCTGCGCCGGCCTGCGCGAAATGGGTGTCAAGGCGCAGCCGCGTGCCCTGCTCGGCAAGGTCGCCGGGCTCAAGATCGACGAGATGGCTGAATGCGAGACATGCTGCGGATTCGGCGGCACGTTTTCGATCAAGTTCGGCGAGATATCCTCGCGGCTCGCCGACAACAAGTGCGGCCATATCGCCGCGAGCGGTGCGGACGCCGTCGTGCTGGGCGACCTCGGATGCATGCTGAGCATCGAGGGCCGGCTGCGCCGGCGCGGCGACACCAAGACCAAAGTTCTGCACGTCGCCGAATTGCTCGCCGGCCGGGGCCCGGGCTGACCGCGGCGATCCGGCGGTCAATCCTCGAGGTCGATCGATGCAAGTTGCTTCCATGCATTTCAAGCAACGTGCGCACGTCAAGCTGCACGACGAGCGGCTGCAGACGAACCTCAAGAAGATGCAGGGCAAGTTCGTCGGCCATCGCAGGCAGGCGCTATCCGAGCTCGACGACTTCGAGGCGACTCGGGAGCACGCGAAGGCGCTGCGCGATCGCGCGCTGGAAAACCTGGATGTGTGGCTGGAGATCTTCGAGAAGAACGCGGCGGCGCGCGGGGCCACGGTACTGTTCGCCGAGACGCCGGCCGAGATCAACGCGCTGGTGCTGGAAATCGCCGCGAAGCACGAGGTCCGGAAGATCATCAAGTCGAAGTCGATGGTCTCCGAAGAGTCGGCCCTCGATCACGCTATCGAGGCTGCGGGGCTCACCGTGGTGGAATCCGACCTCGGCGAATACATCTTGCAGATCAACGACTACGAGCCACCGTCGCACATCATCGGCCCCGCGCTGCACAAATCGAAGGAGGAGGTCGCCGAACTCTTTCACAAGGCGCACGGCACGCCGGTCAAGACGGACATCCAGGCGCTTTGCCTCGAGGCGCGCGGTGCGTTGCGCGAGCACTACCTGACTGCCGACATGGGTATCTCCGGGGGCAATTTCTTCGTCGCCGAAAGCGGGTCCGTGGTGCTCGTCACGAACGAAGGCAACGCGACGCTGACGACCACGCTGCCGAAGGTGCATGTCGCCATATCGGGCATCGAGAAGATTGTCCCCACGCTCGAGGATGTCGCGACGCTGATGCGCCTGCTGCCACGATCGGCGACGGGTCAGTCGATCTCGAACTACGTCGACGTGCTCACCGGCCCGAAAGGCGACGGGGAGTTCCATGGCGCGGAGCACATGTACTTCATCGTCGTCGATTGCGGACGCACCGGCGTGCTCGCGAGCGAGGTGCGCGAGGCGCTTCGTTGCATCCGCTGCGGCGCCTGCATGAATCACTGCCCGGTCTACCAGAACGTCGGTGGGCACTCGTACGGCTGGGTCTACCCCGGTCCGATCGGCTCGATCCTGACGCCGATGTACGTCGGCCTCGAGAAGGCGCAGGACTTGCCGGCGGCATCGACGTTCTGCAACCAGTGCGGGGTCGTCTGCCCGGTCAAGATTCCGTTGCCCGATCTGCAGAGGAAGCTTCGCGAGCAGGCGTTCGAGCGGGGACTGCGGCCTTGGTACGAGACCATGGCGCTCGGGATGTGGTCATGGGTCGCGCAGCGCCCGGGGCTGTACGGTATGGCGACCCGTGTCGCCGCGCGCATGATGAAGGCGATGGGTGGCAGCGACGGCCTCATCCACCGGCTGCCCCTCGCCGGCGGCTGGACCGAGGGACGCGACATGCCTGCCGCGCAGGGTCGCACTTTTCGCGACCTCTATCGCGAGAGCCAAGGCGGGCGCTCGTGAATCGCCCGGACCTGGCCGGGCCCGGGCGATGGCGAAATCGAATGGAGGTTGCATGAACGCACCGCACGAGAAGGTGGGCAACGCCACGAAGCTTTCGCGTCGCGCGGAGTCCCTCGGCACCGAGAACGCGTTCGTCGTCCTTGCGGAGGTGAATGCGCTGATCCGTGAGGGCAAGGACATCGTGTCGTTCTGCATCGGGCAGCCCGATTTCCCGACGCCGTCAAACATCCAGCAGGCCGGCATCGACGCCATCAAGTCGGGCAAGCACGGATACACACCGTCGGCCGGAATCGACGAATTGCGTGCCGCGGCCGCGAAGGATCTCGGCAGGCGCCGGGGACTCGAATTCCGGGGGGACGATGTCGTCATCGGCGCCGGCGCAAAGCCGTTCATCGCGTACACGATTGCGTCGGTCACCGACTTCGGCGCCGGCGATGAAGTGATCTACCCGGTCCCGGGCTTTCCGATCTACGAATCGCAGATACTCGCGAACGGTGCGGTACCCGTGCCGATCTACCTGCGCGAGGCGCGCGATTTCGCATTTGACCCCGCCGACCTCGAAGCGAAAATCACGCCGCAGACAAAGCTCTTGATCCTCAACACGCCGCATAACCCGACGGGCGGCATGCTGCAGCCCGCCGATCTCGACGCGATCGCGGAACTCCTCGCGCGACACCCGCAGGTCTGGGTGTTCGCCGACGAAATTTATTCTCGGCTGGCGTACTCGGGACCGTTCGAGTCGCTGGCCAGTCGTCCCGGCATGCTCGAGCGGACGATCGTGTCCGACGGCGCGTCGAAGACCTGGGCGATGACCGGCTGGCGGATCGGCTTTGTCGCCAACCGGGCGCTGGCGCCGGTGTTCACGCGGTGGATCACCAACACCGACTCGTGCGCGTCGCAGATCTCGCAATGGGCGGCCGTCGAGGCCATCAACGGTCCGCAGGATGCGGCGAATGCGATGCGCGCGAGCTTTCTCGAGCGCCGCGACCTCATTGTCGGCCTGCTCAACAAGGTGCCGGGGATCGCCTGCCGCAACCCGGGTGGCGCCTTTTATGCGTGGCCGAACGTCACGGAGGCCTGCCGTCTAACCGGCTGTGCGGACTCGGAGGTGTTGAGGAAGCGACTGCTCGTCGAGGCCGGTGTCGCCGTGCTCTCCGACATACACTTCGGTCGCCGCGTGCCCGGCGACGGGCAGCACATCCGTTTCTCGTACGCGGCGTCGCCGGCGGCGATCGCCAACGGGATCGAGCGTCTCGACGCGTTCGTCCGCCGGAACATGAAGCAGGACACTTGATGCCGTCTTCGCTCGCGAACAACCGGGCTTCGCGCGAAGCCGTGCTCGGACGAGTGCGCACGGCGCTCAAGGCAAAGGGCGACCGGACGGCGGCGCGGACCGAGGCAGAGGCCTACATCGCCGCGCACAGGCATGGCCCGCGGCCGGCGATGCCCGTCGATCTCGTCGCGCGATTCCTGGCCAGGGCAACCGACATGGAGAGCACGGTCGAACGGCTCGACGATCGCCGCCACATCCCGGCAGCGGTCGCACGATACGTCGATGGTTTGGTACTCCCTCAGGCGATCGAGGTGCAAAAATCCCGTGCCGGTGTCTGCTGGCCGGAGTTTGGCGACCTCGACTGGCGCGGGGCAGGGTTGGAGATCGAAGTCCGGCCCACGATCGGAGCGGACCGCCTGGGCATCACCGGCGCGTTCTGCGCGATCGCCGAGACCGGCACGCTCGTCGTGCTGGCCGGTGCCGATACACCCACCGCGACGGTGCTGCTCGTCGACACGCACATTGCCGTTGTCCACGCCGATCGCGTCGTCTCGGGCATGGAGGAGGCGTTTGCGCTGATACGGCGCGAGCGCGGCACGCTGCCGCGCGCCGTCAACCTGATCTCGGGGCCGTCGCGCACCGGCGACATCGAGCAGACGATCGTACTGGGCGCGCACGGCCCGTTCCGCGTGCACATTCTGGTGCTCGGCTGAGCGTCAGATCCAGACCAGGGATACCACGGCCAGCAGCGGGACCATCACGACCGCCGCGTAGGCAAAGTACGCGAAGAAGCTCGGCATCGCGATGCCGCGATCCTCGGCGATGGCCTTGATCATGAAATTCGGCGCGTTGCCGATGTAGGTCAGCGCGCCGAAATAGACGGCGCCCATCGATATCGCCGCGAGCGTCCGCGCACCGGTGGTCATCAGTGCCTGCGCGTCGCCGCCGGCGAGATTGAAGAAGACGAGATAGGTCGGCGCGTTGTCGAGAAAGGCGGACAGTATCCCGGTCATCCAGTAGACGACCGCATTGCGCGGATTGCCGGCGCCGTCGCCGACGAGGCCGATCATGCCGGCGAGCGCGCCCGAGCGGCCGGCTTCGAGGATCGTCAGTACCGGGAAGATCGTGATGAAGATCGCGGCGAAGATCTTCGCGACCTCGATGATCGGCTCCCAATGGAACTGATTGTGTTCGCGCACGGCCCGTGGCGTGATCGCCAGCGACGCGAGTCCGAGGAGGATCAACACCGCGTCACGGATGAGGTTCTGCAATTCGAGATGCGCTCCCGCGACGTCGAATTCGATTCCCGATTTCCAGATCCCCGACATAAGCACGACACCGACAACCAAGGCGAGCAGCGCGAAATTGGGGATGCCTTCCAGCTTCAGCGGGGGGGCGTCCGGTGGTGGCGGTTCGGGAGGCGGCTCGCTGCGATGGAGAACCGAGTCGAAGACGAAAAAGGTCGCGAGCAGCGCCGCGGCGATGAAAAGGGTCGGCGTCGCCAGCGCGCGCGTCGTCCAGAAGAAATCCACGCCTTTCAGGAAGCCGATGAAAAGCGGTGGATCGCCGAGCGGGGACAGCGCGCCGCCGACGTTGCCGACGAGCAGGATGAAGAACACGACGAGGTGCACGCGATGCCGTCGCATCGCGTTGGCGGTGATTAGCGGCCGGATCAGCAGCATCGATGCGCCGGTCGTGCCCATCATGCTGGCGAGCGTCGCCCCGAGGGCCAGCAGCGCCGTGTTCACCAGCGCAGTTCCGGGAAGCGCGCCGCGGACGCAGATGCCTCCGGCGATCGTGAATAGCGCGAACAGGATTGCCACGAACGGCAGGTATTCCTGCAACAGCGCATGCGCGACGCTGTGCGTTGCCTCGCCCGCGCCGTACCTCACCGCGAACGGGACGAGCAGCGCGATCACCCAGGCGGCGGCAATCTTGCCGTAGTGCCGATGCCAGAAATGCGGCGCGACGAGCGGGGCGATCGCGATCGACAGCAGGAGCCCGGCGAACGGAAGGCCCCAGATCAGGCTTAGCGTTTCGCCACTGAAGGGCTGGGTCATCGGGCGCCTTGTGGCGGCAGCGGGCTGCAGGCGATTATGCGGTTGGTCATGATCGATCGGCGAGGATGCGTGTGGCCGGCGAGCGATAAATCGGCACGGCTTTTCAAGGATAGCAAATCGACGCTGGGGGGTGCCATCGCGCTATAATCGACACCTTTCGATCCGCGGACATCCCGATGAAAGTCCTCGTTGCGGTCAAGCGCGTCGTCGATTACAACGTGAAGGTCCGGGTCAAGCCGGACGGAAGCGGCGTCGACACGGCGAATGTCAAGATGTCGATGAACCCGTTCGACGAGATTGCCATCGAGGAAGCGGTGCGCCTGAAGGAAAAGGGCATCGCGACCGAGATCGTCGCGGTGTCCTGCGGCCTTGCCGCATGCCAGGAGACGCTGCGCACCGGCCTCGCGTTGGGCGCGGACCGCGCGATCCTCGTCGAGACCGATGTCGACCTCCAGCCGCTCGCCGTCGCGAAACTGCTGCAGGCCGTGGTGGCCAAGGAGCAACCGAAGCTCGTCATCCTCGGCAAGCAGGCGATCGACGACGACGCCAATCAGACCGGGCAGATGCTCGCGGCGCTGCTCGGCTGGCCGCAGGGAACCTATGCGTCGAAGATCGATATCGCCGGCGGACGCGCGACGATCAAGCGCGAAGTCGACGGCGGGCTCGAGACGATCGAAATCAGCCTGCCCGCGATCGTCACCGCCGACCTCCGTCTCAACGAACCGCGCTATGCGACGCTGCCGAACATCATGAAGGCGAAGAAGAAGCCGATGGAGACGGTGACGCCCGCGGCACTCGGCGTCGACGTCACGCCGCGCCTCACGACGCTCAAGGTCGTCGAGCCGCCGAAGCGCAAGGGCGGCGGCAAGGTCGCCGACGTGGCTGAGCTCGTCGCGAAACTGCGCAACGAAGCGAAGGTGATCTGAATGTCGACGCTCGTCATCGCCGACCACGACAATGCGTCGCTGCAGCCCGCGACGTTCAATACCGTCGCCGCCGCGCAGAAGATCGGCGGCGACATCCACGTGCTCGTCGCGGGCAACGGCGCCCAGGCGGCCGCGCAGGCGGCCTCGCATATCGCGGGCATTGCGAAAGTCCTGCATGTCGATGCGCCGCACCTCGCCGGCTTCACGGCCGAAAATGTCGCGGCCGTCATCGTGCCGATCGTCAAGTCCGGCGGCTACACGCACGTGCTCGCGCCCGCCACGGGATTCGGAAAAAACGTGATGCCGCGCGTCGCTGCGATGCTCGACGTCGCGCAGATCTCTGAAATCGTCGTCGTCGAGAGCGCGGATACGTTCGTGCGCCCGATCTACGCGGGCAGCGTGCTGGCCACCGTGCGCTCGGCCGATCCGATCAAGGTGATCACGGTTCGGGCAACCGGCTTCGACGCCGCCGCGGCAACGGGCGGCAGCGCGACCGTCGAGTCGATCGCGGGGGCTCCCGATACCGGATTGTCCAAGGTGACGGGACAGGAGTTGTCGAAATCCGAACGTCCGGAGCTGACCAGCGCGCGCGTCGTCGTTTCAGGGGGCCGTGGCGTCGGCAGCGCGGAGAATTTCAAGCTGCTCGAAGCGCTGGCGGCCAAGCTGAACGCAGCGATGGGCGCGTCCCGCGCGGCGGTCGACGCCGGCTACGTGCCGAACGATTACCAGGTCGGGCAGACCGGCAAGATCGTCGCTCCCGACCTCTACGTGGCGGTCGGCATTTCGGGGGCCATACAGCACCTCGCCGGAATGAAGGACAGCAAGGTCATCGTCGCGATCAACAAAGACCCCGAGGCGCCGATTTTCCAGATCGCAGACTACGGTCTCGTCGGCGACCTGTTCCAGATCGTCCCCGACCTCACCGCGGCTCTCGGATGAGCCGACGTACGAGCACGCGCAACCGACTCGACGTTTACCGACCGGTTCAACCATGAGTTCGTATCACGCCCCCGTCGCCGAGATGAAGTTCGTGCTGACCGAACTCGCCGGCATCGACCAGGTCGCATCGCTGCCGGGATTCGAGGAAGCCACACCTGACGTCGTCGCGGCCATCCTCGAAGAGGGCGCGAAGTTTGCGACCAACGTACTCGACCCGCTCAACATCCCCGGCGATCGCGAAGGCTCGCAGTGGCAGGAAGGCGGCGCGGTAAAGACGCCGGCCGGGTTCAGGGATGCGTACTTGCAGTTCTGCGATAACGGCTGGAACGGACTGACCAAGACGACGGATTATGGCGGCCAGGGCCTTCCGCACGTGCTCGGCACGGCCGTCGAGGAAATGTGGCATTCGTCGAACCTCGCGTTCAACCTCTGCGCGATGCTGACGCAGGGCGCCATCGAGGCGATTGTGCTGCGCGGCACGCAGGCGTTGAAGGACACCTACCTGCCGAACATGGTCAGCGGCAAGTGGACCGGCACCATGAACCTCACCGAGCCGCAGGCGGGCTCCGATCTCGCGGCGGTGCGCACGCGCGCGATTGCGCAGGGCGACGGCATCTACAAGCTCTTCGGTCAGAAGATTTTCATCACCTACGGCGAGCACGATTACACCGAGAACATCATCCATCTCGTCCTCGCGCGCACGCCGGACGCGCCGGAGGGGGTCAAGGGCATCTCGCTATTCGTCGTGCCGAAGTTCCTCGTCAACGCCGATGGAAGCATCGGTGCGCGCAATGACGTCCACTGCGTGTCGATCGAGCACAAGCTCGGCATTCACGCGAGCCCCACCGCGGTGATGGCGTATGGCGATCACGGCGGCGCGGTCGGCTATGTGGTCGGCGAGGAGAACCGCGGCCTCGAGTACATGTTCATCATGATGAACCTCGCGCGCTTTTCGGTCGGCATGGAGGGTGTGGGAATCGCCGAGCGTGCCTACCAGCGCGCGGTCGCCTACGCAAAAGATCGCGTGCAGGGCAGGCCGATCGGCGCCGACAAGGGCGGCGCCGGCCCGATCATCGGTCACCCGGATATCCGCCGCATGCTGATGACGATGCGCGCGCAAACGGAGGCGATGCGCGCCGTCGGCTATGTGACCGGAGCCGCGATGGACAATGCGCATCGACACCCCGATCCCGAGGCGCGAAAGCGTCACCAGGCGTTCGTCGACTTCATGATCCCGATCGTCAAGGCCTGGAGCACGGAATCCGGCCAGGAGGTCGCCTCGCTCGGCATCCAGGTGCACGGCGGGATGGGTTTCATCGAAGAGACCGGCGCGGCGCAGCAGTTCCGCGATTCGCGGATCACGACGATCTACGAGGGCACCACCGGCATCCAGGCCAACGATTTCATCGGCCGCAAGACCGCGCGCGACGGCGGCGCGCAGGCCCGCCTGATCGCGGACGACATGGACAAGGTCGCAGGCGAGCTCGCCAGGAGCGCGGACGTGAACCTGCAGGCGATCGGCAAGCGCCTCACGGAGGCGGTGCGCGCCGCCCGCGCGGCCACGGCCTGGATGGTCCCCGCGGTCGGCACGCGTTCAGCGGCCGCGCACGCGGTGGCCGTGCCCTATCTCAAGCTCTGGGGGCTCGTCGCCGGCGGCTGGCAGCTCGCGCGCGGGGCCGGCATCGCGGCGCGCAGGATCGCCGAGGGCAGCGGCGACGCGCCCTTCCTGTCCGCCAAGATCGCCACCGCGCGGTTCTATGCCGAAGCGCTGCTGCCGCAGGCGTCGTCGCTCGCGAGCGCCGTCACCGAAAGCGGCGATGCGACGATGGCGTTGCCCGCCGAGCAGCTCTGACCTCAATCCAGATTGCGCATCGCGCGGTAGACGGCGATCAGGACACCGAATCCGATGTACAGGCCCAGCAATTCCGCCAGCATGAACTTCGCTTCTGTGGGCGTGACGACATAGGTCGCCGAAAGATAGATGATCCCGGCGGCGAGGCCGATGAAGGACACCGCGATGCCGGCGGCGATGAGGAGCGGTCTCTTGCTTGACATGGATGAGGCGCCGCCGAACGGGACGTCGGACGTCTAGGTTCAGCCGGGTGAGCGAGTCGACAGTGTAGTCCAGGATCGGGGAAGGGCCGGCACCGCTGCCGCGGTCCCACTATCCCCGCACGGGAGAAGCGCATGGACATGAGCGAGAACCTGATCCGTATGAAGCCCGCCGGCATGGACGCCGGAGAATGGAGCGTCCGCCTGGAACTCGCGGCGTGTTATCGCGCGTTCGACTGGCTGGGCTGGACCGAGCTCATCTACAACCACATCACGGCGCGCGTGCCCGGCCCGGATCGGCACTACCTGATCAATCCGTACGGGCTCTGGTACAACGAGGTCACCGCGTCCAACCTCGTGAAGATCAACGTGGTCGGCGACGTGCTGGACGGGTCGACCTACCCGGTCAACCGGGCAGGATTCATCATCCATAGTTCGATCCACGAGGCGCGCGCCGACGCGCACTTCATCATCCACACGCACTCGACCGCGGGCAGCGCCGTGTCGTGCAAGAAGGACGGGCTGCGCTACGATAATTTCTACAGCGCGCTCCTTCACGGCAAGGTCGCATACCACGATTTCGAGGGCATCACGACCGACCCTTCGGAGCAATCGCGCCTCGTCGCGAGCTTGGGCGCGAAGTCGGTGCTGATCTTGCGCAATCACGGTTTGCTGGTCGTCGAGCCGGATGTATCGACGGCGTTCTCGACGTATTGGACGCTGCAGCGCGCCTGCGAGATCCAGGCCGCGACCGACGCGATGTCCGGCGACAACCTGCCCGTCAGGCAATCGGTTCTCGATCAGACGCAGGCCCGAACCCGGGTGATGCGCAACGAAGGCAAACCGCAGGCCTCGGCGTTCGAGGGCGTGTTGCGCCGGGCCGGCATCCGCTTCGAGGACCTCGCGTAGCGCGACCCACGGCCTCCCGGACGGCGCGCACGATCACGCCATCGCGTCGACCCGGATCCGGAACGCAGCGCGAAAGCGGGCGCCGGGCGGGACGAGTCTCAACCCGCGACCGCTGACCAAGGCGTTCGTCTCTGCGATCATCGGCTCGAGCGCGACGAAGTCCCTGCCTTTCGGCGCGTAGACCTGCGCGTAACGGTAGCCCGCAAGGAAATCGACGCTGACCCGACGGCCGGCCCCGGCGATTGACAGTGATATTCGTTCGCCCGCGACGGCGAACCCGTCGTCGAACTGTAACTCGGCGAGCCGCGCGTCGAGGCCGGGGTACGCCTCGTCATCGCCGGTCGGAATGCCGCGCGAATCGAGGGCGAGCCTGCGCATCGCGGGCAACGTCAGCTGCCATTCGTCGCGCGGGAGTCCCGGCAACCCCACGTAGGGATGAAAACCGAAACTCGCGGGTACCGGCCCGTCGTCGCCGGCGATCAGCGCGGTTTCCACCTTCAACGCGTCGGCTTCGAGGGTCACGGTCATTTCGAGCCGGTGACGGAACGGAAATATCGCAAGCAGGTCGCTCGAAGTCCAGTCGAGACGAGCGTCGATGCGCACATCGGTCGCCGCGGTCACGTCCCAGGCGAGCATCGACCACGGTACGCCGTGGAGCGGCAGCCCGTTGCCGTCGAAATGGAGGAGCGGCGACGACGGATCGAGCACGACCTCGCGCCCCGCGGCGCGATAGCGGAACCCGTCGATACGATTGGCCCACGGGTGCAGCAGCGGATTCCCCGCGGAGTTTCCCAGTGCAGCCGCTTGCTCGAGATCGTCGACGCGTCGCAGGATTTCGCTGCCGCGGTGCGCGAGCGACGCGCCGAGCATTCCCTGCGCAGGCAGGAAGACGGCTTCGAGGTCGCCGGCAGCGAGGCCGAGGGCCGGAGGCACGCTCACGGGCCCTCGGGCGTCGGTGACTCGACCTCAATGAACATGAAAACCGTCACTTCGACTTTTCCCGATGGCCGCCGAATTGGTATCTCATTGCCGACAGGATCCTGTTCTGGAAATCCGCCTCGCCGCGCGAACTGAAGCGAGCGTGGAGCGCTGCCGCGAGCACGGGTGTGGGCACCGCTTCGTCGATCGCGGCCTTGATCGTCCATCGGCCTTCGCCCGAATCGGACACGTGGCCGGTGAACTCCGCGAGCGCCGGGTCTTCGGACAAGGCGGTGGCGGTGAGGTCGAGAAGCCACGAAGCGATCACGCTGCCGCGCCGCCAGACTTCCGTGATTTCGCCGAGATCGAAGTCGTAGCGGTAGTGCTCCGGGTGGCGCAACGGTGTGGTTTCGGCGTCGACGTCGTGGTGCCGGTCGCCGACGTTCGCCGCGCGCAGGACGGACAGGCCCTCGGCGTAGGCGGCCATCATGCCGTACTCGATGCCGTTGTGAACCATCTTGACGAAATGCCCGGCGCCGCTCGCTCCGCAATGCAAGTAGCCGGACTCGGCGGTGCTCGCCCGCGCCTCGCGTCCTGGCGTGCGACCGATGCTGCCGGCGCCCGGGCCGAGCGTTTTGAAAATCGGATCGAGACGCTTGAGCGCCTCGGGCGGCCCCCCGATCATCATGCAATAGCCGCGTTCCAGTCCCCAGACGCCGCCGCTCACACCGACGTCGACGTAATCGATCCCGACCGCGGCGAGTTCCTTCGCGCGCCGGATGTCGTCGATGTAGTAGGAGTTGCCGCCGTCGATCAGCAGGTCGCCGGCCTCGAGATGCGGCAGCAGGTCGGCAATCGTCTTGTCGACGATGGCCGCCGGCACCATCATCCACACGGCACGCGGCGTTGCGAGCTTCGTCACGAGATCGGCGAGCGAATCCGCCCCCGTCACGCCGTCCTGCGCGAGGGCCTGGATGGCTCTCGGCGACATGTCGAAGACGGCGCATCGATGCCCGCCGTTGACCAGGCGGCGCACCATGTTTGCGCCCATCCGGCCGAGTCCGATCATTCCTAGCTGCATGTCGCGCCCCTTTCGTCGATCGTATCGCCCCGTTGCCTTCGAGTTCACCGGCGACGGACAATACTAGCCGAGGAGAACCCGCGTGGCCAATCATGTGCAGGAGACGAAGATCGGCGAGGCGTCGCCGTGTCGTTGAAATGGTTCGACGGCATCCGGCCGTGGAATCGCGGCGCGGTCGTGCGCGATGCGATCGCGGGCGTAACGCTCGCGTCGATGAACATTCCGCAAGTGCTTGCGTACACGAGGATCGCCGGCACGCCGATCGTCACCGGGCTCTACACGCTGCTGCTGCCGCTCGTCGCCTTCGCGATCTTCGGGTCGTCGCGCCACCTGGTCGTCGCCGCCGACTCGGCGACCGCCGCAATTTTCGCCAGCGGCCTGTCCAAGATGGCACCGGCCGGCAGCGCCCATTACATGGCGCTGGTTGGCGCTTTGGCATTGCTCACTGCAGGGCTCTTGTTGCTGGCGCGAGTGTTCAGGCTGGGATTCCTGGCCGACTTCCTGTCTCGTACGGTGCTCGTCGGATTTCTGGCAGGCGTCGGCATCCAGGTAGGCATCGCGGTCCTGGGCGAGATGGTCGGCATCGCGGTGACTGCGCACCGCACCGTCGAACAGCTGCGGGAACTCGTGGAGAACCTGTCCCGAGCGCACGTTCCGACGCTCGGGGTCTCGGTCTTCGTCGTCACCGTAATCCTCGCGTTTCGCCGTCTGCCCCGGGTGCCCGTTCCATTGTTTGCCGTCGTCGCGGCCATCGGAGCAAGCTACGCCTACGGTTTCGCCGAACGCGGCATCGCGACGCTCGGACCGGTATCCGGCGGGCTTCCTTCGCTCGATATCCCGACGCCGAGCTGGGCGGAGCTCCTCTCGCTGCTGCCGATCGCCGCTTCCTGCTTTGTGATCATCGTCGCGCAGAGCGCGGCGGCGGCGCGCGCGTTCGCGATGCGCCAGCACGAACGCGTTGACCAAGACGCCGATATCCTCGGACTGGCCGTGGCCAATGCGGCGGCCGCGGTGAGCGGCGCGGTCGTCGTGAATGGCAGCCTGACGCAGACGGCGATGGGTGTGCGCGCCGGCGCGACGAGCCAGGTCGCGCAGCTCGCCACGGCGGCCGTCGTCGTGCTCGTCCTGCTTTTCCTGACCGGACCGTTGCAGTATCTGCCGCGCTGCGTGCTGGCCGCCATCGTGTTCACGATCGCCGTCGGATTGGTCGACATCAGGGGACTTCGCGACATCCGCACCGAAAGCCCCGGCGAGTTCACGCTCGCCGTCGTCACCGCGGCCGCGGTGGTGCTGGTCGGTCTCGAGCAGGGCATTCTGATGGCGGTCGCGTTGTCACTGATGCGCCACGTTCGCCACAGCTATCAGCCACACACGATGGTGCTGACCCCGGACGCGACGGGACAATGGGTGCCGGTGCCGGCGGTGCCAGGTGTAGAGACCGAGCCCGGGCTCCTCGTCTACCGTTTCGGCGCCGATCTCTTCTACGCCAACGAGAATCGCTTCGCCGACGAGGTGCGCGATCTCGTGCGGCATGCGCCGACTCCGGTGCGCTGGCTGGTCATCGATGCCGGGGCCACCACCGCGCTCGACTATTCGGCCGCGCGCACCGTGCGCGAGCTCTGCGACGGGCTTGCGCGGTCGGGTGTGGCCGTGGTCTTCGCGCGCGCGTGTGCGTCCCTGCGCTCCGACATGGACCGGCACGGAATTACCGCGGCAATCGGTCCCGCGCGCATCCATTCGACGCTTCACGAGGCGGTGGATTCCCTGCAGGGCCGCAATGTCAGTGTACGTCCGATTGCGGGCCGCGCGCCAGACGCCCGGGCAGCGCTCCCATCGGAAGGCCGCCGCGATTGACGACCGAGCCGCTGACGATGGTTGCAGCGTAGCCGTCCGCGCGCTGGACCAGGCGACGTACTCCGCCGGGCAGACCCGCGCCCTTCCCG
>JBDTRG010000066.1:0-36524 GCA_039931775.1 Betaproteobacteria bacterium | reverse complement strand
ACGCGGATGATGATGTCGTCGCTGGCGGCGGTCACGGGTGTGCTCCCACGCCTGCGGTGCTCATATGTTGAGCAGGTAGTACGCGACCGCGAAGACGCCGTCAACGACGACGAGCAGGATGATGCCCGTCACGACGGCGCTAGTCGCCGAATCGCCGACGGCCGACGCGCCAGCCTTCGTCTGCAGGCCGCGCAGGCACCCGATGCCGGCGACCAGCACCGCGAACACGAACGACTTGACGAACCCGGCGAGAAAATCGGTCAACGTCACCGCGCTGTCGATCTCCTTCAGGAACGTGACGATCGGGATCGAGAACGAACGCATCGTCAGCGCGCCGCCGATCATGCCGACGAGGTCGGAGAAAAGAGTGAGCAGCGGCGTCATCAGCACGGCAGCGATGATGCGCGGCGTGACCAGGAAGCGGACCGGGCTCAAGCCCATCGTGGTCAGGGCGTCGACTTCCTGATTGACGCGCATCGTGCCGATTTCGGCGGCGAAGGCCGCGCCAGAGCGACCGGCGAGCAGGATCGCAGTCATCAGCGGGCCGAGTTCGCGAAGCATGGAGAGCCCGATGAGATCGGCGACGAAGATCTCGGCGCCGAAGCGCTTCATCGGCACCGCCGACTGGAATGCGAGGATCATCCCGAGCAGCACCGAGATCAGCGCAACGATCGGCAGCGCGTCGGCGCCCACCTGCTCGCAGATACGCCAGACGTCCTTCCAGCGAACGGTCTTCGGATGGCGTACGGCGAAAGCCAGCGCCGCGGTCGTCTCGCCGATGAATTCGATCTGCGTGCGCAAGTCGCGCCAGACGCCGTAGGCTTCGAAGCCGATTTCGTCGATCGCCGGACGCCGCGGGGGCTCGGGATCGAGGTCGTGCTCCAGCACCGAAGGGTCGAACTGCTTCAGCAGGGCCGTGAATGCCGGCTTGAGGTTCGCGACCTCGACACCGCCATCGTGGCGCCGGCGCAGGATGTCGACGATGAGCGCTACGCCCGCGCCGTCGCAATACTCGACGTCCGCCGCGTCGACGACGAGCGGTTTGGAAGCGCTTTCGTCCGCCGCGCGCCGCGCCTTGTCCCAGAGTTCAGGCAGCGTCGTCGCGTCGAGTCGGCCGCTCAGCGCGAGGATGCGCCGGCCGTCCGACGTGTCACTGATCGCGAGCGCCGCCATTTCCTTCCGTCGCCCGCGATCGGTCAGTGCCCGCCCGGCCGCCCGAAGGGCACTGTGCTCCCCCTCGGGGGGCAGCGAACGCAATGAGCGTGGGGGCCGTTCACCCGCCCGCCCGGCCGCCCGAAGGGCACTGTGCTCCCCCTCGGGGGGCAGCGAACGCAATGAGCGTGGGGGCCGTTCATCTCAATCGACGAGTTCGATGCTGTTGCCGGCGACGCGCACCCGGTCTCCCTCGCGGACGAAGGGCTCGTAGGCGACGGTGACGACGCGCTTTTGCCCGCTGTCGAGCTTCACGGTCACCTCCCAGCGCGGCTGATCGTACGAATTGGGCGACTTCTTGTAGGCGGCCCCGCCGCCAGCGCCGAGCATCACCATGCCCTGGTTCGACAGGTCCGGCCCGATCTGGAACGACGTGACGACTTTCGAATCGGCAGTGAAGCCGGCGCCGGTTCCGAGCGGCGTCCACGCCTGCTTGACGGTTGTTTGCGCGATCGACTCGACACGCCCGCAGGGAAAGCTCGAGCAGTCGGATCCGGTGCTCCCCTTCTGCGCTTCCGCGGAAGGAAGGGCCGCAGACGCGACGACGCCCGCGAATGCGTAGGCAGAAAGGCGGGCGGCGGACAGCGGGATCATCGGCTCACTCCGGAAGGGTGTTGAGATAGAACATCGCGTGAAGGAGCGTTCCCGGTCGCCCGAGAGCGCCGAGCCAGCGTTGGAAGATCCCGTCGATATCCCCGGTGCGATAGAGATTGGCGAGCGCTCGGTTCACGGCGAGCCTGAAATCCGGATCTTCGCGCCGCAGCGCGAGTCCGTACGGCTCGTAGGAAAGATCGCCGGTCGCAAAGGCGAGTGCATTCGGGTTGGGCGCACGCAGTTTGAGATTGGCGAGAACGATTCGGTCGCTTGCGTAACCGTCGACCTGGCCCCGATCGAGCAGCGCCATGCCTTCGGTGCCATTGGCGACCGGAACGAGCACGGCCGGCGCCCCTACGGTGTTGAGCGTGCGCACCAGCGCCTGCTCGGTGGTGGTGCCGGCGATCACCGCGATTCGCTTGCCCTTGAGGTCCGCCAGGCGCACGGTCTTCTTCTTCGCGCGCACCAGCACTCCGCCGCCGTCGACGAAGATCGGCAGGCTGAAATCGACGGTTTCCATTCTCGACAGCGTGATGGTCGTCGTCCCGCAGTCGACGTCGACCTTTCCGCTGGTCACCGCGTCGAGGCGGGTCGATGCCTCGGTGGGAACCCACTCGACTTTCAGCTCGGAGAGCGACAGCTGTTTCTGGATGGCGGCGGCGACGCGGACGCACAACTCGACGCTGTATCCCCGAACGCGCCCCTCGCGGTCCTTGAACGAAAACGGGGCGGCGCCGTCGCGGTAGCCGAAGGCAATGCTCTTCGTCTCTTTGATCTTGTCGAGGGTCGTCGGGGCCGCGGAAGCCGCCGGCACGGGGCCGAACGTAGCCATGCCGATCGCAACGAGCGCTGCAGCGTACTGGGCGGATAGGCGCATGGGGAGGAGAGTAACGGGAACGCAGTCGAGTTTAGCAGATAAGGGTGTGCCGGCCCCGCGTGTTTCCCGCATCTGGCGCGAGCGCGACAGGCACGGTAAACTCCACGCCCCTCGGCGCCCCGCGCGCCTGCACCCGTCGAAAAGGTCGATCACGTGAAGAGCCTCCTCATCGCCATCGTTGCCTCCACCGCACTTGCTGCGATGGGCTTCTCCGCCTCGCCGGCCGCGCAGACTCCGCAACCCAGGGCCGCAGCGACAAAGTCGGCCGCGATGAGGACCACGACTGCGCCCGACACCCTTGCGAAGCTCAAGGCTTCGAAGCAGATCAACGTCGCCGTATCCGCCGATTCCTTTCCGCTGTCGTTCATCAAGGACAAGAGCGACCCGGTCGGATACTCGATCGACCTGTGCAAAAAGGTGATTGCGCAACTCGGCCGCGCCGCCGGCGTTCCCGACCTCAAGACCCACTGGATCGTCGGCACCGTCTCCGAGCGCATCGCGATGGTCTCCTCCGGCAAGGCGGACATCGATTGCGCGAACACGACGGCCACGCTGAGCCGGATGAAGGATGTTGATTTCTCGTCGCTGATCTTCCTCGAGTCGGGGGGGCTCCTGGTCAAGGACGGCGGTCCGGTACAGAAATTCGCCGACCTCTCGGGGCGTAGCATCGGCGTGATCTCCGGGACGACGACCGAAAAACGCGTCGACGCGCTGCTCAAGGAGCGCCTCGTCAACGCCAAGGTGACGCGGGTCAAGGACGGCAACGAGGCGGTGGCGATGCTCGAAGCCGGCACGCTCGACGCCTTCGCGAGCGACAAGGTCAAGCTCGTCGGTCTCGCCGTGCAGGCCAAGACTCCGAAGTCACTGGCCATCCTGGGAGAGGACCTCTCGATCGAACCGCTCGCCTTTGCCGTGCCGCGGGGCGACTCGGCGTTCCGCCTCGAGGTGAACCGCGCGCTGACCCAGGTGTACGTGGGCGGCGAACTCGAGTCGATCTTTTTGACCTGGCTCGGCCCCATCGGCCGCCCGTCGGGAGTGCTCGCGGCGATGTATCTGTTGAACGCGATCCCGCAATAGTTGTCCGATAGCCGTCGCCCGCCACTTTCGCCGGGGGCAAGCCGTCGCGCGGGGATCGGCAGAGGAATATGCTTCGTGCGGACGGACTGCAATAGGCGTAGAATGCGTGCGGCTTCGGCGGAAGAGTTCCGCCGCCGATGGCAATGATTCCTCAACAGTGCGCTAAACGCGCCAAGGAGAGATGCATGTTCAAGAAGCTCATTCGCTCCGTCGGAATGGCCACGCTGTTGGCCGCTTCCACGGCGCTCGTCACGTCCAACGCGCAGGCCCAGGCCAATCCGATGGCGCACATTGCGGCGTCGGAAGCCACGCTGTCCAATTTCCTCCGCGATCCCGACATGTCCTGGCTGCAGGCGAACTTCAGCCGCGCCAAGGCGATCATCATCTCTCCCGAAATCGTCAAGGCCGGCTTCATCTTCGGTGGCTCCGGCGGCCGGGGCATGATCCTCGCGAAGGATCCCAAGACCGGCAAGTGGCACGGCCCGTCGTTCGTCGCGCTGGCCACCGCCAGCGTCGGATTCCAGGCCGGCCTCTCGGTATCCGAAGGCGTGACGCTGGTGATGACCGACAAGGGATTCAATTCGCTGCTCGCCACGTCGTTCAAGATGGGCGGTGACGCAAGCGTTGCCGCCGGCCCGGTCGGTGCGGGCGCGAAATCGGACATCACGGCCGACCTCATCACGTTCAACCGCGCGAAGGGCGTTTACGGCGGACTGAATTTCGACGGCACCGTCGTCACCGCGTCGGACGACTGGAATGCCGAGTTCTACGGCAAGAAGGTGCTCCCTCCCGACATCCTCGTGCGCGGATCGGTCCACAACAAGGCAGCCGACAAGCTGCTGGCGCAAGTCACCGCCGCCGCGAAGAAGTAACCGCGGCCGTAGGCGCAGTAGCATCGGGGGCCCCGTTCGCGGGGCCCTCGTTTTTTTGGCCACGCGTCGCATCGTAGCAACAGTCCAGCCAGGCAACACAGGTGCCGATCAACGCCGCCCACCCGGCCGCAATACGGCGCCGGTGCCGCCGATGATGAGTGCGCAACCCGCGATCATCGGCAACGTGATCGTCTCGTCCAGGAAGAGCGCACCCCAAACCATGCCGAACGCGGGCATGAGGAAGGCCACGGTCAGCGCGCGCGTCGGGCCGACATCGGCGATCAATCGGTAGTACAGGACATAGGCGATCGAACTGCAGACGAGCGCCAGCCCCAGCGCGTTTGCCACGATCAGCGGCGTGATCGCGCCGGGGGGTGGCGAGAACGGAATGAAGGGCAGCAGCACGATCCCCGCGAAGAGCTGGCTCCAGCCGGCGATCGCCAACGGTTTCGCGCCGACGGCATGCTTCTTCATGTAGATGCTGGACACCGCGTAGCAAAGCGTCGCCCCGAGGCATGCCGCAACCGCCGCGGCGAACCCCCGGTCGGGAACGACGGGCCCCGCCCTGCTCACCAGCGCGACACCGACCGCGCCCGAGATCAGGCCGGCGACCTTCGCCTTCGTCATTTGCTCGCCGAGGAGCGGCACCGCGAGGAGCGCCGTGAAGAGCGGTGTTGTCGAATTCAGGATCACCGAGTACGAAGCGGGAATATGCAAAGCGGCGAACCCGTACAGCACGAACGGAATCGTCGAGTTGACGACGCCGATGAAAAGATACTGGCGCCAGTAGCGCTTCAGGTCCGCTGAAAAGCCCGTCGCCCGGCAGTAGAGGACGAGCACGGCCCCGGCAATGAGCACACGCGATGCCGCCGTGACGATCGGCCCCAGCGTCGGGGCGAGCACGCGGATGAAGATGAACGAGCCACCCCAGATCGCGGCGAGACAGACGAGCCGCGCGACGTCGGACTGCCGCACTTCAGGCCGCGCGGCGCGCCGATTCCGCGACTGGGTCGCCGCCCTCCAGCGCGAGCAGCGCGCGCTTCCGGTCGAGCCCTCCGGCGTAACCGGTCAACGCGCCGTCCGCGCCGACGATGCGATGGCAGGGAATGAAGATCGACAGCGGGTTGCGCCCGGTCGCCGCGCCGGCTGCCCGGACGGATGCCGGGCGCCCTGCGTTGGAAGCGAGGTCGCGATAGGCGATCGTTGCGCCGTACGGAACAGCGGCGATCGACTTCCATACGGTGCGCTGGAACATCGTGCCGGCGGGCTCCATCGGCAGATCGAACCGCGCGCGCTTCCCTGCGAAATATTCGTCGAGCATCGTCGCGGCGCTTCGCAGCACCGCGTGGTCGCTGCGCCGTTGCCAATCGGAATCGATCGACGGCAGGTACCGCTGTCCGTCGAACCAGGCGCCGGTCAACGCAGTCCCGTCCGTTGCGAGCAGCATCGGGCCGAGCGGCGTGGGAACGCGATCGTAGTAGATTGTGGGCTTCATGGGGCACTTCTCCATAGATGCATGACGGCGTAAGCACGCCAGGGACGCCAGGTTTCGCTTGCGCGGAGCGCGTACGCCGGCCGGGTCTCGCCAAGGGCCTTCAACACGACGAGGTCGCCGGCGAGGAACGCGTCCGGCCACCGCAGTGCGCGCATCGCGATGTAATTCGCGGTCCACGTCCCGATGCCCTGCAGGGCGACGAGTCGGTCGACCGTCGCGTCGACATCGGCCTCCGGTTCGAGCAGGATCCGGCCCGACGCGATTTCCTGAGCGAGCCCGATCAGCGTTCGCGCACGAGCACGCGTAACGCCCAGCGCAACAAGATCGTCCACCGCGAGCGACGCGATGCGCGCAGCAGGTGGAAAGAGCCGGGTCAGCGCACCCGTTTCATCGGATTCGTCGGGCTCGCCGAACGACCGCGCGATCCGTCCGAGCACCGTGCGCGCTGCCCGCACGGAAATCTGCTGGCCGACGACGGCACGGACGGCCAGTTCGAATCCGTCGAACGTGCCGGGAACCCGCAGGCCGGGATGCGCCGCCGCCAGGGGTCCGAGCGTTTCCGCGACGACGAGTGGATCGCACGCCAGGTCGAACGCGTGCTTCACCTTCGACAGCACCGCGGGAATCGCGCGCGCGAGCGACGGCGAGACCCAAATGCGCAGCGCGGATTTTTTCGGCGCACGCCGGACTTCCACGCGCCCGACCGAGATCGAGCCCCGGTGCGGAATCGAAACCGTCCGCGCGTATGCATGCTCGGTGACCGTCTCGACACCGTCGATCGCGCGGCTGCCGAGAAACGCCAGCATCGCGTCCCAATCGTAAGGCGGCCGGAACGCGAGCTCGAACGCAAGCGTCGAAGGGAGCGCCCTGCCGCCGCGCGCGTCGCGCAGGCGTCCCGGCGCCATCCGGTAGCGCGCCTTGAACAGCGCGTTGAAACGCCGCACGCTGGCGAACCCGCTGGCGAGCGCGACTTCGGTGACGGGCAGCGCGGTGTCAGTCAACAGGCGCTTCGCGAGCAAGAGCCGCTGCGTCTGCGCATATTCGATCGGCGACACGCCGAACTCCGCGTCGAAGATCCGTCGCAGATGGCGGCTCGTCACGCCGACCCGACTCGAAAGATGCTCGATGCCGCCGGCATCGAGCGCGCCGTTCTCGATCAGGTCGACGGCCCCTTGCGCGAGGCGTGCGATCGAATCGACGCTGGCGTTTCCGGGGGCGAGCTCGGGCCGACAACGCAGGCACGGCCGATAGCCACCGACCTCGGCGGCGGCCGCACTGGCGAAGAAATGGCAGTTCTCGCGACGCGGCAGGCGCACCGTGCAGACCGGGCGGCAATAGATGCGCGTCGACGAGACGCCGACGAAAAACCGGCCGTCGAAACGGGAGTCGTGCGTCCTGAGCGCGCGGTAACAGGCGTCGGGGTCGAGGGGCATGGCAGGATTATGCCAGCGGACCTCCATCGGGACTCGCCGTTTTCGGACCTCGCATCCGGGCACGACGCGTCCTCGCGAACTTGCGCATAATGCGCTCTGCGCTGCCCACGGCGTCCCCTCCGCAGGATTATCCACGATGAATCGCCTCGCCCGCCGTCTCGTTGTCGCCGCCCTTGCCGCCGCCATCGCCGTGATCGCGCATGCCCAGCCTGCGGACCGGATCGTTTTCGCCACCGATTGGCTGGCGCAGGCCGAGCACGGCGGGTTCTACCAGGCGATGGCCGAAGGCACGTACGCAAAGCACGGACTCGACGTGACGATCCGCATGGGCGGCCCGCAGGTCAACGGGCTTCAGCTGCTCGCTGCCGGACAGCTCGACGTCGTGATGGCCGACGCGTTGCAGGTGCTGTCGGTCGTCGAACAGAACGTTCCCGTCACCGCGATCGCCGCGACGTTCCAGAAGAATCCGACCGTGGTCATTGCGCATCCCGGCGTCGCGAAGCTCGAAGACCTGAAGGGCAAGCCGATTGCCGTGGCCGCCGCCGCGAACACGACGTTCTGGCCCTGGCTCAAGCAACGATTCGGATTCACCGACAGCCAGAAGCGGCCGTATGCCTTCAGCGTCCAGCCCTTTCTCGTCGATCCGAAGCTGTCGCAGCAAGGATTCGCGACGTCGGAGCCGTTCTCGATCGAAAAGGGCGGGATCAAGCCCGTCGTATTCCTGCTCGCCGAGCAGGGCTACCCGCCGTATTCGGAAGTGCTCGCGGTCAGGCGCGACGCGCTCGCCAGGCGCGCCGACGCGTTGGCGCGATTCGTACGTGCATCCGCCGAAGGCTGGAAGAGCTACCTCGCGAATCCGGCGCCCGCCAACGCGCTCATCAAGCGCGACAATCCGCAGATGTCGGACGCACTCCTCGCCTACGGACATCGCAAGATCAAGGAGTACTCGATCGTCGGCGGCGGCGACACGGCGACTGCTGGTTTGCTGACGATGACCGACGCGCGTTGGCAGAAAACGATCGCGTTCCTGCGCACAGCGGGGCTCGCGCGGCCGAACGTCGACTACGCGGCGGCGTACACGCTGTCGATCGTCAAAGACGTGAAGGTCATGCCCTGACCGCGCTCGCCTCTCCCCAGGTTGGCGGCGCAGCGTCCGTCGTCGCGGTCAGCGCCGCGGAAAAGGCCTATCCGAACGGAACGCGCGCGCTCGCTCCGGTCACCCTCGATGTCCGGCGCGGCGAATTCCTGACGCTGCTCGGACCTTCCGGTTGCGGGAAGACGACGCTCCTCAACCTGATCGCCGGACTCGTCGCTCCCACCCGTGGAATGCTGCGATGGTGGGGTGGCGATTTCGGCGACACCGGCGGTCCGGGAAAGCGGATGGCGTTCGTGTTCCAGTCGCCGACGCTGATGCCTTGGGCACGCGTCGCGACGAACGTCCGGCTGCCGCTCGACCTGCTCGGCGTCCCGCGCTCCGCGGCATCGCACGACGCCGCGGCGGCGCTCGAGCTCGTCGGGCTCTCCGAGTTCGCGCGACACCTCCCGCGCGAGCTCTCGGGCGGCATGCAGATGCGTGTTTCGATCGCACGCGCGCTTGCCAACACACCGGACCTGCTGCTAATGGACGAGCCCTTCGGTGCGCTGGACGAGTTCACGCGGCAGCGGCTCGACGTCGAGCTCGCCACACTTTGGGCGGCACGCGGGCTGACGGTTGTGTTCGTCACGCACAGCATCTACGAGGCGGTATTCCTGTCCACGCGCATCGCCGTGATGGGACCCCGGCCGGGGCGCGTGATCGAAGAGGTGGCGATCGACGAACCCTTTCCGCGCGGCGACGCGTTCCGCGTGTCGACGACCTTCGCGAGCTACTGCCAGCGGCTCTCCGCGCTCGTCGGACACGCCGGAGCGGAAACACGGCGTATCCACAAATGAACAACGCCGACACGCCCTCCCGCGTCCTGCGCATCGTCGCGCCGGCGCTGATCGCGGTGCTGTTGCTCGGCGCATGGCAGGGGCTCGTCGCCTGGTACGACGTGCCCGCGTACATCGTGCCGTCGCCCTTGGCCGTGCTGCGCGCGCTCGTCGAGGACCGCGCGCTCCTTGCCGACTCGCTCAAAGTCACGCTCGGCATCGCGCTCGCCGCCCTGGCGATCGCCACCGTCGTCGGAACGCTCGTTGCGTTGCTGTTCGTTCAAAGCCGGTGGATCGAGATGAGCTTCTTTCCCTACGCGGTGCTGCTGCAGGTGACGCCGATTGTCGCGATCGCGCCGCTGATCATCATCTGGGTGAAGGACACGCGCGTGGCCCTCGTGCTGTGCGCAGTCGTCGTCGCGATCTTTCCGATCATCTCCAATACGACTCTCGGCCTGCGCAGTGTCGACCACGGTCTACTCAATCTGTTCCGGATGTGCCGCGCGAGCCGCTGGCAGATTCTCGTGCGGCTGCGGATTCCGAGCGCGCTACCGTTTTTCTTCGGCGGGCTGCGGATCGCGAGCGGCCTGGCGCTTATCGGCGCCGTCGTAGCGGAGTTCGTCGCCGGCACCGGCGGGCAAGGCGCGGGGCTCGCGTACCAGATCCTTCTCGCCGGCATGCAGCTCAACATCCCGCGGCTCTTTGCCGCGCTGTTGCTGATCGCGGCCGCCGGCATCGCGCTGTTCGCGGCCACCCTACTCCTGTCGCGCGCGGCGCTTTCCCGCTGGCACGAGAGCGAAACCGACGCGCCCGGTTGACTCGATGCGGTTACGATAGCGGACCATGGAGCGATTCGACGCGATCGTCATCGGCGGCGGAGTGATCGGGACGTCGATCGCGTACCACCTCGCGCGCTTCGACGCCGGCCGTGTGCTGCTTCTCGAGCGCGACGCGATGGGCAGCGGCACGAGCGCGCAATCGTCGTGCATCGTGCGTACGCATTACTCGGTCCCGGAGAACGTTGCGCTCGCGCGGGCGGCGCTCGACATCTTCGCCGACCTGCCGAACTACCTCGGCGACGCCGACGCCGCGTGCGGCCTCAACCGGTGCGGACTGATGCTGATCTCACCCAGTGGAGAGCGGGCGGTGGCCTTGCGCCAGACCCTCGCGCTCCAGCGGAGCGTCGGCGTGATGGCGGAGGAACTCGGCGCGGACGAAGCGCAGCGCATCCACCCGCTTCTGTCGATCGACGACGACCCGGTTATCGGCTGGGAACCGGGCGCCGGCCATGCGGACGCGTACCTGACGCTTTCCTCGTTCGCACGCGCGGCGCGGCGATGCGGCGCGATCCTGCGCGAAGGCGTCGCGGTCACCGGCCTTACTCGCGAAGGAAATCGGGTCACCGGCGTCGAGACCGCCGAGGGACCGATTTCCGCGGGCCTCGTCGTCAGCGCGCAGAACATCTGGTCAGGCGAACTCGCCTCGTGGACCGGCATCGACGTGCCGCTTGCGCCGATGCGCCATGCTGTGATGACGCTGGAGGCGGCGGCGTCCTACACGCCCGACCTGCCGGTCGTGATGGACTGGGTCCCGAAGGACGGCGTCTATTTCCGCAGCTACGGGGGACGGCAGGTGCTGGTCGGCGACACGGGCGACGGGGAGCGTCTCGATGCGCCGGACGTACGCCAGGCCGATGTTGCGCTCGATCATGTCGCGGCGATCGGCGCACTGCTCGGCCGTCGCATGCCCGCATTTGCCGAGGCCGGCCTCGCGACGTCCTGGACGGGCGTCTATGACGTCACGCCGGATTGGAACCCCGTGCTTGGACCTTTGCCGGGAATCGACGGCCTTCACGTCGCGTTCGGTTTCTCCGGGCATGGCTTCAAGCTCTCCCCGATGGTCGGACGCATCGTCGCGCAATCGGTGCTCGGGATAGCACCCGACCTGTCCCTCGCGCCGTATTCGATCGCGCGGTTCGCCGGTGGCCGGCTGCTTGTCGGCGGATACGGTGCGAGCGTCGTGGGCTAGCCCCGCAGCGATCCGGCGCGCCGGCGTCCGCCAGGACCGGGCCAGGCCCGGGGACCATCCGGCGGGTCGAACGTCTCATATAATGCAGGCTGCGGCTTGCGGCGGCGCGTGCGTAGCATCGGGCATTTCGAGTCCGCGTTTCGATAGAGACCCTTGTGCGACTCTCGCTGCGATTCGTCGTCCCCCTGCTGATCGCGCTCGCGGCGTTCGCGTACGTATCGGTCCCCCTCGCCGACGCGCTGATGCTGCGTTGGTTTGTCCGCGATCTCGACATCCGGTCGAATCTTATCGCCTCGACCGTCCAGGAACCGCTGTCGGCTCTCGTGCCGACGAGATCCGTGCCGCGGATTACGGCCTTCTTCAATCGAATGCTGCAGGACGAGCGCCTCTACGGGGTAGGACTCTGTCTCAACGCCGCGTCCGAGCCGATCGCGACGCCGAATTTTCCCCGCGAGATCGACTGCGCTTCGCTCCGGGAGTACTCCGACCCTGAAGGCGGGAAGCGGGTGCTGCAGACCCCGCGCGGACCGTTGCATATCGCGGCGGTCCCCGTCGACCCCGAGTACCTGCCGGGTGCGCAGCTCGTCCTCGTCCATGACATGAGCTTCGTCGCGCGCCGCAGCGAGGAAACCCGTCGGTATCTGTTCTACTTCTTCGGTGCGCTGAGTGCCGCGATTGCACTCATCACCGTCGTCATCGCCCAGCTTTCATGGCGCGGATGGGTGCAGGGCCTGCGTGCACTGCTTCGCGGCGAAGGCATTCTGCGGCCTTCACGCTCGGCGACCGCGCCGGAGCTGCGTCCGATCGCGCGCGATCTGCGCGAGTTGATCCGCGATCTCGAGCGCCAGTATCGGCCACTGGACGGCAGTCAGCGAATCTGGGATCAGCAGGCGCTCCGAGCGACGCTGCGAAGCGAGTTGCACGGCAACGACGTCATCGTCGTGTCGAACCGCGAGCCGTACATCCATACGAGGACGCCGCAGGGCATCCGCGTGCAGCGCCCCGCCAGCGGCCTCGTCACGGCACTGGAGCCCGTGATGCGCGCGTGCTCGGGCACCTGGATCGCGCACGGCAGCGGGTCCGCCGACCGCGACGCCGTCGACCGCAACGACCGCGTGGCGGTGCCTCCCGAACAACCGATCTACCAGATCCGGCGGATCTGGCTCACCCCGGAGGAGGAGAACGGGTACTACGCGGGCTTCGCCAACGAGGGACTCTGGCCGCTTTGCCACATCGCGCACGTGCGCCCGACGTTTCGCTCGAGAGACTTCGAACACTATCGCAACGTCAACGCACGATTCGCGGACGCCGTCGTCGCGGAAGCCAAGACGAAGGATCCGGTGGTCCTGGTGCAGGACTATCACTTCGCGCTGCTGCCGAAGATGATCCGCGACCGGCTGCCCGGCGCGACTATCATCGCGTTCTGGCATATCCCGTGGCCCAACCCGGAGGCCTTCGCGATCTGCCCGTGGCGCACCGAATTGCTCGAGGGCCTGCTCGGCAGCAGCATCCTGGGCTTCCACACGCAGTTCCACTGCAACAATTTCCTCGATACCGTTGACCGACTGCTCGAGGCCCGCGTCGACCGCGAGTCGTTCACGATCACTTTCGGCGGACAACCGACCGCCGTGCATCGTTACCCGATCTCGATCGAGTGGCCACCGGCGCCGCTCGCCACGGCGAAGAGCATCCCCGACGCGCGGCGCGCGGTGCGCGAGCGCCTGAAGCTGCCGGCAAATCACCTGCTCGGCATCGGAATCGACCGTCTCGACTACACGAAGGGCATCATCGAGCGCTTCAACGCCGTCGCGCGGCTGCTCGAGATGGAGCCGCGATGGGTCGGACGCTTCACGTTCGTCCAGATCGCCGCGCCGTCCCGCAGCACGATCGCCGACTACCGCGACTATGCGCAACAGGTGAAGGCACGCGCAGCCGAAATCAACGCGCTTCATCCGGAAGCCAAATACCCGCCGATCATCCTGCTCGCCGAGCATCACGAGCCGGAATCCGTCTACGAGCATCATCGCGCGGCGAATCTATGCTTCGTTTCCAGCCTGCACGACGGGATGAATCTCGTGGCGAAAGAATATGTCGCGGCACGCGACGACGAGGAAGGGGTGCTGATCCTGTCGCAGTTCGCCGGCGCGTCGCGCGAGTTGCCGGAAGCGCTCATCGTCAATCCGTACGATGCCGATCAATGTGCGGCGGCGCTCCACCTGGCGCTTACGATGCCCGCCTCCGAGCAGCGCGACCGGATGCGCTTCATGCGCGGCGTGGTCCGCGAGTTCAACGTCTACCGATGGGCCGGCAGAATGCTGCTCGACGCCGCGGTCATGCGCCAACGAGGTCGATTCCAAGCCACGGACATGGGGTCGCTCCGCAATGGTTGACCGCGCTCCGCGAAAGGCGAGGGTCGCGTTGCCGGACCTGCGGCGCGCGCCGCGCCGCGGCCGGCCGCCTGCCCTGACCAGCCGTTGCGCACTTTTCCTCGACATTGACGGCACGCTGCTCGACTTCGCGCCGACACCGGACCGCGTCAGTGTTCATCCCGACGTCACCGCGATGCTGCCGGAAATCGGCCGACGGCTGGACGGCGCCCTGGCGCTCATCACCGGTCGCGCGATCGCGGACGCCGACCGCCTCTTTCCCGGACTCTGCCTGTCCATCGCCGGCCAGCACGGACTGGAACGCCGGGCCGCGGACGGATCGGTTCATCGCCACGAAGCGTCGATGCGGGGCATCGAGCGCCTGCGGCGCGAATTGAAGCGCTTCGCCGCCCGGCACGAGGGACTGTTGCTCGAGGACAAGGGCGCGACATTCGCGCTGCATTACCGGCTGGCGCCGGGCCTTGCCGCACACGTGCACCGCACGCTGCACGCGCTGCTCGCCACCGCGGCGGTGAGTGCAGAATGGCGGCTGCAACCGGGAAAGGGAATCCTCGAGATCAAACCGGATGGACGCGACAAGGGCACGGCGATCCTCGAATACATGGGCGAGCCCCCGTTTGCCGGCCGATTGCCGGTATTCATCGGAGACGACCTCACCGACGAGTATGGTTTCGTCGCGGCCACGCACCTCGGAGGATGGGCGGTGAAGGTGGGCCGCGGTCCGACGCGGGCGCGCTACCGGTTGCCCGATGTCGCCTCCGTGCGTCCGTGGCTCGGGACGGCGTTGCACGCGGCAGCGCGAGCCGACGTGAGCGCTTCCTGATGCGCAACCTGGACGTCGCGCTGATCGGCACCGAAGCATCGGCCTGCTCGTCGATCCTTCCGGAACCGTCGTCTGGAGATGCCTCCCCCGCTTCGACAACGACGCGACGTTCTGCGCGTTGCTCGACGACGCGGCACCCGGCGCCGAACGTGGCCTTTGGTCGAGCGACCTCGTCGACATCGCGCGCACCGAGCAGTCATATGTCGCGAACACGGCGGTGTTGACGACGCGCCCGTTCGACAAGACGGGGAGCGGCGTCGAGATAAAAGGATAGACGTTTCGACCGCAGTAGCGCAACCGCTTCGGTACCGCCAACACCCGTTGGCGCACTGGCCGGCGCGGGATGACGTGATCGGCTAGAGTCCGATCGGATTGCGCGGATTTCCCGTCATGAGTATCGCTCCTTGAATGAAATGCCCACCCGTTGATGCGCAGACGCCGGCGTTACCGGAAACGACGCCATTGCCTGCGCAGGCCGGATCAATAGCTCTTCCGATACCGCGTGCCGTGGCACTTGGGGCACGGTGGAATATGGGCAGTCGCCTTGAGCTGGACTTCCTGCCCGCATGCAGTGCACGTCAGCGTTCCCGCGGTCGTGAGCTCGCCCGTCTGATAGCTGAGCGCATCCTCCGCCTTGCGCGAGAGGGAGTTCACCGCGCTTCCGGTCGCGTGCAGCAACTTCGCCAACGAGGAAAGCGCGCCGGCCCCAACGCGCGAAGGATGCAGGCGCTCTTCCGCCTCCTTTCCGAGCGAACGCATGTCAGCAGTCGTTTGCTCCAGGTCGCGCTCGAGGAATTTCTTGAAGGCCACTCCCTGTTCGGCGGTGAACTCGCCCGCAGCGGCAAGTTGCTCACGCGCACGATCCATCGCCCTGTCGAGCGCTTCGCGTCCCTTTTCCTGGCCTGCCTCGAAAAGCTCGCGGGATTTTTCGGCAAAGCGATCGTAGAGAATCTCGCTCTTTCTCTTCTGCGCGTCGTGTTCTTCGCCCGACCCGACCGAGGATGTCCGCCCGCTGCGGTCACCCGCCGTGCCGCTTGCGCCGCGATCTGCGCCCGCTGTGGATTGTTTCCCAGTTTCCGGCTGGGATGCATCCGGATCGGAAACGTGTGCGATACGGTCATCCGTGTCTCGATTGCTCATTCAATCCTCCGCACAAGAGTAGGTAATCGTCGGCTTTTGTGACCGATGTGACGGGGGACGTCCATGTTCCCGCGACGTCCCCCGTCTGATTGGAGAGCATTCCGAGCCGCGAGTTCCGGCAGCACTCTCGTGTCCGGACGTCCATTTATCTCGGCCGGCGACGGTCTTGCGCCGGGCGAAGGATTTTTTCTTCCGTGCTCGTTCTGGCTCGCGGACAACCTCGCGCTGATCGGCCGCCGCGCCGCCCGGAGGCAAGGCGCGCACCGGATCGCCGACATCGGAATGACCTCGTGGATCGCTGACTAAGGAGCGGGTACCGACCCGCCGTCGGCCGATTGCAGCACGCCGACCGGGAAGTTCGCCAAGGCATCGCCGACGCGGATCACGGGTCCACCCGTCGTTTGTTGCACGAGGATTCGCTCGTCGGTGAGCGCATGTCGCCAGACGGCGCCCGCCGCGAGCCCCGTCAGGCTGACGCCAGTGTCACCCCATGCGCTCGTGCCCATCGGGAGCGCGTGTCCGACCGAGGCGAGCCCTGCATAAAGGCGCGCCACCAGGATCACGGCGACCCGCCCCGGCACGCGGCGAGCAAACGCGACGAGCCGCGTCGCCTGCTCGCCGGAAACAGCGAGAGGCACGTACTCGCCGTCGCGAAACAGCGCCGCTTCGCTACGGCGCAGCGACAGCATTCGGGAGGTCAGGAAGAGCTTGGCACGGCCGTCCGGCAACGTGTCGAGGAGCGCGCGTGCCTCGTCGGCGGCAACCGCGCCTCGCCGGGAGAAGCGCCGCTCGATGTCGGCAAGCGCGCGGTCGCGCAGCCGGTAATCGACCGGACGCCGGTTATCCGGGTCGACGAGGCTCAGGTCCCACAGCTCGTTGCCCTGATAGAAATCCGGGACCCCCGGGCAGGCGAGCTTCAGCAGCACCTGCGACAGGCTGTTGTACATCCCGAACCACGCGACGGCGCGCTGGAACGGCAGGAAATCGGCGAGAAAGGGATTGTCCCCGGCCGGATCCAGCAGCGCAGTGACGAAGTCCGCGGTCGCCGCCTCGTAGGCCGGGTTGGGGTTGATCCAGCTGGTGTGGACCTTGGCTTCGCGGGTGACCTTGCGCATGTACGCGACGACGCGCTCGCCGAAGTCGCGTCGAGTGTCCTCGCTCACCGGTTCCTGCGGCCAGGCACCGATCAGCGTCTGATAGAGCAGGTACTCGTCGCTGGCGCCGGGCGCCGGAGCGCCATCCACGTCGCGCTTGTGTGCGCGCGCGAAGCGCATCCAGCGGTGCACGTGTATCCGCCATTCGGACGACAGCTCGGTCAGCACGTTGATACGGGCGCGCACGTCTTCGCTGCGCTTGCTGTCGTGCGTCGACGTGGCAAGCATCGCGTGCGGCCAACGCTTCGCCCGCGCGACGTTCGCGTCATGGAAGTCGGCCACGCCCACCCCGAAACGGCGCGGATCGCCACCCACCTCGCACAGCGAGACGAGCGGCGAATAGCGATACAGCGCGGTGTCCTCCATGCCCTTGGCCATCACGGGCGCGCACAATTGCTGAAAGCGCATCACGAATCGCAGCAGCGCGTCGCGGTTCGCGAGCGGCGAGTCCGAAGCCGGCTCGAGCAACAGGACGCGACGGACGAAATCGAATACGCCGACATCCTCGGCGCGGGCTCCGCGGCGCGCGAGGGCTAACGCCCGCTCGATGCGTTCGCGATCCGTGGCGCTGGTCCCGGAATCGGCGATGTAGGTCCGATAGACGGGAAACCACGCGATGACCTCGGCCAGCGCGGCGCGCAGCCGATTGAGCGTGAAATCGCGCGTATGCCGGTCGCCCTCGGAGATCCGGTTGAGCTGGTTGGCGAGCACTGTCAGCTCGCTCGCGAGCCCGTGGCGGAGCACAAGGTGCTTGCAGCGATACACGATCTGGTCGAAATCCTGCCGCTCGCCGACGAACGCGCCGTGAAAGCGCAACAGGCCGCGCGCCGCGCCGCCATCGAGCAGAACGCCGTTGGCGAGGTTCAGGAAGTCGTACCCGGTGGTGCCGTGCACCGGCCATTCGACCGGGAGGTCCTCGTCGATCGCGAGGATCTTCTCGACGACCATGTAGACGCCGGGACTCGCGGCCGTGCCGGACGGTCCCGGCGCGCCCGCGGCGGCGGCGCGGGCCGCGCTGCGCTGCAGGCGCGCGAAATACGCCGCGGGATCGCGCAGTCCGTCCGGATGATCGATGCGCAGGCCCTCTGCCCGGCCGGTGTGCAGCAGGCCCAGGACCAGCGGGTGCGTCGCGTCGAAGACCGTCGGTTCCTCGACGCGGACCGCGGCGAGATCGTTGATGTCGAAGAACCGCCGATAGTTGATTTCATCCGCGGCGGAACGCCAGTCGGCAAGCCGGTACGGCTGGACTTCGAGCAGCTCGTGCAGCGGGTCGAACGACCGCGGGTCACCGGCGTTCCCGTTGTACTCGCGCACGACTTCGGCAATCAGCTCGCCGACCGTCGGCGTCTCGGCGCAAAGCCGCGCGAGGCGGCCCTTGCACAACTCCCGGTCGCGGTGACGCTCGAGAATCTTCGCGGCGGAGCGCACGGTGCGCGGCGGGAGGTTCTCGAACGCGGCGCTCACGCGCTGCAGCTCGGCGAGCGCAGCGCTGTCGCTGCCCTGCCGCTGCGCGATTGCTCCGGCGCAGCGCGAGAGCAGTAGCGGATACGCGCGCGGCGCGATGGGGAGCCGATGCCCGAAGTAGCGAAGGCTGAACGCTCCGACTGACACATCGAAATGCAGGACGAGCTCGCCCCGTTCGAGGACCGACCCGTACGACCCGTCGAGCAGCGGCAGCAGAACCTTCCCGCGCAGCTCGCGCTTGGCGGGAGCCCAGTCGATGTCGAAGTACGGCGCGTAGACGGACGCCGGACCGTTCTCGAGGACGTCGAGCCACCAGGCGTTGTCCGCACCCATGACGCCCATGTGGTTGGGAACGACGTCGACGACGAGTCCGAGACCGCACGCGCTGAGGGCGGCGGAGAATCGCGCGAAGTCCTCCTCGGTGCCGAGCTCCGGGTTGAACGCGTTGTGATCGACGATGTCGTAGCCGTGCGTGCTGTGCGGGCGGGCTTTGAGGAACGGCGAGCAATAGCAATGGCTGATCCCGAGGCGCGCGAGATAGGGAACGATGTCGGCCGCAGCGCGGAAGCCGAATCCGGCGTGGAGCTGCAGCCGATAGGTCGCACGCGGAATGGCGAGCGTCGGGCGGACGCCCCCCTCCCTGCCGGCGCGCGGCCCACCGCGCTCCGCTGCGATGGCGTCGACGAGCGCGACGAAGTCCGCCCGCTCCGGCCAGCGTTCGATCGGCACGGTGAGCTTGCGCCGCCAGTTCGGATAGCGGAGGAAGCCCGGCCCCGGAAGGTTGACTTGATCGGGCTGACGCAGCACGTCCTCGAGCTGCACGACGACGACACGCGCCGGCGATCGGGCAAGAAACACCTGGATCGCGCGCACGAGCTCCGGCGTCGTCGCCGGCCCTTCCACGGCGCCCGCGACGTCCGGCAGCAGGTGCTCCCGCTCCAATGCGCGCAGCAGCGAAGCCCGGTCCTCGACGCGCCGCGCGGCGTCGGCATCGCGGGCGGCCGAATCCGGGTAGAGGTCGAGCTCTTCGCGGAGCGCGAGATCGCGCCCTTCCCAGTACCCGGCGAGCGTCGGCAGATCATGCGACGAAAACGCGGCAAGCGCTTCCGGCGGATACGCCGACGGCGGATTGAATTCGCCGGCAGGGTCCCGCTCGAACATCTGCAGCCGATACGACAGGATGCCCATCCGCCGCATCGCCGCACGCACCTCGTCCGGCACGGTGCCGAGATCCTCGCCGATCACCGCGCAGCGGTTGCGCACGCTTTCCAGCGCGAGGATGCCGAGCAGCGCTTCATGCGGATACTCGACATACGCGCCCTGCGCGGGCGGCATGCCGCGGGGAATCCAGAACAGGCGCCACAACGCCATGACGTGGTCGATGCGCAATGCGCCCGCGCCACGCATGTTGTGGCGCAACACGGCGATCCACGGGTCGAACGCGGCTTCGACGAGGCGCGTCGGCAACTGCGGCGCGAGGCCCCAGTCCTGGCCTTCCGTATTGAAGTCGTCGGGGGGCGCGCCGATGCCGACCGCCGACGCGTACAGCGACTGCTGGCCCCACGCATCGCTGCCTGCCGCTTCGACCGATACCGCGAGGTCCCGATAGAGGCCGACGCCGAGCCCCAGCTCCGTCGCGCGCGCTTGAACCGCGTCGAGTTGCCGTTCGCACTGCCACTGCAGATACGAGAAGAAATCGATGCGCGACCGATGCACACGCGCGAAACGGCGCACTTCGCGCGATGCCGGATCGCGGAACGGTGCGGGCCAGTTCCGCCAATCGCCCCTGTCCGGGCCCCCCGCGACAAACTGCTCGTGCAGCGCCTCGAACAGCGCAAAGTGCCGCAACGACTCTCCCCGCGTCGCAACGAATGCGCGGAAATCGCGGCCGCGCGGCGTGCTTTTGCGCAGATGGCGCAGGACGAAGTGCGCGAACAGCGTCTGCAGGACGTCGCGCTTGACCCTTGCCACACCCGCGTAATCGACGAGCTCGACGTCCCGCAGCGCGGATAGCCGCATCTGGAACGGCGGTGCGCGCACTTGCTCGCGCGCCGCCTCGCATTCCGCATGGTCGTCGATTCTCTCGACGTCGAGATAGAGCGGATTGAGAAACAGTCGGCTCGACGCGCTGTAGGGGCTCGCCCGTTCCGGCTCGGCGAGGAAGAGCGCGTGCAGCGGACTGATGCCGACGATGTCCGCGCCGCGCGCGCCCCATAGCTCGACGGTGGCGCGCAGATCCGTGAAGTCGCCGATGCCCCAGTTGCGCTCCGAGCGCAGCGCGTACAGCTGGATCGCCGGCCCCCAGACGCGGCCGTCGGTCGCGCCGGCAGCGGCCTGGTAGCAGGCATCGGGAACCACGATCACCCGCATGCGCGCCAGCACGCTGAATCGCGTCTGCAGCTCGACGCGGTGGTAGCCCAGGGGAAGAACGGCGGCGAGCGTCAACAGGGCGACGCGACGCCCGGTGCCTTCGACGCCGCCGTCTACGACCGTCGCAGTGTCCGCCGGGCGGAACGGCTGCCCGTGCCTGCGCCCGCCTTCTTCAAGGATCCGGCACTGCAGCGTATCGCCGATCCTCGCTACCGGCAGCGAGACGCGGATGCGTACGGGCTGCGCGCGCTCGCGGACGACGATCGCGGGCGGGAGCACGTCGCGCGCGTCCGCTGCCCCGCCCGTCTCGCGATCGACGCGCATCGCCGCGAGCAGCGCGCGCAGCGTGTCGTCGGTCGCTGTGCGCCGGACGCCGCGGATGTCGTCGTAGGCGAGCACGATCGCCATGCGCCGGGCCCGCTCCGCCAGCGAAACGGGGTCAGCCGGGGGCACCTTCGAGGCTCCAGACGACGGACCAGGGAGGCAGCGTTGCGGATTGCGGATCCGCTCCTGGCGACGCGTAGATCGTCGACGCTGCGGATGCGGCCGCATTCAGGGGCTCCGATCCGAGATTGGCGCGGAGGCGGTAGGTCGGCGAGCCGGCGCGCTGCCAGCGGACGAAAAGGCCGGTCGGCGCCACCGGCACGAACGACGCCGCGATCGCGTCGTCACCGGCGAAAAGCGGCACGACGTATTGCTGTCGGATGCGCAGGAGCCGCCGATACAGTTCGAGCCAATCGGCATGGCCGGCGCGCGCGAGCTCCGACCAGTCGAGCTTCGCCGCGAGAAATGTGCTATCTGCACAGGGATCGGGAATCGTCGCCCGCGACGCCGGATCCAGGAATCGTTCGAAGCGCGCGAATTCGCGCCGCCGGCCCTCGGTCACCGCTTCGGCCAGCGGCCCGGACCAGTCGCAGAAGAACGGAAACGGCGTGCACGATCCCCATTCCTCGCCCATGAACACGAGCGGCGGCTGCGGCGCGAGCAGGAGGAGCTCCACCGCCGCGCGCAGCGCCTGCGGTGGCGCGATCGCGGCAAGCCGATCACCGAACGCGCGATTGCCGATTTGGTCGTGGTTCTGCAGGAACGGCACGAAGCAGCGTGGTGGCAGGTAAGACGACGGCTCGCCGCGCGGCGCGCCGTCCGCGCAGCGCGACGGCTCCCCCTGATAGGCGAAGCCTTCGGTCAGACATCGGCCGAGCTGACGGTGCGGCGCATCCGCGAAATCCGCGTAGTAGCCATCGGTTTCGCCGGTGAGGATCACGTGCAGCGCGTGGTGCGCGTCGTCGTTCCACTGCGCGTCGTACCGGGTCGCGCCACGACCGAGGCGATGCGCGGCGTTGTCGTGGTTTTCCAGCACCAGATGGACGTGGCGCGTCCGCCCCGGACCCCCGTGCACCTGGGCGGCGATCTCCTGGAGGATGTCGGGGCTCGAATCGTCGAAGATCGCGTGTACAGCGTCGAGGCGCAGGCCGTCGACGTGGTATTCCTCGAACCAATAGAGGGCGTTGTGCACGAAGAAATCCCGCACCGGCAGGCGGTCGCCCCCGTGAAAGTCGATCGCGTCTCCCCACGGCGTGGCATGCCGCCGCGTGAAAAACCCCGGTGCATAGCCGCCGAGATAGTTGCCCTGCGGACCGAAGTGGTTGTAGACGACGTCGACGAACACCATGATGCCGCGCGCGTGCGCGGCCTGCACGAGGCACTTCAAATCCTCCGGCGTGCCGTAGCTCGCATCGGGGGCGAACGGCAGCACGCCGTCGTATCCCCAGTTGCGTCGGCCGGGAAATTCGGCAATCGGCATCAACTCGACCGCCGTCATGCCGAGGCCGGCGAGGTGATCGAGGCGGCTCGCGACGCCGGCGAAGCTGCCCTCGGGGGTGAAGGTCCCGACGTGCAGCTCGTAGATCACCGCCTCGTCCCAGCGCCGGCCGCGCCAGTCGCCGTCCTGCCAGTCGAAGGCTTCCGGATCGACGACCTTGCTCGGCGCGTCCACGTCCTCGGGGTTCGAGCGCGACGCCGGGTCGGGGACGACGGCGGCGCCGTCGATGCGGAACGCATAGCGGCTTCCGGCGGCCGCGTCGCTTGTGATCGCTTCGTGCCAACCGTCCGCCCCGCGGCTCATCGGAAGGCTCGACCGCGCCGCGAGTGTGGCGAGCTCGAGGTCCACGCGGCTGGCCGCCGGGGCCCACAGGCGAAAACGGGTCGTTCCGTCATCGGAGAGCTCGGCGCCGAACGGCATCCGGTGTCGGCGTTTCACTCGCGAGCTCTCCCGGTGTCGGGTCAGGGGTGACGGAGCACGGCGACGGAGCGCGCTTCGAGCGGGTAACGCGACGTCACGTCGAAGGGCAAAGCGGTCGGGAAGGAATCCGGCGAATGCGTGTCGAGCACGACCGTCCAGTGGGTCTCGCCGTCCGGCACCGGCAGCACGAACGGCACCGGCTCGTGGTGGGCGTTGACGAGCACGAGAAAACTGTCGTCGCGCAAGGGCCGCCCGCGCTCGTCCGTCTCGACGATGCCGGTGCCCGACAGATAGACGCCGAGGCAATGCGCGTGCGAGTGCGACCACTCGTCGTCGGTCATCTCGCGTCCTTCCGGCGACAGCCACTGCAGATCCTTCGCGGCGCCGCCGCGGATCGGCCGGCCCTGGAAAAAGCGGCGCCGGTGGAATACGGGGTGCGCCTTGCGCAGCGCGATGACGCGGGCGACGAATTCAACGAGCCGGTGATCGTCGTCGTCGAGGTCCCAATCGACCCACGAGACCTCGTTGTCCTGGCAATACGCGTTGTTGTTGCCGCGCTGGGTGCGGCCCATCTCGTCGCCGGCGACCAGCATCGGCACGCCCTGGGAAAGCAGCAGCGTCGCGATCAGGTTGCGCTTCTGGCGCTCGCGCAACGCGCGGATCCCGGGGTCGTCGGTATCGCCCTCGACGCCGCAGTTCCACGACAGGTTTGCCGAATGCCCATCGTTGCCGTTCTCGAGGTTGGCGTCGTTGTGCCGGTCGTTGTAGCTCACGAGATCGTGCAGCGTGAAGCCGTCGTGCGCGGTGACGAAATTGATGCTCGCGTGCGGCCGGCGTCCCGTATGCTGGTAGAGGTCGCTCGAGCCGGCGAGTCGCTGCGCGAACTCTCCGATCAGGCCGCCGTCGCCTTTCCAGAACGCGCGCATCGTGTCCCGGTACCGGTCGTTCCACTCGGTCCAGCCGCCGGGGAAGTTGCCGACCTGGTACCCGCCCTCGCCCAGGTCCCATGGCTCGGCGATGAGCTTCACGTCGGAGAGCACGGGATCCTGGCGGAGGATGTCGAAGAACGCACCCAGGCGGTCGACCGCGTGCAGCTCGCGAGCGAGCGCGGAGGCCAGGTCGAAGCGGAACCCGTCGACGTGCATCTCCAGCACCCAGTAGCGCAGGCTGTCCATGATGAGCTGCAGCACGCGCGGGTGGCGCAGGTTGAGTGTATTGCCGCAACCGGTGAAATCCTCGTAGTAGCGCGGGTTGTCCGGATCCAGGCGGTAGTAGGACGCGTTGTCCACGCCACGCAGCGACAGCGTCGGCCCGAGATGATTCCCTTCGCCCGTGTGGTTGTACACGACGTCGAGGATCACCTCGATCCCGGCCGAGTGGAACGTCTTGACCATCGTCTTGAACTCGCTCACGCGTCCGGTTGCCGAGTATCGCGGCTCGGGCACGAAGTACCCGATCGAGTTGTAGCCCCAATAATTGACGAGCCTCCTCTCGACCAGGCGACGATCGTCGATGAAATGGTGCACCGGCATCAATTCGACGGTTGTCACGCCGAGGCGGCGCAGGTGCTCGATGACGGGCGCGGTCGCGAGACCGGCGAACGTTCCCCGCACCGCCGGATGGACGTCCGGGTGCTGCATCGTGTGGCCCCGTACATGCAACTCGTAGATGACGGTCTCGTGCCAGGGTACCCGGGGCGGCCGGTCGCCGCCCCAGCTGAACGCCGGGTCGATGACGCGGCATTTGGGCATGCCCGGCGCGTTGTCGCGTCGGTCGAACGAGAGGTCCTCCCGTTTGGAGCCGATCCGGTAGCCGAAATGCGCGTCGCTCCACCTGAGCCGGCCGGTGATTGACTTCGCGTAGGGCTCGATCAGCAGCTTGTGCGGGTTGAACCGGTGCCCGCGCTCCGGATCGTAAGGCCCGTGCACGCGGAATCCGTAGAGCAGCCCGGGGCGGGCTTCCGGAAGGTAGCCATGCCAGACGAGATCGGTCTGCTCGGGCATCGCGATTCGCTGCAGCTCGCGCCGCCCGCTCGGATCGAACAGGCAAAGCTCGACGCGCTCGGCATGCTCCGAGAAAAGGGCGAAGTTGACGCCTTCGCCATCCCACGTCGCGCCGCGCGGATTCGGACGTCCGGGCCACACCGCGGTGATCGGCAATGTCATCGCGCACCGTTGCCGGGATTCGCGCAGCGCAATCCTGCCACCCAGCCCACCGCGACGATGGGTGCCGGCGCGTGCGTCGAGTCAGCCTCGTCAGCCCGTGCTGCTTGCGTTGCGTTGCATCGCGCCAAAGGGGCCCCTCCTCGCGGGCGCTAGCAGCGGCGGGGCCGCATCGACTCGCCGCAGCCGGGGGTTGCAATCGTGCGCTCCGGCCCTCGTCGGAGCGGCGCGGCAGGCAATGAGCGCGCCTGGGCCTTTGACGAGCGTCCCTGCGTTACGGTAGAAGGCAACTGTGTTCCGAACCGTCGTCTTCCGTGGCCGAGCGATGCAGCGAGAATCCGATCGATCCGATCACCCGACGTCGAGTTCAGTTTACACGACTCCGCTGTCGAGGGGGCCGCGGCCCGCGTTCGCGTTCGCGGCAGTGAAGGCAGTCACCGACCCTCACGTCGAGCCGATGCCGAAGCGTTGGCTCGACGCGCCTCGGTGAGCGCGCGCGCACCGCAGCGCACCGACGAGTCGCTGGTTGCCGAATGCAGCCGGCGCGCCGTGGCGCTGTTGAAGGCGAATCTGCGTCCAACGGGCATCCTCGCGGCGACGCCGAGCCCGGTCGCGCGGGCGCGCGGCTACGCCGCCATCTTCGGTCGCGACGCGGCGATCTGCGCACTGGGAATGGCGGTCGCGCCGGACGCGACGCTGCAGCGGCATGCCGCCACCGGACTCATCACGCTCGCCCGCCACCAGGCGCGCAACGGCCAGATCCCGAAGTTCGTCGACACCGAACTCGACGAGACGGATTTCTGGTATCTGGGATGCATCGACGCGACGCTGTGGTGGCTGATCGCGGTGGCGCTGCTCGATCGGCAGCAGCCGCAGGCGCAGCTCAGGCAGCGCTTCGCGCGCAACGTCGAGCGCGCGCTCGTCTGGCTTTCCTGCCAGGAGCATCAGCGCTTCCACCTGCTGCAGCAGAACGAGGCGAGCGACTGGGCGGACATCATGCCGCGGTCGGGCTTCGTGCTCTACTCGAATGCGCTGTGGTACGCCGTCAAGCGGTTGTATCGCCTGCCCCGCGCCATAGAGACTCACCGCAATTTCAACCAGCTGTTCCACCCGGTCGACGACGCCCCGCCGGAGTACCGGCGCGCGCGGCTGCTCGTCCATTACGCGCGGCGCCGCGCCCGGCAGCGCGACCTGTATTTCAGCTTCGTCAACTTCTCGTTCCACGGCGACGAAGGCGACGTGTTCGGCAACGTGCTCGCGATCCTGGCCGGCCTCGCCGACGAGGCGGCGACGCACCGAAGCATTCGCGCAGTGAGGCGCGAGCGCGCCAACGAACCCTATCCGGTCCGGGCCGTCTGCGAGCCGATCCGCGAGAAGAGCCTGTTCTGGCGGCCGTACATGTCGCGTCACCGGCAGAATTTCGCATGGCAGTACCACAACGGCGGCATATGGCCATTCGTCGGCGCGTTCTGGGTGATGGCGTTGGCGCAGGCCGGCCTTCGGACGGAAGCAGAAGCGGAACTCGGCAAGGTCGCGCAGGCTAATGCGCTTGGGGATTGGGCGTTCACCGAGTGGCTGCACGGGCGCACGTTCGCGCCGCAGGGAATGGCGGGGCAGTCGTGGAACGCCGCGAGTTTTCTCCTGGCGCGCCATTTGCTATGCGCGCGCGAGAGGCTGTTCCCGGAGGTACGGCGCAGGGCGGATTCGCGGTAGCGTCCGACTCGCCGGCTCCCCGGGGTCATGCGGACGCGTCAGTGGCGCGGCGGAACTAACGCCTCGAAGTCGCGGTCACCCATTATCAATCGGTCGCCGGAGCAGCGTACATTGCGAAGTGGGCTCCGCGCGGCCGTCTCATGCCGAGGTCAACGGGGCCAGGCGTCCCGTCCGCCGCGGCGCGCGTAACCGTGTCGGGAAAGGGGAAAGCTTGCTGACCGAACACGACGTCTATCTTTTCCGTGAAGGTTCCCACGTCCGCCTCTACGAGGCGATGGGTTGCGTGGTGGGGGCGGACGCAACCGAGTTCCGGGTTTGGGCGCCGGGTGCATCGGCCGTGTCGGTGATCGGCACGTTCAACAACTGGGACGCGAACGCGCATCCGATGGCGGCAAGGAGCGACGGCTCCGGAATCTGGGAAGTCGGCATCGCCGGCGTTCGACGCGGCGACGCCTACAAGTTCCGCGTCGTCGGCGCAGATGGGCGCTACGTCATGGACAAGGCCGATCCGTTCGCGTTGTGCTCGGAGCCGCCGCCGCTGACGGCGTCGCGCGCCTGGACGCTTGACTACGAGTGGCAAGACGCCGATTGGATGGCGACACGCCGCGACCGCAACGCGCTCGACGCGCCGATCGCCGTCTACGAGGTGCATCTTGGCTCCTGGCGCCGTGGCGAGGGCAATCGCCTTCCCACCTATCGCGAAATCGCGCAACCGCTCGCCGAGTATGTCCGCGACCAAGGCTTCACCCATGTCGAGCTGATGCCCGTGACCGAGCATCCGTTCTACGGCTCGTGGGGCTACCAGACAACCGGGTACTTCGCGCCGACCGCCCGCTACGGCGAGCCGCAGGACTTCATGCATCTCGTCGATGTGCTGCATCGGCACGGCATCGGCGTGATCCTCGACTGGGTGCCGTCGCACTTTCCGTCCGACGGCCACGGGCTCGCCTATTTCGACGGGACGCACCTCTTCGAGCATGCGGATCCGCGCCAGGGCTTCCATCCGGAGTGGAACAGCCTGATCTTCAACTACGACCGACACGAAGTGCGGGCATTCCTGCTGTCGAGCGCGTTGTTCTGGCTCGACCGGTATCATGTCGACGGCCTGCGCGTGGACGCTGTGGCGTCGATGCTCTACCTGGACTACGGACGCAAGGAGGGCGAGTGGATTCCCAACGCGTTCGGCGGCAGGGAGAACCTCGGTGCGATCGGATTCCTCCGGCAATTGAACGAGGCGGTGTATCGCGATCACCCCGATACTCAGGTGATCGCCGAGGAATCCACGTCTTGGCCGATGGTGTCGCGCCCGGTGCATGCCGGGGGTCTGGGTTTCGGCATGAAGTGGAACATGGGCTGGATGCACGACACACTCGATTACCTGCGCGAGCAGCCGATCCATCGCAAGTTTCACCATGACCGGCTGACGTTCTCGATCTGGTACGCGTTCTTCGAGAACTTCATGTTGGCGCTGTCGCACGACGAGGTCGTGCACGGCAAGGGCTCGCTACTGGGCAAGATGCCGGGAGACACGTGGCAGCAGTTCGCGAACCTCCGGCTGCTCTACGGGTACATGTGGGGCCACCCAGGCAAGAAGCTCCTGTTCATGGGGTGCGAGTTCGGCCAGCGGCGGGAATGGACGCACGAGGGTGGCCTCGAGTGGTGGGTGCTGGCGCACCACGAGCATGCCGGTGCCCAGCGCTGGGTTGCGGATCTCAATGCGGCCTATCGCGCCGAGCCCGCGCTGCACCAGGTCGACTTCGAACAAGCGGGGTTCGAGTGGGTCGATTGCCATGACGCCGACGCCAGCGTGATCAGCTTCCTGCGCCGGCCGCGCAGCGGCCCCCCCGTGCTCGTCGTGTGCAACTTCACGCCGACGCCCCGCACCAACTACGCCGTCGGTGTCCCGGAAGGAGGATACTGGCGCGAAATCCTGAACAGCGACGCCGCGCAGTATGGCGGCAGCGGCATGGGCAATATGGGCGGGGCCGAGGCGGCGCCCGTTCCGGCGCAGGGACGGTTCCACTCGCTGGCGCTCACGCTGCCGCCACTCGCCGTCCTCTTCCTCAAGCCGGGGTGACGCAATGTCGGCGAGAAAACCTACGTTGAGCCCGCCGGCTGGCGTGCCGGTCGCAGGCAGTGCCCGCGCCGTCATCGAAGGCATCGCGCCCGTCGTGGACGGCGGGCGCTTCGCGGTCAAGCGCACCGCCGGCGACGAGGTCGTCGTCGAAGCCGATTGCTTCGCCGATGGTCACGACGTGCTGGCGTGCCGGCTCTCCTGGCGGCGCGATCAGGACGCAGAATGGAAAGAGGCGCCGATGACCGCACTCGGCAACGACCGCTGGCGCGGCACATTCACGGTGTCCGAGCCCGGCCGCTATCGCTACACGGTGACGGCGTGGGTCGACCGCTTCCTGTCCTGGCGGCATGACTTTGCGCGTCGCGTCGATCCCGAGGACATCCGCGTCGCGGCGCAGATCGGCGCCGAACTGATCGCGGGTGCCGCGGCGCGCGCGAACGGCGACGATCGCAAGCGCCTCGCGGCGTGGGCACATCGGCTGCGCGACGCCACGGCCCTCCCCGTGCTGCGCGAACAGGCCATGGACGCCGTGCTCTCCGAGGTGGCGATGCGCCATCCGGATCGCAATCTCGCGACGACGCATCCCACCGAGTTTCCGCTGGTCGTCGACCGCCTCCGGGCGCGCTTCGGATCGTGGTACGAGATGTTTGCGCGCTCGTGCGGCGACGAGCCGGGCAAGCACGGCACGTTGCGCGACTGCGAGGCGCGATTGGACTACGTCGCGAACATGGGATTCGACGTGCTCTATCTGCCCCCGATCCACCCGATCGGCCGCGACCGGCGCAAGGGACCCAACAACACGCTCGACGTCGCCCCGGAGGACGTCGGCAGTCCGTGGGCCATCGGTGCGCTCGAAGGCGGTCATAAAGCGCTGCTCCCCGCGCTCGGCACGCTGGAGGATTTCCGGCGGCTAGCGGCCCGCGCCCGGGAGCTCGGTCTCGAGCTGGCGCTCGACGTCGCGTTCCAGTGCGCGCCCGACCATCCTTACGTGCGCGAACATCCGAAATGGTTTCGGTGGCGGCCCGACGGCACGGTCCAGTACGCCGAGAACCCTCCCAAGAAATACCAGGATATCTTTCCGTTTGACTTCGAGGCCGACGAGTGGCCGGCACTGTGGCAGGAGCTCGCCGGCGTCTTCGAATTCTGGATCGGCGAGGGCGTGCGGATCTTCCGGGTCGACAATCCGCACACGAAGCCGTTCGCGTTCTGGGAGTGGACGATCGAGCGTGTGCGGCGCGCGCATCCCGACGTGATCTTCCTCGCCGAGGCATTCACGCGGCCGAAGGTGATGCACCGGCTCGCCAAGCTCGGCTTCACGCAGTCGTACACCTACTTCACGTGGCGCAACACGAAACGGGAGCTCACCGAGTACTTCACCGAGCTGACGCAGGGACCCGGCCGAGACTACTTTCGCCCGAATTGCTGGCCCAACACGCCCGACATCCTGCCGGAGTTCCTTCAATTCGGCGGGCGGGCCGCGTTCATGGTGCGCCTCGTCCTCGCGGCGACGCTGGCGGCGAATTACGGCATCTACGGACCGGCCTTCGAGCTTCTCGAGCACCTGCCGCGCGAGCCGGGGGCCGAGGAGTACCTCGATTCGGAAAAGTACCAGCTGCGCAACTGGGACCTCGCGCGGCCCGACAACCTCGCCGAGTTCATCGGTCGCGTCAACGCCGCTCGGCGGGACAACCCGGCGCTGCAGAGCGACCGCGGGCTCGTGTTCTTCCCCGTCGACAACGATGAACTAATCTGCTATGCGAAGATCGATGCGGCGAGCGAGAACGCCGTCCTGGTCATCGCCAACCTCGACCCGCACCACACCCAGTCGGGATGGGTGAGCCTGGACCTCGAGGTGCTCGGCGTCGACGCTGCGCGACCGTTCCAGGTACACGATGCGCTGACGGGTGCCCGATTCCTGTGGAGCGGCGAGCGCAACTTCGTGCTGCTCGATCCTGCGCAGTCGCCGGCGCACCTCTTTCGGGTCCGCCGGCGCGTGCGCACCGAGCGCGACTTCGACTACTTTCTCTGAGGGACCGGCATGCCCGACTCATCGACCGCGGCAACCGGCGCCACCCTCGTGGCCACCGCCGGCGACGATCGGCTGTGGTATCAGGACGCTGTCATCTATCAGCTTCACATCAAGGCGTTCTTCGATTCGAACAACGACGGCATCGGCGACTTCCCAGGGCTCACCGAGAAGCTCGACTACGTCAAGGATCTCGGCGTCAACACCATCTGGCTGCTCCCGTTCTACCCGTCGCCGCTCCGCGATGACGGCTACGATGTCGCCGACTACCGCAACGTCCATCCGTCGTACGGCACTCGCGCCGACTTTCACCAGTTCGTCAAGGAAGCACACGGCCGCGATCTGCGGGTCATCACCGAGCTCATCGTCAACCATACGTCCGATCAGCACCCCTGGTTCCAGGCGGCCCGCCGGGCCCCGAAGGGCTCGCCGAAGCGCAACTACTACGTCTGGAGCGACGATCCGGAAAAATACGCCGGCACCCGCATCATCTTCACCGACACCGAGAAATCAAATTGGGCGTGGGACGACGTCGCGAAGGCCTACTACTGGCACCGCTTCTTCAGCCACCAGCCCGACCTGAACTTCGACAACCCCCAGGTCAGGAAGGCGATCTTCCGCGTGATGCGCTACTGGCTCGACATGGGCGTCGACGGCTTCCGACTTGATGCGATTCCGTACCTGTGCGAACGCGAAGGAACGAACAACGAGAACCTGCCCGAGACCCACGCGGTGCTGAAGGAGCTGCGCGCGCTCGTCGACGCGCACTACCCGAACGTGCTGCTGCTGGCCGAGGCAAATCAGTGGCCGGAGGACGTGCGCGAGTATTTCGGCGACGCGGACGAGTGCCACATGGCGTACCACTTCCCGCTGATGCCGCGGATGTACATGGCCATGGCGCAGGAGGACCGGCACCCGATCACCGAGATCATGCAGCAGACGCCGGACATCCCCGACGGCTGCCAGTGGGCGATCTTCCTGCGCAACCACGACGAGCTTACGCTCGAGATGGTGACCAGCAAGGAACGCGACTACATGTACCAGATGTACGCCGCCGATCCGCGCGCGCGAATCAACGTGGGCATCCGCCGTCGCCTGGCGCCGCTGCTCGAGAACGATGTCGCCCGGATCAAGCTGATGAACAGTCTGCTGCTGTCGATGCCCGGCTCTCCCGTGCTCTATTACGGTGACGAGATCGGGATGGGCGACAACATCTATCTCGGGGACCGCGATGGCGTGCGCACGCCGATGCAATGGCGGCCGGAACGCAATGCCGGATTTTCGCGCGCGGATCCGCAGCGACTGTACCTGCCGCCCGTCATGGACGCGATCTACGGGTACGAGGCGGTCAACGTGGAGGCGCAGCAGCGCGAGGCCTCGTCGCTGCTCAACTGGACCCGGCGCATGCTCAGCGTGCGCGCGTCATCCGCCGCCTTCGGCCGCGGCAAGCTCTCGATCCTGAAGCCCGGCAACCGCAAGATCTTCGCGTACCTGCGCGAGTACGGCGACGAGATCATGCTCTGCGTCGCGAACCTCGGGCGCTCGGCGCAGCCGGTTGAGCTCGACCTCGCGCGTTTCAAGGGCCGCGTGCCGGTGGAAATGCTCGGACGCACGCCGTTCCCACCGATCGGAGACCTCCCGTACCTCCTGACGCTGGCCGGTCACGGCTTTCTCTGGTTCCGTTTCGCCACGCGCGAGGACGACATGCCCGCCTGGCACGAGGAGCGGGTCGCCCGCGACGAACTGCCGATGCTTGTCCTGTTCGACGGCTGGGCGAGCCTGTTCCGCGACCGCGTCGTCCCCTGGCGCATCGGGATGGCGGAAAAGGTCCGGACGCAGCTCGAGAGCGACATGCTGCCTTCCTTCGTCGCCGGGCGCAGATGGTATGCGGCGAAGGGCGAAACCGTGCGGCGCGTGGAACTCGCCGATCACGTCGAATGGAAGCGAGGCGAGCGGACCTGGCTTGTCACCATCGCCGACGTCAAGCGCGAAAACGGCGAGACTCAGACGTACCTGCTTCCGCTCGCGCTGGTGTGGGAGGATAGGGGCGAGGACGCGCTGCGCACGCTCGCGCCGCTCACGATCGCGAAGGTCCGGCAGCAGGCGATGGTCGGGGTGCTGGCCGACGCCTTCGGCGACGAGTGGTTCTGCCGGGCGGTGATCGCCGAGATCGGCGGGGGGGAGGAGCGCAAGTCGGTGCACGGCAAGTTGCGCGGTGCACCGACCCACGAATTCGCGCGCGTCGTCGGCGAGGGCTGGGAAACGCTGCCGATCGGCAATCCCGGGGCACAGTCGAGCAACACCATCGTCAAGGTGGGCGAACGACTCTTCCTCAAGGCGTATCGCCGGCTGCAGGCCGGGATCACGCCGGAAGCTGAAATGGGTCGCTTCCTGACGGAAGTCGCGCGCTTCCCGAATAGCGTGCCCGTGGCTGGCACCCTCGAATACGTGCTGGACGACGGTCGGGTCACGACCTTGGCGCTGCTGCAGGGATACGTTGAAAATCAGGGCGACGGCTGGGAGTACACGCTCAATTACCTCGACCGCTTCCTCGAAGGCCGACCCAAGGAGCAGGCGCCAGCGGCGGACGTGCATGGCGGCTACCTTGCTCTGGCGCGCACGCTCGGGGCGCGTACGGGCGAACTGCACGCGGCGCTTGCGGGGAAAACTGGCAACGCCGCATTCGACCCCGAGCCGATCGCGCCGGACGATGTCGCCGCGTGGACGCGACGCGCTCGCCGCAGTGCAGAAGCCGCGCTGGATCGGCTGGCGCTCCGGGCCAACAAGCTGCCGGAGTCGGTGCGCGACGCCGCGTCGGCGATGCTCGCCCGCCGCGACGCCATCGTCGCGCGGATCGACCGGCACGCCGGGGACAAGGGCGCGGCGGCCAAGACCCGGCTCCACGGGGACTATCATCTGGGGCAGGTATTGCTGGTGCAGAACGATTTCGTCATCGTGGACTTCGAGGGCGAGCCGACCCGCACCCTGGCCGAGCGGCGCGAGAAGCAGTCGCCGCTGAAGGACGTCGCCGGGATGCTGCGCTCGTTCGATTACGCGATGCATGTCGCGCTGGAGCATGTGAGTGGCAAAGGCGACGTCGCGCGCGCTTCGCACGCGCGAGCGGCGCGCGCATGGCGGGACGAGGCTCGCCGTGCGTTTCTCGACGGTTACGAGGAGATCGCCCGCGCCACCGCGCTCGCCGCGCCGCGCGCCGAGATGCGGGGACTGGTCGAGCTCTTCCTGCTCGAAAAGGTGCTCTACGAGCTCGCTTACGAGATCGATCACCGTCCGGATTGGGTTCGCGTTCCGCTGAGCGGGCTCGCCGACATCCTGGACGGCGAGGGGTGAGCCCCGGGCGGGTGGCGGCAGGCGCCGCGGGGGTCGGATTCTACTGGAGGAACGATGGACAACATGGAAATGCTGCTCGAGCCGATACGGACGTCGCTGCATCAGATCGGCGAGTTCCTGCCACGTGTGCTTCTCGCGCTGGCCATTCTCATCGTCGGCTGGCTGCTTGCGAAGGCCGTCCGCTTCGCGATCGTGAAGACGCTGCGCGCGTTGAATTTCAACGTCGTCACCGAAAAGGCCGGCGTCGACAAGTTCCTGCAGCAAGGCGGCGGCGAGCTCGATGCCACGGCGATCCTCGGCGTGCTGACCTACTGGCTGGTGATACTGGCCGCCCTGATGGTGGCGTTCAACAGCGTCGGCCTCGCCAGCGTGACCGAACTCGTGGGTCGGATCGTGCTGTTCGTCCCGCGGGTAATGGTGGCGGTGCTGATCCTCGCCTTCGGTGCGTACTTCTCGCGCTTCATCGGCACCGCGGTGGCCACGTACTTCCGCAACGTCGGCATCGGCGATGCCGGGGTTCTCGGCCGCCTTGCGTTCTACGCGATGATGGTCTTCGTGGTGCTGATCGCTCTCGATCAGCTCGGGCTCGGCGACATCATCCGGCAGACGTTCCTGATCGTCATCGGGGCCGCCGCCCTCGGGCTCGCGCTCGGCCTGTCGCTCGCCTTCGGGCTGGGTGGACAGCATCGCGCCGCGCAACTCCTGGAGCGCTGGTCGCGCAACGCGAATTCAAGCCCAACGGATCGAGACCGCAAGCCCCCCACGCTGTAGCGCCCGCTGTCGGCGTGCCTGCCCCGCGCCGCGGGCAGGCGCGCGAACGGGTTCGGCGGCGGGCCGGCAGCGCTATCGAGAGGGGAGCCGAACATGGCCCGTAGCGAAATGGAACGGATGCTGGCAGGCGAGCATTATCGTCCGGGGGCGCCCGACATCCAGGCGGAGCAGGCGGCGACCAAGGCTTGGCTTGCCCGCTACAACGCGTCGTCGGCATTGTCGGGCGAAGCCCGACGCACGCTGCTCGAGGAGCGCCTCGGCCTGGTCGGCAAGGGGGCCGTCGTCCGGCCGCCGTTCCACTGCGACTATGGCTTCAATATCCGCCTCGCGCCCGATGTGTTCCTCAACTTCAACTGCGTCATTCTCGATGTCGTCGAGGTCGCGATCGGCGAAGGGACGCAGATCGGTCCGGCCGTGCAGATCTACGCAGCCGATCACCCGCGCGATCCAGCCCTGCGCCGCGACGGCGTGGAGTTCGGAAGGCCCATCCGAATCGGGCGGCAGGTCTGGATCGGAGGCGGTGCGATCATCCTCTCCGGCGTGACGATCGGCGACGATGCGCTCATCGGCGCCGGCAGCGTCGTCACGCGCGACGTTGCGGCGGGCAGCACCGTCGTCGGCAATCCCGCGCGGCCGCGCAGCACCTGACGACGCGTCGCGACGCCGTTGCGCCGGCGCTAGCGACCATGGATCGCGAAGCGCGCGCCTCGCTTGCCGGAGAACTTGGCTTCGTACATCAGCTCGTCGGCTCGCTCCAGCAGCGCGTCGACTGATGCGCCCGGTCCCCCTGGCTGAACCGTGACGACGCCAATGCTGAAATCCGCCGCCCAGCTCTCCTTCGTCATCTCTTCGGAGAGCGCCCTTCGAAGCTTGTCCACGGCGGCACGCGCGGCATTCTGATCGGCGGCGGTCAGCAGGATGACGAACTCGTCGCCCCCGTAGCGTGCCACGGTGTCGGACCCTCGCAATTGGGCTCGAATTGCCTGGCCGAAGCGCCTCAACAAGCGGTCGCCCTCCACATGACCACGGCTGTCGTTCACGCGCTTGAAGTCGTCGATGTCGACGAATGCGAGCGAAAGCGGCTGCGCATAACGCTGCGCCCGCGCGATCTCGCCCTCGAAGGTTTCGCGAAACGCCCTAGCGTTCGGCAGACCGGTCGCCAAATCGGTTCGACTGAGGCCGCGCTCCCGAATCAGCATGTCGCGCAGCCGTGCGAGCAGCAGCGCGACCAGGAGCAGGAACAGCAGGCGCACACCGAAATTCCATGCATAGACGAGCAAACTCGAGTTCAGGCGGCTCGTCGCATATTCCGCGCCGAGCCACGTGAGCGCGGCGATGCCGGATGCGG
>JBDTRG010000065.1:0-75690 GCA_039931775.1 Betaproteobacteria bacterium | reverse complement strand
CGGTATTAATCCGGCTTTCGCCGAGCTATCCCCCACTACGGGACACGTTCCGATGCATTACTCACCCGTTCGCCGCTCGCCGCCAGGGTTGCCCCCGCGCTGCCGCTCGACTTGCATGTGTAAAGCATGCCGCCAGCGTTCAATCTGAGCCAGGATCAAACTCTTCAGTTCGATCTCTACAAGTAACTCAATCGACGTTGGCCCCATTCCCCTCCGCTATGGTTGCCCATTTCGGACGGGAACAAGACTGGCCTCCGCTCCTGCGGTTTGACCCGCGCGAGCAGAAGCTTTTTTGCGTCGTGTGAGCACCAGAACTTCTTGAAATGTCTCCCCGGCGTCGACCGGCTTTGCCGTTTCCGGCGTCGCCTGTCTCAACCGGGGTACCCAAGCGTCCCAGCGCCCACACTTATCGGTTGTGAATTGTTAAAGAGCGCGCCGTCCCGAACCACACCCGGGAACTACCGGCAAAGAGGCGCGATTATACACTGAAAACCGGGTCGGTCAACATCCTTTCTACGACCCGACGACGGAACCGAGCGATGCCGCGGAAAGGTTTGCCTGCGCGTCGCAGCGCTGGCACTAGCGCGTGGGGCGCGAGCGGGGCCGAATGCCCCTCGGACGCCACGGCCACAGGGCGTTGCCACTGCAGATACAATGACGGCACCGCCCTTGTCCGCCCCGAGTCGGCGCGGATCGATCGGCGAAACTTGACGCTCACGCCGTGGCAAATCCCGACGAGCCGCCACGCCCACTGCCGAACGCTGCCGCGGACGCCGCGCCCGCCACCGCGCCGTGGAATCCACAACGCGAGGCGCTCGCCTTTTTCGTCGCCGCACTCGCCATCGTCATCGTCGGTTGCCTCGCCGCCACCGTCCCGGGCCGCTGGTTCCCGGGCGGATCGCAAAAGGAATGGTCGCCTCGCGAATTCGTCCTGGCGCGAGGTGCGGGGGGGCTGGAGCGCGACACGTTCGTCGTGTCGAACGCCGGGGGCTCGGGCAGCGTTCTTGTCACGGTCGAAACCGATTTTCGCTCGAGCGACTTTGGCGCCATCGCGTGGACCGCGACCAACGTGGCCGATGGGGCCGACGTGCGTCTCATCTGGCGCACCGACTACGCTCCCGCGAAGCTCAATTCGGCGCCGATCGGCGTGGCTTCCGGCCACCTGCTGCCGGTGATGCTGGCCAGAGACCCCAACTGGGTCGGGCGAATACGCGGTCTCGCGCTTGCGATCAACGGCCCGATGCCGCAGCCCGTCCGCATCGCAGGCGTCGCCGCTAAGCCCATGGGCGCCCTCGACATCGCTGGCGATCGCCTCGACGAGTGGTTCGCCTTCGAGGGTATCTCCGGAACGTCGATCAATGGCGTGGCCGGCGGCGCCGACATTCAGGAACTGCCGCTGCCGCCCTTTCTCGCGGCGGTAGCGGGCCTTGCCGCGCTCGCGTGGTTCGGTCGCGCACGCCATCGCAAGCGCACCGCAGCACTTCCTTCGGTGCTCGCGCTGCTGTTCGTCACCGCGTGGCTGCTGCATGACGCGAGGTGGACCTGGAATCTCGTGCGTCAGGCGCGCGCGACCGGTCAGACGTACGCGGGACTCGATTGGCGCGAACGACATCTCGCCGCCGAGGACGCGCCGCTCTTCCAGTTCATCGAGAACGTACGCGCCAAGCTCCCCGCGGAGCCGGTGCGCATCTTCATGAATGCCGATGCGCATTACTTCCGCGACCGCGGCGCGTACCACCTCTATCCGCACAACGTCTATTTCGAACCCTACCGAAACCTTGTCCCGGCGAGTTCGCGGATGCAGTCCGGCGACTATTTCGTGGCCTACCAACGGCGCGGCGTGCAGTTCGATTCGGGATCGCAGCACCTGCGGTGGGATGGCGGCGAGCCGATCGCGGCGGAATTGCTGCTGACCGCCCCCGGCGCCGCGCTGTTCCGGATTCGCTAGCATGGCGGCGGTCACGCTCGCCGCCGGATTGCTGTTGCCGTGGCTCCTCGGCATGGCCGTCGTGCTGGTCGCGCTGCGCATCCGGCGCCCGCCCGATTCACCGGGCGGATTCGCGTGGATCGCGGGCATCGGCTACCTCGTCGGCGCGTTGCTGCTGACGCTCTGGATGCGCGTGCTGTCGATGGCCGGAATCCGATTCGGCGCACTGCCCATCGCGCTGCCGCTTCTCGTAGTCATCGTTGCGATCGGATTGCATCTTCGGCGCCGCGATGGCGACGCATGGCGGCGCGCGATCCACCCGGCGTTGCGCGCCTTGGTCCGGCCATCGTCGCTCTACGGGGGCGCCCTCCTCGCGTGGCGACTGCTGCTCGCACTCGTCGCGGTGCGCTTCGTTGTGCTCGGACTCGATGTGGCCTGGCAACCGCTCTATCCGTGGGAGGCCTGGGTCCAGTGGGCGACCAAGGCCCGCGTCTGGTTCGAACTCGGACGAATCGTCCCGTTCGCGGGCAGCGACGCCTGGTTTTCGGCCGGAGGTCGCGCGTACTTCGACGCGGCGCCCGACGTCCCGCCGACCCTGCCGTTGTTGCAGGTGTGGTCGTGCATCTCCCTCGATCGCTGGGACGATGCGCTGATGAACTGGCCGTGGTGGCAGATGGCCGTGGCGCTGGCCTGCGCCGTCTACGGCGCGCTACGATCGCTCGGTCTGTCGGCGCTTTCTGCGCTCGTCGTGACGTACTTGGTCGCGTCGATGCCGCTCGCCAACGTTCACGTCGCGCTCGCCGGGTACGCCGACCTGCCGCTGGCTGCGTACTACACCTGCGCGGTACTTTCGTTCCTGCGATGGGTTGCCACGCGCGACACGCGCGATGCTGCGATCGCCGCATTGCTCGCATTTGCATGCATCGACATCAAGAATCCCGGGCTTGTCTGGGCGCTCACGCTCGTACCCGGCGCGATCGTCGCAATGCTGCCGCGCATCGGCCTTCGAATCGCGGCGACCGGATTGGCCGCGGGCCTCTTTCTTCTGGCAGTCGTCGCGCAGACAAGCACCACGATCCTCGGGTACACGTTGCATCTCGAGTTCGCACCCGCATGGACGGCGCTTTGGGAGAGCTACTTCCTGTCCGGCAACTGGAATCTGCTATGGTTCGGCGTCATCGCCGCGGCGATCCTGGCTGGCCGACAGCTTGCATCGCCGGCGCTTGCCCCAATGACGATCGTCGTTGCCGGCGGGGCGATCGTGCTGTTCACCCTCTTCGCGTTCCCCCATGCCGCGATCGTGCTCGCCGATCAGACGACCTTCAATCGCGCCTCGCTCCATTTCGCGCCGGTCGCCATGATCTTCGCGGCGTTGGCGTTCCGGGCTTTCGCCGTGCAGTGGACGCGCACCGCGGCCGACGGCCCTAGCAGCTGACGCGCGCGCCGCGGACTTCGATGCTCGAGCTCCCCGACGTCACGTTGTGCTGCGTGGACACCCGGAACCACGCGCTCGCATTGCGAGCGCTCGCGACGTCGCGAGCGAGCATCCGCTTCGCGCGGTCGATGCTGCTGACCTTTGCGTTACCCGCCGGGATTGCCGTGGAGCCCGGCATCGATGTCGTGACGATCCCGGACATCGCGACGCGCGATGCCTACTCGCAGTTCGTCCTCAAGTCGCTCCTTCCGTACATCGCAACTCGACATGTGCTGCTTGTCCAATGGGATGGCTACGTCGCCAATCCCGATGCTTGGGATCCGGCATTCCTCGACTGCGATTACATCGGCGCGAAGTGGTTCTGGGCCGACGAAGGCATGCGTGTGGGCAACGGCGGATTTTCGCTCCGGTCGAGAAAGCTGCTCGAAGCGCTGCAGGATCCCCGGATCGAGCTCGTCGATGTCGAGGACGCGACGATCGGGCGGACCTTTCGCCCGCTACTCGAGCAGGAGCATGGCATCCGCTTCGCCGACGAGGCACTCGCTGATCGGTTCTCGTTCGAGGCGGCCTACCCGATCGGCAGGCCGTTCGGTTTTCACGGTCTCTTCAATTTCTGCCGGACCGTACCGCAAGCCGAGATCGCCGCAATGGCGCCGGGCTTCTCCGATGCGATCGCGCGCTCGATCCAGCTCGCGCAGCTCGCGAGGAACTGCAAAGCGCTCGGGCTTTGGGCTGCGGTGGCCGCCATTGCCCGACGCATGCACGACGCCTCGCCCGGACACGCGGAGGCCGCTTCGCTCATCAAAGAGGCCGAAGGAAACCTCGCGCGCCCGCCCCTCGTCGGGCGCAACGAGCGCTGTCCTTGCGGAAGCGGCCGCAAGTACAAGCAATGCCACGGCGCGATCGGCGCGGAGGGATCGACGGCGCTGACCGCGACGGCACCCACGCTCGAGGCCCGCGTCGAGACCGCCCTCGCCCTGCACCAGCGCAGCGATCACGCTGCCGCCGAACGCGCGTATCGCGCCATACTTGCCGATGCGCCGGACCATCCGACGGCGCTCCACTACCTCGGCGTGATTCTCTACCAGCAACGCCGACTCGACGCCGCGCTGCCGTTGCTGATGCGCTCGACGGAAGCCGTCCCCAGCGAACCCGAATTCCACAACAACCTGGGACTCGCCCTGGCCGCAGCAGACCGCAACGACGAAGCCATCGCATCGTATCGCCGGACGCTCGCGCTCGATCCCGACCACGCCGTTGCCTGGAACAACCTCGGCCTCGCGCTTCAGGAGCGAAACGATTTCACGGATGCCATCGCGGCGTTTCGCCGGGCGATCGCCATCACCCCCGATTTCGCGCGGGCGCACTGGAACCTGTCGCTGGCGCTGCTCGACGACGGCCAGTTCCTCGAGGGGTTTCGCGAGTACGACTGGCGCCTTGCGATCGACGAGCTCGGCCGCGATCGGCACCCGTTCGCCGGTCCTGCCTGGGATGGCGCTTCACCGCAGGGCAAGACAATTCTCATCCACGCGGAACAGGGGCTCGGCGACGCATTGCAATTCGCGCGTTACGCCACCCTCGTTGCCGAGCGTGGGGCGCGAACGCTGATCCATTGTCCGGCTCCGCTCGCGAGGCTGCTCGCGACGGTGCCTGGCGTGTCGGCGACGTACGCGCCGGGCCAACCGTTACCCGATTACGACGCGCACGTACCGCTCCTTTCGCTACCGCGCCTCTTCGAAACCGAACTGGCGAGCGTTCCGTCCGTCACGCCCTACCTCGCTGCATCGGCCGAGAGGCGCGCCGCGCAAAGGTCGTCGTTTCCCCCCGGTAGCGCAGCGCTGCGTGTCGGTCTCGCGTGGGCCGGCAACAAGGCGAATGCGAATGACCGCAACCGTTCGCTGCGCCTCGACGCTCTCGTGCCTCTGTTCGACGTGCCTCACGTTGCCTGGCACTCGCTGCAGCTCGGCGCCGACGACGAGATCGCGAAGACCCCCGGCGCCGAGTGCCTCCGTCCCCTGCCGGCGGACACTCCGCTCGACGACACGGCGGCAATCATCAGCGAACTCGATCTCGTCATCAGCGTCGATACCAGCATCGCGCATCTCGCTGGGGCGCTGGCGAAGCCGCTGTGGGTGATGCTGCCATTTGCGCCAGGATGGCGCTGGCTTCTCGGGAGCGACCGGAGCCGGTGGTATCCGACGGCACGCCTGTTTCGTCAGGCAGCGCCGCGAGCGTGGCCGGACGTCGTGGCGCGCATTCGCGCCGCACTCGTATCCCGCGTCGCCGAGACGGCAGGAACGACGTGACTCCCGAGGGTTTTGCACCGGCCATCGCGGCGCTCGATGCCGCACGCGCGGCGCTGCAGCGCGGCGACGCTGCGCTGGCCGAAGCGAAATGCCGCGAAGCGCTGGCGCTCGGGCTAGATGACGCGAGAACGTGGGCGCTGCTCGGCGCGGCGTTGCGCGCCCGGGAGCCGCTCGCAGCAGAGTCGGCATTGCGCCGGGCACTGGAGCGCGACCCGCGTTTCGTCGATGCTCACTTTCACCTCGGCAATCTCTATCGCGCAGAGCGCCGATATGCGGAGGCCGTAGCCGCCTACGAACAGTCGCTGCGCCTCGCGCCGGGGCATGCCAGCATCCTCAACAACCTGGGGCTCGCGCTGCAGGGCAGCCTCGAACCGGGGCGTGCCGAGACCTGCTTCCGCGAAGTGCTGCGCGCGCAACCGCAACACCGGCAGGCGATGGGCAACCTCGCCCATCTGCTGTGCGGCAGTGGCAGGTACGACGAAGCGCTCGCCCTGTGCGATCGCTACCTGCATGCGTTTCCCGACGCCGATGCCACCGTATGGGTCGATCATGGAATCAGCGTGCAGCAGCATTTGCGCGATCACCCGCGCGCAGAAGCAAGCTACCGCCGCGCCATCGCGCTGGCGCCGAACGACGCGGCCGGTCTCGCCAATCTCGGGTCCCTGCTCGTCGATCGCAGCGATTTCGAGGCGGCCGCCGACGTGTTGTCGCGCGTGGCCGATCCCCATCCGCTGGAACTCTACGCGTGGTCGCTCCTCGCGTTGTCGCGGCAGCACCTTTGCGATTGGAGCGGGCTCGGTGCATTGCACGATCGGATCGCGGACCGAATCGCCTGGGGCGCGCCCGACGAGTGCCTCGCGAACCCGCTGGCCGCGCTGTCCCTACCGATTCCGGCCTCTGGCCAGCGGCGCGTGGCCGAAGCCTGGGCGCGCTTCCGGATGCCGCCGTTGGCCCCTTGGGCGACGACGACGCAACGATCTGCGCGGGCACGTTCTGCGAAGCTCAATCTCGGCTACGTTTCGTCGGACTTTCGAACTCACGCGATCGCTTTCCTGCTCACCGAAGTCTGGGAGCGCCACGATCGCAATCGCATCGAGACGACCGCGTACAGCATCGGCCCGCGCGAGGACTCGCCGATGAGAGACCGCATCGAGCGCGCTTTCGACCGCTTCGTCGACGCCTGGGACGAGACTCCCGCGCGCACCGCGCAGCGCATTCGCGACGACGGAATCGACGTCCTGATCGACCTCAACGGGTACACGCAAGGCGCGAGGAGCGAGATATTCGCGATGCGGCCGGCGCCGGTGCAGGTAAGCTGGCTCGGCTACCTCGGAACGCTCGGCGCGGGATGGATCGACTACGTCCTGACCGACCGCTATGCGACGCCGGACGAGCTTCAAAGTGCCTTTGCCGAACGCTTCCTCCCTCTGCCCGACTGCTATTGCCCAAGCGATACGCGGCGCCACGTCGCCGCGACGGCGGGCTCGCGCGCGGACGCCGGGCTCCCGTCCCGCGGGTTCGTCTTCTGCTGTTTCAACAATACGTACAAGATCCTGCCAGCGGTATTCGATGTCTGGATGCGCTTGCTCGACAAGGTTCCGGGCAGCGTCCTCTGGCTGTCGCCGGGCAATGCCACGGCGAAGTCGAATCTGCGCCGCGAGGCTGCCGCACGGCGGATCGATCCGGATCGCCTGGTGTTCGCCGCGCACGCCCCGCCGCCCGAGCACCTTGCGCGCCATGCGCACGCGGACCTGTATCTCGACACCGCGCCGCACGGCGCCGGAACCACGGCGAACGATGCATTGCTGATGGGGCTGCCGCTGCTCACCTGCGCGGGGGAGACGATGGCAAGCCGCGCCGCCGGCAGCCAGCTTCGCGCCGCCGGCCTGCCGGAGCTCGTCGCCGGGAACCTTGCCGAATACGAGTCGCTCGCTCTGGCGATCGCCGTCGATCCGGATCTCGTCGCGCATTATCGGACGCGCCTTCGCGCAAGCCGTAACTCGGCGGCCCTGTTCGACATGACCGGTTTCACGCGGAATCTCGAATCGGTGCTTCTCTCCGTGACGAGCGCACAGCGGGAACGGCGCGCCGGCGAGTAGATTTTCGTCCCACACCCTTTGGTCCGTAACGCTCACCCCATTCCATACCCATGATGCAGCCACCCTCCTCGCGCAATGCGCCCTGCCCGTGCGGCAGCGGTCGGCGATACAAGGAGTGCCACGGGGCACTCGAGCCCGCCGGCCTCACGAACGCGGCACAGTCCGATCCCCGGAAGTTGATAGAGCAGGCACTCGCTGCGGTGAGCCGCAACGATCTCGCGGCCGCCGAACACGCCGCGCGCGCCGTCGCCTCCACCGATCCGCGACATCCTGACGCCGCGCACGTGCTGGGCATGGTCGCGCTGGCGCGCGGGGAATTCGCCACCGCACTCGAGGCTGCCGACCGCGCGATTGCCGTTCTGCCGGACCACGCCTCGTTTCACGTCACGCGCGCACGCGCGCTCCTCGGCGCCCTGCGGCCCGCGGACGCCGAGCAAAGCGCCCGGCACGCATTGGCGCTCGCGGGGGACGATGCCTCGGCGTGGACGATGCTCGGCCGCGCGCTGCACTCTGCCACGGGTACCGCCGCGTCCGCGCCCGACGGCCCACCGGCGGCCCGCGACGACATGGCGGCCGCCGAAGCGGCATGGAAGACCGCCCTCTCCCACGATCCGACGGATGCGGAGGCGCTGTTCTACCTCGGGAACGCCGCGCGCGATCGCGGTGATCAGAAGGAGGCCATCCGAATCTACGAGGACGCGCTCAAGCATCACCCCGGCGATGCGCCGCTTCTCAACAATCTCGGTCTTGCGCTGGAACGATCCGGCGACGTCGACGCCGCCCGGAAGCGTTACGAAGAGGCACTCCAAGCACCCGGCGCGCCGACGGAAGCCCATGCGAATCTCGCGCGGTTGCTGCAGGTTCAGCAGGACTATCCCGGCGCCGCCGCGCACTATCACGCCTATACGACTGCGGTCGACGATCCGTCGGCCGACGTGTGGGCGAACCTCGCGCTCAGCCAGCACAAGCTGGGGGCCTTCGAGGCCGCCGAGGACAGCTATCGCAAAGCGCTTCGCCGCGCGCCGGAAGACGGCAACATCAAGTACGGTCTCGCCGCGTTGCTCGTGGAGCTCGGCCGCAGCACAGACGCGATCCCGCTCCTCGATCAACTGCGCAAGACCGTGCGCTCGGGCCGCGTCCTGCACGCGCTCCTTTGCGCGCGCCAGCTCATCTGCGACTGGACCGATTGGCGTGCGACGTTCGACGAGTTGCGCGCGCATGTCGCCCGGCTGCCGGACGTTCCGGGCGACTCGCTGATTCCGTTCAACGCATTGGCGCTGCCGCTGTCGCCGGCGGAGCTTCTCATCGTCGCGCGCAGGTTTGCCGAGACCTATCGCGACGCGCAAACCCTCCATCTGCCGCGCCGGGGGCCGCGCGACCGCGCAACGCGCCTAAAGATCGGCTACGTGTCCGCCGATTTGCGCACCCATCCGATCGCCTATCTGCTGACCGAACTCTGGGAGCGCCACGATCGCGAACGCTTCGAGGTCTACGCGTACTCGATCGGTCCGCGGGACGATGGCCCGCTGCGCCAGCGCATCGAGCGCGCGTTCGAGCACTTCGTCGACGCGGCGGACGAGTCGGCCAACGAGACCGCGCGGCGGATCCGCGCCGACGGCATCGACATCCTGATCGACCTCAACGGCTACACGTCCGGCAGCCGCATGGAGATCTTCATCCCGAAGCCCGCCCCGGTCCAGATGCACTGGTTGGGCTTTCTCGGCACGCAGGGCGCGGATTGGTTCGACCACATCCTCGTCGACCGCATCGTGGCGCCCCCCGAAATGCAGCCGTTCTTCACCGAGCGCTTTCTCTATCTGGACGGCGGCTATTCGCCGAGCGACACGCGGCGCGTCATCGACTCGCAATCGCAGACGCGAGCTGCGCAAGGGCTTCCCGACGGTGCGCCGGTGTTTTGCTGCTTCAACAACGCGTACAAGATCCTGCCGCCCGTGTTCGACGTCTGGATGCGAATCCTGGCGGCCGTACCCGGCAGCGTGCTCTGGCTGTCGCCGTCGTCGGAAGCGACGTGCGCGAACCTGCGCCGCGAGGCGGGGCAGCGCGGCATCGCACCGCAGCGCCTGATCTTCGCGCCCCGCGTGGAACTCGGCACCTATCTGGCCCGCCTGCGATTGGCCGACCTGTTCCTCGACACCTGGCCCTACAACGCGGGCACCACGGCCAACGATGCGCTCTTCGTCGGCCTTCCGATCCTGACCTGCGCCGGAGAAACGCTGGTGAGCCGCGTCGCGGCGAGCCAGCTCCTGACTCTCGGCGTGCCGGAGCTCGTCACCTTCGACTTCGCCACGTTCGAGCGTCGGGCAATCGAACTCGCGCGCGCGCCGGATCGGCTCCGGGCGCTCTCCGAACGGATCCTGGAGCGGCGTACGACATCGCCGCTCTTCGACATGGAACGCTACACGCGCCGTTTCGAGGATACCCTCGACGCTGCCTGGCGCGACTACGAGCGCACGTCGCCGACCGCAACCTCCTGAAGGAACGACTGCAGTCGCTCGATCGGCGCCGGATCGTCGAACAACAGCTCGCGCGAGTCCTCGATGCGCTTTCTGATTTCGCTTCGCCAGACAGTGTCGGTGGCGAGCCGCGCCGCGATCCGCAGGTAGTCGTCGCGATCGACGGCGATGAGTTCGGTCGCACCGATCACCTCGAGCATTCCCGCCGTCTGCCTGCCGCGCATCAGCGCGCCCGGCAGCGTCACGATCGGCAATCCGCAGGCGAGCGCGTCGAGACTCGTATTGCCGCCGGACCAGTGCAGCGTGTCCAGCATCGCGTCGCATACCCGATTGACGCGCAGATAGTCCGGATGCGAAACGCCCGGCAGCACGATCGCGCGCTCGCGGATGGCGAGCCCCCGGGCGGCGAAGGCCCGTTCCAGCCGCCGCATGAAGCGGTCGGTGAGCACCGGGTGACGGCCCTCGAACAGCACGAGCGTCGCATTGCCGGCGGTGGCCATGACGTCAGCGAGCAGGCTGTCGTTGTCCGGATGCACCTTGAACAGCGATTGCGGGCAGAGGAACAGCACTCTGTCCGGCGGCAGGGAGAAGCGCGCGCGATCGGTGTCCGCCGGCACCGATGGCGTCGCGTACTGGGTGCCGATTCCCGGCAGCAGCACCAGCCGTTCGCTGTACTGCAGCGCCGCGTCGGGCGGCTCCATCGTCGCGGCGGAAAGGTAGTAGTCGATCGTCGGATGCCCGGATGTCGTCGGATGACCCCACGCCGCGCACTGAACCGGCGCGAGACGAAGCGCCGCGAGCGCAAACGTGACGGAGTGCATCCCTAGTTCCAGGTAGACGAGGACGTCGAGCGCATCGGCGCGCAAAGCTTCCGCGACGTTGGCCACGCGCCACCGCGGTCCGACGAGGTGGCGGAAGTGGTCGACGTGCCCCGAGAGCTCGCTCGCGACGTCGTCGACGCCCGGATGCAGGTGGTAGAGAAATACCTCGAATTTCGAGCGATCGAGCCCGGTGATCCAGCGACGGAAGTACATGCCGACCGTTCCGACCTTGAAGAACGCCGACGCAAATCCGATCCGGATGCGCCGATCCGCCACCGATACCCGGGGCAGCGCGCGCCGCGTCCCGGGTGCAGAACCATCGATCGACCGCGCGACGAGCGCCGCGTACTTTTGTTGCAGTTCGCGGTCGTTCTCTGCCTGGTAGGGAAGCAGGAAATTGCTCCACTGCCAGACGTCTAGCGCTTCGGCGGCGGTTCGCCCGCGCATGCATTCGGGGACGATTGCTTCGAGCTCCGTCAGGCCTTGCGCGTACGCCGCGCGTGCTGCGGCGATGTCATCGGCGCTGTCGTAGAGCATCGGCAGCGTGAGGTGCAGTCCCAGCGCCGCGCGCAGGTGCCGCGGTTCGGCTTCGAGCGCGCGCCGGAACGCGTCGCGCGCCTGTTCGCAATCGCCGCGCTCGGACAGCACGACGCCCAATTGAAACCACTCGTTGGCGGCCGACTGCAGCTTGAGCGCGCCGACGTAGAGCTGCGCCGACTCGTCGAGCCGACTCTGTCGCTGCAGCAGGCCCGCGAGGCCGACCATCGCGCTTCGCAAATCCGGCCGCAGCCGCAACGCGGTGCGCAGCGAACCTTCCGCCGCAGGCTCGTCCCCGAGGTCGCGCTCCAGGAGACCGAGGGACGCGTGGCCGAACGCGTAATCGGGCTGCAGCCGCAGCGCAGTCTGGATCGCGTCGACCGCCTCCTGGAGCCGTCCCGCGTTGCGCAGCGCCGATCCGAGGTTGTTCCACGCGCGGAGGTAGTCCGGTTTGAGCGCTACCGCGCGCCGGAGGCTCGCAATGGCGCCTTCGGCGTCCGCGGTATCCGCAAGCAGCAGGCCCAGGTAGCCATGCGCCTCGGCATGGTTCGGCCGCAGTCGTAAGGCGGTGCGAAGACTGTTCACGGCCGCGGGCAGCTGACCTGCGTCCTCAAGGAGCTGCGCCAGCCGGAAATGCAATGCGGCGTCGTTCGGTGCGGTGGCAACGGCTGCCTGCGCCAGCGCAAGCTCCCGATCAGCCACCGATCGATCCTGCCGCGACCGCGTCCGGGCAGCGCTCCTGCAACGCCGCAACGTAAGCAGACTCGAGGTGACGAGTGTGCGCGGCCGCGTCCGTGAGCGGCGAGAATTTGAGGCGCTCGCCGATCGCGGCGCGCACGCTTGCCATGAACAGCGCGTCGTCAGCAAGGCGCACGGCGATCTCCACGTAATCGCGCCCGCTCTGGGCAATGGTATCCGTCACGCCGAGATTGGAGAGGATCGAGTACGACGTGCGCTCCCCATGCCGTCGGCCCTGGAGCGTCACGACGGGGACGCGCATGTCGATGGCCTCCAGTGTCCCGTTGGTGCCGCCATAGGGCATCGGATCGAGCACGAAATCGACGAGCTCGTATCGGGCCTGGTTTTCGGCATCGTCGCGTCCCTGTGGGACGAATACCAGACGCTCCGCCGGAATCCCCGCGACCCCTGCCAGTCGCAGGTAAAGCGACCGCGCAGCCGGGTTGACCGGCGAGAACGCGAGCCGCGCGCGCGGGATCCGTTCGAGCACTTCCCGCCAGAGCGAAAGGCAACGCCGCGACAGCTTGAGACCGCTGACGAACGCGCCGATCACCACCGCATCAGCGGCGATGCGGAGCGCATCGCGATGAAAGGGATGCCGCGCGGCCGGCGCCACATGGCGATACGGATAGACGCAACCCTCCATCACCAGCGGCGCCTCGATCTGCAACGCCCGGTTCTCGGGCACGTCGGCGTAGCGGTCGGTGAGCTTGAAGTCGACGGCGGACATTCCGATGGTTCCTGCACTCGCGACGTGCGTGATCTGCACCCGCGCCGGTTTGAATGCGAGGATCCCCGGCTTTGCGCCCTTCGTGTGCCCGGAAAGGTCGACGAGCACGTCGAGGTCGTCTTCGGCGATGCGCAACGCGGCCCCGCGTTCGTTGCGAGGTGCGACAACTTCGAACCGATCCGCGATCCCGCGAAAGCGATCCGTCCACGCGTCGCTTTCGTTCGATAGCGAATAGAAAAAGAGCTCGAACCGCGACTTGTCGTGCAGGGCGATCGCCTGCCACGCCATCTTGCCCATCACATGATTGCGCAGGTCCGCCGACAGGTAGCCGATCCGCAAACGCCCGGGCTTGCGCGCCGGCCGCGGGGGGAACTGCTCGCCGTAGACCCGCTTCGCCGTGGCATCGTAGGTCTGCGCAAAACGCAGCATCATCTCCGGCTCGACGTCGAAGTACAGCAGCAGGTACAGAAGCACTTCCAGGCAGTCGGCCAGTTGCAGCTCGCTCTCGACCCGGAACGCCTCGCGGCGCAAGCCGTCGAGATAGTGCTCGACCTTCTGAAAATCGCCGAGGTACTGGCACACTTCCAGCGCCTGGACGGCGAGCGGCAGCGCGTCGGGACAATGGGCCTCGAAGCGCCCGAAGTTCGCGATCCATGCGTCGAACTTGCCGGCACCAAGCAGGACCTCGCCCAGATTCTTGTACGCGGAAACGTGTTTCGGATCGGCGGCGAGGACCGATTCGTACGCGGTGATCGCCGCATCCGCGACACCCTGTTGCTGAAACAGCACGCCGAGGTTGTAGTCGGCGTGGATCAAGGTGGGCTTGAACGCCAGCGCCCGCTGATACGCGCGCGCCGCGTCGTTGAACGAGCGTTGCATCTGCAGCGCGACGCCGTGGTTGTAGTGCGTGTCGCCGTCGTCGGGATCGAGGGCGAGCGCGCGCTCGAAGGCGGCGGCCGCCGCGGCGCCGTCGGAGAGCGCGAGCTCGGCCATGCCCAGCGCTCGCCACAGGCCGACGCTGCCCGGCGTGCGCGCAAGGCCTTCCTGGCACAACGCGATAGCAGCGGCAGGTTCGTTTGCGTCGGTGGCCGCACCGGCGGCAGCTACGCGCGCGTCGACGTACGATGGCGCGGCCTCGAGCGCGGCGGCGAAGTCGGCGCGAGCGGCTGCACTGTCGCCGGCGTCGCGAGCGAGGATTCCGCGCAGGTAGTGCGCGGAAGCGAATCCGGGTTGCGCGCCGAGCAATTGCGTATAGGCGGCACGCGCGAGGTCCGGATCGCCGCGCTGATGCGTGCGCACTGCATCGTTCCACATCGCGTCCAGCGCCGAAGCGTCGAACTGGCAATCCCGGCTCGCATCGTGCGCCGCCCGTTGCGACAGGATGCCCGCGACGAGCGCCTCCGCATCGGCGAACGTCCGGTCGACGATCGGTTCGACGTTTGCGTCGCCCGTCGTGCGAATCGCGAAGATCGCGCGCGCGGGCCTTTGTGCCAAAAGTGGCGCCGCGACGGCTCCCGCGAGGTCGACGAGCACGTCGAAGTCGCGCGCCGCCAGCGCCTTGGCAACGGCTGGGTCATTCACGACCGGCAACTCGGCCACCGCCGGCGCGAGGGCGTTCGCCGCGTCCTTCACGTCAGCCGACGCCGCGCCGAAGGTCGCCACCGCGAGGTCGAACCGGTCGCGCGGCAGGCGCGACAATGCCGAAATCGTCGCTCGTGCCGCATGGTCGGTGAGCGTCGGCGGCAAAAGCACGATGACGCGATACCTCTCCCCCGCGGTTCGGATCGGCCAGCCGTGCGGCACGGCAGGCGCAAACGCCATGGCGCACAGCGCCGCGTAGCGCGCGCCGAGTTCGCGTCCGGCGATGGAATCGACGAGCATGACCGCCGCCGCCACCCTGCGCAGCGCCTCGTGATCGGCCGGGCCGAACGCACGGTCGCGCGCCATCGCGGCCAGGGCCGTCGAGGCGCCGGCATCAACCGAGGCTCGAGGCATGGATTCGATCACGAGCGCCAGCAACAGAGGTTGCGCGCCGGCGAGCGGCTCGGGCGAACGGCCGAGCGAGGCCAGGAATTCTGTGCGTCCGGGAAGATCGGGGGAATGATCGAGCGCGTGAGCGAGGGGGCCGGAAATCGCCGCGGCCTCGAGCAGTCGCGGCTCCCGCTCGAGCAGCCGGAAGGCGGCCGCGCCCGAATCGCCGCCATCGCCTTCCAGCATCGCGGCGATGGACGCCAGGATCGTGGCGCGGGCGTTGCCGGGGGCGATGCCGAGCGCCGCGTTGGCGGCATGTCGGGCCCCTGCGAGATCACCCGCGGCGAGCTGGGCCTCGGCGAGCGCCAGGTTCGGCGCCAGGTGGCGCGGATTGGCCGCGGCTGCGTCGCGCCACGCCGCGATCGCGCCCGGAATCCTGCCCAGTTGCCAGAGCACCTCGCCCAGATGGAACGGCGCGTCGGAAGCGCCTGGATCCTCGCGATGCGCGAGGCGATAGCAGAGCATCGCGTCGATCGCGCGACCTTCGAACTGATAGCCGCGGCCGCGTTCGAGCCACCGCTTGTACTCGGCCTTTCCCATTACGGCAGGCGTCGCTTCATCGCATTTCGGACGCTCGCCGGCGTCATGCGCGACAGGGCGCGACCGACGATCGTCCGGCGCAAACCGCGCGCGGCGCGAAGCAGCCGCCCGGGATCCTTCCCTTTCGCTGCGGCGGATGGCGGCTGCGAAGGCGGCGACCACGGCACGTATCCCAGCGCATCACGAACGCGCGCCGGGGGAAACGCCGTCGCGCGCGACACCGGTGCCTCCGCACATGCCGCGTCGTACCGGGCGAGCGTTCGCTCTGCCATGTCGACAACCGTCGGAAGCGGAACGGCTCGCGCGCGCTGCGCTGCCTCGGCCAGCGCAACGCCGCTTTCGGCGGCGACGAGCGCGACGATCCGGTCGAGCATTGCCTCCTCGCTGCGCCACTCGGCGTCGGTCCACAGCCATCCGGCGTCGGTCGCCTGCACGCGCTCGGCGAGCGCGCCGAACGGCGGCACGATGACCGGAAGCCCCGCCGCCCACGCCTCGGACAACGTGAAACTGAACGACTCGGGTCCTGCCGACGGAAAGGCGACGAGCCGCGCGCGGTAGTGGTGAAGGAGCGCGGGGAGGTCAACAGGTTCATATCGGCCGTGAATCGTAAGCGTCTTGTCGTCGCTTTGCCATGGCCCGTGCTTGACGTCGAGGTATCCGATCAGCACGAAGGAGAGCTTGAGGCCGCGCGTCCGCGCAAGGTCGACGAGTCGCTCCAGCCGCCGCGCGCCCTTGTCCGGACCGATGGCCCCCAGCACGGCCACGGTCGGCGCATCGACGCCGGGCCGGTCGAAGGGGGCGCGCGGTGCCTCGGTGACGCCCGCATCCGCCGGCGACGGCGCGCCGTGGGGGATCACCTCGGCCACGCGTCGCGGAAAGTAGCGCGCCAGCATCGACGCCGCCCACTGCGACGGCGCGATGACGAACGCACTCCTTCCGAGGAGCTCGCGGTGGCGCGCTCGCCACGCGTTGATGTCGACCTCGTGGAATTTCGGTTGCGCCGCGAGGCAGCGCGCACACGCCGTCGCGTCGGTCACGCCGCCGCAATACATGCCGTCGGCGGCCAGGAACGTGATCGTCGGGCACGCGAAATCGAGATCGTGGACCGTGTAGCCATACGGAAGGACGAGGCCTTCGAGCGCCGTGATCACGCCTTCCCGGCATTGAGAGATGTTGTGCAGGTGGACGAGATCGATGCCAAACGTCGCCGCAATCCCGCCGACGAATACCGGCCACGGTTCGTCCGGCGCCCGCCGGAACTCGTAGTTGCGCCCGGCGCCGTCGTCGTGCGTCTCCTCGATCCTCCACGCGTCGCCGACCGCGATCGCCAGATAGTGGCGGTAACGCAGCCTAGATTCATTGATCAGCGCACGCACCTGCCGTTCGGTGCCGCCGCCGTGGGTCTGCAGCACATGGAGCACCCCGCGCGCGGGCCCGGTCAGGATGCGATGCTGCGTCAGTGCCGCGTCGCGCAGCGGCCGCACCGGGTCGCGGGCGATGTAATCCCGGACGAGGTCGAGATAGTGCGGATGGCGCGCGCAGAGCAGCGCAGTGTTGCGCAGCCCGAGCTCGTCCTTCTGTCCTTCGAAACTCCGACCTCCGACGTGCAGAACGTAAGCGTCGTCGCAGAGGACGCTGCGATAGCCGGCGGTCAGCGCCCGCATGCAGAAATCGTTCTCCTCGCCGTAACCCCGGCCAAACGCCGGATCGAACACGCCGATCGCATCGATCAGCTCGCGGCGGATGTAAAAGCAGAAGCCCACGCCCGTCGGCAGCCACGGATAGCTCGGTACGGCCGCGCGAAAAAGAGCTTCGCGAATCCGCTCCGGATCGTCGCCGTCCCGCGGCACGTTGTTTTCACAGAAGCGCGGGAACGAGCAGATCTCGGCGTTGTTGGAGAACGGCGTCGCCGTTCCGATGCGCGGATCCGAGGCCGTGCAGCGGGCGAGCGCCACGAGCCAGCCCTTCGTGACGAGCGTGTCGGAATTGAGCAGGACGACGTCGGCGCGGGAGAGGCGCATGCCGCGGTTGGCGGTTTGGGGAAAGCCCAGGTTCTTCGCGTTGCGCATCAGCACGACGTTCGGCAACGCGCGCCGTTTCAGCTCGGCGAAGTAGGCGGCGATCGCGGGATCGGGCGATCCGTCGTCGATCAGAACCAACCGGTGGCTTCGATCCGTGTGCAGCAGAACGCTCTCGACGCAGCGCGCGGCCTCGTCGGCGGCATTGTAGACGGGGATGACGACGTCCACGGCTGCGGCGCCGCCTCGAGTCGGTCCGGTCGACGCCGTCACGGGCGAGGCTATCGTGCGCCCCCCGTTGCTACTTGGGGTTCACGGCACCGGCGTTGCGGATCGCTTCGGGATCGATCCTGACGACCAGCGCGTCGATCGCCGGCTGGTTGATCTGCAAGGTGGAATCCCGTGAGATCCCATCGCGTGCGGCAGCCCGGACCTGGCCGACATAGTCGCGCTTCACTTCGGCCAACAGCATGTCCTTCACGGCGTCGTACGACTGCAGTTGCGCCGGCTTGCGTTCGTCGAGGCGGATGATGTGGTAGCCGAACGACGAGAGCACCGGTTCGCTGATTTCGCCGGGCTTCTTGAGCGCAAATGCGCCCGTCGTGAATCCGCGGTCCATCTGCCTCGCGTCGAACCACCCGAGGTTCCCGCCGTTGGTCTTCGCAGTCGCATCCTCCGAATACTGGCGCGCCAGCGCGGTGAAGTCGGCGCCTTCAGCGACCGCGCGGGCACGAATCTCCTGCGCGAGCTTCAGCGCATCTTTCTCGTTGCGCTTGTCGGTACGGATGAGGATGTGGGCCGCCCGGATCTGTTCGGGCAGCGTGAACCGATCCTTGTTGAGCAGATACATTTCACGCGCGCGGACCATGAACTCGTCGCGCCGGAGATCGAACGCAGCACCGGCCTCGCGTTCGATCTGCTCGCTGCGGGCAACCGCCAGCACCTTTTCGATCTGCATCGCAATGCGCGCCTGGATCTCCGGATCCTTGTCGAGACCCATCGCCCGCGCTTCGGCCGCCAGCGTCTTGGCCTCGAGCATCGCGTTCAACAGTTTGGCGAGGCGATCGCTGCTGGCGACGAACTCGGCCCGGAGGTCCGGCCGGACAGCCGCGATCTCACGGTCGTAATCAGCGCGGGTGATGGTCACACGGCCGGACTTGACGAGGACATCCGGCGGCAACTCGGCCGCGGTCGCGACGCTCCCGACGAATGCGGCAACGCAGGCAATCGCAATGCAAGATGGTCGGAGCATATCAATTCCGGGAAAAAGACAAAGCCCCGCTTGCGCAGGGCTTTGAAGTGGGAAGGTACTGCGCGTAACTAGGCTAGCGCCCCTGGAGCGTCACCGCAACCGGGCAATCACCGGTACTGCACGTTGCTGTGCCGGTGTTGGTCTTGTTGATGACGTTGAGATAGTAGGTCGTGTTCGACTGCAGCGGAGTGCCGTAGGAGTTCGGCGCGCTGAAGTTGATCTGCGGCCAGGCGATGTTGGACGCTACATTGTTGGTCCCCTGCGTGAAATCGCACGGCGTGGTGCTGAGGGCGGCGGTCCGCACGACGGGTCCGTCCGAATTTTCGACGACGTTCAGGAAGCCACCCTTGCCATAATTGGACAACGTTCCCGTCGTGAACTTCGCGACGACGATGTCGTTGTTTCCGAACGTCGACGTAGTGACTACGCGAGACTGGACGCCCACGGCATAGTTGAGATTCAGCACGATCACGCTGCTGTAGCCCGGGCAGCTGATGGCGCCGCCGCCGCCGCCGGACCCGGCGACCGTCACCGACACGCTGGCGAGGTTACCGTTGCCGCCACCGTTGCTCGGCCGGACGGTGAAGGTCGTCGTCCCGGTGACGCTGGTCGCGACCTGTGCCGACGTTCCGCTCGCAGGAATGGCTCCCCCTGTCCAGGCGTAGTTCGTCGCCGCGCCGCCGCCGCTGCACGCGGCCGTGAGCGTTACCGCTCCGCCGCCCGCGGGAAGGCTCGTCGGGCTCGGGGTCAGCGTGCAACCACTCGGGACTGCAGGCGGCGCATTGGTCCAGGCGACGTTAAGCGCTCCCGACGGGGAACCGGTGCCGGTGGTGGTGTTGGTTCCCGTGACGGTGTAACTCCTGTTGACTGCAGATTGCTCGGTCGCGCTACACGTCTGTCCCGTCGTACAGTTTCCGCCTGTCCACGCATAACTGGTGGCGGCCGGGGTGCATTGCGCGGTCAAGGTAACCGAGGTGTTGATCTGTGCGGTGCTCGGCCCATTGACCGTGCACACGGGTACGCTCGTTACGACGCAGGACAGCGTCTGATTAGGGGGCGAACCGACAAGCGTGAAGCTGTCGCAATTCGCGTCGCTCAGGGTGATCGAGCCCGCGTGCGCCGGGGAGAACGCGGAGACCGCGGAAAGGAGTGCGATGGAAGCGAGGGCGCGTCGGATCGAATTGCGATGCATGAAATCTCCTTTAAGGCCTTGAGCGCCCTTGAAACTTATAGGAATTCGCTATATACGTCGTACAGTTAAAGCAAATTATACACCAGCGACAGCTGCACGGCAATGACGTCGCCATATTTTGCGTACGGGCGGCGGGACCTTGCAGACGGGCGGTATCGCCCGCTGTGCCGGTCGCGCAACCAACGACCCCTGCCTTGGTTGCCGCCATCGTCAAAGAGTTCCCGATGCGGCCGTCCTGCGTCACAAAATGCCTCGTTGGCACGGCATCCATCCCGAACCAGCGTCAATTGTCCTCCCACTTCGGGAGCGAAGCAAAAGAAAAAAGGGCGGAACTTGCGTTCCGCCCTTCTGTAGTGCGCGACAGCTCAGGTTGCGATTACTGAACCAGGGTGCTGAAGCGGTGACCGAAGTCCGCACCGTAGGTCGACTGGACGTTCTTGCCGTTGACCACGATAACGTTGTTGTTGTAGGCCTGGACCGCGAAGCCAACCACCGGCAGGCCGGCGTACGTCGCCGACGCCGACGAGAAGGTGCCCACGGAGCCGACCAGTTGAACCGTCGTCGTCGTTCCACCGATCAGGATGGCGTTGCTGTAGATGAACGACAGCTTCGCCCAACCGTTGATCTGGCCAGCCGCAAGCACGATCTGCTTCTGGTTCGTCGAGCCCAGAACACCGGCCGACGCGAACGTGATGACGTTGGCTTCCCAGCACAGTTGCGCGATCGGGTTCTTCGCCGGCGGCGAGAATCCACCCGGGGTGCTCGGGCTCCTCTCTTCGCGGTCCCACGTCTGCAGTGCGACGTCGTCGCAGGCGCCGGCCGTGCCGTTGAAGTTGCGTTGGAACGGAGCGATCGCCGCGCCCGTGCCGACCGAGGCGTACAGATTCTTGGTCGGCATCGTGATGACCCAGTCGGTGTTCGCCAGGATCGCCGCTTCGGTCGAGTACTCGTTCATCACCGCGTTGTGCATCAGCGTGGCGCTGACGGCGTCAACCGGCCGCGTCCAGTTGGTGATAACCGCGTTGCCGTTGGCGATCACGACGCTCGTGCTGGGCGAGGCGTTGTTCAGGTTCGGGCTCGTCAGACCGGCGTTGAAGTAGATCGGGAAGTTCTTGTTGAAGTTGTCCAGCGCGGTCGCGTCCTGCGAATACGCAGAGCCGTCGAACACGTTGATCAGCGTCATCGAACCGAACAGGCCACCCGAGCCGGTCGTCGCGTCAAACGCGGCTTGGGCTTCGGTGTTCGCTGCGCAGTCGTGCGGCACGCCACCCGAGTGGGTGATGTTGATCTGCGTCGACGACCCAAGGGGGAAGTCCGCCATTTCGATGATTTCGACATAGCCTTCGCGGCTGCGGTCGAGCGAGCTGTCCGCGCCATCGGTGGCGTACGCAAAGTTCACGAAAGGCTGGCCGCCAGCGGCGAGATACGCCGGCAGAATGCAGGACTTGTCCGTCGACGTGACGGCCGCACCCGTGGCCGTCGAGATGACCGTTGCCGTCCACACGTCGAACTTCGACAGGAACAAGTTAAAGTCAAGCACTTCGCGGGAGTTTTTGCCTTCCAGGAAGCGGACCTTCACGGCCTTCGCAGAGGCGGTCGTATTGACCACCGAAAGGAGGGTGTTGTAGGCGAAGCCCTGCGCCCCGTTGCGGACCGTGTAGTACGGATAGATCAGGACCTGACCCAAGCCTTCGGGGGACAGGTTGACCGCATCCGCAGCCCCCATCCCGCTGAGGGCGCCCAGACCGGCAAGCGCGGCATACAACGATTTTCTGTTGAACGTATTCATGGTTGGTGATAACTCCTCTGTTTGCGATTTGCGATTTAAAGTGATCACTTTAGAACCAACAGCACGGGAATGTTAGTACCGCCCACTCCTTTTGTCGAACGAATTAGGTGCCGCCTCAAAACCCCATCCGGAAAACTGTGGAAAATTTGCAACTTCCGACCTTCGCCTAGGGGCGCATGACGAACCACGCCTGACCGTTTTCCAGCACCCACGTCTCCTGCACGTAGGTCGTAATCCCCTTTGCCGACCCCACTCCCTTCGGGGCGACATAGTCGTACGTGAGCATCAGTCCTACATTGCAGGTTTCCGGCTCGCAGTCGACCTTTTCGATCTGCACGGCCCGAAAACCCCCTGTCTGCACTCTCCCACGGTACTGCTCGATCGTGATCAGGCTGCGCGTCCCCGGGCTGAGGTACGCGTAGGCCGCATCCTTGTCGCCCTTGATCAGCGCCGCCCACCGGGCGTTCGACCGCTCCTTGACTGCAGCGGACTTGACGTCGGACGGCGTGTCCTTCGTCAGCGCGCCGGTCGTCGAACACCCTGCGGCCACGATCATGGCCCCGAGGGCGATACCGCGAAACCACCAACCCGTTGCTCGCTGCCGCCCTTCGCGGCTCGATTGCGAATACCGTTTCATCAGGACTGTGCCTCGTGCCACTGGTCAAGCGCCGATCGCGCAACGGACTGCGAACTACCACTGCAACAACGCGTCGGCGCTGCAATCCTTGATTTGAGACTATAGAAATCCCCCGGCATCGTCAATCGGCGATTTGCCCCAAAAGAAACCGTTCGTTGGCTGTTGCAGGTCAGCAACAGCGAGATGTCGGGGATTAACGACGCTTTTTCGGGAAATCTCGACAAAAAGCCGAACTGTCGCCAATGGGAGACGCTTTCGCCAGTGCTGGCGCACACCTCCGGCGTCGCAAGTCGCCTCGCGTCGACCCGGTCATTGCGGCGCGGCCGCAGGCGGTTGTGCCGGCTTCGCCTCGATCTTCGTACGCGGAAACTCCTCATCGAGGCGTCCCATCCGGCGACGCAGATCGTCGATCACGTTCTTCACGTCGAACTCGTTCTCGACCACGCGCGGCGTGATGAACATGATGAGTTCGGTTCGGTTGTTCTTGATCGTCTGCTCGCCGAACAGCCCGCCGATGATCGGGATGCGCGAGAGCAGCGGCAGGCCCGACGAGCTCAACTGCTTGGTCTCGCCGATGAGGCCGCCCATCACCATCGTCTGGCCGGACTGCACGCTGACCATCGTCTGCACGGAACGGGTGTTGATCGGCGGGGCTTCGCCAGGGACGAAGTTGCCGGGGTCGCTCACCTCCGCCTGAACGTCGAGCGTCACGAGTCCGCCGGCGTTGATGTGCGGCGTCACCTGCAACAGCACGCCGGTGTCGATGTACTGCGATGTCGTCGTCACGACGCCGTTGACCGTCCCGCCGACGTTCGTCTGCTGGTTGATCGGAATCCGCTCGCCCGACTTGATCGTCGCCTTCTGGTTGTCGAGCGCCCCGAGATGCGGGTTGGCGATGACCTTGGTATCGCCGTACGTGTCGAGCAGGTGCAGAATCGCCTGGATGCCGCCGGGGAAGTTCGCATTGTTGATGATGTAGACGAACCCCTTGGCGAGCGAAAGCGCCGGGTCCGTCGCCGCATTCGACAGCGGATTGAGCGGCGTGCTGCGCGTGATATTGCCGCCCGTGCCCCGCCCAGACGGGGCGCCGCCCTTGAACAGCCACTCGACGCCGAAGTTGATTTCGTCGGTCAGCGCCACCTGCGCGATCGTGACTTCGATCATCACCTGGCGCGCCGGAACGTCGAGCTTTTTCACCGCCGCCTCGATCACCGTGTACTCGGGCGCGGTGGCGACGATCAGCAGCGTGTTGTTGTCCTTGTCGGCGACGACCTGAATGTTGCGGATGATGCCGAGTCCGGCGGCCGCCGCCGCGCCGGTCGCCGCCGCGGGCGTCGCCTGGGGTCGCTGGTCCTGGATGACAACCTGCGGCTGCGGCGTGGTCGGCGTCGGCTGGTACTGCGGCGGCGAAACGATCGTGCCGGCCGGCGTTCCGGGCGCGACGGTCGGCGCGCTCGGCGCCGCCGCCGGCGCGGCGCGGCCGCTGAAGGCCTGCTGCAAGAGCGGCGCGAGCTTCTCCGCCCGGGTGTTCTGAAGGTTGTACACGAAGAATCGCGGGCCATCGCCCGTCCCGGGCTGATCGAGGCGCACCACCCACTTCTTCGCCTCTTCGAGATAGGCCGGCTGCGGCGTGATCACGAGGAACGCATTCAACCGCTCGATCGGAATGATCCGCAGGATCCCCGCGAGCGGGCCGGTGTTGCGGTCGCCGATCGCCTTGTCGATCTCCGCGGTGACCGCCTTCACGTCGGCGAACTGCAGCGTAAACAGGCCGACCGACATGCCGGCCATCCAGTCGACGTCGAACGTGTCGATGGTCTCGAGCAGGTGCTTCAACTCGCGCTCCGATCCGGCGAGGATCAGCATGTTGCGCAGATCATCGGGACGCACAGCGGTCGCGTCCTTCACGAACGGCTCGAGGATGCGCACCATTTCGCGGACGCCGACGAAGCGCAGCGGCACGATCTGCACCGAAAAGCCAGACGGCAGCGCGCGCTGTGAATTGCCGAGCTGCGGCGTGATGTTGCCGCGAACGGCAGCGGCGCTCGGCAGGATCTTGTAGAGGCCGCCCTCCTTGACCATCGCCGCGCCGTTCATTCGCAGCAGCGTCTCCAGCGTTGCGATCAGCGCATCGCGCGGGATGCCAGACGCCGTGCGGATCGTGACCTGGCCGCCCACCGACGGGTCGATCGTGTAGCTCTCGTTCAGGATGTCGCCGAGGATGTTCCTCACCACTTCGCGCAGATCGGCGCCCTCGAAGTTGAGGACGACGCCGCCACCGCCCTGCTGCACGACGACCGGCCCCGACGGGAGGCCACCGCCTTGCTGCTGGCCCTTGACCAGCACGCCCGTCCCTTTGAACAGGCGCGACTTGTCTTCGACCGGCGGAGGCGTTTGCACCTGGCCCTTCTCCGCGCCTTCCGCGAGCGCCATCGACACGTTCGACGTCCCGCGGTTCGGCAGGCTCTTCAACGTGGGGGGCTGACCGACATCCGGCGACGTCGCGCACGCGGTGACGAGTACGACGGCCACGAGCGCGGCGCAAGGGAGGGCGAGATGTCGTTTTGTCATTTTCATTTCCAGGTGAAGCCAAGTCTTTCAGCGAGGAAGGCGTCGATCAGGATCACTTCGTGGGGTTTCGACCGCCGCCGGCCGCGCGTTCCCGATAATTCTGGTTGATCTGGTCCCACGGCGAGCTGCCCGGGGCCGGCGGGGCACCGGATAGGGTGGGGGTCGTCGCCTGTCCACCGGCCGCTGCGGCGGCCGCGGCGGCACGCGCGGCGCGGCGGCGCTCGATGGCCGTCTGGGCGTTACCCGTGCCGGGGTTCGCTGTGGCGGCGCCGGTCACCGGCGCACCGGCCGGCGCAACCGGAACCCCTGCGGCCATGGCCGCGGCGGGCGGCGCGGCAACGACCGGTTGAGGTGTGGGACGCGGGTTGGTCGCCACCTTGAGGAAGAGTTCCTCGGATTCGTCGCCCAGCGCGAAGAGCACGCGATCCGGCCTGACCTCGACGACCGTCATTCCGTTGATCGATTCGCCGGTATGCACGCGCCGCGGCTTGTTCCCGGCGACTTCACGCAGGAACGCGATGCTCTTGCCGTCGACCTGCATCGTTCCCGTCAACGCGAACTGCCCTCGCTTCAGGCGCGCGGTCGCGCCTTCCGACGCGGCAGGCGGCGCCGGACGGCGCGTCGGATTGAAAAGCGTTCGGGCGACGGTATCCGTGCGCGTCACGATTCCCCCGGGGATCTCGAACTCGGGGAGGAGCGCTGCGGCAATCGGCTTCGGTTCGATGGACTCGGCCGGTTGCGGGCGCGTCTCGACGGCGCGACCCCAATCGGTCTCCCAGCCCACGAGCGCGCCGAGGGCAACGAGGGGAAAGAGCCACCCCAGGGCGGCCGAGAGAGGCGGAGAGAGTTTGTTCATCGTCGGTCCTCCTTCGAATGCGCGGCGGTCACTTTTTGGCCGGCTCGGCGAACGCATAGGCCGCGACGTCGAGTTGCACGTTGACTTCCGGTTCCTGGCCGGGCCCCGGCTTGAACCCGCGAAAGGCGTTGAGCGGCCGCAGCGTCATGTTCTCGACCGCAAGGTAGGGCGGCCCGACCTCGAGTGCGTACAGGATCTTCTGAAGCGCCGGCGTGGCCGCGAAGAACTGCACGGTGACGCTGATCTGCTTGAAGCGGCCTTCGTCGCGCGGGCCCTGGTTCTGGCTCGTCGTGATGCGCCCGCCGTTGGCCTCGATCGCCGAGCGCACCAGTTCCTGCAACTCGGCGCCGGCGAGGTTCGGCGCCGTGTTCTTGAGAAAGAAGCGGCGACCGTCCTTCTCGCGCATCGCGTCGAGTGCCTTCCGGTACTCGGGCGCCTGGGCGGCTACGCGTCGGTAGCGTTCGAGCCGATCTTCGAGCGTCGCGATCGAATCGTCGTAGTGGTTATGCAGGAGCAGCAGCGGGAGCAGCAATACCGACAGCACGACGACGATCGCGACCACGAGGAGCGCGGCGGCGAGCGCGCGCTGGCGCGCCGGTGCAAGCCTGGCGATGGCGGTGTTCATGGCGTCGCCTTCGTTGCGCCGTTTGCCGGAGCATCCGGTGCATCCGGCGCGGGCGCTTCGGCGGCCCGGTCAGGGGGTGGGGCGGGCGCGCCGGCCGGACCCGTTGCCGCCGCCGGCGCGGCGGCGGGCGGCGCGGCGCCGGCTTTTGCCGGAGGCGCAGCGGTGCCCGGGCCGGCAGAGGACTTTGCCGCAGGTACGGCGCCCGGATCGCCGATAGGCGCCGGCGCGCCCGGCGCCGCCTGACCGGCCGCCGGGGTTGCCGGTGGCAGGGGGAGCGCCGCGGCGGCGCCTGCGCCGCTGGCTACGGCATCGGCAAGCTGCGTCGCCTGCGGCAGCGGCAGCGGCTTCAACTGTGCGCCGAGGTCGAAGACCTCGCCGGGGCCTGGCTGAATCTTGGTCGTCGGCGAGCGCGGCGCGGCGTCTGCGAACACCTTCGAGTCCTCGAACAGCGATACCAGCCGGCCGGCGTTCGCGCTTTCCCCGCGCAGGACGATTTCGCGCCGCGGTTCCTTGCCCCGCGCGGTGGTCTTCATCTCGAGCTGAATCAGCCAGGTATCGTCGGGGAGGAGCCTGGTGACGTCCTCGACGACCTGCAGAGCCGCCGGAAATGCATATTTTTTCTGCAGCGCGAAGTTGTAATCGCCGGTCTGGCGCTCGAGCTCGTCGCGAAGCGCGCTCGATGCGTCGGCTTGGACGCGCCCCTGGTCGGCGAGCTTCAGCAACGCGATGGCGTAACCGCGCTTCTGCCAAACGGGTAGCGCCGTCGCGACGACGGCAAGGACGGCGATCAGCGCCAGCGGCACCCAGACCTCCCACCGGCGCCACGTCGTCGCATCGGGTCGCTCGGCGGACGGGAGCAGGTTGAGCGTCGTCCCGCCCAGCGCCGCCGAGTCCGTCGGCAACTCCGGGGTGACGGCGACGACCGCCGCGCCCCAGTCTTCGACGCGACGGCGCGCCTGGTCGACCGCCGACTTGAGCGCCGCGGCCAGGTGGACCCGGATCTCCTTTTTCGCGGCATCGCGTCCGACGACCAGCGCATCGAAATAGACTTCCTCCGGCTTGAACGGCGTATGGCGGTCGAGGTCGTAGGCGAGCGTCTGGTGAAGATTTTCCTCGACCGCCGCGGGAAGCGTGATCGTCTTGCGCAGCACCTGCGCGGGCGGAAGCGCGACCGCGACCTTCGCGTCGGTCACGACGCCGCCGTACGCGACGCGGGGAAGCGAGCCGATCGCCGCGTGTCCGGCGCGCGCGAGTTCCGCCGCGTCGCCCCCGAGCGGAATGCGGGCGACCTCGGCGAAGGCGAGGGTGCCGTCGGTGACGCGCGGGGCCCACAGGACGGCCGCATCCGATTGGAACGCGACGATCGGGCGCAAGCGCCGGCGCCGCAACGCGGTACGCGCGGCTCCGGGCATCAGCCCCGCGAGCTCGCCCTTCCACCACTGCCAGAAGGCAGCGAGGCCAGAGCGTTGGGCGGCGTTGCGCAGCCGCTGCCGCAGTTCAGGGCTTGTTCGTTCCATCGTTTTGCATCGCGTTTTCGGTCGCGGAACCGGCTCCGGGTCGCGGAGCGGCCACGCCCTCCTGCCAGAGGAGCACGATCATCGGCTGACGCAGGTCGCCCTGCGGACGCAGCACGGCGTCGCGGGCGAAGGTTACACCATCGGGCGCCACCGCCTCGGCGTGGATTCGCCACGCGGGTGACGGGCTCGTGGCGAAGCCCTGCGCGGCCGGAAGGGGGGGAATGGGGAGCCGATTGGCGATCGCTTCGCGCCGGTCGTTGATGTACGCATCGACCTGCTCGGGTGTGATCCCCGGCACCGCCAGCAGGACGTTGCGCGTGGCCGTCGCCGGATTGAACCCACGCTGGCGCGAATAGGTGGTCAGGCTGTCGGCGATCTTTGCCATCAGTCCCGGGGTCACGCCCAGCACGCGCTGCAGCTCTCCGGCGGTCTCAAAGCGCCCATTGGTCGGTACGTACTTGAGACCGGCCGCCCGGTATTCGGGAGCCTCGGCGCCGTTCGGCCGGCGCAAATCGTCGGGGTCGCGCCAGTCGAGGATCGCTTCCAGCACCTGCTCCGCAGATTCCGGATCGAGTCCGCCGACGTTTTGCAAGAGACCCTTCAGCAGCGGATCGGCGGCGAGATTGATGTCGATGCGACCGGCCTCGTCGATGGCCGTCGCGGTGATCGCGATGTCGCCATCCGTCCAGGCGCGCGGCTGACCGTCGGGGAGCCACACGTCCGCCAGCGTGCGCTGCCGCGACAGCTCGAAGGCCACGCGCTCGACCGCGCCGTCCGCCGCCGCGCGCGCCTGCGCGAGCGACATCGTGTTGCGCGCCGCGAGGGCCTCGCCGCGCATGCTGTACGCGAATCCGCTCGCGATCACGGTCAGCAGCACCGTGAGCCACAGCACCGCGATGAGGGCGATACCGCGTTGGGAGGAGGAGGCCCGTCTGCTCATCCGCTCGCCCTCAGGCAGCGCTTTCCCGCGGGGTCCCAGGCGGGGCAACCCGACTCGAGCGCGCGTCGCGGCTCGACGAGGAGCGTCGGCCAAGGCACGCCCTTCTCGGGCTTCACGTCGATCCGCACGAGCAGCGGCAGCCGCTGCTTGTCGTCCCATTGGTCCCGCCACGACGGCGCGTCGGTGTCGGCCGCATCGGCGTCGCGGCCGAAGTAGCCGATCCGCAACTCGGAGATGCCGTCGGCGAGCACCGAACGCTCGGCATCGCGAAACTCCGGTTCCTGCAGGGCGTTGACGTCGGGGACCAGGCGTTCCTGAACGAGCTGGGATTTGTCGCCGTTGCGCACGATCGCGACGCGGAAGAGGTAGACACCGCCCTCGACAACGCGGGTCGGAAGCACGGCGGCATAGTGAATCTCGTCGCGATCGCCTCCGAACAGCAGCGGAAATCCGGCCACCTTCCACAGTCGCTGCGGATACTGCGCTTCGAGCTGCGCGCGAAGGTACGTCTGCGTGGTGCGCATGTCGGAAACCTGCAGCGTCTTGGCCTCGCCGCTGTCCCAGGTTCGCGCGGCCAGCGAGAGCGAGCCATAGAGCACCGCGGCCATTCCCGCCATCAGCACGAGCGCGACCGTGAGCTCGACGAGCGTGAAACCGCGCGCATGTGCCGGCGCCGGCCTCATCGCGAGTCCCTCAGCCCGATGCGCGTCGTCGCGAGCGCGTACGTGCGCTGCCCGCCGGACGGCGCGGCGAACGTGACCTCCGCGGTGATGCGAAACAGCCGGACGGCCATCGTCTGCGCCGCGAGCTCGAGATCCGGCGACACACCCGGCGGCGAATAGGTCGAGGTGCGCGTGGCCCAGGCAATGCGTCCGTCGTCCGCCGACCCGGCATTCGTGGCCTCGACCAGCGGCGCCACGGCGGCGGCCTCGGCGAGGACGCTCTCCGCGACCAGCACCGCCCGGCTGTAATCTTCGGCGGCCGACGCATTGCCGAGCGCGCCGGAGAATAGCCGGAACAGCGCGGTCGCGACCAGCGACAGGATCACGAAGGCGACGAGCACTTCGAGCAGGGAAAATCCGCTCTCGTCGCATGGCGCAGGTCGGCGTTGCATCGCAGTGTCAGTCCTGAATCGCGACTCGGCCGGTCAGCCAATCGATGTCGATGTCGAACTTGCGCGAACCTGCGGCAAGCGTGACGCGTCCGCCGTTCGACCCGCCGTCTGCGAAAAAGCGGATCGCGCCGACCTTGTCGCTGACGAGATCGCTTTGGGCCGTAAAGAGTTTCACGTCGATCTTCTGCGGAAGCGCATGCACATGGGCGTCGCGATCGATCCGGAAGGTACGTTGCTCGAGGTCGAGGAGGACACGCGTGTCCTGTCTGGTGGCGAGCGCTTCGCTACGCGCAACGCGCAATCCCGCGGCGACCTGCCGCGCAGCGCCCTTGAGTTCGCTGGTCGACACGCCTTCGCCGCCGAACATCGGCAGCACCAGCGCTGCGACGATCGCCATGATCGACAGCACGATCAGGAGTTCGAGCAGCGTGACCCCGGACACTGCGGCGCGCCGTGCGGGCTTCGACCGGACGGGCGCGCAAACGTTCATTGCTGGGTGCTCGACAGATCCCGGTTCGGCCCTTCGCCGCCCTCCTTGCCGTCCGCGCCGAGGGAGACGATCTCGTAGGGCGCGTTTTGCGCCGGCGAGACGTACTTGTACTCGTTGCCCCACGGATCCTTCGGCACGGTGGGACGCTTCCAGTACGGGCCGTTCCAGTTGGTGACGCCGGCCGGTGCCGCGATGAGCGCCTGCAGACCTTCCTGCGTCGTCGGATATCGTCCGATCTCGAGCTTGTAGAGGTCGAGCGTCTGCCCGATCTGGCTGATCTCGATCTTCGCCGCGTCGGCCTTGGCCTTTTCGCCCTTGCCGATGAAATTTCCGCCAACGATGCCGAGCACCACGCCGATCAGCACCAGCACGACGAGAATTTCGATCAGCGTCATGCCGGCGTTACGCTTCTGTACGCTTCGATTCATCCGTTTTCCTTTGACGGGGCGTCGCCCGCAGGCCGCCGGCGCGAGGCTCAAGCGCGGCGGAAGAGCTTAGACACGGGTTACTGGACAAGTTCGCTCATGCCCATCACGCCGAGCAGGATCGAGAAGACGATGCCGCCGATCATCACGGCAAGCGAAAGGATCAGCGCCGGCTCCAGCACCGAGAGGAAGCGCTTGATCGCCATCGCCACTTCGCGATCGTAGACCTCGGCAACGCGATTCAGCATTTCCTCGATCCGGCCCGATTCCTCGCCGACCAGGATCATCTGCACGGCGAGCTTCGGATAGAGGCCGGTCTCGTCGAGAGGCTTTCCGAATCCCTTGCCTTCGCGCAACCGCGCGACCACGCCGTCGAGCGCGCCGGCGAGCACGACGTTGCCGAGCGTCTCCTTGACGATCGCGAGGCCCGCGAGCAACGTCACGCCATTGCCCAGCAACGTCGCCAGCGTCCGCGAAAACCGCGCCACCTCGACCTTCAGGACGAGGTCGCCAACGAGCGGCAGGCGCAGCACCTGCGCATCCCAGCGCGCACGCACCGACGGCTTGCGCAGCAGCCGGCGCACCCAGGCGACGGCGACGAGGACAAGCAACACGCCGGCCCACCACCACTTCTTGAGCGTCGTGCCGACGACGACGACGACCTGTGTTGCGAACGGCAGCGCCTTGCCCGCCTGCGCGAACGTCTGCTCGAATTGCGGCACGACCCACACCAGCAGCACGAGGACCGACATTACCGCGACACCGATCAGGATCGTCGGGTAGATCAACGCCGATTTCACGGACTCGCGCAATTCCTTGTTGCGCTCCATCGTGTCGGCGAGGCGCGTAAGCACGACGCCGAGCGCACCGCCGGCCTCGCCCGCGCGCACGATGTTGACGTAGAAGCGCGAGAACACGTCGCGCCGCACTTCGAGCGCCTGCGACAGCGACTTGCCCCCGCGAACGTCGTCGCGCACCTGCTGCAAAAGCGCCGCGGCGGGCGGCGAATCGGCGAGCCCGATCAGCACCTCGAGCGCACGGTCGAGCGGCAACCCTGCGCGCATCAGCGTGGCGAGCTCGCGCGTGATCGCGAGCAGCTGGTCGCGCGACACGGTTTTCGGCACCCACCGGCCGAAGAGCTTCCCGCGGGGCTTTCCGTCTCGCGGGTCCGCGCGATGGGCAGCGGGTGCCAACGCGCCGGCAGCGGCGCGGGCCACCTGCATCGGCATCATGCCCTGGTCGCGCAGCCGATCGACGATCTCGCCTTCGTTGGCGGCTTCGATCTCGCCGGTCGCGAGGTCTCCCGCAGCATCGACGGCCTTGTATCGAAAGACGGGCATCGGATCGCGACCTAGCCCTCGCGCGTGACGCGGAGCACTTCCTCGAATGTGGTGATGCCGCGGACGGCCTTTCGCAGGCCGTCCTCGTACATCGTCAACATGCCTTCGCTGATCGCCTGATTGCGCAGATCGGTCGCCGTCGCGTGCTTCATCACGAGGCTCCGCAGCGGGTCGGTGACCGGCAGCATTTCCATGATACTGATCCGACCCGAATAGCCGGTCTGCGAACATTGCGGACAGCCCTTGGGCTGGTACAGCGTGATCTTCTTCTCGCTCGTGAATCGTGCGAGGCCCATCTGCTGGACGATCTCCGGCAGCGCGACGTGCGGCTCCTTGCAGTGCTGGCACAGCGTACGCACGAGCCGCTGCGCGAGGATGCCGATGACGGTGGACGTCAGCAGGTAGTCCTCGATCCCCATGTCGAGAAGCCGGTTGACGGTGCTCGCCGCATCGTTCGTATGCACGGTCGACAGTACGAGGTGGCCGGTCAGCGCCGACTGGACCGCGATCTCGGCGGTTTCCAGATCGCGAATCTCGCCGATCATGATCACGTCGGGATCCTGCCGCACGATGGAGCGCAGCGCGTTCGCGAACGTGAGATTGATCTGCGGCTTCACCTGGATCTGGTTGATGCCGGGCATCTGGTACTCGACGGGATCCTCGACGGTCAGGATCTTGACGTCGGGCTGGTTGAGGCGCTCGAGCGCTGTATAGAGTGTGGTCGTCTTGCCGGAGCCCGTCGGCCCGGTGACGAGCAGGATGCCGTGCGGCTGGACGAGCACGTCAAGGAACCGCGCGAGGATGTCGTCCTCGAATCCCAAGCGCGCGAAGTCGAGCGCGACGCCACCCTTGTCCAGTATCCGCAGCACGACCGATTCGCCGTGCATCGTCGGCACCGTCGATACGCGAAGGTCGATCTCCTTCCCCTGGACGCGCAGCCGGATGCGCCCGTCCTGCGGCAGGCGGCGCTCGGCGATGTCGAGGTTCGCCATGATCTTGATCCGCGAGATCACGGCCGCCGAGAACCTTCGCGGCGGCGATTCGACCTCGTGCAGCACGCCATCGATCCGGTGGCGAACCGCGAGGCGATTCTCGAACGGCTCGACGTGAATGTCCGAGGCGCGCGCCTCGAGCGCGTTGGTGATGATGAGGGAGACGAGGCGGATGACGGGGGCTTCGGACGCGAGATCCTTCAGATGCTGGACGTCGGCGTCGAAGGCGAGTTCGTCGCGCTGCTCGACGTCGCCGACGATCTGGCCGACCGCCGTTCGCCCGGCGCCATAGAGGCGTTCCAGCGCGGCCTCGAGCTCCGATGGGATGGCGACCATCGGTTTCACGTCACGGCCGGTCACCATCCTGAACGCGCCGATCGTGTATTCATCGGTCGGGTCGGCCATCGCGAGCGAGACCTCGGTCTCGTCCTCGCGCACGGGCAGCGCGCGGGCTTCGCGGAGGAAGCGCGCGGACATGCGTTCTTCGAGAATCGGGAACTCCGGGTAGCCGGCGGTGTCGAGGAGCGGCAAGTTGAGTTGCACCGCGAGCGCTTCGGACACGTCGCGCTGCGCGCAGAGGCCGAGCGTGACGAGCAGCGTGCCCAGCCGCTCGCCGCTTTCCTGCTGCAATCGGAGGGCGCGCTCCACGCCGGCGGCGTCGAGCTTTCCGCGCGCGATCAGAATCTCGCCCAGCCGCATTCTTTGGGGTGCGTTCACGGGGTCCGCCGCACAAAAATCGACCGGTGATGATACCATGGAGACTGCGCCTATATCGCGTTTTCGCCGCACGAATCAAGGCTTTGCGTGCGTTTCCTGCGGCGAACCGTCGCCGCTGCCCGACGCCTGTGGACCCGGGCGCCCGCTGCTTCGCGCCTCTCTATGCCCGACATCGACACCCGTCTGATCGCTTTCTACCTGCCCCAGTTCCATCCGATCCCGGAAAACGATGCGTGGTGGGGCACCGGGTTCACCGAATGGCGCAACGTCGTGCGCGCCCGGCCGCTGTTCGCCGGGCACTATCAGCCCCACCTGCCGGCGGATCTCGGCTATTGCGACCTGCGCGTCGCGGAGACGCGAATCGCGCAAGCCGCGCTCGCGCGCCGCTACGGCATTCACGGCTTTTGTTACTACTACTACTGGTTCAACGGACGGCGTCTGCTGGCCCGTCCGCTCGACGAAGTCCATGCGAGCGGTGAACCGGACTTCCCCTTCTGCGTGTGCTGGGCGAACGAGCCCTGGACACGCCGCTGGGACGGCCACGACGACGACATCCTGGTCGCCCAGGAGTATTCACCCGACGCAGACCGGCGCCTCTTTGCCGATCTCGCGCCGCTTTTTCGCGACGCGCGCTACATCCGCGTCGAGGGGCGGCCGCTCTTCGTCGTCTACCGCGCGAACTCCCTCCCCGATCCGCGCGCGTTCGCGCTGCGCTTTCGCGAGGAGGCCCGGCGCGCGCGCATCGAGGATCCGTTCCTCGCCTGCGTTCAACTGCCGGGCATGCCGCCGCCCACCGATTGGGGCTTCGACGCGGGGGTCGAGTTTCCGCCGCACGGCTTCGACGTCGGCGAGGTTTCGCCGCCGGTCACGTTCTACGAACCCGGCCTCTCGGTCGCGGTCTGGGATTACGTGCAGACGGCAAAGTCCGCGATCGCGCGCGCGGTGCCGGCTTTTCCGCTTTTCCGCGGCGTAATGACCGGATGGGACAACACGCCGCGTCTGCCGAAGAACGGGCACGTGTTCGTCAACGTCCATCCGGCGAACTACCAGCGATGGCTGACGGCAGTGGTCGCGCAAACGGCGGTGCGCCACCCGCCCGAACAGCGCCTTGTATTCATCAACGCGTGGAACGAGTGGGCCGAGGGCTGCCACCTCGAGCCCGACGAGGCGTTCGGGCACGCCTACCTCGAGGCGACGCAGCGCGCGCTCGCCGACGGCGAGCGCCGTTGATCACGCGGGCTTGATCGGCTCGACGAGCGCGAGCCGCGCTCGCGCGTGCGAATGCGCCGGATCCAACTCCAGGACGCGCCGATAGGCCGACGCCGCGTCGGCCGCGCGACCCTCGCGCTCCAGTGCCTGAGCGAGATTGAAGTGGACGTCCGCGTCCGCCGGGCTTTCGCGCGCGGCCAACGCGAAGTGCGCGGACGCCTGCGCGAATTCGCCGCGCAGCGCAGCCAGGGTTCCGGCCAGGGTCAGCGCACCTACGTGGAAGCGGTAGTGATCGAGGACCTCGCGGGCGGCGGCGTCCGCGCCGATTCGATCGCCGTCGGCGAAGCACGACCACGCCGTATCGAAGCGTTCGTCCAGCTCGCGCATCGTGCGCTCGCCATCCTCGCGCCACTTTGCCGCGATGCGGCGCCGGTACGTTTCGACGATGGCCGGATCGCGGTTGGCCCCCCTGCCGATTCCGGATCGCCCGAGGTCGGACCGGTAGATCACGGTTTCCTGCGCCACCGGGAGAAAATCCGTGACCCTCGACGCCTGGATCCAGAAATCCCAGTCCTCGAACACGTCGAACGCCGCGTCGAAGCGGCAGGTTTCGCGAAGCTCACGCCGGAACAGGGCCGCTTGCAGCATCACGTAGGAATCCTGAAACAGCAGCACGCGCGAAAACGGTTCGTCGCGCACGCCGACGGTCTTCCCGTCGCTGTCGACCTCGGTCGCCTTCGCGTACGCGACCGAAAATTCGGGCCGCGCGTCCAGCGCTGCCGCGAGCCCCGACACGTGACCGGGCAGCAAGCGGTCGTCGTCGTCGAGGAAGCCGATGTAATCGCCGGTCGCTGCGTCGAGCCCGGCATTGGCCGCGACGGGCCGGGATCGCGGCGTCACACCACCGACGAACAGGACCTCGTGCGGACCGCAGAACGACGGCGCCGCCGGATGCCGTCCGCCGGTCGCGTCGACAAGCACGATTTCGAGGTCCGGATGAGTCTGCGCCGCAAGCGAGGCCAGCGCGTCCTGCAATTCCGGCCGTGCCATCGATCGCACGATGATGCTCGCGCGCCTCGCCATGGTCGTTCGTCGCGTCAGGCGCCCGCGCGCGCCGTGCGAAACACCGAGTCGATCGCGCGGGCCGCGTACGCTACGTCGCGAGGCTCGTCGTGGCCGAACACGTCGGCGATCACCGCCACCGCGTCCGCACCCGCGGCGAACATCGAGAGTGCGTTCGCGGCGGTGATGCCGCCTATCGCGACGACGGGCACGCCGAGCGATCTGGCCCGCGAGAGCAGCGAAATCTCGGCACGGCGCGCGTCGGGCTTGACACTCGACCGATGAAAGCTGCCGAACGCGACGTAGTCCGCCCCCGCGGCCACCGCGGCCTGCGCGAGCTCGAAGCGGTTGTAGCAGGAGACGCCGATGATGCGCTCGGGTCCGACGAGTTCCCGCGCGGCTTCGATGCCGCCGTCATCCTCGCCGAGGTGCACGCCGTCGGCGTCGACCGCGGCCGCGAGCGCGGCGTCGTCGTTGACGATGTAGAGCGCGCCGCGCGCCGCGCGGACCTGCGCGAGCGCTGCCGCCTGCGCGCGCCGCTGCGCCGCGTCGGCGGACTTGTTGCGGTACTGGATCGCGCGCGCGCCCCCGTCGATCGCAGCCGCGACGCGCGCGACCAGCCGGGCGGTGTCGACAAGGTCGGGCGTGATCGCGTAGAGCCCGGCGAGCCGCAGTGCGCGGGCGCGTCGCCTCGCGTCAGTGCCGGCTGTGGGCATCGGAACCGCGCGGCGCTGCGGCGTCGTCGGCCGGCGCGTCGGACTCCTCGCGCGCCCAGAACAGCCGGTCGGGCAGATGCTGGCCCATGCCCGGCCGATACGCCTTCTTCAGCGTCTGCCACGTGTATTCCTGCGCCTCGCGCGCGGCCTCCGGCAATTCGAGCCCGTTGGCGAGCATCGCCGCGATGGCCGAGGCGAGCGTGCATCCCGAGCCGTGATAGCTGCCGGGAAGCCGCGTCCAGCTGTCGGTGCGCAGGACGCCGCTCTTGCCGTAGAGCGTGTTGACGACCTCCACGGTCGCCTCGTGAGTGCCGGTGATGAGCACGTGCGCCGCGCCCATTTCGATCAGGCGCTCGGCGCAAAGCGCGAGCGACGCCTCGTCGTCGTCGTCGACGTCGGCGAGCCGCCTTGCCTCCATGCTGTTCGGCGTCAGGATCGTCGTGTGCGGCAGCAGGAGCTCGCGGATCGCATCGATCATCTCCTCGGTCGCGAATTCGTCGCCGCGGCCCGACGCGAGCACCGGATCGAGCACCAGTGGAACGTCCGGATAATCGGAGACTATTTCGGCGATCGCCGCGACGATCTCGACGCTCCCCAGCACGCCGATCTTGAAGGCGTCGACCGGCATGTCCTCGAGCAGGCACCGCGCCTGGTCGGCCACCCACTCGACGTCGAGCGACTGTATGCCTTCGACGCCGAGGGTGTCTTGCACGGTGATCGCGGTCACGACCGACAGCGGATGGCAGCCCATGCTCGCGAGCGTCAGGATGTCGGCTTGCAAGCCGGCGCCACCGGACGGATCCGACGCGGCGAACGTCAGGACGATGGGCGGAAATTCGGGTTCGGGTTCGGCGGACATGGCGCGACGGCCGGCGGTGGGTGTGGCGGAAGCAGCCGCGTCGGTCGCGCAGGACGCGGCAAGCTTGCTAGAATTGTACGATTTTACTCCAACCGCCCCACCACGATGAAATCCTACATGTGCCTGATCTGCGGCTGGGTGTACGACGAAGCCACAGGCGCGCCCGAAGAAGGCATTCCGCCCGGAACGAAATGGGAGGACGTGCCGCCGAACTGGACGTGCCCGGAATGCGGGGCGCGCAAGGAAGATTTCGAGATGATCGCTTTTTGAATTAACCAGCGAAGAACCAGCGAAGGAACATGACATGCGAATCCTGCACACGATGCTGCGCGTCGGCGACCTCCAGCGGTCGGTCGACTTCTACACGAAGGTCATGGGCATGCAGGTCGTGCGCAGGACCGATCGCCCCGAGCAGAAGTATTCGCTGGCGTTCGTCGGTTACGGCGACGAATCCCGGGGCGCGGTGCTCGAGCTCACCTACAACCATGGCGTCACCGCCTACGACATCGGCGACGGATTCGGCCATGTCGCGATCGAAGTCGACGACGTCGCGGCGGCGTGCGCCAACGTGCACGAAACGGCCGGGGCGTTCGGCGCCAAGGTCACGCGCGAAGCCGGCCCGGTGAAGGGCGGCACGACGGTGATCGCGTTCGTGCAGGATCCCGACGGCTACAAGGTCGAGCTGATCCAATCGAAACGCACGCCCGCCTGACCCCCCGGCGCCCCTGCCGCACGGACGTCAGCGCGCGCTGATCGTCCCCTCGTAGGCGCGTTCCAGCAGGCGCTCCCAGTCGCGCGCGAAACCGGGCGTGTCGAAGAGCGGATTCGCGTTTCGCGTCCGCTCGAGAAAGCTACGGTAGTCGGTGAGCGATTCCGGCGCTGACACGACAGCGTCGAGGCGGTCCCGGTAGTCGGACAGGGAAGTCGCGATCAGCCCGGGAAGTCCGGCGGTGGACAGAATGCTCGCGCCCACGCGGCTCGCGAAGGTGAGGCCGGGGCAAGTCAGCATCGGCACACCGGCCCACAGCGCGTCGCACGCCGTCGTGTGCGATCCGTACGGCAGCGTATCGAGCGCCAGATCGGCGCAGCGAAGGCGCGCGATGTGCTCGTCCTGCCCGAGATGCGGCGCGAAGATGACGCGCGCCGGATCGACACCGGCGCGCACCACGTACCCGAGGAGGTTCGACTGCGCCCGCGACCCCGCTGCGAGCAGCCACAACACGGCCTGCGGCGTGCGCTTCATTACCTCCATCCAGATCGCGAACACGGAGGGCGTGAGCTTGTAGCTTTGATTGAGGCACGCGAGGACCCGTGCATCGTCCGGTAATCCGGCATCGCGGCGTGTGGCCGCGGCGGGCAGCGCGCGCCGAGCGTCGTTGACGAAATAGCAGCGCGGCAATCGCCAGACGCGCTCGTGGTAGAACGCTTCCTCGCCCGGCGGGATCACCACGTCGTCGGCGATGATTCCGTCGACGGCGTCATACCCCAGCGTTCCCGGAAAGCTCATGTAGTGAAGCTGGACCGGCGCCGGGCGCGTCGCGAGGATCCCGAGCCGTCCGCCGCGCGTGTGCCCCTTGCGATCGATTAGCAGGTCGATGCCGTCGGCCGCGATGATTCGCGCCGCTTCGACGTCGGAGACGCTCCTGACATCGCGCCACGACGACCCGAACGCCGCGCGGATGCGGCTCTGGATCGCGCTGCCGTCGTCGACGCCGTAGCTGTAGGCGTAGATGTCGAAGCGGCTCCGGTCGCATTCCTCGAACAGTCCCGCCATCAGCCGGCCGGTCGGGTGCTCGCGGAAGTCGGAGGACAGGTATCCGATGCGCAATCGATCGCCGCGCGGCTCCGCGGGCCGCGGTGCAGCCGGAACGGGAAGGACGGCGCGCGACCAGCGCCGTGCGACGTCGAGTTCCTGCGCAGGAGTGAGGTCGCAGGAGAGCGCGATGTAGGGCGACCAGCGCGGGTCGGCCGCTGGTGCGTCGAGCGTCGCGATCAGCCGTTGTTCGAGGGCGTCGAGCCCGTCCCAGGCCCACTGGTAGCGCCGGGTGTGGACGAGATTGGCGAGCGCCGGCGTCAGCGCCGGATCGGCGGCGACCGCTTTTTCGAACGCTTCGATCGCCCGTTCGTAGTCGCCGCATTCACGATACGCGATGCCGAGGTTGTCGCACGCGCGCGCGTTCTCGCCGCCCACCGCGATCGCGCGCTCGAGATGCCGGCGCGCCTCGTCGGCATTCCCTGCGTCGAGGCAGACGGCGCCAAGCGTGGTCAGCACGCCGGGATCGTCGGGGGCAATCGCCGCACATTCCGTCAGCACGCGGTACGCCGCCGGAATCGCCCACGTGGCCTTCAGCGCCTGGCCGAGCACGTGCAGCACGCCGACATCGCGAGGATGGCGAACCAGCGCGCGCCGGCACCACGCCTGCGCGGCAACCGGGTCGCCGGCGTCGAGCGCGAGCGAGGCCAGCAGCCGCAGCGGCGCAAGTGCGTCGGGCGCGAGTTCGACTGCGCGTTCGCAGGCGTCCGTCGCCGCCCGCCGATCGCCGCTCTTGAACGACAGGCGCGCGCGGGCGAACCAGATGTCTTCCGCGGGAAGGTGCTGCGCCTGCGCGGCCTCGAGCGCCGAGTCGAGATGCGCGCGCGCGGCGTCGGGCAATCCGTCGTCGATCTCCTGGTCGGCAAGCTTCAGCAGTGCGCCGGGGTGATCGGGAACCGAAGCAAGAATTTCCGTGTAGATCGCGCGCGCATCGGCCTTTCGTCCGGCGCGCTCATGCGCGAACGCACGAACGAACGCCTCTCGCAGCGTCATGCGCATGATTCGTCGGCTCGAAGCCCCGGGGTCGTGCGAAGCGCCATCCGTCGGCGCGAACCTACCCGGACGCGCGCAGCAGCGTACGGATATCCTGGACGAACACGTCCGGGCCCTGACCGTTGCCGACGTACAGGCGCAAGCGACCCTGCGGATCGAAGATGAAGGTCCCCGCGGAATGGTCGACCGTGTAGCTCTCCGGCGTGCGGCCCGGCTGTTTCTGATAGAGGACCTTGAATTCCTTCGCCGTGCGCGCGATCGCCTCGGTGTCGCCCGAAAGGCCCATGAACGACGGATCGAATGCCTTTACGTAGCTCGCGATGATCGGTGCGGTGTCGCGGTCCGGATCGACCGTCACGAACACGACCTGGACGCGGCTCGCATCCGCCGGTCCCAAGGTCTTCATCACTTCCGCCAGCGCGGCGAGCGTAGTCGGGCAGACATCCGGGCACTGTGTATAGCCGAAGAACAGCACGACCACCTTGCCTCGGAAGTCCGCGAGTGTGCGCGGCTTGCCGGACGGATCGGTCAGCGCGAAGTCCCGGCCAAATGCGGCGCCGGTGACGTCGGAGGACCGGAACTTCGGCGATTCCGCGCCGCAGCCTGCGAGCGCCAGTACGCCGGCGACGAGGAGCACCGCGGCCTTCGAACCCGCGCGCATCAGCGCCAGTAGTGGTCGACGAGCAGCGCGGAGAAGAGCGCCGCGAGGTAGAAGATCGAGTACTTGAACGTCGCGCGCGACAGCGCGTCGCTGTAGTTGCGGTAGAGCTCCACCACGTAGAACAGGAAGACGCCGCCCAGCGCGAGCGCCGCGACCAGGTAGATCACGCCGCTCATCCGCACCGCAAAAGGCAGCATCGTCACGGCGACGAGCGCGCAGGTGTAGAGCACGATCATCAGCTTCGTGTACCCCGCGCCATGCGTAATCGGCAGCATCGGCAATCCGGCTCGCGCGTAGTCCTTGGTGCGGTAGAGCGCCAGCGACCAGAAGTGCGGCGGCGTCCACAGGAAAATGATCAGGAAAAGGATCAGCGGCTCGGCGACGACATCGCCGGTGACGGCCGCCCAGCCGAGCACCGGCGGCATCGCACCGGACGCGCCGCCGATGACGATGTTCTGCGGCGTGGCGGGTTTCAGCAGCACCGTGTAGATGATCGCGTAACCGACGAAGGTCGCGAGCGTCAGCCACATCGTCAGCGGATTGACGTAACGGTGGAGCAGCAGCAGGCCGACTCCACCGAGCACGCACGCGAACACCAGCGTCGGTCGGGAGGTGAGCTCGCCGCTCGGCAGCGGCCGTCTGCGCGTGCGCGCCATGCGCGCGTCGATCTTCTGCTCGACCAGGCAATTGATCGCCGCGGCCGCGCCCGCGACCATCGCGATGCCGACGGTGGCGAAGAACACGACGCCCGCGGGCGGAAGCCCCGGCGTGGCCAGGAACATTCCGATGACGGCGCAGAAAACGATCAGCGAAACGACGCGCGGCTTGGTCAGCGCGATGAAATTCCTGAGGCGGGTTTCGGTGAGCGCGAGTGACGTCATGGGGCGTGGGCAGTCTCTCAACGAGGAGCCGGCGGAAGTCGCCGTTCCACCGACGACGACGATCGAATTGTAGCAGGCGAGAGGAGCCGCCGGCTCACCCGATACGCGACGCCTTGAGCACGCGCGCGAGGTCGTTGGCGATGCCCCGAATGTCGGGGTTGTCCGGGTATCGAAGCACCAGGTTGCCGAGCGGGTCGATCAGGTAGATCGGACCCGCGCCGCCGGGAAAGCGCTCGAGACCGGTCGCCCCCACGCGGATGACAAGGAGGCCCGGATGCTCTGCGACGAGATCCGGGGTCGGCGGATTGTCCCCTGAGGCCAGCCAGACGCGGACGATGCGGTCCTGATCCTTGCCCTGCATCGTGCGCGCCTGCCGCGTTGCGTAGAGCTTGCGCTCGCACGCGGCGTCGCAGCCGCGGCCCCCGGAAAGCAGCACCCAGCGGCCGTGCAGCTCGTCGAGCCGGAACGCGGTTCCGTCGGCGCGCGTCCCCACGACGGCGGGCGCCGGCACCGTCGCGAGCAGCGTCCCATAGTTCACCTGCGCTTCCTGCGGGAACAGGTAGTAGACGATGTACGACGCAACGACGGGCGCCAAGACCACGGCGGCAATCAGGAAAATCGTTCGCCTGCCATGGCCCGCCGCGGGGCGATCGGTGCGCGCGGGTGACTCAGTCATTTCCTCCTCCTGCCGCGCGAGGTCGATTGAACCAGAGCCAGAGGCCTGCGGCAAGAAGCGCGAACACGTACCACTGAGCCCGATAGATCCGGTGCGTCTCGATCCCGAAGTCGGGTGCCGGCCAATCGCGCACGAGGCCGTCGCCTGCGGCCGGCGCATCGATCGCTTCGACGACCACGGGCAAGACATCGAGGCCGGTCGCTGCGGCAAATCGCTTCGGATCGAGGTTCTGCCACACGTTGCCCTCAGGCGCACCCGCACGCAGCTCGACATAGCCGGCGGACGGAAGCGCGAGCCGGCCCCGGACCGACACCGCGCCCGACGGCGGCGGCGCCGGGGGCACCGCCGATCGCGACGCGCCTTGCGCGATCCAGCCGCGATCGACGAGCACCGTGCGGCCGTCGCGCAGCGCCATCGGCGTCACGACGTGGTATCCGGCTCGACCGGCGTGGACCTTGTTGTCGATCAGGATCTGCCGCGCGGCGATGAATTCGCCGTCGGCCACGACCGGACGATAGCGCAACGCGGTCCAGTCCGCGTCGGCCGGAACGCTCGCGAGCGCAACGGGCGCTTCGCGCGTCGCGGCGTCGAATTGCGCGCGCAGCGCCTCCTTGGCGTGGAGGCGTCCGTCCTGCCATTGCCCCGCTGCCAGCGAAACGGCGACGGCGGCGAACGTCGCGATCGTCGGCACGAGCCGCGGCCGCCGCCACCGCGACGGACGTTGCGGATGCGATGCGCGGCCGGCGCCGGCCGCGCGTCCGGGTCCTGGCGTCGAGGCCGGGTCGCGACTCATCGGAGGGGCCCGACCGCCCTGCTACACTCGCGCTGTGGAGCGTGCCGCGTGAAAATCATCGTCGTCGCCGGGCTCATCGCCGTCATCGCGAGCCTCTTCTCGGCGCTCTATTTCCTCTATCGCGATCGCGGGCACGGCGGGCGGATGGTGAAGGCGCTGGCGATACGCGTGGCGCTGTCCGCCACGCTGGTGATCTTCCTGGTCGCCTCGTACAAGCTCGGGTGGATCGCACCAACCGGGCTGCGCTGAGCGCGTCACGCGCCGCGCGCCACGGTGCGCTCGGTCCGCGCGGCGGCCCTGCGTGCCGGGTCAGAGCCAGTAGACGAGGACGAACAGCAGCAGCCAGACCACGTCGACGAAGTGCCAGTACCACGCCGCCGCCTCGAAGCCGAAATGGTGGTCACGGTCGAAGTGACCCTTGATCGCGCGCCCGAGCATCACCGACAGCATGATCGCGCCGATCGTCACGTGCGCGCCGTGAAACCCGGTCAGCATGTAGAAGGTCGACCCGTAGACGCCGGTCGTGAGCTTCAGGTTGAGCGCGTGGTACGCGTGGATGTACTCGTACGCCTGGAACCCCAGGAACGTGAACCCGAGCACGATGGTCGCGAACAACCAGAGCTTCAGCGTGCCGCGGTGGCCCTCCTTGAGCGCGTGATGCGCGACGGTGAGCGTGAACCCCGACGTCAGCAGGATGATCGTGTTGAGGAGTGGAATCCCGATCGCCCCCATCGGCGTGAACTCGTCTTTGAGGTAGGGACCGTCCGTCGGCCATCCGGCGACGAAATCGGGCCACAACAGGAGCTTCGACGTTGGGCTCCCGAGATCCGGCACTGCGAGGTTGCGCACGTAGAACAGCGCGCCGAAGAAGGCGGCGAAGAACATCACCTCGGAGAAGATGAACCAGCCCATGCTCCAGCGGAACGACATGTCCACCTTCGCGTTGTAGAGCCGGTGCTCGGACTCGCCAATCACCGTGCCGAACCAGCCGAACAGCATGACCAGCAGCACGCAGAACCCGGCCAGCACCAGCCACGGACCAGCGGCGACCGCGTTCATCCAGAGCGCCGCGCCCATCCCGAGCAGCAGGAGCGCGAGCGAACCGACCAGCGGCCAGTACGAGGGCTGCGGGACGAAGTAATAGGGCTTGGTGCCGGCTGGTGCTGCGCTCATGGGGAAAACCTTTGGTGGAAATGCAGGCCCGGATGAAGCGCGCCCGCCATTTGCATTAGCTCTTGTCCGCGCCCTCGACTTCGAAAAAAGTATACGAAAGCGTGATCGTCGCGACGTCCTTCGGCAATGCGGGGTCGATGACGAATACGACCGCCATCTGCCGCCGTTCGCCCGGGGCCAGCGTCTGCTTCGAGAAACAGAAACACTCGAGCTTCCGGAAATACTGCGCGGCGTTCTGCGGACCGTAGCTCGGGATCGCCTGGCCGGTCAACGGTCGGTTGGTCGTGTTCACGATCTCGTACATCACCTGCGTCACTGCGCCCGGATGCACGCCGATCACCGGGGTCAGCGCCCGGAATTGCCACGGCAGCTTGCGGACGTTGGAATCGAACTCGATACGCACGTCGCGCGTCGCGTCGACCTGGGTGTTGGCGACGGTGTCCGCCTGGGCGATGTTGCGCAGGCCGGTGACCTCGCAGATCTTTTCGTAGAACGGCACCAGCGCGTAGCCGAAGCCGAACATCGCGATGACGATCACGCCCAGCTTGCCGAACAGCGCGCGGTTGTCTTGGAGTTGCTGCGCGTTCATCGCTTGCTGCGCAAATTGCGCCCGATCGCCACGATCAGGAACAACAGGACCACCGTCCCCATGACGGAGATCCCGGCCGCGCCCTCGCCCATGAACCTTGTCGCGATGATGCCGACGAAGAACACGACCGCGATCGACAGCAGCACAAGCGCGGTCTTGCGGTTCGCGCTCCGGATGCGCGCCGCCGGTTCGCTCATCGCCGGGGGCGTGTCGCGCATGGCATGCAGTTTCACGTGAGCCGGCACGTCGTCACTTGACCATCGGCGGCGTTTCGAACGTGTGGTACGGCGCCGGCGACGGCACCGTCCACTCGAGCGTGTCGGCGCCTTCCCACGGCTTGGCCGGCGCCTTGGGGCCGACGCCGCGAGCGCATTGCACCATCGAATAGAGGAACAGGAGCTGCGAGGCGCCGAACCAGAACGCGCCGATCGACGCGATCATGTTCCAGTCGGCGAACTGCTGCGCGTAATCGGGAATTCGGCGCGGCATCCCGGCGAGGCCCAGGAAGTGCATCGGGAAGAACGTCACGTTGAACGAGATCATCGACGACCAGAAGTGGACCTTGCCGAGCGTCTCGTTGTACATCGTGCCGGACCACTTCGGAATCCAGTAGTACGCGCCGCCGAAGAACGCGAAAAGGCTTCCCGCCACCATCACGTAGTGGAAGTGGGCGACGACGTAGTAGGTGTCCTGCATCTGGACGTCGACCGGCATGATCGCGAGCACGAGCCCGGTGAAGCCGCCCAGCGTGAACAGGAAGAGGAAGCCGATCGAGAACAGCATCGGCGTCTCGAAGGTCATCGAGCCGCGCCACATCGTCGCGAGCCAGTTGAACACCTTCACGCCGGTCGGCACGGCGATCAGCATCGTCGCGTACATGTAGAACAGGAGGCCGGCAGTCGGCAGGCCGGTCGTGAACATGTGGTGCGCCCACACGATGAACGACAGGATCGCGATGCCGGCCGTCGCGTACACCATCGACGCGTAGCCGAAGAGCGGCTTCCGCGCAAACGTCGGGATGATCTGCGAGACGATCCCGAACGCGGGCAGGATGATGATGTAGACCTCGGGGTGGCCGAAGAACCAGAACACGTGCTGGAACAGCACCGGATCGCCGCCGCCGGCGGCATTGAAGAACGACGTGCCGAAGTGGCGATCCGTCAGCAGCATCGTCACCGCGCCGGCCAATACCGGCATCACGGCGATGAGCAGGTACGCGGTGATGAGCCAGGTCCAGCAGAAGAGCGGCATCTTCATCAGCGTCATGCCGGGCGCGCGCAGGTTGAGGATCGTCGTGATGATGTTGATCGACCCCATGATCGACGAGGCGCCCAGGATGTGGATCGCGAAGATCGTCAGGTCCATCCCCATGCCGGCCTGGATCGTCAGCGGCGGGTAGAGTGTCCAGCCGGCGGCAGCGGCGCCGCCGGGGACGAACAGCGAGGTCATTAGCAGGATGGCCGCCGGCGGCAGCAGCCAGAAGCTCCAGTTGTTCATCCGCGCGAATGCCATGTCCGGCGCGCCGATCATCATCGGGATCTGCCAGTTCGCGAATCCGACCGCGGCCGGCATGATCGCGCCGAACACCATGATGAGACCGTGCAGGGTCGTCATCGAATTGAAGAATTCCGGATTCACGACCTGAAGGCCCGGCTGGAAGAGTTCGGCGCGGATGACCATCGCCATCGTGCCGCCGACCAGGAACATCGTGAACGAGAACCACAGGTACATCGTCCCGATGTCCTTGTGGTTGGTCGTTGTCAGCCAGCGCGTGATCCCCGTCGGGTGATGCGAGTGGTCCGCGTGATCGTCGTGCCCGTAGCCGGGAGCGTGATCGTGGGCAATGCTGCTCATCTAGTGTTCTCCAGAGCGATTCGGTCGGGCGCTATTTGCGCGCCAACTTGATCTCGGACGGCTGCACCGCTTGGCCGGTCTTGTTGCCCCAGCTGTTGCGCGTATAGGTGATCACCGCGGCGAGATCGGTGTCGGAGAGCTGCGTCCACGGCGGCATCGCCGTGCCCGGCTTGCCGTTGAGCACGATCGCCAGCTGCCCTGCCACGGGCCCGTTGACGACCTTCGAGCCGTCGAGGGCCGGGAAGCCTCCGGCGGGCACGCCCTTGCCGTTGGCCTGGTGGCACGCCGCGCAATTGGCCGCGTAGATGATCGCGCCGCGAGTGACGAGTTCCTGGCGCTCCCAGACCTTGTTGGGGTCGCCGGCCACCGCCTGAGCCTTGGCTTTCTGTTCGTCCAACCACTTCGCGTAGTCTTCCTTCGACTTGACGTCGACGACGATCGGCATGAATCCGTGCTCCTTGCCGCAGAGTTCCGCGCACTGGCCGCGATAGACGCCGACCTTTTCGGCGCGGAACCAGGCATCGCGGACGAACCCCGGGATCGCGTCCTGCTTGACGCCGAACGCCGGCACCCACCAGGCGTGGAGCACGTCGCCGGCCGTGATCAGAACCCGAACCTTCGTGTCGACGGGCACCACCAGCGGGTTGTCGACCTCGAGCAGGTAATGCTCGCCCTTGGGGGCGCGGCCCTCGATCTGCGCGAACGGCGTCGACAGGCTCGAGTAGAAGCCGAAGCCCTCCTGCAGGTAATCGTAATTCCACTTCCACTGATAGCCGGTGACCTTGATGGTCATATCGGGCGTGGACGTGTCCTTCATCGCCAGGATGGTCTTTGTCGCCGGAAAGACCATGAACAGCAGGATCAGGAACGGTATCACCGTCCAGATGATCTCGACCGTCGTGTTCTCGTGAAAATGCGCGGCCTTGTGCCCCACCGACTTCCGGTGCTTGAAGATCGAATAGAACATCACGCCGAACACGACGACGAAGATGACGACGCAGATCCAGAAGATGAACGCGTGGAGGTCGTACATCTGGCGCGCGATCGGGGTTACCGGCGGCTGCAGGTTCCACTCGGGTATCGCGAGCGCCGTGCCGGGCGCCGCGAGCATCGCCGCCAAAGTTCCAAGCAAACGGCCGGCTGACAATTCTTTGCGAACCATGCGTCCCTCGATTGCGTCGTCCGTTCTTCTCGAAACCCTGCCACGGCGAAAGCCCCGCCCTGCGTTCCGGTACGCCGCTCGTCTGCGCCTGCCTGCCCTGCCCGAATGCGGCGGGAGCCCGCGGCGGCCTTGCGCAGTTCGACGATTGCGCTGCGCAGTCAGACGGGGGATGAGCGGCGGAGCCGGGTCCAATGCAGGAAGCCGCGGCAGGCGGCAGCACAAGCCACGCCGAATTGGTGCAACGCGCAAAATTTTAACATGGATCATGCCCGCGGCAAGTCCCGCCGGATGACAGTCCCGCCGGATGACGACCTATGCCGGCGCGGATTCGAATCCGAGTTCCCGCAGTACCCGCCGCCGATCGCCGAATGACGGCCGTCCCGCTGCGGCCCAATGAAGGTCGGCCACGAGAGGTGCCGGCAGGCGCTCGGCGAGCAGCGAGACGTTCGCATCGGCCTCCTTCATCGCCGGGTCGATCCGGTTCGCGACCCAACCGGCGAAACGGATGCCACGCGCGTTGATCGCCAGCGCCGACAGCAGCGCGTGATTGAGGCAGCCGAGCCTGATGCCGACGACGAGAATAACGGGGAGCCCGAGCCGCGCCGGGATGTCCAGCATGTCCGACCGCGAGGTGAGCGGGACCAGAACGCCGCCGGCGCCTTCGACGATGACCGCATCGGCTACCGCGGCGAGCCTTGCATAGGCCGAGACGATCCGATCAAGGTCGATCCACGCGCCGTGCATCCGGGCGGCGAGCTCGGGCGCGGCGGCCAGATCGAACGAAAAGGGATTGACATCGGCTATCGGCGCTTCGACGTTCGCTGCTTCGATCAGCGATTTGACGTCCGCACTCACGGATTCGCCGGCCGCGAGGCCTGCCGCCACCGGCTTCATCCCGACCGCGCGATGGCGCGCATCCGCGAGCGCGCGCAGCAGGAGCGCCGCGACGACCGTCTTGCCCACACCCGTGTCGGTGCCGGTGACGAACAGGCCGCGGGTCATCTCGTCATCGCGCGACGATCGCGCCGCACGGGCGCGCGCAAGGAAGCCGATTGGCCGCGCCGGATCGGGAATCCGCGGTCGTCAACCTCGGTCGAGCCGACCGCGCGGTCGCTTCACTTCTTTACGGCATGCGGCGCCGGGGCGCTCGCCGCGGGGTCGGCACCGAAGAAGGTGAGCCGCGTGAGGAACGTGTGGTCCGCCTCGCCCGCGCCGATCCCGAGCAGCACCAGCAACAGCAGCGGCGGAAGGAGTATCGCGTAGACCATGGCCAGACGCTCCCAGACCATATGCATGAAGACGGCCACGATCAGCCCGGCCTTCAGCAGCATGAACACGATGATCAGCGTCCACCGCAGGTATCCCTGGAAATGGAAATAGTCGACGAGATAGGAAAGCGTGCTCAGAACGAAGAGCAGCCCCCAGATTTTGAAGTAGATACCGAGCGGGTGCTGTTGCCCGACGTTGTGCTGCTGCCCCCCGCCTACGACGTGATGCCCGTCGGCCGGACCGTGATGCCCTTCTGCGTGCGCCATGGTTTCGCTTACCAGAGATAGAAGAATGCGAAGATGAAGACCCACACGAGATCGACGAAGTGCCAGTACAGGCCCATCGTTTCGACCATCTCGTAGTTACCCTTCCTGCCGGTCAGAAACCCCGGCCTCTCCTTGTCGAGGTCTCCCCGCAGCACCTTGATCGCGACAATGATCAGGAAAATCACGCCGATCGACACGTGCGTACCGTGGAATCCGGTGATCATGAAAAAGGCCGAGCCGAACTGCGCCGCGCCCATCGGGTTGCCCCACGGACGGACCCCCTCCTCCACGATCAGCTTGGTCCATTCGAAGGCCTGCATGCCGACGAACGTCGCGCCCAAGGCCGCGGTGATCAGCAAAAAGATGAAGGTCCGGACGCGATCCTTGCGATAGCCGTAGTTGACGGCCAGCACCATCGTCCCGCTGCTGCTGATCAGCACGAACGTCATGATGGCGATCAGGATCAGCGGGATGCTCTTGCCCGCGATCGTCAGCGCGAATACCTCGCTCGGGTTCGGCCACGGGACCGTCGTGCCCATCCGCACCCACATGTACGAAATCAGGAAGGAGCTGAAGATGAACGTATCGCTCAGGAGGAAGATCCACATCATCGCCTTGCCCCAAGGCACCTTCTTGAACGCGCGCTGATCCGAGGACCAGTCGGCGACTACACCCGGGAGGCCGGGGACGAGCGGGAGCGCTTCTGCGGAAGCGGTGGGCGCCGTTTGCGTCATGTGGCTCGATCCTCTCTATCGTTGGGTTTGCAGCAACACCGCGAACAAGACCGCCCAGACCAGCAGCAGGTAGTGCCAGTACAACGTGCAAAGTTCGACGCTCAGCAGGAGCTTGCCCATCTGGGCGCCGCGGTGTGCCCGCACGGTCGTCCTCGCCCAGACCCACAGCCCCCCGAGCAGGTGGATGCCGTGCATGGCGGTGAGCAGCAGGAAGAAAGCGTACGCCGGGTTGGCCGCCGTGTAATGCCCCGTCGCACTCAGTTGTTGCCACGCCCAGATCTGGCCCGCGAGAAACGCAAAGCTGAAGGCGCCGGCGCCCATCAGACCCTTCCGCACCGCTTCGATGCGGCCCCGCCGCGCAACCACGAGCGTCCACTGCATCGCGATGCTGGCGAGGATCAATATCGCCGTGTTGAGCCACAGCACGCTCGGGAGGGCGAACTTCGACCAGTCGGCCTCCGCCATCCGCATGTGGTACGCGCTGACCAACAAGGCGAACAGCGATGTCGCGACCGCGAGAAATACCCCGAGTCCGACTTGAACGGGAAGTAGCGCCAATGCGCCGTCGCCGCTGACGACCTCCATCGGTCCCTGCTCGACCCACGGCGTCGTGTTGATCGTCTTGCGAACGAGCCACCCGACCACGATCACCATGATCGCGCTCAGGAAAAGCAGAGCGATGGTCACCTCGTCGTTCCCCGGGCGACGGCGGGTTTGACGGCCGGCGGCTGGTTTTGCGGGATGAAATCCTCCCCGGCACCGGGCACGCTGTAATCGTAGGCCCAGCGATAGACCACCGGAAGCGTCGGCCCGAAGTTGCCGTGCTTCGGCGGCGTGTCGGGGGTCTGCCACTCGAGCGTCGTGGCGCGCCATGGATTGCCGCCCGATGGCTTGCCGTTGCGATAGCTCCAGATCAGGTTGTAGATGAACACCACCTGGACCGCCCCGACGATCAGCGCCGCGATGGTGATCACCTCATTCAGCGTCTGCGCCGATTCGGGGATGAAGACCGTTTTCCCCATCGCGTAGTACCGGCGCGGCACGCCCAGGAATCCGAGGTAATGCATCGGATAGTAGATGGCATACGTTCCGACGAAGGTGACCCAGAAATGGAACTTGCCCATCGTGTCGTTCAGCATCCGCCCGGTGATCTTCGGGTACCAGTGATAGATCGCGCCGAACACGACCAGGATCGGCGACACCGCCATCACCATGTGGAAGTGCGCAACGACGAACATGGTTCCGGAGAGCGGAATGTCGACGGGCACGTTGCCGAGGAAGAGGCCGGTCAACCCGCCGTTGATGAACGTGAAGATGAAGCCGATCGAAAACAGCATCGGGACGGTGAAGTGGATCTCGCCGCGCCACAACGTCAGCACCCAGTTGTAGACCTTGAGCGCCGTGGGAACCGCGATGATCAGGGTGGTCGTGGCGAAGAAGAAGCCGAAGTACGGGTTCATCCCGCTGACGTACATGTGGTGCGCCCACACCATGAAACTGAGCCCGCCGATCGCGAGGATCGCCCAGACCATCATCCGGTAGCCGAAGATGTTCTTTCTGGCGTTGACGCTGATCAGGTCCGAAACGATGCCGAAGGCCGGCAGCGCGACGATGTAGACCTCGGGGTGGCCGAAGAACCAGAACAGGTGCTGAAAGAGGATCGGGCTGCCGCCGTTGTAGGCGAGTTGCTGTCCCTTCGACACCAGGGCGGGCATGAAGAAGCTCGTGCCCAGCGTCTGGTCGAGCGTCATCATGATGGCGCTGACGAACAATGCCGGGAATGCCAGCAGCGCCAGGACGGTCGCCATGAAGATGCCCCAGATCGTCAGGGGCAGCCGCATCATCGTCATCCCGCGCGTGCGCGCCTGCAGCACTGTCACGACGTAGTTCAAGCCGCCCATCGTGAAGCCGATGATGAAGAACGCGAGCGAAATCAGCATCAGGATGATTCCCCAGCTCGCCCCCGGCGTGCCGTCGAGAATCGCCTGCGGCGGATAAAGGGTCCAGCCGGAGCCCGTGGGCCCGCCCGGCACGAAAAAGCTCGCCATCAGCAGCAGCACCGCGAACAGATAGACCCAATAGCTGACCATGTTGACGTACGGGAACACCATGTCGCGCGCGCCCACCATCAGCGGGATCAGGTAGTTGCCGAAGCCGCCGAGGAACAGCGCCGTGAGCAGGTAGATCACCATGATCATGCCGTGCATGGTGACGTACTGGAGATAGGTGGCCGGCGTGATGAACGAGAAGACGTTCGGAAACCCGAGCTGCAGGCGCATGATTCCCGACAGCACCAGCGCCACCAGCCCCACGGCGATCGCCGTGATCGAATACTGGACCGCGATGACTTTCGCGTCCTGGCTCCAGATGTATTTGCCGATGAAAGTCTTCGGGTGGTAGAGCTCGGCCTCCTCGACTTCGACGGGTGGGACGAACGACGATTCGTCGTGTGCGACGTAGGTCATTTGCCTTTCCTTTCCGATAGCACTCGATCAGGCTCGATCCGCTCGAGTCTCATTTGAACGTATTGATATAGGCGACGATGTCGATGGCCAGCTGGTCATCGTGCAGTATCTCGGAAATCAGCGCCATCTGCGGGCCGTAGATGTCTTTCTTGTCCGTGCCGCGAATCCCGTGCCTGAAATTTTTCAACTGGGTGATGAGATACCAGTCGCTCATTCCCTTGAGCCGCGGCGCATTCATCGCCTGGATGCCGCGAGCGTCGGCGCCGTGACAGGCTCCGCAATTCTCGAAGATGTCGTGCCCGTTCTTGGCATTGCCCTTCACCGTCTGCGGAGCGGGCTTGTCCGGAAGCGACTTGATGTAGGCGACGACGTTGTTGACGGCCGCGTCGTCCGTCAGCGTCGCCGCCATCGGCGCCATCATCTTGCCGAAGACGTCCTTTTCGTTTCCGCCGCGGGCGCCGCTCTTGAAGAGCTGCAGCTGACGCTTCAGGTACCAGTCCCCCTGCCCGGCGAGCTTCGGCGCATTGAGCGCGGGGTTGCCCTCGCCCTGCGCGCCATGACACGCGCCGCAGACCGCGTAGAGCGCCTCACCGGCCGCGGCATCGCCGACGACGGGCGCCGACGACTGCGCGAACGTCGGATAGGCGCCGAGCCACGCCTTGAACGCAGTCTCGTCCTCGACGATGACCTTGCCGCGCATCGCGTAGTGCGCGATCCCGCAAAGCTGCTCGCAGAAGACATCGTAGGTTCCGGCCCGGGTCGGCGTGTACCAGACGTAGGTCACGAGCCCCGGCACCATGTTCATCTTGGCCCGGAATTGCGGCACCGTGAAATCGTGCAGCACATCGATCGAGCGCAGGTCCGCCTTGATCGGCTTGCCGATCGGAAGGTGCAACTCCGGGCTCGCCACCAGGATGTCGTCCTTGCCGCGCGGATCATCCGGATTGACGCCGAACGGGTTCGCGTCGGTGACGAATCGGGCATCGACCGTGCCGAGCACGCCGTCCGCGCCGGGAAACCGGTAGTTGAAATACCACTGCCGGCCGACGACCTCGAACGCCGACGCATCCTTGGGGACTTCGACGAATTTCGCCCATGCGAACAGGCCCGGAGTCAGCAACGCGGCAACGCCCACCGACGTGATGCCGATGAGCCAACCCTCGAGCTTCTTGTTCTCGGGTTCGTAATGCGCGCCCTTGACCTTCCCTTTGCGGTAGCGCAGCACGCAATACGCCATGAACACGTTGACGACGACGAAGACGATGCCCGTGACCCAGAAGGTGAGCGACACGGTCTCGTCGATGTTGGTCCAATTGGACGCGATCGGCGTGAAATACCAGGGGCTCCACAAATGGAATGCGACCGACCCGACGACGAGCAACACCAGCACGACAGCCATCGCCATGTCTAATCCTTTTGCAGTGCCGGTTCAGGTTGCCGGGAAATCTTGCGTCGCCGCCGCACGGGCAGGAACGGATTGATGAAATGCTTTTGGACCGCGGCAAGCTCCGCTTCCGGGTGCTTTTCGCGCATCAGATGCCGGATCATTGCCCCGTGTTCCTTCCGCGCGTAGACCAGGATCAGGTATTTGCCCGCCTCGATGTCGCGGTGGAATTTCTTGAGGTTGTTGTTCTCCGACGCGATCCCGGTCAAGCCACCTTCCCACGCGCCGAACATCGTCGCCACCCCGACGATGATGAAGTAAACGTAGTGCGGGACATCGGGGCCGAACGGCTGGAAGAACATCAGGAGCCCGGCGCCGACCAGCCCGAAAAAGGCGCCGATCGCTGCGCCGATGAATCCGTCGCGGATGATGTCGAGGGTCTCGAGGTAATTGCTGGAGTGCAGATGCTCCTTCTCGAGTGCCGATTCGTCCTTGGCGATGACATGCAGGAAAAAATCCTTGATGCCCGCGGCATGCAGATCGTCGGTAATCCGATGAGCACTCTCGATCGTGGGTGCGAGATAGTACAGACAACGCATCACTTCCCCCTTTCGCGGCGACGGCTCGTCATCGAGCTCTTTGCGCCATCGAAGTCTGCCGATACGCCGACGTCATTGACACACACCGCGACCGCGGTGCTCAAGGCGCCGGACGTCGTATCTCGGGCCAGTCTCTCATAACGCTCGCGGCTTTGGAAGCCACCCTCGCCGCAACCCGCCGCCGGCGATCCAGGGCTCCGCGACTCCTCCCACGCATCGACGTCGAGCATCGTCCTAGCCTTGCGGTCGCGAGCCGAAACGGACGATCGCGTGCCCGTCGGGTGTCCGGCTCGGCGCGACCTTCCACGCATGCCCGTAGATCACCTCGAAGGTCGCGGGGATCCGTCCGTCGCGGCGCATCGCGTCGAGCGAGGCGAGCGCCCGTTCGAAGCGCCGTCGACCCATCAGCGCACGGGGCCGGGCGCGCGTCGCATTCGTCGCGCCGATCGCCTTGAGGTCGCGCATCATCGCAAGGCCGTCGGCGTAGGTCAGCGTCACCATTTCCATATGCATGACGGGGTCGGCGAATCCGGCGCCGACCAGCATGTCGCCGATGTCGTGCATGTCGGTGAAACGGCTGACGTGCGCGTGCCGGTCGACTTCGGCGAAGGCGGCGGAGAGCTCCTTCAGCGTGTCGGGACCGAACGTCGAGAAGGTCAGGAGCCCGTCGACCTTCATCACCCGGCCGATCTCGGCGAGCGCGGCCGGCAGGTTGCCGACCCATTGCAGCGCGAGGTTGCTCCAGACGAGTCCGAACGAACCCGCGGCGAACGGCAGCGCCGCGATGTCGCCCCCCACGTAGCGGGGCTCTCGCCCTCCCCGATTGCCGGCGAAGGTCGCGAAGACCTTGGCGAGCGCCCCTCTGGCGCGCCGCGACTTCACTCGCGCCGCGTCGAGCATCGGCAGCGCGACGTCGAGCCCGACGTACCGCGCGGAGGGAAACCGGACGGCCAACTCGGCCTGCGCGTCACCGGTGCCGCAGCCGGCGTCGAGGACCGCGGTCGGATCGACCTTGACAACGTCGAAGCGCTCGGCCATCCGCGCGCCGACTTCCTTTTGCAGCACCGCCGCCGCGTCGTAGGTGGCGGCGGACCTCGCGAAATGGCGGCGTACCGCCCGCGCGTCGGGCACGCCCGGGTCCGCATCGCGTTCCGGGTCAGCGGCCATCGAGGAACCCGTCGAGCGCTTCGGCGAACCGCTCCGCATGAGAGAGAAACGGCACGTGCGACGCGCCGCGGACGAGCGCGAACTGTCCCCGCGGAAGATGGCCCGCGAGCCAACGTCCCGCCGCCGGAGGCGTCAGCGTGTCGCGTTCGCCCGAGATGACAATCGCCGGCTGCGCGATGGCCGGCACGTCGGCGCGCAGGTCCACGGTCACGATGACCTCGAGCGCATCGCGAAGCGCCTTTGGCAACGGCTCGCCGCGGGCGAACACCTGCTCGCGCAGCGCGGCAAGGGTCGCCCGCCCGTGCTCGCTGCCCTGCACCTGCAGCGCGAGGAACCGCTGGATCGTGAGTTTCCATGCGACCGAGAGTTCGTCGCCGAACCGCCGCAACGTTTCGGCCGACGCAGCATGGGGCCAGTCGGCCGTCGCGGCGAATCGGGGCGACGTGGCGACGAGCGCGATCCGGCCGATCCTCGAAGGCTCGTGCTTCGCCCAGCGCATCGCGAGAAGCCCGCCGAGGGACCATCCGAGCACGGCGATTGGGGAGGGCTGCCCGGCCGTCGCCGCGGAAATCGCCGCAACTGCGCCGTCCAGCGAAAACGGCGACGGGAGCGCGCTGTGCCCGTGCCCGGGCAGGTCGACGGCGTGCACGCGAAATCGTCGGGCGAGCCGCGGGACGAGCGGACCCCAGATGCCCGAATGCATCGCCCAACCGTGCAGCAGCACGAGTGGCGGGCCGGCACCCACCGATTCGACGTGAAGCAGCGCGCTTGTAGGATCCCCCCGATCGTCGCTGCGCTCCTCCCCCCCCAGGGGGCGAGCGCTTTGGGGCAGCCCGGCAGCGCTCGAAGGATCCCCCCGAACGCTCATCGCATTTCGGGCCGCGCCGGGCCCCCGATCGCGGCAAAGGCGTCGATCAGCGCATCGACGTCGTCGACCGAGTGCGCGGCGCTCAGCGTGACACGCAGGCGCGCCGATCCCTTCGGCACGGTCGGCGGGCGGATCGCCGGAACCCAGAAGCCGCGCTGCAACAAACGATCGGCGAGCTCGACCGCCGCCCCGTTGTCGCCGACGACGATCGGCTGGATGGCCGTCTGCGAATCCAGCAAGCGCCAGGGCAGTTCGCGCATCCGTTGACGAAAGCGGGCGATCAACGCGGCGAGATGCGCGTGGCGCGGGGCGTCATCGCGCAGGATCGCGAGGCTCGCGCGGAGCGCCTCCGCGAGGAGCGGCGGCGCCGCGGTCGTGAACAGGTAGGGGCGCGCGGTCTGGATCAGCGTTTCGATTACGGCGGGATGCGCGGCCACGAACGCCCCGGCGACGCCTGCGGCCTTCCCGAGCGTGCCCATGTAGACGATCCGCTCCGATGCGAGGCCGAAATGCGCGAGGGTGCCGCGGCCGCGGCTCCCGTCCGTCCCCAGAACGCCGAACCCGTGCGCGTCGTCGACGACGAGCCAGGCGTCGAAAGCGTCGGCGAGTGCCAGCAGCGCCGGCAGCGGCGCGATGTCCCCGTCCATGCTGAACACCGCGTCGGTCGCGATCAGCTTCTGCCGCGCCGTCGACGCAGCAAGTCGCCGCTCGAGTGACCCGAGATCGCCGTGGGCGTATCGGATGAATTCGGCGCGCGCGAGGAGCGCGCCGTCGTTCAAGCACGCGTGGTTCAATCGATCCGCGAAGATCGCGTCGGAGCGGCCTGCGAGCGCCGTCAGAATCGCGAGGTTCGCGAGGTACCCGGACGAAAACGTAAGCGCTTGCGCACTGGCGCACGGACGCACGAACGCCGCGAGCTCGGTCTCGAGCGCCGCGTGCGCGGTGAAATGGCCGCAGACGAGGTGGGAGGCGCCCGCGCCGACGCCCCAGCGCGCCGCACCGTCGCGCGCGGCGCGCACGACGTCCGGGTGATTGGCGAGGCCGAGATAATCGTTGCTCGCGAAGGCCACGACCTCCCGCCCGTCGACGACGACGCGCGGCCCCTGCGGGCAGGCGAGCGAGCGCCGGACTCGCTTCCTTCCGTCGGCGTCCTGCGCCGCGAGGTCGCGGAGAAGCCCCGCGATCAGGGCCGTCGACACACCGTTCGCATCAGGCCGCCGGCGCATCCATGACGGCGAGCCCGAGCCTTGCGAACAATGCGCGATCGGCGGCGACATCGGGATTGCCCGTCGTGAGCAGCTTGTCGCCGTAGAAGATCGAATTGGCGCCGGCGAGAAAGCAGAGGGCCTGCACCGCTTCGCCGAGCTCGCGCCGGCCGGCGGACAGCCGCACCATGGCCCTCGGCATCGTGATCCGCGCGACCGCGATCGTGCGAACGAATTCGAACGGGTCGAGCGCGTCGTCGCCGCCGAATCGCTCGTGCATCGGCGTGCCCTCGACCTGCACCAGGTGGTTGATCGGCACCGATTCCGGATACGGATCGAGGTTGGCGAGCTGCGCGATCAGCCCCGCACGTTGCGCTCTCGACTCGCCCATCCCGACGATGCCGCCGCAACACACGCCGACGCCGGCCGCGCGCACCCGGTCGAGCGTGTCGAGCCGGTCCTTGTAGGCGCGGGTCGTGATGACCTCGCCGTAGTACTCGGGCGCGGTGTCGAGGTTGTGGTTGTAGTAGTCGAGCCCCGCTGCCTTCAGCGCCTCGGCCTGGCCGTCGCGCAGCATGCCGAGCGTGCAACAGGTTTGCAGGCCGAGCGCCTTGACCTCGCGCACCATCGCCAGCACCGGGTCGAGGTCGCGGTCTTTCGGCCCGCGCCAGGCGGCGCCCATGCAGAAGCGTGTCGCACCCTGCGCCTTCGCCGCCTGCGCCGCGGCGACGACGGCGTCCAGGCCGAGGAGGGCCTGCTCCGCGACGCCCGTGTCGTAGCGGCGGGCCTGCGGACAATAGCCGCAGTCCTCGGGACAACCGCCGGTCTTGATCGAGATCAGCGTCGACAGCTGCACCGCGGCCGGCGCGTGATTCGCCCGATGCGCTTCCTGCGCGCGAAACATGAGTTCGGGGAACGGCAGCGCGAACAGTGCATCGATCGCTTCGATCGGCCAGCGCGGCGGGCCTACGTCCCGATGGCTTTCGCCCGCAGCACTCATTCGTTCGGCGGATGGCGTCGGGGGCGTGTCGAGGGATAGTGTCACGTTTTCAATCGGGCGCAGGGCGACGCATGGCGCCTGTCGCGTCGCGCCCGGCGTCAGGCGCGACTACAATCGCGACGAGTGTCGAGGGAGGTTCCAGTCTTGTCAAATGCGTGCGCCGAATCGGTTGACTGCGCCGCGACCCGCCGCGCGCGCCGCACGCTTCGCAGGTGTGCGTCGCGCGTAGCGGAGGTCGTGAGGAGAGCGCTGCCGCAGCGCTGCGAACTGTGCGCCGCCCGAACCGACGGCGCGCTCGTGTGCGCCGAGTGTGCAGCAGACCTGCCCCGGGTTGTCGGCGCATGCACGATGTGCGGACTGCCCAGCGCCGGCGGCACGATCTGCGGCGCCTGCCTCCACGATCCGCCGCCGTTCGAAGCAACCGTTGCGGCGCTCGTGTATGCGTTTCCGGTCGACCGCCTCGTCCAGCGGATCAAATACGGCGGCAGCATCGCGCTGGCGCATTGGGCAGGGACGGAGCTCGCCGCAACGGTTTGCGCGAAACTCGAACGCAACGATCCCGGCAATCGTCCACAGCGCATCGTCGCGCTGCCACTGTCAGCGGCGCGCCAGCGCGAGCGCGGGTTCAATCAGGCGGGCATCATAGCGGCGCGCGTCGCCGCCGCCACCGCGCTGCCCGTCGCCCTGCCGCTCGAGCGCATCGCAGGCGGCGTGCCGCAGGCCGAGCTGCCGTGGGCCGCGCGCCGCGCGAACGTCCGCGGCGCATTCACCGTGCGGGGCGTGGTCCGCGGCGCACGCGTCGCGCTCGTCGACGACGTGATGACGACCGGCGCGACGCTCAGGGAGGCGTCGCTTGCGCTCAAGCGCGCCGGCGCCGCCCGCGTCGAGTGCTGGGTCGTCGCGAGAACGCTGTCCCCCGATCGGGACTGAGGGCCTCCCCATGGCCGGCGTGCCTGCGTCCCGCCCCTTCGCCGTCGTGCTGGTGCACCCGGAGATTCCGCCCAACACCGGCAACGTCATCCGGCTGACCGCCAACACCTCAACCTTGCTGCACCTCGTCGAGCCTCTCGGGTTTCGGATGGACGATCGTGAATTGAAGCGCGCCGGTCTCGACTATCACGAATATGCGAACGTCAAAGTACATCGCGACTTCGACGCCTGCCGGGCGACGCTCGAATCCGAGCGGCCCCGGCGCTGGTTCGCTTTCACGACCAACGGCGCGCAATCCCTCTACGATGCGCGCTTCGCGTCGGGTGACGCACTCGTCTTCGGGTGCGAATCGGCGGGATTGCCCGACGCGGTCCTGGAAAAATTCGATCCGGCCACGCGACTCAGGATCCCGATGCGCCCCGGCGTGCGCAGCCTCAACCTGTCCAACGCGGTCGCGGTCGCGGTCTACGAAGCGTGGAGGCAGACGGGCTTCGACGGAGCCTCGAGCTAGCGACAGTGCATGGCCAGTCGGTGCTACTCGGAGCGATGCTCGCGCTTCAGCAGCCGCAGAACCGCTTCCCTCGGCGCAAGTCCCTCGTACAGCACGGCGTGAACGGCATCGCAGATCGGCATTTCGACGCCGTGATGGCGCGCAAGAGCGCGCACCAGCGCTGCGGTCGCCACCCCTTCGGCAACGTGTCCCAGCTCGGCCAAGATCTGCACAAGCGACCTGCCTCCGGCAAGCGCGAGCCCGACGCGGCGGTTGCGCGACAGGTCGCCGGTGCACGTCAGCACGAGATCGCCCAGACCTGCGAGGCCCATCAGCGTCTCGCGTCGGCCTCCGAGGGCCTCGGACAGCCGGCCGGTCTCCGAAAGCCCGCGCGTGATCAGCGCGGCGCGCGCATTGTTGCCGAACCCCAGCCCGTCGCTCGTTCCCGCGGCAATCGCCAGGACGTTCTTGATGGCGCCTCCGACCTCCACCCCCGCGATGTCGTCGCTCTCGTACGCCCGCAGCGTGTCGGCGCGGAGCAGCGAGGCGACCCGCGCGGCGAGCGTCGCATCCGTCGCGGCGACGGTCACCGCCGTCGGCAGCCCGCGCGCGACCTCCTCGGCGAAGCTCGGCCCCGACACGATTCCCACCGGGGCGGGCCAAATCGCGGCCAGTACCTCGTGCGCGAGCGCGACGCCCGAGGGATGAGCGCCGCCCGCCGCAACGGAAATGAAGCCCTTCGACAGCCAGACGAGCGGCGCGCGCGCTCCGGCCCCGGCCAGCGCCCGCGCGACGTCGGGCAGCGCCGCGACGGGTGTGCCGACGATCAGCAGATCCGCTGCGGCGAGCGCCCTGAGATCCGCGGTGATCGCAAGCGAATCCGGCAGGGCGACACCCGGCAGGTATTTCTCGTTGACGCGCGCGGCGGCGATCGACCCCGCCTGCGCCGCGTCGCGCGCGGCAAGCGTGACGGACAGATCGGTGCGGCGCGCGAGGTGCGCGGCGAGCGCCGTCCCCCATGCGCCGGCGCCGATGACCGCGATCCTGGATTTCATGCCGATGTCGGGCCCGCCGCCTGGGTACCGCACGCGGGCCGGCAGGCTCAGAGGCCGAACACCTGCGTGATCCGCACGAATCCCGTCTGGCCGTCGCGATGCCTGACTTTGACCCAGCCGGGCATCGAGGTCGTCGTCGAACCGGACGCCGGCTCGGCGAGCTCCAGCAGCACGCCCTGTTCGGCGCGAAAAACGAGCGGTGCCGCGTCTTCGGGGTTCGCGCGCACCTCTGCCGCAGGAACGCGGACGACGAGCGATCGCCGGTCGGCGAGGCTCTTCTTCTCGATCCATCCGATCGTGCCGCCGACGTCGCGGACCTTCGTCCAGCCCTCGACCGGGACGATGACCTCGACCGGCGTGTCGCGGGAGAGCACGAACAGCGGCCGCGCCTTGGCCGATGGCGCGTCATAGAGAACAGTTGCGGCGTCGGCCGTCGACAGGAAGTCGGCGGCGGCAGCGCAATTCGCCGCGATGGCCAGCGCGATGACCGCAGCCCGACCTGCGCTACGCTGTGCGCAACGCCGACGGCCGGCGGATCGGGTCATCGTGCCCTTGCCCGCCGCGGACTCAGTTGACCGCAGCGGCCGGTTGCGGCTGCATCTGCGCGAGTTGCTGCTGGTAAAGCGTCTCGAAGTTGATCGGCGCGAGATGCACCGGCGGGAATCCGGCGCGGGTCACGGCGTCGGCCAGCGCTTCGCGGATGTACGGGAAAAGCACCGTGGGGCAGTTGATCGCGATCACCGGCTGGAGCTGCTCCGCCGGAATGCCGCGGATCGTGAAGATGCCGGCCTGCGATGCCTCGACCAGGAACAGCGTCTTGTCGCCTACTTTCGCCGTCAGCGTCACCGTCAGCACGCATTCGTAGACATCCGGCTGGATCTGCTCGCCGCGCGTGCGCAGCCCGACCTCGACCTGCGGCTGCTCCTGGGTGAGGAACGACTGCGGCGACCCCGGGCTTTCGAGCGAAAGGTCCTTGATGTAGATCTTGTCGATCGTAAAGGTGACGTTCTGCGCGCCGTCGCCGGGTACTTGCGGGTCGACCATGATGAAATCCTCGAAGGGGTCAAACGTGCGATTTTACCTCACCGGCCACGGCCAGGCGGAGCGGAGCCATCCCCGGTCAGGCGGGCGCGCCGGCCAGCAACGGCGCGAGCCGGCCGGCGTGATCGAGCGCGACCAGGTCTTCGAAACCGCCGACGTGGGTGTCGTCGATGTAGATCTGCGGCACCGTGCGGCGACCCGTGCGGTCCATCATCGCCCGGCGCAGCGCGGGATCGATATCGACGCGGATCTCGGCGATTTCGGTGACGCCGCGGGCTCTCAGGAAGCGCTCGGCCTGGATGCAGTACGGACACACGGCCGTCGTGTACATCGTCACCGTCGGCAAATCACTTCTCCACGGGAAGTCCGGCATCCTTCCAGGCCCGGTAGCCGCCTCGCAGGTTGTAGACGTCCTTGAAGCCAAGGCGCGTGAGCGACGCATTCGCCATCCGGGCCCGGTTGCCCATCATGTCGTACGCAACGACCGGCTTGTCGACGAGCCGCGCGAGCTCGTCGCCACGGCTTTTCAACTGCGACAGCGGAATGTGGATCGCGTTGGGAAGCCGGCCGCCCTCGTATTCCTTGGTCTCGCGCACGTCGACCAGCACCGCGTGCGACGAGTTGATGAGGCGCGTGACCTCGAGGTTGCCGACGTCCTTGCCCGGCGACAGGCGGCGCTGGACGAACGGCCAGACGAGCATCGCGCCCGACAGCACGAAGACGAGGATGAGCATCCAATTGCCCTGGACGAATGACATCAAAGCGAGACTCCGGATGCGGTAAAGGTAAAATGATAACGCACCGGACGCACTGCCCGGGGCCTGTCCCGCCTCCGGCCGATTTCGATGCCTCCCACCGTCCACCCTGCCGTCCGTCCCGTGGTCCTCGTGATCCTCGATGGTTTCGGCAGCCGCGAGGCAACACCCGACAACGCGATCGCGCGGGCGCGAAAGCCGAACTGGGACGCGCTGATGGCGACGTGCCCGCACACGACGATCGACGCGTCCGAGCTCAAAGTCGGCCTGCCGCGAGGGCAGATGGGCAATTCCGAGGTCGGCCACCTCAACATCGGCGCGGGCCGCGTCATCTACCAGGACTACACGCGGATCGACCACGCGATCGAGATCGGCGAGTTCGCGAAAAATACCGTCCTCGCGGGCGCCGTCGCCACGGCCAAGTCGCGAGGGACCACCGTGCACATCCTGGGCCTCGCTTCGCCGGGTGGGGTGCACAGCCACGAACGGCAGATCGCCGCGATGGTCGACCTCGCGGCCGCCATCGGGGCGCCGCGCGTCCTGGTCCATGCGTTCCTCGACGGACGCGACACGCCGCCGCAAAGCGCCGAAGCTTCGCTCGCCTTCCTGCAGCAGACCTGCGCCCGGCGCCCGTCGGCGCGCATCGCGTCGATCGTCGGCCGCTACTACGCGATGGATCGCGACCAGCGCTGGGAACGCCTGACGGAGGCTTACCACTTGATCGTCGACGGCGCGGCCGCGTACCGCGCCGCGAGTGCGCAGGCCGGCCTGGCGGGCGCCTACGCACGCGGGGAGACCGACGAGTTCGTCCGCGCCACCGCGGTCGTCGACCACGACGGCCGCGTTGCGACGATGGCCGACGGCGACGTGGTCGTCTTCATGAATTTCCGCGCCGACCGCGCCCGGGAGATGACTCGCGCGCTGACCGCCGAAACTTTCGACGGCTTCGCGCGCGGCCGCGTCCCGAAGCTCGCGGCGTTCGTCTGCCTGACGAGCTACGGCGACGAATTCGCTCGCCTGCCGGCGGCATTCGCGCCACAGTCGGTGGCGATGAGCTTCGGCGAATACCTGTCGTCGCTCGGGTTGACGCAGCTGCGCATCGCCGAGACCGAGAAATACGCGCACGTGACCTACTTCTTCAGCGGCGGCGTCGAGGCGCCGTATCCCGGCGAGGAGCGGATTCTCGTGCCGTCGCCCAGGGTCGCAACCTACGATCAGCAGCCCGAAATGAGCGCGTTCGAGGTCACCGACAAGCTCGTCGCCGCAATCGGCTCGGGCGGATTCGACGCCATCGTCTGCAATTACGCGAACGGCGACATGGTCGGGCATACCGGGAACCTCGACGCGGCGACGCGCGCCATCGAAGCGCTCGACGTTTGCATCGGCCGCGTGGTGGCGGCGGCTCGCGAAGCAGGAGGCGAGGTTCTGATCACCGCCGACCACGGGAATGCCGAAAAGATGCACGACGAAGCGACCGGCCAGCCGCATACCGCGCACACGCTCTTCCGGGTGCCGTGCGTCTACGTGGGGCGCAGCGCAACGCTCACCCCCGGCGGCGCACTGCAGGATGTCGCACCCACGCTCCTTGCGATGATGGGACTCGCGCAACCGGTCGAGATGACGGGCAGGTCGCTGGTCGCCTTTGCCTAACGGCTGCCGTCCGGCTGCGGCGTGTCGGAGTGAACGCTCACTTTTTCTGCAACCACCCGGAATCGGTCGACCGAATGCTCGACGCTACCGGCATGGAACTTGCTGCAATATTCGGGGACCAACGTCCTCTCGGGGCGCTTCGGTCGGCGCTACAGGCACCCGGCGTATACTCTGGCGATCCGGCAAAGGATGACGACGATGAATAACTGGAAAAAGGCTGGCCTCATCAGCCTGGGCGCGGTGCTCGGTGTTTTGCTGTCGATCAATTTCTCGGTGATCGCGCAGCGCGATGCCAAGCTGCCGATCCCGTACGAGGATCTGCAGCTCCTCTCCGCCGTCTTCGGCCGGATCAAGAGCGACTACGTCGAGCCCGTTTCCGACGAGAAGCTCATCAAGGAAGCGATCAACGGAATGGTGCACGGGCTCGACCCGCATTCCGACTTTCTCGACGCCGAGGCATTCAAGGACCTGCAGATATCGACGCAGGGCAAGTTCGGCGGCCTCGGCATCGAGGTCGGCGTCGAGGACGGCACCGTTCGCGTGATTTCCCCGATCGAGGAGACGCCCGCGTTCCGCGCCGGCATCAAATCCGGCGACCTGATCGTCAAGATCGACGACACGGCGACGCGCGGCATGCCGCTGTCCAAGGCCGTCGACATGATGCGGGGCAAGCCCGGGACGCCGGTCACGTTGACGGTCGCACGGAAGGATGCAGAAGGCCTGCTGAGCTTCACGCTCGTCCGCGAGGAAATCAACGTCAAGAGCGTGCGCGCGAAGATGCTGGAACCGGGCTACGGCTACGTCCGCGTCCGGCAGTTCCAGGACCGCACAGGCGAAGACCTCGCAAAGGCGCTGAAGGACATGTACAAGCAGGGCGAGCTGAAAGGCCTCGTGCTCGACCTGCGCAGCGACCCGGGCGGCCTCCTCAATCAGGCGGTCGCGGTCTCGGCGGCGTTCCTGCCGAAAGATGCGCTGATCGTCTACACCGACGGCCGCACGGCCGAAGCGCGGATGCGACTGACGGCATCGAAGGAGCACTACACGCGCCGCGGCGACGACTATCTGAAGGACCTGCCGGCCGCCGTCAAGAAGGTGCCGATGGTCGTGCTAGTCGATGGCGGCACCGCCTCGGCGTCGGAAATCGTCGCCGGCGCGCTGCAGGACCACAAGCGTGCAGTAGTGCTCGGCGGGCAGACGTTCGGCAAGGGCTCGGTGCAGACGATTCTGCCGTTGTCGAACAACGCTGGATTGAAGCTCACGACCGCCCGCTACTACACGCCTTCCGGCCGATCGATCCAGGCCAAAGGCATCGAGCCTGACATCTACGTCGACGATGGCCGCGATTCGCCGAACCGCATCCGCGAAGCCAACCTTGAAAACCACCTCGGCACCGGCCGCAGCGAAAGCGCGGCCTCGAAGGCGGTGGAGACGCTGAAGCGCAATGATCCGGAGGCGGAAAAGGCGAAGACGCAGCCGGGCGGCGTTGCCGCCCCACCGCTCGCGCCGCGCTTCGAGTTCGGGTCGACGGAGGATTTCCAGCTCTCCCAGGCGATGAACCAGTTGAAGGGTCTGCCGGTGATCGCGTCGACGAAGGCCGTTTCCGCGCAGGCGAAACCGCAATAGCGCGCGCTTCCCGCTGACGAGAACGCCCGGCCCGGCCGGGCGTTTTCATTGGTTCGACGCGCGGCGCGGCCGCCGGTGCGCCGATCGACGCGGGACTATCATCATGCCGGCGCCGCGAAAATCGGATCGCGAACCCGTAACCATGGACGACACGCAACTGCTCCGCTACAGCCGGCACATCCTGCTGCCGGAGCTCGGCCTCGAGGCGCAGGAGTGCTTCGCTGCCGCCCACGCGCTCGTCATCGGCGCGGGCGGGCTGGGCGCGCCGGTCGCCCAGTTCCTCGTCGCGGCCGGCGTCGGTTCGCTGACGCTCTGCGACCCCGACCGTGTCGACCTCACCAACCTTCAGCGGCAAATCCTGTACGCGACGCAGGACGTCGGCACCTCGAAGGTCGGCGCCGCCAGCGCTCGGCTCGCCGCCGTCAATCCCGAAGTAGTCATCGAGGCGATCGAAGCGAGGATCGGACCGGACGAGCTCGCTCCGCTCGTCGAGCGCACCACCGTCGTCGTCGACTGCTGCGACAACTTCGCCACGCGCCACGCGGTCAATCGCGCGTGCGTCGCAGCGAAGAAGCCGCTGGTCTCCGGCGCCGCCATCCGCTTCGACGGACAGGTTGCCGTGTTCGACGCGCGCAACCCCGCCTCGCCGTGCTACCACTGCCTGTTCGGCGAAGGCGAAGACCTCGAGGAGACGCGCTGCGCAATCATGGGCGTCTTCGCGCCGGTCGTCGGCATCGTCGGCGCGACGCAGGCGGCCGAAGCGCTGAAGATCGTCGCGGGCGTCGGTGAATCGCTGGCCGGACGACTGCTGATGCTCGATGCGTTTGCGATGCGCTGGCGCGAAGTCCGCATTCCACGCGATCCGGCGTGCCCCGTCTGCGGAATCGGCTCGGGATGACCGGACGCGCGCATCGAATATTCGCGGCAATGATCCTCGCGGCGGCGATGATCGCCGCCGCCCCGTGTTCTTCGGCGAACGCAGAGCCGCGACGAGCGGAATCGTCGCTGCGCGCAGCCGAATGGACGTCGATCCGGCAGGTGATCGGCGCGCAGCGCAAAGCGCTCAAGGAGGGCGACGGGAAGAAGGCGCTGTCGTACGCATCGCCCGGCATCCGGGAGCAGTTCGCCACGCCGGGGAACTTCCTCGCGATGGTCCGCAACGGCTACAACGCCTTGCTCGCCGCGCGCTACACGGAATTTCTCGAAGGCGCCGTCATCGACGGCGCGGTGATCCAGCCGGTGCGCCTCGTCGCGCCCGACAATTCGGTCGTCGTCGCGCTCTACACGATGGAGAAGCAGAAGGACGGCCAGTGGAAGATCGCCGGCTGCATTCTTGCACCTTCGACCGTGCAAGCGGCCTAGTCGTCGTTCCTGCGCTCTCAGCCGAACAGGAACTTGCGCTGCTCCTCCCAGCCTTCCTGCGGCGAGCGCTTGAAACCGCTCTTCGCGAAAAGGTGCCAGCGACCCAGCACGAACGCGACGAGCACGTTCGCATCGGCACCGGCATCGCCGGGCCAGTTGCCGGAGGCCTGCGCGATCCGCAGCGCCTGGCGCAGCGAGGCCTCGATGCGATCGTAGAGCTGATTCATCCGCGCCTGCAGCCGCTCGTCCTCGTTGACGAGCGCGTCGCCGACCAGCACACGCGTCATCCCCGGATTCTTCTCGACGAATCCCAGCAGCACCGCGACGATCTGCTGCGCCTGCGCGACGCCGTCTTGCGTCTCGGCGGCGATCTTGTTGACGAGCGTGAACAGCGTTGTCTCGATGAACTCGATCAGTCCTTCGTACATCTGCGCCTTGCTGGCGAAGTGCCGGTAGAGCGCCGCCTCGGATACGTCGAGCTTCGCCGCGAGCGCGGCGGTGGTCACCTTCTCCGGGCGCGGGCTCTCCAGCATCGCCGCGAGCGTCTGCAGGATCTGGAGGCGGCGTTCGCCGGGTTTGGTGGCCATGGGGATGCGGTGCGGGGGCTAGCGCGCTGCGCGCGCGTGGACGGGCTCGGTGTCGTCGGCACGGATCATCGTGCCCACACCTTCGTTCGTCAGCACTTCGAGCAGCAGCGCGTGCTCGACGCGACCGTCGATGATATGCGAGCTCGCGACGCCGTTCTTGACGGCGTCCAGCGCGGAACCGATCTTCGGCAGCATGCCACCGTGGATCGTGCCGTCGGCGAACAGAGCGTCGATCTCGGTCGCCGAGAGGCCGGTCAGCAGCGTGCCTTTCTTGTCGAGGACGCCGACGGTGTTCGTCATCAGCACGAGCTTCTCCGCCTTCAGCGTTTCGGCGAGCTTGCCGGCAACGAGGTCGGCGTTGATGTTGTAGGCGACGCCGTCGGCGCCGACGCCGATCGGCGCGATCACCGGGATGAAGTCGCGCGAGTCGAGCAGCTGGATGAGCTCGGGGTCGATGCGATCGATCTCGCCAACGAGACCGATGTCGACCATTTCGGCATGGTTGGTCTCGCTCTTGAGCAGCATCTTGCGCGCGTGAATGAACGCGCCGTCCTGCCCGGTCAGGCCGACGGCCTTGCCGCCGTGCTGGTTGATGAGCCCGACGATTTCCTGATTGAGCTCGCCCAGCACCATTTCGACCACGTTCATCACACGATCGTCGGTGACGCGCATGCCCTGCCGGAACTCGCTCTCGATCCCCATCTTTTTCAACAGGTCGCCGATCTGCGGGCCGCCGCCGTGCACGATGACCGGATTCATGCCGACCAGTTTCAGCATGACGACGTCTCGCGCGAATCCGGCTTTGAGCGCCGGCTCGATCATCGCATTGCCGCCGTACTTGATGATGATGGTCTTGTCGTGGAATCGCTGGATGTAGGGAAGCGCTTCGGCAAGGATCTGCGCCTTGACGGCAGCGTTGACGGCGTCGATCGGCATGGCGGAGTTGGGGCGTGCAGGGCGGGGCGGACTGATCCCGATCGATTGTACCGGAAGCGCGACCGCGCGATTTCCGCCGACCGAAAACGGCCTTGCTGCGGGCGCGTGCGAGCAAGTAAGCCCTGACTGGACTTCGGTGCGTCGAGGCGGATAGCGCGCCGGGACCCGGCAATTTTTGCTATCGTGACCGTCGATGCGTCTCGCGATCGTTCGGCAGGACTACCATCCCAACGGCACGGTCGAGCGCGTCACCGAGCGCGCGCTCGAGGCGCTGCTCGAACGCAACGTCGCGGTGTCGCTGTACACGCGGACCTGGCCCAAGACCCGGCTCCAGCTCATCGAGCCGGCCCTGTGCGATCCGTTCTTTGCGGGCGCCTTGTGGCGCGACTGGGGATTCGCCCGCGCTGCCTGCACCCTCGTCCGCCGCTCGAAACCGAGCCTCGTCGAGGCGCACGAGCCAATGCTCTGCTGCGACATCTATCACGCAGGCGCCGGCGTCCACGCCGTTCGGCAGGACGTGCGCCTGACTCACGCGTCCTCGATCGAACGCCTCAAAGTCGCGTGCTCGCCGCGCCTGCGTTATTTGAGAGACATCGAGCACCGGATGTTCGGCAGCTCCTGGCTTCGCGCAGTGATTTGCAACTCGACGATGGTCAGGGACGAGATTCGCGGGCGCTTCGCGCTGCCGGAGTCGAAGCTGCCGGTCATCTACAACCCTGTCGACAGCGCGCACTTTCACCCGGGACTGCGCGCCGACCGCGCGAAGCTGCTCGACCGGCACCAGGTTGCCACGGATGCGACCGTTTACCTGACGGTGGCCGGCGATGCCGCGAATTGCGACGTCGGCACGGCGATCGACGCGCTGGCGACACTTTCGCCGTCGACGCACCTCATCGTCGTCGGCGATGACGGAAACCTCGATCGCCACCGCGATCGCGCGCGCGCCTTCGGCGTCCCCTCCCGCGTGACGCTGGCCGGCCGGCAGAGCGACCTGCGACCGTATTACGGCGCCGCCGACGCGTTCGTTCTCATGTCGCCGTACGATCCGTCGCCGGTGAGCGCACAGGAGGCGATGGCGTGCGGACTCGCGATCATCGCGAGCACGAGGTCCGGGGCGGCTGCGCTCGTGCGGGAACACGACGGTGGCCTCGTTTGCGCTCCGGGCGACGCGGCGGCACTCGCCGCGCGCATGGGCACGCTGCAGGACGCCTCGGTTCGCGCTGGCTTCGCCGCCAATGCGCGCCGCGCGATGCTGCCGCTGTCTCCGGCGGCGACGACGTTGAAGCTCGTCCTCCTTTACCGCGACCTGCTGGCCGCGGCCGGCCGGCGGCCGACGACCCTTACGCGGCCACCGGATCCCGGCGGCTAGCGCCGGCGCGGCGCCCGCAGCGGCAGCGGTGCCGACGCGGTGTCGGCGGTCTCGACGGGCATCGGCTGCACCGGCGCGCCGGCCGGTGGCATGTATTCCGGAATCCACGCCTTCAACCTGGCACGGACCTCGGCGTCGTCGGACGCACGATCTCGCTCGCACCACGCGATCATCTGCCCGACCGCGTCGACGTTTGCCGCACGCGCGAGCGCGATCCGCAGCTTCGGATGGGGTGTGGGAAGCGTCGCCTCCTCCGCGGTCAGCAGCTCCTCGAACAGTTTCTCGCCCGGACGCAGTCCCGTGAACACGATCGCGATGCCATCGGGGTCGGCGCCGGAAAGGCGGATCATGTCGTGCGCGAGGTCGACGATGCGCACCGGCTCGCCCATGTCGAGCACGAGGATCTCGCCGCCCTTGCCCTGCAACGCCGCCTGCAGCAGCAGTTGCGTCGCCTCGGACAGCGACATGAAATAGCGCGTTATATCGGGGTGCGTCACCGTGACCGGACCGCCGCGCGCGATCTGCTCGCGGAAGCGCGGGATCACGCTGCCGGCGCTGCCGAACACGTTGCCGAAACGCACGAGCACGAATTGCGTGCCGCGGCCCGAGAGGCTCCGGCAGACGATCTCGGCGAGGCGCTTCGTCGCGCCCATCACATTGGTCGGATTGACGGCCTTGTCGGAGGAGACCAGCACGAATTTCTCGACCTTGGCCGAGATCGCGGCCATCGCGAGCACCCAGGTGCCGTAAGCGTTGTTGCGCACGGCTTCCCACGCGTTGGTCTCTTCCATCAGCGGCACGTGCTTGTACGCGCCGGCATGGAAGATGACGCCGGGGCGCTCGCGCGCCAGCACCTCGTCGACGAGTGCCCCGTGCTTGACGTCGCCGACGACAGTTGCCAGCGGCAACTGCGGAAACGCATCGGCGAGCGCCGTCTGGATCGCGTACACCGCGGCCTCGGAGATGTCGAACAGGACGACCTTGGCCGGACGGAATCGCGCAATGTGCCTGCACAGCTCGGCGCCGATCGAACCCCCGGCGCCCGTCACCATGACGACGCGGTTGCCGAGCCATTCGCCGAGACCGGCGTTGTCGAGTACCACCGGATCGCGGCCGAGCAGGTCATCGAGCTCAATGGTGCGAATGGTCGTCAGCGGCGAACGGCCGCTGATCAGGTCCTCGTAGGAGGGAACCGTCAACACCTCGATTCCGGCGTCCGCGCAGATTTCCGCGACGCGCCGGCGAACCCCATGCGCCGCCGACGGGAGCGCGATGATCACCTGCCTGACGCCGTACTTCTTGGCCCAGCCGGGCAGGCTGGAAATCGGCCCCAATACCGTGACGTTGTGAACCAATCGCCTCTGTTTTGCCGGATCGTCGTCGACGAGGCCGACAACGCGCCATTGCCGGCTTCGCGCGAATTCGCGCGTGAGGCGGGCGCCGGCCTCGCCGGCGCCGATCACGAGCACGGGCTCGCCGAGCGCCGCGAGCGGACTGTAGAGCCGATGCTCCTTCCAGATCCGGTAGGCGAACCGGTCGCCCGCCATCAGGAAGATCAGCACGATCGGGTAGAAGATCAGCACGCTGCGCGGCACCACCAGATGCAGCTGCATCATCACGAGCACGAGCGGAATGAGGAGCGCGCCCAATCCCGCCGCCAGCACGATCCGCTGCAGGTCGAGGACGCTCGCGAAACGCCACAGCCCGCGATAGAGCCCGAACGCCAGGAAGATCGCGCCCTGCAACGGAAGGATCCAGGCGAGCGTCACGACCATGTCGGCGAGGTAGGGCTCCTTGAAATCGAGATTGAAGCGGACGAGGTACATCGCGGCCCAGGCGAGCGCGGTCGCGGCAAGGTCGTGGCAGAACGCGAGCCAGGCCCGGAAATTTTGGGGTTTTGTCATCGCTGCCCTGCGGAGCCTTTGCGCCAATGATAATCAATGCCGGCGAACAGTACGCCGATTGCCGCGGTCCACGCGCCAAGCATCCGCCAGCCCACGGCGGGTTCCGCCGCCAGCGCGAACACCGCGCAAGTGCAGGTGCCGACGACGAGGACACCGTAGAACAGGAGCGTGCCCGCGTGCCCGGCACCCAACCGATGCAGCCGTTGATAATAATGCGTCTTGTGCGCCCGGAAAAGGTCTTCGCCGGCCGCGATCCGCCGGAACATCGTCATCAGCGTATCGGCGATGAAGGGAAGGAAGACGAGCAGCGGAAACCATGCGGGCCACGTTTCGGCGCGGATGCCCGCGAGACCGAAAACCGCCGCGAGAAACCCGAGCGGAACGGAACCGCCGTCGCCCATGAACGCGCGCGCCGGCGGAATATTGACGAGGAGGAAAGGCAGCGTCGCCGCAGAGAGCGCGAAGTAGAGGTCGGCGCGCTCCCCGGCCACCAGCGCCGCGGCACCATAGGCGGCAAATCCGCACAACGCCATCCACGCCGCCACGCCGTCGCTGCCATCCATGAAGTTGTACAGGTTGGCCGCCCACACGAACGCGAAAGCCGCGATCGCGACGAAGCACGCGTTATTCATCGCGAATGCCTGAGCGCCGTCGCCGCTCCCCATGACCGCCGCGATCGCAACCGCCGCCACCGATTGAATGCCGAGGCGGATGGCCGGTCGCACGCCGCTCCAATCGTCGGCGAGCGAAACGGCCACCACCGCTCCCCACGCGCCGAGCCAGGCGAGCCCGCCGGCCATCGGAACCGGCGTCACCAGCGCGACGGGAAGAAATCCGGCCCAGATCGCGATTCCGCCGACCCGCAGCATCGGTCGAACGTGCAACGAGCGCTCGACCGGGTGGTCCTGCGGCAGGCGGTCGCGCAGCGACTCGAGTACGCCGAGCGCCAGGGCCGACAGGGCCGCCGCGATCGAAATCGCCGCCCACGGCGAATAGGGCAACGAGCTCATCGACGCGTCAGGATCGCCGCGCTGCCCTTTGCCTGTGCAGGCGTGCAAAATGGCGTTGAAGGCCTTCCTTGCGAATCGGAAAACCCGTCAAAATCCGACCTGTCGGGCAAGCGATGAACGCTTTGCCGGACAAAACAAAGTTTTCCAAGGCTGATCATGAGTTTAGCGGCCCTTTTTCAAGTCTCACGCGACCTCGGGCTTCGCGGCGACTCCGAGGGCGGAAGGGCGATGCCTGTCGCGTTTTAGCAACAGCGCGTCACTAGGTCTTCCCCCTTCGGGACTTTACCTTGCCTCGCGGTCGCCCGGTTTGGCACAATTACTCCAACTTCTCGCCATCGCTGAGAAGGTTCCGACGGCAAGCCCGAAAGACGGTTTTCTTGCCAATTTTATCCGCTAGAGGAGAGACTCCATGAACAAGAAACTCGTCGCTGTCGCCATTGCGGGCCTGCTGGCTGCCCCGCTGGCACAAGCGCAGACCGCGAACGTCACGCTGTACGGTCGCCTGAATTTGGATTTGGAATTTGTCAAAGGCCAGCAGGCCAACGGGTCGAATCCCACGCAGTATCGCGTGAGCTCCAATTCGTCGCGCTTCGGCCTGCGCGGCACCGAGTCCCTTGGCGGCGGTCTGAATGCGATCTTCCAGGTCGAGAATTCGTTGACGGCCGACAACAGCGGCGGCTCGCTGGCCGGTCGCGACACGTTCGTCGGACTGCAAGGCGGCTGGGGCACGATGAAGGTGGGCTTCTACCATCTGCCCTACGACAACATCCATGGCTACATCTGGGGTTCCAACCCGACGCTGGAAACCGGCATCATGGCGACGTCGTCAATCTGGGCGCAAGGTTTCGCGTCCAAGGCGGCCGGCGGCTTCGACAGCCGTATCGGCAACTCGGTCCGTTGGGATTCGCCGATCTGGTCTGGTTGGCAAACGCAGTGGTCGTACTCGATTGGCGGCGGTGCGGCCGGTCAGGAAGGCACGTTCAAGAGCACTTCGTCCGTGTCGAGCGGCGCCGTGTTCTACATGAACGGCCCGATCTACTTCGGCGCGGCGTTTCAGTACAACAACTCGGTCCGCCAGCTCGGCCTCAATGACCTCGCGTATTCGTTCGCGGGCGCATACCAGTTCCCGAAGGTACGGGTCGGCGCTGTCTATGAGCGGCTCGACTACGATTGCGCGAACGTCGCCACCGTCAGCCCCCCCACGTCCGCCTCCATCGCTGCCGGCCTAGCTTCCTGCCAGACGGCGAAGGGCCCATTGGGCACGTCGAGCCTGACGCGTAACATGTACGGCGTCGACCTCACGATCGACGCGGGTCCTGGCCAGTTCTACTTCGACTGGTCGTTTGGCGGCAACGGCGGCGGCAGCGTCGTCAACGGCGCCCGTGTCGCGGGCCTCGCAAAGGGCGACAACTCGTCGTCGAACCAGTGGGAAGTCAGCTACACGTATCCGCTGTCGAAGCGCACCAG
>JBDTRG010000064.1:0-3658 GCA_039931775.1 Betaproteobacteria bacterium | reverse complement strand
GGCGCCCAGTACATGATGGGCGCGTTCTGCTCGTACTTCCTGCTGCAGTACGCCGGCGTCGGCTACTGGTGGTCGCTGCTGCTCGCGCCGATCGCCGTCGGCGCGACCGGGGTGATCATCGAGCGGACCATGCTCTCGCGGCTGTACAAGCTCGATCACCTGTACGGACTGCTGCTGACGTTCGGCCTAGCGCTGATGATCCAGGGGGTCTTCACCAACTATTACGGCTCGTCCGGACTGCCGTACCGTATTCCCGAGGAATTGAACGGCGGCATCAATCTCGGGTTCATGTTCCTGCCCAAGTACCGCGCATGGGTGATCATCGCGTCGTTGGCGGTCTGCGGCGCGACCTGGTACCTGATCGAGAGGACGAAGCTCGGATCCTACCTGCGCGCCGCCACGGAGAACCGGACGCTCGTGCAGGCGTTCGGCGTCAACGTGCCGCGGATGATCACGCTGACCTACGGCTTCGGCGTCGGCCTCGCGGCATTCGCCGGCGTGATGGCCGCGCCGATCTACCAGGTCAATCCGCAGATGGGCGCGAACATGATCATCGTCGTGTTCGCCGTCGTCGTGATCGGCGGGATGGGGTCGATCCTCGGCGCGATCGTCACCGGGTTCGGGCTCGGTGTCGTCGAAGGGCTGACCAAGGTGTTCTATCCGGAGGCGTCGAACACGGTGATCTTCGTGGTCATGGTCATTGTGCTGCTGATCAAGCCCGCCGGGCTCTTCGGAAAGGAGCACTAGGGCCATGGCCGGCGCAGACCCTGGCAACGGCGACGCCGGCGCGCGCGATCGGCGGACGATGTTGGTCGCGACTTCGGTGATGGCCGTCGCCCTGGCAGTGGCCCCCCACGTCGGCATCTACCCGGTGTTCCTGATGAAGGCGTTGTGCTTCGCGCTGTTCGCGTGCGCGTTCAATCTGCTGATCGGCTTCGGCGGCCTGCTTTCGTTCGGTCACGCGATGTTTCTCGGCACCGCCGGTTATGTCTCCGCGCATGCGGCCAAGGAGTGGGGCGCGCCGCCGGAGGTCGCGATCCTCGCCGGCACCGCGGCGGCCGCGCTGCTCGGCGTCGTCGCGGGCGCCCTCGCGATACGCCGTCAAGGCATCTACTTCGCGATGATCACGCTGGCGCTCGCGCAGATGATCTATTTCTTCTGCCTTCAGACGCCTTTCACGCACGGCGAGGACGGCATCCAGGCCGTACCGCGCGGCAAGATGTTCGGCGTCCTCGACCTCTCCAATCAGCTGACGATTTATTACGTCGTGCTGGCAATCTTCCTGGCCGCGTTTCTGCTGATCTACCGGGTCGTGCATTCCCCATTCGGCAATGTGCTGAAGGCGATTCGCGAGAACGAGCCGCGCGCGATTTCGCTCGGCTACGACGCCGAGCGGTACAAGCTGCTGGCGTTCGTGCTGTCGGCGACGCTGGCCGGCCTCGCTGGGGCGACGAAAGCCATCGTGTTCCAGCTCGCTTCGCTCACCGACGTACACTGGACGATGTCGGGCGAGGTCGTGCTGATGACGCTGCTGGGCGGGATGGGAACGATCTTCGGACCTGTGGTCGGCGCGTTCGCGATCATCGGCCTCGAGAACTACCTCGCGGTCTTCGGGCAATGGGTGACGGTCATCACCGGCGGCATTTTTGTGGTCTGCGTGCTCGCGTTTCGGCGCGGCATCGTCGGCGAGCTCGGCGCATGGTGGGCGAATCGCAGGGGCTGAGCCTCGACGCCTGCGCGGCCATACCTATCACTTCCATCGGCTGCACGACGCACAACTATCGGGAAGGGGGAGGGCGATGAAGTCGATCAAGCGCCGCGATGTCCTGAAGACCGCCGCAGTCATGGTCGCGGGAAGCGCCGCAGCGGGCGCAATGCCGGCCGGCGCACAGGGCGTCGCCCGGACGCCGTTCGTGGTGGCGCCGACGTTCATACCGATCGCCGGCAGCGATCAGGTGTTCCCGGTGCGACGGATCTACTGCATCGGTCGCAACTATGCGGCTCACGCCCGCGAGATGGGTTCGGACCCGACGCGCGAGCCGCCGTTCTTCTTCCAGAAGCCGACCGACGCGATCCAGATCGCGCCGCCCGGCGAAACCATCGACCATCCGTATCCGACGCTGACAAAGAATTACCACTACGAGATCGAGCTCGTTGCCGCGCTGGGGAAGGGTGGGCGCAGCGTGCCAATCGACCGCGCCCTGGAACTCGTGTTCGGCTATACGGCCGGGCTCGACATGACGCGCCGCGATCTGCAGCGAGCGATGGGCGACGAGAAGAAGCCCTGGGAGATCGGCAAGAGCTTCGATCGTTCGGCCGTGCTCGGTCCGCTGCAGCCGGCCGCAAAGACCGGCCCGTTCGGGCAGGGGGCGATCTGGCTGAAGGTCAACGGGCAGGTCAAGCAGAACGCGAACCTCAACCAGATGATCTGGTCGGTCGCGGAGCAGATCAGCAAGCTCTCCGAGGCCTTCGAGCTCGCGCCTGGCGACATCATCTACTCCGGAACGCCGGAAAACGTCGGCCCGGTGGTCAAGGGCGACATCATGGACGGGCATATCGACGGGCTTCCGGATATCCGCGTCAAGGTGGTCTGAAGGACGGCGGCGCGAGACCTGCCGGAATCGAAAGGTAGTCCTGCGCCGCGCGGGAGCCCGCTTTGACGCTCAAAGGCATTTCGGGCTAGATTGCCCGTCCGTTCCGGTTGTCCGGTCGATTTGGCCACGCAACCGTCGATTTTCCGAGACTTTTCCTCAACCGAGGCACTTCCGATGCGCATTTCCCTCTCTCGCCGCGGGTTCGCCGTCGCCGTCGTCGCAGCCGCGTTCGCCTTCACGGCGGATTCGGCGTGCGCGCAGGAACTGAAGATCGCGGTCGCGGCCGACGTCACGTCGATCGATCCGCACTTCTTCAACCTGTTTCCGAACAACAACATCGCCGAGCACCTTTTCGACAAGCTCGTTCAGATGGACGCCGATTCGAAGATGATCCCCGGGCTCGCGACGTCCTGGAAGGCGATCGACGACAAGACCTGGGAATTCAAGCTGCGCAAGGGCGTCAAGTTCATCGATGGCAGTGAACTGACGGCCGAGGACGTCGTATTCTCGATCGATCGGGTGCCGAACGTGCCGAACAGCCCGGGTCCGTTTTCCGCGTACACGAAGGCGATCGTCGCCAAGGAGATCGTCGATCCGTACACGATCCGTTTCAAGTACGCGGCGCCGTATCCGCTCGCCCCGAACGACCTGTCGACGATCTACATCGTGTCGAAGAAGGTGGCGACCGGCGCATCGACCGACGATTTCAACACCGGCAAGGCGGCGATCGGCAGCGGCCGCTACAAACTCGTCAAATACACCTCCGGCGACCGCATCGACCTCGTGCGCAACGACAACTACTGGGGCGAGAAATCGCCCTGGGAGAAGGTCACGTTCAAGATCATCAAGAACGAGCCGGCGCGCGTCGCGGCGCTTCTGTCCGGCGACGTCGACGCGATCGAGCAGCCGCCCACCGCCGACATCGCCCGCATCAAGGGCGATCCGAAGTTCACGGTGACGTCGAAGATCTCGCATCGCGTCATCTACTTCAATTTCGACCATCTGCAGCGCGTGAGCCCGTTCATCAGCGACAAGGCGGGCAAGCCGATGGACAAGAATCCGCT
>JBDTRG010000063.1:0-2941 GCA_039931775.1 Betaproteobacteria bacterium | reverse complement strand
GCGCGATGGGCTCGCACATCAAGGGCACCAACGGCAAGTCGCAGGGTGTGGTGCCGTTCCTCAAGGTCGTCAATGACACCGCCGTCGCGGTGAACCAGGGCGGCAAGCGCAAGGGCGCGGTGTGCACGTACCTCGAGACGTGGCACCTCGACATCGAGGAGTTCCTCGAGCTGCGCAAGAACACCGGCGACGATCGCCGCCGCACGCACGACATGAACACGGCGAACTGGATCCCCGACCTCTTCATGAAGCGGGTGATCGAAGGCGGCGACTGGACGCTCTTCTCGCCGTCCGACGTGCCCGACCTGCACGACAAGTGGGGCCGCAGCTTCGAGGAAGCCTACACGCGCTACGAGAACATGACCTCGCGCGGCGAGCTGAAGCTCTTCAAGCGGATTCCGGCGCTGCAGCTCTGGCGCAAGATGCTGTCGATGCTGTTCGAGACCGGCCATCCGTGGATCACGTTCAAGGATGCCTGCAACGTGCGCTCGCCGCAGCAGCACGTTGGCGCCGTGCACAGTTCCAACCTCTGCACCGAGATCACGCTCAACACCAGCGCCACCGAGATCGCCGTGTGCAACCTGGGCTCGGTGAACCTGCTCGCGCACATGAAGAAAACCGGCAAAGCCGCCGAGGCGACGTGGGAGTTGGATCACGCCAAGCTGCAGCAGACGATCCGCACCGCGATGCGGATGCTCGACAACGTCATCGACATCAACTATTACGCCGTCCCTAAGGCGCGCAACTCAAATCTGAAGCACCGTCCGGTGGGCCTGGGCATCATGGGCTTCCAGGATTGCCTGCACCTGACCCACACGCCGTACGCGTCGGATGCCGCGATGAAGATCGCCGACACGACGATGGAAGCCGTCTGCTACTACGCGTACTGGGCGTCGACCGAACTCGCCGCCGAGCGCGGCCAGTATTCGACGTACAAGGGCAGCCTGTGGGAACGCGGCATCCTTCCGCAGGACACGCTCAAGCTGCTGCGCGACGAGCGCGGCGGCTACGTCGACATCGACGAGTCCGCGTCGATGGACTGGGATGCGCTGCGCTCGCGCATCAAGATCCACGGCATGCGCAACTCGAATTGTGTGGCCATCGCGCCCACCGCCACGATCTCCAATATCATCGGCGTGGCCGCCTCGATCGAGCCCGAGTACCAGAACATCTACGTGAAGTCGAACCTCTCCGGCGAGTTCACGGTGGTCAACGAGCACCTCGTCGCCGAGCTGAAGAAGCTCAATCTATGGGACGAAGTGATGGTTGCCGACCTCAAGTACTTCGACGGGTCGCTGGCGACGATCGACCGCGTGCCCGCGGCGTTGCGCAACCTGTACGCGACTGCGTTCGAGATCGACGCCAAGTGGATCGTCGAGGCCGGCGCGCGGCGCCAGAAGTGGATCGACCAGGCGCAGAGCCTGAACATCTACATGGCCGGCGCGTCGGGCAAGAAGCTCGATGAGACCTACAAGCTCGCGTGGTTGCGTGGCCTCAAGACCACGTACTACCTGCGTACGCTCGCGGCCACGCAGGCCGAGAAATCGACCGGCGAAGGCGGCGAGCTCAATGCGGTATCGAGCTCGGGCGCGCAGTTGGGTGCGGCGGGCAGTGCCGGCAGCAGCAGCCGGAGCGCACCCGCATCGAAGGCCACCGAAACCGAACCCAAATTCTGCAGCATCGAAGATCCGACATGTGAGGCGTGTCAGTAGTTGAACCGATAGCAGTGCGACGTGCGTGACGTACCCGCAGGCAGCAACAGACGGGACGCGCGCGACTGGTAGCCAACCCCGCAAACCCGGACAGGAGGGCAAGCGATGAACGCAAAAACCGACCGGTGGGAGATCTACACCGACAAGGCCGGCAGGCGCCACTGGCGCTGGCCGGCAGCAAGCGCTCCGTCGGAACGTGACGGACGCGATGTCGACGTGGATTCCCGGCAGCGCGCCGGAGTGCCCGTGCCGCAACAGGCGTACTTTTTCGGCCCGCTGCTGGCGCGAAGCAAATAGGGAGCATGGCGGCGCGGGCCGGGCAACCGGTCCGCATCGCGACATGCCGCGGGAAGCCGCCGCGCCTCGGCGCGAACGGCAGCACCGCGGAGCGTTCGTCCACCTGCCCACGGAGGTCGAGTTGGCCCGATACGAGCATGTACAGCGTCACGTGACGGAAGCGCGGTATCTCGGGGACTACAAGGTTTGGCTGGAATTCAACGATGGACGAAAAGGCGTGGTCGATCTCGCGGATGATCTCTACGGCGAAAACTTCGACGTGTTGCGCGATCGCGGCCGCTTCGCCGACTTTTACCTCGACTACGGGCTCGCGACGATCGCCTGGCATCACGGCGTGGATTTCGCCCCCGACTATCTGTACGACAAACTGAGCGCGATGCATTGACCGCGGGTCGATGCAATCCAGGAGACTAGAAAATGTTGAGCTTCGACGACGACATCGCACCCGCAGCGAAGCCGCGCCTCGCGCCGGCGACGCCGGAGACGATACGCGCGCAGGCCGTCGGCAACATCGCCAGCGGCATCCTGTCGCGCGAGCCCGTCCACGACCTCGACGTTGAGCGCCAGGCGATGGAAAACGGCTTCGTCCGCGTGCGCATGGAGGACAAGCGCGTCATCAACGGCTCGTCCGACGTCAACCAGCTCGTCCCGTTCAAGTATCGCTGGGCCTGGGACAAGTACCTCTCCGCCTGCGCCAACCACTGGATGCCGCAGGAAGTGAACATGCAGCGCGACATCGAGCTGTGGAAGAACCCGAACGGCCTGACCGACGACGAGCGCCTGATCGTCAAGCGCAACCTCGGCTTCTTCGTCACCGCCGATTCGCTCGCCGCCAACAACATCGTGCTCGGCACGTACCGCCACATCTCGGCGCCGGAGTGCCGGCAATACCTGCTGCGCCAGGCGTTCGAGGAAGCGATCCACACGCACGC
>JBDTRG010000062.1:0-8339 GCA_039931775.1 Betaproteobacteria bacterium | reverse complement strand
GCACCATCTTGCCGTCGTACCAGATCCATCCGTCGCGGTCGGCCATCGACATGGCATTCCCTCGTTAAAACGTCGATTTTAGCCGATTCCGCGGCCGCAGCCGTGGCGCGCGGGCCTCGGCATGCCTTCGAAGGTGCCGTCGCGACCGGCGAAAAGGCGACGAATTGGCCGGCGGCGCTACCCCGTCAGCGCCATGGCGCGCCGAACACGTGGATCCAGAGCGCCGTCACGGCGGCGCGGCGATCGGCTTGCCCTTCACTGTCCACGCGCGCGTGCAGTGCGCCGGTCAGGCGAACCTGGTGCTGCAGCCGGCGGAAGTCCCGATACGCGTCGGCCGCGGCCGACGCGATCGATGGCGGGACGAGGGCGAGATCGGCGGCGATCCCGAGCAGCGCGATGTTGCCGAGATTGCGCGTGAGCGTCTCGTAACCGTGCGCGTGGGCGAGCACCAGGTACTGCACCGAGAACTCGACGTCGACCATTCCGCCGGGATCGTGCTTGACGTCGAAGCGCTCGGTCGGATTCGAGTGGCCGGCCAGCATCCGCCGCCGCATGTCGATCACGTCGTCGCGAAGCGCGGCGGGATCGCGCGACTCGCACAGGATCGCCTTTCGGTCTTCGTCGAATGCCGCGCCGATTGCCGCGTCGCCGGCGACGAATCGCGCCCGCGTGAGCGCCTGGTGCTCCCAGGTCCACGCGTTTTCGCGCTGGTAACGCCGAAAGCCCGCGAGCGACGACGACATCAGGCCCTTCGCCCCGTCGGGCCGAAGCCGCAGATCGACGTCGTACAGCTGGCCGGCGGGCGTCATCGACGTCAGCCACGTCATCAGCCGGCGCGCGAGGCGCGTGTACCGGTCCTGCGCCGACTCGTCGGCCGCGTCGTCGTAGATGAACACGAGATCGAGATCGGAGGCGTAGCCCAGCTCCTTGCCACCCAGCTTTCCGAATCCGGTGATCGTGAACTTCGGCGGCGCGGCGGCGCGGCCTTCGGTGGCGGCCCAGACTTCCTTGAGCGTCGCGGCGAGGATGATGTCGGCGAGTGCGGACAGGTGGTCGGCGACGCGCTCGACAGAAAGCGTTCCCGCGAGGTCCTGGGCGAGCAGGCGAAACGTCTGGGCGTGACGGAAATGGCGCAACACATCCATTTGCCGTTCCGCATCGCCCGCGTGCTCGGCGAGGAGCCGCGCGAGTTCCGTGCGCCACGCGGCCCAATCGGGTTGCGCGAGGAGCGCGCGCGCGTCGAGCAGCTCGTCGAGCAGGATTGGCTGGCGCGTCAGATAGTCGGCGGCCCATTGCGAGGCTCCCATCAATTGCGCGAGCCGGGGCAGCATCGGCGGATGCTCGACGAGGAGCGCAAGGTAGGCGCTGCGCCGGCTGACCGTCTCAAGCAGTCCGAACAGGCGCTGGAATACGGTCTGTGCATCGGCGCCGGAGTCGCGCGGCGCGGACGCGACATGCAGGAGCTGAGGCACCAGCGCATCGACGCGTTGGCGCGACGTCGCGGGCAACTGCACGTAGCGGGCACCTTCGCGGACGCGCAGGAGGCTCGCGAGCAGCCCGGCGGGATCGGCGAAGCCCGCCGCCTCGAGGGTGGCGCTCGCGGTCTCCGGCGCGACGTCGCCCCGCCAGACCGCGGCAAGCCGCGCCACGTCGGGCATGGCCCCGACGGAAGTCCCGAATCCGGCGGGCGACGCGCTGGCGTCGCCGATCGCCGCCTTGCGTTCGCCGAAGAGGCTGGCGAATTGCTCGCCGACTGCGGCGCGGTGGGCGGCAAGCGCCTCGTCGAATGCTTCGACGGTTGCGAAGCCCATCGCGTCGGCAAGCGCGTCGCGATCGATGCCGGCGGGCGGCAGCGTCTGCGTCTGCTGGTCGTCCCGGTACTGCAGACGATGCTCTACATTGCGCAGGAAGACGTAGGCATCGCGCAACGCCGCCGTCCCGGCGTTCGGGAGGAGTCCGCGCTCGGCGATCGCAGCCAGCGCGCGCACTGTTCCGCGAACGCGAAGGCCCGGTTCGCGCCCGCCGCGCACGATCTGGAGCGCCTGCACGACGAATTCGACCTCACGGATGCCTCCCGGCCCGAGCTTGATGTTCGGCCCGTAGTCGTTGCGCCTGCCCTGGTCGCCGATCTGGCGATGAATGTCGCGCAGCCCATCGTAGGCGTCGAAGTCGAGATACTTGCGAAAAACAAATGGCACGACGAGCGCATCGAGCTCGTCATGTCGCTCGCCGGTCAGCGCACGCGCCTTGAGCCACGCATAGCGTTCCCACGCGCGGCCCTGCGTGACCAGGTAGCGCTCGAGCGCCGAATACGCAACGGCGAGGGGACCGCTTTCGCCGTACGGGCGCAGCCGCATGTCGACGCGGAACACGTAGCCTTCCGGCGTGACGTCGTTCAGCGCGGCGATCACGCGCCGGCCGAGTCGCTCGAAGAAGTCCCGATTCGCGAGTACGGGCGAGCCGTCGGTCTCGCCGTCGTCCGGGTAGACGAAGACGAGGTCCACATCCGACGAGACGTTGAGTTCGCCCCCGCCGAGCTTCCCCATGCCGAGGATGACGAGCTGCTGCGCGTGCGCGTCTTCGCCGCGGGGCTCGCCATGCTTTCCTGCCAATATCCGATGGTGCAGGCGGACGGCCGAGCGAAGCGCCGTCTCGGCGAGCATGGTCATGTTCGCGCAGACTTCCGCGAGGTCCGCGCGCCCCGTCAGATCGCGGGCCATCGTCTGGACGAACACTCGGCGCCGCAGGACACGCAGCGCCGCGGCGAGCGCCGAGGGTTCGCCGGCGGCAACGCAGGCGTCGATCGCCGCGCTCGCGCCTTCCCAGGCGAAGGGCGCTTCGAGCGTCGCGTCGAGTTCCGCGCGCTCCTCCGGTCGAACGTCGAGCGCGTTGGTCGCGTACCGGCTGTAGGCGAGGGCGGAGGACAGGTCCTGGAATTTCGGCATCGGGGACGGCGCGGTTCCGCTACAATGCGGCAGCCGCTGCTCCATTATGCCCTCCGTGCGCGCCTCTCTCCGCGCTCCCGGCGCGTTCTGCATCGCGCTGGCCCGCATTCTCCGAACCGCCGTCGTCGTCGGGTTCGCGGCGTTCGCGCTGGCGCTTCTCATCGTCCGCTTCGTCGTCTTTCCGCATGTCGAGTCCTATCGGGATACGGTCGCCTCGGCGTTGGCGCGCCAGCTTGGGCACCCGGTCGAGATCGCGACGCTTTCCACCGGCTGGGACGGATGGAACCCGAAGCTCGTCATCGAGGGTTTTCGCGTGCTGGAGAGCAGCGGTTCGGGCGCTTTGCCGCTCGTCGATCTTCCGGAGATCGGACTCATCGTTTCGTGGACCTCGTTGCCCTTTCTGGAACTGCGTCTCAAGGAACTCGTCATCGAGCGGCCGAGGCTCGCGATTCGACGCAACCGCGCCGGCCACCTGCAGGTCGCCGGGATCGAGATCGATCCGACGCTGGTGCCGGACGAATCGTCGCTGACCGACTGGATCCTGCGCCAGCACGACATCGTGATTCGCGACGCGCTGATCACGTGGGACGACGATCTGCGCAACGCACCGCAGCTCGTCCTCGACCGCGTCCAGTTCCGAATGGAAAACCGGTTTGGTCGTCATCGTTTCGGACTGAAGGGTACGCCGCCGGCCGAACTGGCGGCGCCCCTCGATTTGCGCGGCGACCTCAAAGGCGTATCGCTGAAGGATTGGCAGCGCGCCGAGGGACGGATGTTCGTGCGCCTCGACTACGCCGATGTCGCCGCGTGGCGCGAATGGCTGCCGCTGCCCGAGCAGATCTCGACCGGAAAAGGTGCGTTGCGCGTCTGGTTCGAGTTCGCAAACGGCGAGGCGCGCGAGGTCGTCGCCGACCTCGAGCTCGCCGACTTCAGGACGAAGCTCGCGCAAGGGCTACCCGAGCTCGAACTCGCGCACGTTTCGGGACGCGCCGGGTGGCGTCGCTCGTCTGTCGAGCAGGAGTTCTTCGCGCAGGGGCTCGCGTTCACGTCGACAAAAGGCGAGCGCCTAGATCCGACGAACTTCAAGCTGACGTTGCGCGATGGTCCGCGGCCCTCCGGCCAGTTCGAGTTCGACCAGCTGCAGCTCGCGCCGCTCGTTGCGCTGGGCGCCAATCTTCCGCTCGCCGATCGCGTCCGCGCGGACCTCGCGCGTTTTGCGCCGCGCGGTACGCTGAATCAGGGTCGGATGCGATGGGAAGGCACCGCCGAGGCGCCGACGTCCTATTCGGCGACGGCGGAGTTTACGAACCTCGGCATGACGGCGCAGGACGCGCTGCCGGGCGTGACCGGCCTCTCCGGCCGATTCAATATCGCTAACGACCGCGGCGAGGTCCGGTTCACCGGAAACGGTGCCGTCCTCGCGCTGCCACGCGTATTCGAGGCGCCGATCGCGTTCGACCAGCTTCAAAGTGTCGTCAAATGGGACCGGCGCGACGGCAAGACCGCCGTGCGTATCGAGCAGTTCGACTTCGCCAACGCGGATGCGAGCGGCAGCGCAGCGGGGACGTATCGCACGAGCGCGCAGGGTCCGGGGGAGATCGACCTCACGGCGCAGGCGTCGCGCATCGAGGCGCGGCATGTCCACACGTACCTGCCGCGCGTCATCGACGACGACACGCGGCATTGGTTGCGTACGGCGCTGACGGTCGGCGTGGCGGCCGATGCTCGATTGAAGATCGCCGGCAACCTCGCGCAGTTTCCGTTCGCCAACGGGAAAGGCGGCCAGTTCGTCGTCACCGCGAAGGCGAAGGGCGTGACGCTCGCGTATGCGGAAGGCTGGCCTGCCATCGATTCGATCGACGCCGACCTGCGATTCGAAGGAACGCGGATGAGGATCGACGCAACGCGCGGGCGCGTCCTCGGCGTCGGCATCCTCAAGACCCGCGCGGAGATCGCCGACATGATCGCCGATCAGCCATTACTCTCGATCGACGGCGAGGCGTCGGGACCTGCCGCCGGCTTTCTGCAATACCTGCACGATAGTCCCGTTGCCCGATGGATCGGGCTGCAGGGAGTGGAAGCGGAGGCTGCTGGCAATGGACACCTCACCCTCAAGCTGGGCTTGCCGCTTCGCCGGCTCGACGATAGCAAGGTGAACGGCGAGGTCACGGTGACCGACACCCAACTGCACATCGCAGGCTATCCGCCGCTGTCCAAGGTCAATGGGAAGCTTGCGTTCAGCGAGCACGACGTCCGCGCGCGCGACATCACGTTGGAAACCCTCGGTGGGCCAGCGAAGCTCGCCGTCGCGACGGCCGACGGCCGCACGCAGATTTCGGGAAGCGGCAATCTTACGTTGGCCGCATTGCGCCGCGAAATGGTGAGCCCCTATCTCGACCGGTTTTCGGGGACCACGGACTGGACGATGGCCCTCAGTCTGCGGCCTGGCGCATCGTCTTGGGTGGTGCAGAGCTCGATGAAAGGTGTGGCGGTCGACCTGCCGGCACCGCTCGGCAAGGGGGCAGCGGAAACGATACCGCTCAAGATCGAACGGCGCGACGACCCCGTGCAGGCGGGCTCGGATTTCGTCATGGCGTCCTACGGTCGCGTGGCGCAGCTTACGGCTTCGCGCAAGCCCGGCGGCAAAGGCGCAACCGTCGACCGCGCGCTCATTTCGCTCGGCAAGGCGATGTTGCGCTCCGACGCCGATCGTGCCGATCGTCCCGGATTGTGGCTGCGCGGGGACCTGCCGGCACTCAATGCCGACGACTGGATTACGCTGCTCCGGCGCGAAAGCGCCGCTGCGTCGGAGCGCAAGGAATCGGCGGTGGAAATCGGCGGTGCCGATCTCGAGGTCGGGCAGTTCGAGGCGCTCGGCGTGCGATTCAACGACCTCAAGGTGGCCATGCGCCGGGTCGAGGGTCGCTGGAACCTGGAGCTCGCCGGTCGCGAGGTCGCCGGCACCGCCGACTGGTTGGCTGCGGAGCCCGGCCTGCCGAACGGCCGCCTCGTCGGGCGCTTTTCCCGGCTCGCCATCCCGGGTCGGGCACAACTCGCGTCGTGGCGCGGTACCGACGCCGCCGAAACGGCGAGCGAGTCGATGTCGGATGTGGCCGTTGACAACCCGTGGCCCGAGATCGACATCACGGCGGAGGCGTTTATGTCGAAGGAGCGCGAACTCGGAAAGCTCGAGGTCCTCGCGCGGCCGCGCGGCACCGAATGGAAGATCGACCGGCTGGTGCTCGCCAATGCAAACGGCCGGCTCGAGGCCGAGGGCGCATGGCGCGTGCTGGGTCGCCAACAGCAGACCAAGCTCGACATCATCCTCGATGCGACGGATGCGGGCGGCTTTCTCGCGACGTTCGGCTATCCGGACGCGCTGGTGGGCGCGCCGACGAAGATCGACGGACAGCTCGCCTGGGCGGGCGCGCCGCACGAGTTCGACTTCCCGTCGCTGTCCGGCGCGTTTCACGTCGGCGTCGGTCCCGGGCGATTCACGAAGATCGAGCCCGGGGCCGCCGGCAAACTGATCGGCGTGCTGTCGCTGCAGGCGCTGCCGCGGCGCATCACGCTCGACTTCCGCGATGTGTTCAGCGAAGGCTTCACGTTCGATGAAATCAACGGCAACGTGCGCATCGCGAACGGCGTGATGACCACGGACAATCTGAAAATCGTTGGTCCGGCCGCGAAGGTCGATCTCGCCGGCGAAGCCGACCTCGCCAAGGAGACGCAGCGCCTTGCGGTCAAGGTCCAGCCGTCGCTGTCCTCCAGCGTGTCGGCCGGGGCGGCGCTGCTGTTCATCGCCAATCCGCTTATCGGTGCGGCGATCGGCGCCGGGTCGTGGCTTGCGCAGACGATGCTCAAGGACCCGATCGAGAAAATGTTCAGCTACGAATACACAGTGACCGGCAGCTGGTCCGATCCGATCGTCACGCGTGGGGCTGCCCCGACGACCGTCGCTGCGCCGCGTACCTCCGAGCCGCCCACGGCGCCGGTCATCCGCTGATGGCGGCTGCCGAGACCTTTCGGGTCGCCGCCGTGCAAACGGTGTCCGGCGGCGATGTCGCGACGAATCTCGCGCAGGCGGAACCGCTGATCGGCAAGGCCGCGGCCGAGGGCGCGCGCCTCGTCGTGCTGCCCGAGTACTTCGGCATCTTCGGCGCGCGGGCGACCGACAAGTTGGACGTTCGCGAGGCCGATGGGGACGGTCCGCAGCAGGCGTTTCTGTCGCGGCTCGCGAAGGCGCATCGCATCTGGCTCGTCGGCGGCACGGTTCCGGTGGCATCGGGCGATCCCGATCGCGTCCGAAGCGCGTGCCTCGTCTACGGGCCTGACGGGGAGCGCGTTGCGCGTTACGACAAGATTCATCTGTTCGCGTTCTCGCGCGGCGAGGAGCGATACGAGGAGGGTCGGACGATCGAGCCCGGCACCGAGGTGGGAGTCATCGAATTGCCGTGCGGGCGGGTCGGCCTTTCGGTGTGCTACGACGTGCGTTTTCCCGAGCTCTATCGGCGAATGGGAAATCTGGCGCTGATCCTCGTGCCGTCCGCGTTCACCGCGACGACCGGCGCGGCGCATTGGCATTTGCTGCTGCGCGCCCGCGCCGTCGAAAATCAATGCTACGTGCTCGCAGCGGCACAGGGAGGCACGCACCCGAGCGGGCGCCGTACCTACGGACACTCGATGCTGATCGATCCGTGGGGAACGGTGATCGCCGAGCGCGACGAGGGGCCCGGGATCATCGTCGGCGACGTCGATCCGGCGCGCCTTGCCAAGGTTCGCGAGGAGCTTCCGGCCCTCGCGCATCGCGTTTTCTAGCACCGGCACGAGGGAGATGAGCATCGACGCCACCGTGCCGATCGACGACCGGCATTTCGAAGACTATGTCCAGGGATCGAGCGCGATGTTCGGGCCGATCGCGATGACGGAGGAGGCGATCGTCGCGTTCGCCAGGCAATACGATCCGCAGTCGATCCACATCGACCCGGTCGGCGCGGCGGCGGGGCCGTTCGGCGGATTGATATCGAGCGGTTGGCATACGGTCTGCGTCGTCATGCGCGAGCTGGTCCAGCACTACCTTGCCGGGCCTGCGTCGTTGGCGTCTCCGGGGGTCGACGAGCTGCGCTGGATGAAACCGGTGCGCCCGGGTGACATGCTGCGCGTCCGGGTCACTGTCGTGTCAACGCAGCGGTCGCGCTCGAAGCCCGATCGCGGGATGGTGCGTACGTCGATCGAGACGCTCAATCAGCGCGATGAAATCGTGATGAGCATGATTGCGATGAACCTGTTCCGCTGTCGAGAAAGAGCCGGGGATCGCCCCGGCGCACACTAGCCTTCCGATACGGGCGACAGTGCGCCAGCGCATTGAGTGATACGCAATTGATCGGCAGCTCT
>JBDTRG010000061.1:0-14192 GCA_039931775.1 Betaproteobacteria bacterium | reverse complement strand
CCCGATCGCTTGATCGACTTCAGGAACTGCTTCGGGATGATCGCGTCCGTGTCGACGTTCGCGCGGTCGAGCGGCGCGACGAGCCCCGTGACGACGTGAAACGCCTCCATCAGTAGGTCTTGGCCTTGTCCGCGGCCTTTTCCACTGCGCCGCCCGCGGCCTTCACATCCTTGCCGGCGCCTTCGATCGTGTTGCAGCCGGCTATCGCCACGGCAAACGCGGCGAAACTCAACATCCAAGCGAGCATCTTCAGCATCGTCATACTCCTTTTCCGTTCATTGCCTACACCAGACGCCGCACGTCGACGAAGTGTCCGGCGATCGCCGCGGCGGCGGCCATCGCGGGGCTGACGAGATGGGTGCGCCCACCCGTGCCCTGCCGCCCCTCGAAATTGCGGTTGGACGTCGACGCGCAGCGCTCGCCCGGTTCCAGCCGGTCGTCGTTCATCGCGAGGCACATCGAACAGCCGGGCTCGCGCCAGTCGAAGCCTGCATCGCGGAACACGCGATCCAGACCCTCGCGCTCGGCCTGTGCCTTCACGAGGCCCGACCCGGGCACCACCATCGCATGCTTGACCGAGGAGGCGACGCGCCGTCCGCGCGCGATCGCCGCCGCGGCGCGCAGGTCCTCGATCCGGGAATTCGTGCACGACCCGATGAAAACGCGATCGATCATGAGGTCGGCGATCGGCGTGCCGGGCACGAGCCCCATGTAGACGAGCGCGCGCTCCATGCCCTCCCGCCGCGTCGGGTCCTTTTCGCGATCGGGATCAGGCACGCGGCCGTCGATCGCGACGACCATCTCCGGCGACGTCCCCCACGTGACCTGCGGCGTGAGCGCTCCGGCGTCGATGACGACGACGGTGTCGAATTTCGCACCGTCGTCGCTCGCGAGCGTGCGCCAATTCGCGACGGCACGATCCCAATGCTCGGCCTTCGGCGCGAACGTCCGGCCGCGCAGGTAGTCGATCGTGACGTCGTCAGCCGCGATCATCCCGGAACGCGCACCGGCCTCGATCGCCATGTTGCAGACGGTCATCCGGCCTTCCATCGACAGCGCACGGATCGCGCTGCCGGCGAATTCGATCGCGTGTCCGGTGCCGCCGGCCGTGCCGATCCGCCCGATCACCGCCAGCGCGAGATCCTTCGCCGTCACGCCGTCAGGCAGGCGGCCCTCGGCACGGATCTGCATCGACTTCAGTTTTTTCGTCAGCAGGCATTGCGTGGCCAGCACGTGCTCGACCTCGGACGTCCCGATGCCGAACGCGAGCGCCGCGAATGCGCCGTGCGTGCTCGTGTGCGAATCGCCGCAGACGACCGTCATCCCCGGGAGCGTCGCGCCCTGCTCCGGCCCGATCACGTGCACGATGCCCTGCCGCCGGTCGAGGAACGGGAAGTACGCCTTCGCCCCGTACTCCTTCATGTTGGCGTCGAGCGTTTCGACCTGCGTGCGCGAGATCGGGTCGGCAATGCCCGCGTGCCAGTCCTTGGTCGGCGTGTTGTGGTCCGCCGTCGCGACGATCGATCCGATCCGCCACGGCTTGCGGCCGGCGAGCTTCAGGCCCTCGAATGCCTGCGGACTCGTTACCTCGTGGACGAGGTGGCGATCGATGTAGAGCAGCACGGTGCCGTCCGCTTCGGTGCGGACCACGTGGCTGTCCCAGAGCTTGTCGTACAGCGTGCGTGCAACCATGGCATGCAAAGCCGGCCGGGCGTGCCCGGCAGCAACGGGTCAAAGGAGGATTATTGCACAGCAACAACTTGGGTGTCAGGCGGGGGCATTCCCTTGCGAACGAGGAACTCGCCGATCGCGTCCACGAGTCGCGGCATCGACGGATCGAACGTGGTCGATGGCCTGGCGCGCAGCCAAGTGTGCTGGCGCTTGGCGAGTTGCCGGGTCGCAGCGATTCCACGCGCGCGAAAGGTTGCGGCATCGACACGGCCGTCGAGGAGGTCCCACGCCTGCCGGTAGCCGACGCAGCGCATCGACGGCAGGTCGGGGGTCAGCGCGTAGCGTTCGCGCAACGCCTCGAGCTCGCCGACGAGCCCCGCCGCGACCATCGCGTCGAAGCGCTCGGCGATCTTCGCGTGCAGCGCCGCGCGATCCTGCGGGACCAGCGCGATGGCGATCATGGGTCCAAGCGCGCCGTCGGCCTCCCGCGTGCCCTGCAGTTCGGACATCGGTCGACCGGCGATCTCGCACACTTCGAGCGCGCGCTGGATCCGCTGCGCGTCGGTCGCCTCGAGCCGGGCGGCGGTCCGCGGATCGACACGCGCCAGATCGGCGTGCAGCGCTGCCCAGCCCTCGGTCGCCGCGCGGGCCGAAAGGCGGGCGCGGATGACAGGATCGGCGGCAGGCAGCGCCGAGAGTCCTTCCGACAGGGCCTTGAAGTAGAGCATCGTTCCGCCGACCACGAGCGGCACGGCGCCGCGTTCACGTATACCGGCGATCGCCTGCATCGCATCCGCGCGGAATCGCGCTGCCGAATACGCGTCGGTCGGATCGATGACGTCGATCAGATGGTGCGCGACGCGCGCCCGCGTTTCGCGATCGGGCTTCGCGGTGCCGATGTCCATGCCGCGATACACCTGCGCCGAATCGACGCTGACGATTTCGGCGGCGAAGCGCCGCGCGAGCGCCAATGCCAGCGCGCTCTTGCCCGACGCGGTCGGGCCCATCAGCAACACAATCGGGATCATTTCGGTTCGGTACTATCGGCCGCGCATGAACAGGCGGTCGAGATCGGCCAGCGTCAACTGATACCAGGTCGGACGCCCGTGGTTGCAGTGCCCGGCGCGCTCGGTCGCCTCCATCTCGCGCAGCAACGCGTTCATTTCGGGGACCGCAAGGCTCCGGTTCGCACGGACGGCGGCGTGGCAAGCCATCGTCGACAGCAGTTCGTCGCGGTGCGCGGTCAGCACTTCGCTGCCGCCGTACTCGCGCAATTCGGCGAGCACGGCGTGCGCGAGCGTCGCGGCGTCCGCGTCGGCGAGCGCGGCCGGGATGCCGCGCACGGCGAGCGTCGACGGACCGAGCGCCGAGAGGGAAAACCCGAGCTCGCCGAGGGCATCGGCGTGCTCGTCGGCGGCCGCCATTTCGAGCGGCGACGCGGCGAACGTCGCCGGCACCAGCAGCGGCTGCAGCGGGACGCGCTCGTCGTGCGCCGACTTAAGCCGTTCGTAGACGATGCGCTCGTGCGCGGCGTGCATGTCGACCAGCACCAGGCCCGCGCGGTTCTGTGCGAGCACGTAGACACCGTGAAGCTGCGCCAGCGCGAACCCGAGCGGATGAGGGTCGCCGGTGTCCGGGAGATCGGGAGCATCCGCCGCCGCGGCCTCGCGCGGACCGAAGAGCTTCGCGTAAAACGGCGCCGGCTCGGTCGCGCCTAGCGCCATCGCGTCCTGCCGCGCGCCGGACCACTGCGTCCTGTAGCGATCGGCGCCGATCGGCACCTCGGGCGCCAACGGCGGCACGCGCGCGGCGACGATGCCGAGTTTTTCGGCGGCCGACACCGCCGGTTGCTCGGCACCGGTGGTCGCCAGCGATCGGGCCACAGCGTGTTGCACGAACTGATGCACGGCGCCGGACTCGCGGAATCGCACTTCGGTCTTCTGCGGATGCACGTTGACGTCGACAAGCCGCGGATCGAGCGTCAGCCAAAGCACGTACGCCGGCTGCCGATCGTGGTGCAGCACGTCGCGGTAGGCCTCGCGCAAGGCGTGCGAAAGCATCCGGTCGCGCACGAATCGCCCGTTGACGAACGCGTACTGTCCCGCGTTTTGCGTCGCGTACGCCGGCTGCACGGCAAATCCCCTGAGGGAGAGAGGTCCGGCCTCGCGATCGACGATCGCGGCGCCGACGGCGAACGCATCGGAGAGGAGCGCGGCGACGCGCGCGCGCCGCCCGTGCGCCTGTAGCCGGTGCACGATGCGCCCGTTGTGCTGCAGCGTGAACCCGACCTCCGGATGGGCGAGCGCGATGCGGCGAAACGCCTCCTCGCAATGACCCCATTCGGTCGCCTCGGTACGCAGGAACTTTCTGCGTGCCGGCGTATTGAAGTACAGCTCCTCGACGGTGACGGCCGTGCCGTCGGCGAGCGCCGCGGGTTCCGTGGTGCCGATGGTTCCGCCGTCGACCTCGATCCGCCATGCGTGCGGCCTGCCCGCTGCGCGCGATGCCAGCGCAAAGCGCGACACCGCGGCGATCGACGCCAGCGCTTCGCCGCGAAATCCCAGCGTCGCGATCGCATCGAGATCGTCGGCGGTCGCGAGCTTGGAGGTCGCGTGGCGCAGCACCGCGAGGCGCAGTTCCTCGCGCTCGATGCCGGCTCCGTTGTCCGCCACGCGAATCCGCCGGATGCCGCCCCCCACGAGGTCGACCTCGATCTGCGTCGCGCCTGCGTCGAGCGCGTTTTCGAGGAGTTCCTTCAACGCGGCGGACGGGCGCTCGACAACCTCCCCCGCCGCGATCTGATCGATCAGGTGGTCGGGCAGCGCGCGAATCGGCGGCATGGCGAGATCAGGCAACCGGCGCGCGTCAGCGCGCGAGACCCTGCGACCATCGAGCGTATACGTCGTCGGCGATTCCATGGAGCGACGCGATGCGGGCGTCGATATCGCGAAGGATGTCGGGCGCGCATTGCAGGGCGGGCGTCGTGCGCGCCGGAAGTTCGTCCGCGCCGTTCGCAAGCCACGTCTCCGTGAGCTCGCGCGTCATCTCGACGTGGCATTGGAATCCGATGTGCCGATCGTCGAGCACATACCCCTGGTTGCCGTTGAACGCGTTGGTGAGCACGCGCCTCGCACCCGGCGGCAGCGCAAAGACGTCGTTATGCCACTCGAACGTCGTGAATGCCGAACGTCCGCCGAACCACTCGCGCTGCGCGGCGGCGTCGCAGACCGTCACGTCGAGCCAGCCGATCTCGGGAACGTCGGTCCGGGTCACCGCCGCGCCGAGCGCCTGCGCCAGAAGCTGGCCGCCGAGGCAGTGTCCGATCACCGGCACGCCGGCGCCGACGGCGTCCCTGATCAGCACGGACAGCGGCGGCGTCCAGGGGAGCCCGTCGTTGACGCTCATCGGTCCGCCCATCATCGCGATGCCGGCGAACGCGCGCGCATCCCCGGGGAACGGCCCACCTTCATCCAGCGCGACGAGCTGCCACGCCATCGCGTGCGCGTCGAGCCACTCGGCGAAATAGCCGGGACCCTCGGACGGGGAAAAACGGAAGATCGCGATGGGGCGCATGGATGGCGTGCTGCGGCAACGCGCGATTTTATCAGCCGCGCCGTCCGGCGCCCGGCGGACCGCGCCGCCCATCGCGGCATGGCGCTCGCCGCGATCACATCTGCTTGAACAGGTGATAGAACTGGCGCGAGACCGGCAGTCGTTCCGGGCGTCCCTTCAGCAACACGAACTGCCTTTCGGCGTCCTCGCGCAGCACGCCGGCCACCGCGTCGAGGCGAACGATCGTGCCACGATGGATCTGCCAGAAACGGTCCGGATCGAGTTTCGCGACCAGGTCCTTCAACGGCGTGCGGATGAAGGCCTCGGATTGGGCGAGCACGACGCGCGTGTACTTCGTGTCTGCCTGGAAATACACGACATCGTCGACGGCGAAGAGCTTCACCTGCTTGCCGACCAACGCCTTGATCCATTACTTGAGCCGCGTCGGACCGACGTTGAGCTTCGTGCGCAGTTCGGCAAGGAGAGCGGAAAGATCCTGGGGCTTCGATGCCAGTTTCTCCTTGACGCGGCGCACCGCCGTCGCCAGGCGATCCGCGTCGACGGGCTTCAGCAGATAGTCGACGGCGCCCGCTTCGAACGCCTGAACCGCGTGCTGGTCGTAAGCGGTGATGAACACGATGTGACATTCGCCGCCGATCACCGCCGCGACGTCGAGTCCGCTCCGGCCCGGCATCCGGATGTCCAGGAACGCGAGCTGCGGCCGATGCGCGTCGAAGAGCGTATACAGGAACCCGAAGATGAGCGCGGCCGTGATGACGTGCCGCAGCTTCGTGCTGTCCTGCAGCCACTCGACCGGGTCCACCCCCTGGATGAATCCGCCAACCGCGGCGCCGATCAGCGCGCCGACGAGCGCCAGCAGCGGACCCGTGACGACGACGCGAAACAGGCGGCCGGCGAACTTGCGGTAGCCGAACCACGCGGTGAGGCCGGACCAGACCAGCATCAGCACGATGACGTTGGACAGGATCGCCGCCTCGGCAAACGTCATGTTCCAGGGCAGGTGCGACGCGATCCACGCGAACAGCGTCGTGACGCCGACGATCACGAAGATCAACCGCCAGCCACCACCGCGATAGAACCACGCATCGAACGCGCGGACGTCGCGACGCTCGACCTCGCACAGCGATCCCAGTACGCGTTGCGCGAAGGCGTCGTATCGGGTTTTCAGCACGGCCGGGGTCATGGAGGGCGAGGGTGGCAGGGCGCCGGCATTGTAGACGCAGGCAGCCGCGCGCCGGGCAATCGTCGGACGAACCTCCGAATCCGTGGCACGGGCGCCGCAGTAGCGCGACGGCTGACCGCGCCTTCGCCGCGAACGTCAGGCGGCCGGCTTGGCCAGCGGATCCGTCCGGCGCTGCCCGAAGCGGGCATTGACGGAGGCGACGATTCCGGCCGCGTCGAGACCGCAGTCGGCAAGCAGCTGCGAAGGATCGCCGTGATCGACGAACGCGTCCGGCAATCCGAGGTGAAGCAGCGACACAACGATGCTTGAAGCGGCCAGCGCTTCGGCGACAGCGCTGCCGGCGCCGCCGGCGACGACGTTCTCCTCGATCGTCACAAGCGCGTCGTGCTCCTGCGCGAGCTTCGCGACCAGTCCGGCGTCGATCGGCTTGACGAACCGCATGTTGGCGACCGTCGCGTCGAGCTCGATGCCGGCGGCCAGCGCCGGCTGCAGCATGCTGCCGAACGCGAGGATCGCGATTCGATTCGTCCGGCGCGACGTCACGCGGCGCACTTCGCCACGGCCGACAGGCAGCGCCGTCATCGTCGCTTCGACGGCGACGCCGGGGCCGGCGCCGCGCGGATAGCGGACGGCGGTCGGCGAATCGAGCGTGAACGCGGTGTAGAGCATATTCCGGCACTCGTTCTCGTCGGCGGGCACCATCACCGTCATGTTGGGGATGCAGCGCAGATAGGTGAGGTCGAAGGCGCCGCAATGCGTGGCGCCGTCGGCGCCGACGATCCCCGCGCGGTCGATCGCGAACACGACGGGCAGGTTCTGCAGCGCGACATCGTGGATCAGCTGGTCGTACGCGCGCTGCAGGAACGTCGAATAGATGGCGACGACGGGCTTCATCCCTTCGCAGGCGAGGCCGGCGGCGAACGTGACCGAGTGCTGCTCGGCGATGCCGACGTCGAAGTAGCGCTCGGGATGTTCCTGGGAAAATCGCACGAGCCCGGACCCCTCGCGCATCGCCGGCGTGATCGCGACGAGACGCGGATCGGCAGCCGCCATGTCGCAGAGCCAGTCGCCGAAGACCTGCGTGTACGCGGGCTTCGCGGGGGCCTTCGGCGCGTAGCCGACCGCCGGGTCGAATTTCGAGACGCCGTGGTACAGGATCGGGGCGTCTTCCGCGCGAGCGTAGCCGTAACCCTTTTTCGTGATCACGTGCAGTAGCTGCGGGCCGGTCAACTCCTTGACGTTTGCAAGCGTACCGACCAGCGTATCGACGTCGTGGCCATCGATCGGCCCGATGTAGTTGAAGCCGAACTCCTCGAACAGCGTGCCGGGCAGCACCATCCCCTTCATGTGCTCTTCCCAGCGCTTCGCGAGCTCTTTCACCGGCGGCAGCTTCGCCAGCACTTCCTTGCCGCCGCGACGCACCGAATTGTAGAGGCGCGACGCGAGCAGCTTCGCGAGGTAACCGTTCAGCGCGCCGACCGGCTCCGAGATCGACATCTCGTTGTCGTTGAGGATCACCAGCAGATTGGCGCCGGCGATGCCCGCGTTGTTCAGCGCCTCGAACGCCATGCCGGCGCTCATCGCACCGTCGCCGATCACGGCGATGACGCGGCGGTCGTCGCCCTTGCGCTGCGCGGCGATCGCCATGCCGAGCGCGGCCGAGATCGACGTCGACGAGTGCGCGGTGCCGAAGGTGTCGTACTCGCTTTCCACCCGGCGCGGGAATCCCGACGGCCCGCCGGCCATCCGCAGCCGGCTCATCTGTGCGCGCCGCCCGGTCAGGACCTTGTGCGCGTAGGTCTGGTGACCGACGTCCCACACGATGCGGTCGCGCGGCGTGTCGAACGCATAGTGCAGCGCGATCGTGAGCTCGATGGTGCCGAGGTTCGACGACAGGTGGCCGCCCGTTTGCGCGACGGAGGTCAGCACGAAGGCCCGCAATTCCCGCGCGAGCTGCGGCAGCGCGTCGCGGTCGAGCCGGCGCAGCGCGGCGGGACTGTCGATCGGGTCGAGCAGCGGATACATCAGCGGTTGCGCAGCACGATCCAATCGGCGAGCTCCTCGAGGCGCCGCGCCGCACGGCCGAACGGAGTGAGCGCGGTGCGGGCTTCGATCCGCAGCGCCTCCGCGCGCGCCTTGGCATCGGTGAGGCCCAGCGTAGACACGAACGTCGGCTTGCCCTGTGCGACATCCTTGCCCGCCGTCTTGCCGAGCGACGCCGCCGAGCCCTCGACATCGAGCACATCGTCGACGACCTGGAACGCGAGCCCCGCCGCGCTGGCGTAGCGATCTAGCGCTTGTCCCAGATCGTCGGTCATCGGCCGGCCGCACGCGGCCCCGAGGTGCACTGCTGCGTGGATCAACGCGCCCGTCTTCATCCGGTGCATCCTCTCGAGATCGGGAAGTACCAGCATCGCACCGACGCTGCCCAGGTCGATCGCCTGCCCTCCGGCCATGCCGCGAACGCCAGCGGCGTTGGCGAGCAGCGCGCACGCCTGGCCGCTGTACGGATGCCGGCCTCCGGCGAGCACGCCGAAAGCGAGCGCCTGCAGTGCGTCGCCCGCGAGCAATGCCATCGCCTCGCCATGCGCGACGTGGCAGGTCGGCTTGCCGCGACGCAGCGTGTCGTCGTCCATGCAGGGGAGGTCGTCGTGGATCAGCGAATACGCATGGATGAGTTCCACTGCGGCGGCCGCGGCATCGACCGCGTCGGGATCCGCGCCGGTGAGTTCACCCGCGGCGTACGCAAGGAGCGGACGCATTCGCTTGCCACCGTCCAGAACTGCGTAACGCATCGCCCGGGAGAGCGGAACCGGTTCGACATCCGGAGCCGGCAGCACGCGCGCAAGCACGTCCTCGACCCGCCGCTGGCGCTCGCCGCACCAGACGGCCCAGGCAAGATCAGGACTCATCGCTTCGAGCGGCCTCCGCCTCGGTCGATTCGAACGCCTTGAGTACACCCTTCTCGAAGACCTGGATCTGCTGCTCCGCGTCCTTCAATGCCGTCTGGCAAAACAGCAACAGCTCGGCGCCGCGCTTGTACGCCGCCAGCGATTCGGCGAGCGGCAGCGCGCCGCCTTCCATCTTGGCGACGATTTCCTCGAGTTCGGCCAATGCGGCCTCGAAGCTTGCGGGTGCGGCGCCTTGCTTGGCCATGGATTCGTCGGGTGCCGGCGCGGCCGGCTTGCGGGTCTCGAGTTTGGTCGAATCCGGTCGCGCGGACCGGAGGCGAAGCCGGGAAGTTTGCGGATTTGCGCGGCCGCGGTCAAACCGCAAAGTACGCAATATCGCGCAAGTTGAATCCGGGATTTGACCCCCGTCGGAGCAGCCGATTATACTGGCATCTTTTGACGACGCGGCCTTACGCGATCCTTTCGCGCGGCCGACTTGGCAAAGCGGTCCGGGGCGGCCGAAAACGCCGTAATCGTCCCGGGTTGTTGGGTTGGGTTGGTTGGTTCGACCGAAATACGCGAAGAAAGGAAGGCCGATGTCCAGTCTTGCCACCGTCGGGCATCTGCGACGCGCAACATCCCAGCTCGAGGTCGCCTGGTACTGCGATCCGGCAATCTTCGCTGCCGAGCAACGCCTGCTGTTCTCGCGGGCCCCCGGATACGTCGGCCACGAGCTCTTCGTGCCCAATCCGGGCGATTACTGCGTCCTCGAACTTCGCGACAACGCGCAGGCCCTGGTTCGCAACCCGGCCGGCGTCGAACTCGTCTCCAACATCTGCCGGCACCGGCAGGCGATCATGCTGAAGGGCCGGGGCAACGCGATGAACATCGTCTGCCCGATCCACCGCTGGACCTACGACCTGCGGGGCCGGCTCCTCGGCGCGCCGCACTTCGAGGACAAGCCCTGCCTCGATCTTCGCCGCTCGAAGCTCGCGAACTGGAACGGCATGCTGTTCGACGGCGAGCGCGACGTCCACCGCGATCTCGCGGACATCGATGGCCGGCACTTCGACTTCTCGGGCTTCGTGCTCGACCGCATCGAGATCCACGAGTGCAACTACAACTGGAAGTCGTTCATCGAGGTGTATCTCGAGGACTACCACGTCGCGCCGTTTCATCCCGGCCTCGGCCAGTTCGTCACCTGCGACAACCTCGAGTGGAAATTCGGCGACTGGCATTCGGTGCAGACCGTCGGCATCAACAGCGCGCTCGCGAAGCCCGGGACCAAGGCATACGCGCGCTGGCACAAGGCCATCGTCGATTTCTACCGGGGCGAGACCCCGCGGCACGGTGCGATCTGGATGGTCTACTACCCGAACATCATGATCGAGTGGTACCCGCACGTGCTGGTCGTCAGCACGCTGGTTCCGCGCGGCGTCGACCGCACGACCAACGTCGTCGAGTTCTACTACCCCGAGGAGATCGCGCTGTTCGAGCGCGAATTCGTCGAAGCCGAGCAGGCCGCGTACATGGAAACCGCGCTCGAGGACGACGACATCGCCGAACGGATGGACGCGGGGCGCGCCGCGCTGTACCGCCAAGGCAGGAGCGAGGAAGGTCCCTACCAGTCGCCGATGGAGGACGGGATGCAGCACTTCCACGAGTTCCTGCGGCGCGAACTCGGCGCCGGTATCCCGCCACGCTGATGTATTCGACGCTGATCTCCACGGCGGAGCTCGCCGCGCGACTCGCCGACCCGTCGCTTGTCGTCGTCGACGTCCGGCACGATCTCGCCCATCCGGATTCCTGGGGCGAGGGGGAATATCGAGTCGGACACCTGCCGGGCGCGCGGTTCGCGCACGTCGATCGCGACCTGTCCGCGCCGAAGTCGGGTACCAACGGCCGGCATCCTCTGCCCTCGCCCGAGGCATGCGCCGCCGCGTTCGCCCGCCTCGGCATCAAGGCGTCGAGCCAGGTCGTCGCCTACGATCAGGGCCCGGGCACGTACGCGGCGCGCCTATGGTGGATGCTGCGCTCGCTCGGCCACGCGGCTGCCGCGGTGTTGGACGGCGGCTTCGCCGTATGGACGCGCGAAGGCCGGCAGGTGACCGCCGAAGTAACCGCCTTTCGCGCCACGTCGTTTGTCCCGCATCCGATCAAGGCATCCGTCGACGTCGAGGCGGTGGCAATGAGCCTCGCCTCGCGCTCAAAGCTCCTGATCGATGCGCGCGGACGCGAGCGCTTTCGCGGCGACGTCGAGCCGATCGACAAGGTTGCCGGACACATCCCCGGCGCCGTCAATCGGCCGTACACTGAAAACCAGACGCCCGGCGGTACGTTCAAGCAGGCGAGCGAACTGCGCGCGGATTTCGCGGCGCTCATCGAAGGGCGGGAGCCCACCGCGATCGTGCACACGTGCGGCTCGGGCATCACGGCGTGCCACAACCTCCTCGCGATGGAACACGCCGGCCTCCGCGGGACGCTGCTCTATCCGGGGTCGTGGAGCGAGTGGTCGGCCGATCCGGCACGCCCGATCGCGCGCGGCGACGCCTGAGCGCAGCCATGTCGCCTGAACAACGACTCTCCCAACGCGTCGCCATCGTCACCGGCGCCGCCCACGGCATCGGCCTCGCCTGCGCGCAGCGCTTCGCGGCGGAGGGCGCGACGATCGTACTCGCCGACCTCGATGCGACCGACGGTGCCGCCGCCGCGGCGTCGATACCCGGTGCCGATTTCGTGCATACCGACGTGTCGAGGAAGGCCGACGTCGAAGCACTGGTCGGGCACGCGATCGCGCGCCACGGCCGCGTCGACGTGCTCGTCAACAACGCGGGCATCACGCACTCGTGCGAATTCCTCGATCTCGACGAAGCCGATTTCGATCGCGTGCTCAATGTGAACCTGAAGTCGATGTTCCTTTGCGGACAGGCCGTCGCGCGCGCGATGGTGAAGCAAGGGATCCGAGGATCGATCGTCAACATGTCGTCGGCGAACGCCATCGTTGCGATCCCCAATCAGGTGCCGTACGTCGTCTCCAAGGGCGGCATCAACCAGCTGACCAAGGTCATGGCCGTGGCGCTCGCGCCGCATGGCATTCGCGTCAACGGCATCGGACCGGGAACGATCCTGACCGAGCTCGCGAAAAAGGCCGTGCTCACCGACGATGCGGCGCGCCGGAAGATCCTGTCGCGCACCCCGCTCGGGCGCTGCGGCGAGCCGGAGGAAGTCGCTGCGGTCGCCGCGTTCCTCGCGAGCGACGACGCGTCCTACCTGACCGGCCAGACCATCTACCCGGACGGCGGGCGGCTCGCGCTCAACTACACGGTGCCGGTGGCCTGAGTTTGCGTGTAACCAGGGCCTCGAACGCGCAGTCGCACCGACCGTAAGCATCCGCCACGATCTCCGCGGCGCGCGATGCGAGCGACGGCGGTGGCAGCACGAGCCGCGCGTCGGCTTCACCGGCGCTCGCGACGACCTTCATGCCGAATCGCTGGGCGATGCGCATGATCGGCGTGTTGGTCCAGAGATAGCGCATGACGAGCCCTCGCACGGACCGGTTGCGTACGTGCGCGGCGGCACGCTCGAACAGCGCACTGGCGATGCCGCGACTCCTATGTTCGGGAAGGACCGAGAGTCCGAGTTCGGCCAGATCGTCCTCGAAGGCCACGTGCGCGACGCCAACGAGACCACGCCGTTCGTCGCGAACACCGAAAACCGCGTCGCGGTCGAAGTCGATCCGGTCGACGTAGGCAGCGATGACTCCCGGCGCAAGCGCGCGGCCGAATCGCAGGCACAGGTCGCGCGCTGGCAGTGCGAGAATGTGCGCTTTGAGCCCAGCGCGTATCCCTTCATCGAGGCGTTGAATAGCGACGCTCATCATCGGGCCTGCGGTTCGATTACCTCTGTTGCGATAGATAGGGGCCGTTCAGATGAGCACTCTATTGGGCGGATACGGCAGGCGAACTTCGCCGGGGGGCCGTTCTTGTTTCATTTGTTACATGGACGGCGGGGCGCCGCTGCCTGCCGTGGGAGGCTTGCGACGCCCGATCGGGCACGGACGCTCAGGGGGCTTTGACGCGAGCCACGCCGCCGGTCTTCCTATCCAGCGACACGTCGACGTCCGGAAGAGGATCGCCGGTGCGCTGGGCGTTGGCGCCTTTGGACTCCGCATTCGCGGGCCGGGGTCCGATCGTTCCGGACACCGACCTGTTGGTCGGCGGACCCGCGACGGAGCGTTCTACGCCACCCTTCGAGGCTAGCGCTTTCGTCTCGACCTCCGATTGCTGCACAGGCTTGCTCTTCGACGGCGAATTGCCGCTAGCGGCGTCCGTTGCCTTCGCCATCGGCGGTTGCGCGCAGTTCTTGTCGACCTTGGCATCGCACTGCTCGGCGCTCAGGTTCTTGAGCGACTTCGTAGTACTTTCGGCGGCGTCAACATCCATTGCACTGCACAACGCCGATGCGGCTATCGTCATGACCGCTGCAAATGTTTTCATGTCGGCTCCTCGTCGGGCCTTCGTCGATCGCGTCCCTCGGCCAACAGCCGATCGGAGCGCGTACGCCCTCGAATGAAGCATAGGGCGTGCCAATGTCGGCTGGCCACGCCTCGACATGACCTCGCGCGGTCCGCGAATACAGATTGACGGCCGCCCCCGTCCGACCGGGGCACGGCGTTTTCGCCCAAATCAGGACATCGGGCTTCCGGGACCCGCCCCGGCGAGCGGCCAGCCGTCGAGCTCGCGGTAGCGCGGCCCGCCGGCGCCAGCCGCCGACGCGTAGAGCGCGACCCGTGTCGCGGTCCAGGAGATCGGCATGCCCATCGCGGCCTCTCCGGGCCGACCGCTTCGGCGCGCCAGCGTCACGTGCGGACTGAA
>JBDTRG010000060.1:0-7836 GCA_039931775.1 Betaproteobacteria bacterium | reverse complement strand
AGGACGGGCCCGACGGGATCATCGTGGCGACGCCGAATCGCCTGCACGTCCCGAACGGGCTCGTCTGCGCGCGGCATCGCGTCCCGATGCTGATCGAAAAGCCGATCGCCGATACGGTCGAAGACGCCCTCAGGCTCTGCGACGCGGCGGACGAGGCGGGCGTGCCGCTTCTCGTCGGGCACCATCGACGCCACAGTCCGCTCATCGTTCGGGCCCGGGAAGTCATCGAGGGGGGCATGCTCGGCAGGCTCGTCGCGGTGATGGGTGCAGCCCTCTATCACAAGCCCGATGCGTACTTCGACGAAGCTCCGTGGCGCGGGCAGCCCGGTGGAGGCCCGATCCTGATCAACATGATCCATGAGGTCGACGACCTTCGCGCCTTGTGCGGCGAGATCGTCGCCGTTCAGGCGACGGCCTCCAACGTCCTGCGCGGCAACTCCGTCGAGGACACCGTCGCGATCACGCTCCGCTTCGCGAACGGTGCGCTGGGCACGTTTGCCCTGTCGGATACGGCGGCAGCGGCGACGAGCTGGGAGCAGACCTCCGGTGAGAACGCGAGCTACGCCCGCTACGCCGACGAGGACTGCTATCTCGTCGCCGGCACGAAGGGTTCGCTCGGTGTCCCGTCGATGCGGCTGCGCACTTTCGCCGGTCCATCGTCGTGGTACGAATCGATGCAGGCGACGGAGGTCGCCGTCGAGCGGACCGATCCCCTCGTCCGCCAGCTCGACCATTTCTGCGCAGTGATACGCGGCGAAACGCCTCCGCGCGTCACCGGACGCGATGCGACCCGCACGCTTTCGGTCACGCTGGCGATCAGCGAGGCCGCGCGAACGGGGCAGACGCTGTCCACGGAGTGACGTTGCTATGAAGACGGACATCGAAACCAGGCGTATCCACGACACGAGGCAACCATGATCGACAAGACCGTCGCCAGCGCCCAAGCGGCGCTGGCCGACATCCACGACGGGGCGACGCTGATGATCGGCGGCTTCGGCACCGCGGGGATGCCATCGGCGCTCATCGACGCATTGATCGCGCAGGGCGCGCGCGATCTGACGATCGTCAACAACAACGCGGGCAACGGCGAGACCGGGCTCGCGGCGCTACTCAAGGCGAAGCGCGTGAAGAAGATCATCTGTTCGTTCCCGCGGCAGACCGACTCGTACATCTTCGACGCCCTCTACCATGCGGGGGAGATCGAGCTCGAACTCGTTCCGCAAGGCAATCTCGCCGAGCGGATCCGGGCGGCGGGTGCCGGCATTGGCGCGTTCTTCACGCGGACGGGCTACGGCACCCTGCTCGCCGAGGGCAAGGAAACGCGGACGATCAATGGCCGCGACTACGTGCTCGAACATCCGATCCATGCCGACTTCGCGCTGATCAAGGCCGAGCGCGGCGACCGCTGGGGCAATCTCGTCTATCGAAAGGCGGCACGCAACTTCGGCCCGATCATGGCGTCGGCGGCGAAATGCTCAATCGCCCAGGTGCGCGAAATCGTTCCGCTCGGCACGCTCGATCCGGAGGTGATCGTCACCCCGGGAATCTTCGTGCAGCGCGTCGTCGCCGTCGATGCCGCCGACAGCGCAACCCGCCCGCAGGCCCAGGCATGATGGAGAAGGCGATGAAGCGTTTTACCCGAGAGCAGATGGCCACCCGCGTGGCGCGCGACATTCCCGAAGGCGCGTACGTGAACCTCGGCATCGGCCTGCCGACCACCGTTGCGAATTTCCTGCCCAAGGACCGCGAGATCATCCTGCACAGCGAAAACGGTGTTCTGGGGATGGGCCCGGCGCCGGAGAAGGGTCGCGAAGATCCGGACCTCATCAACGCCGGCAAGCAGCCGGTCACCCTTTTGACGGGCGGCGCATACTTCCATCACGCGGACTCGTTCGCGATGATGCGCGGCGGGCATCTCGACATCTGCGTTCTGGGCGCCTTCCAGGTATCTGTGGCCGGAGACCTTGCGAACTGGCACACCGGCGCGCCGGATGCGATCCCCGCCGTCGGCGGTGCGATGGACCTCGCGATCGGCGCGAAAAGCGTGTTCGTGATGATGGAGCACGTGACAAAATCGGGCGAAAGCAAGATCGTTACGCGATGCACCTATCCGGTCACCGGACTGTCCTGCGTCAACCGCATCTTTACGGACCTGACCGTCATCGATGTCACGCCCGACGGATTGCGCGTCATCGAGATCGTCGACGGGCTGTCGTTCGACGAACTGCAGCGCATGACCGGCGCACCGCTCACGTTGTCTGCGACCCCGGGATAGCGGCCCCTTCCCCGCCCAACTGCTCTGTAACCAACGCCTGGAGAATTTCGTGAACGACGCCTTCATCTGTGACGCGATACGAACACCGTTCGGCCGCTACGGCGGTGTGCTCGCGGCCATCCGCGCAGACGACCTCGCTGCCATTACGATCGCGGCGCTGATTGCGCGCAATCGCGGCGTCGACTGGGCCGCTGTCGATGACGTCGTCTACGGCTGCGCCAACCAGGCCGGCGAGGACAACCGCAACGTCGGCCGCATGGCCGTGCTGCTCGCCGGGCTGCCGGTCGATGTGGCGGGCACGACCGTCAATCGCCTGTGCGGGTCGAGCATGGACGCGATCGCGATCGCCGCGCGGGCCGTCAAGAGCGGCGAGACGTCGCTGATGATCGCCGGCGGCGTGGAGAGCATGTCGCGTGCGCCCTTCGTCATGGGCAAGGCCGCCGAGGCGTATTCGCGCGCAGCGAAGCTCGAGGACACTACGCTCGGCTGGCGCTTCATCAACCCGCTGACCAAGGCGAAATACGGCGTCGACACCATGCCGGAAACGGCGGAGAACGTCGCCGCCGAGTTCGGCATCGCACGCGCCGACCAGGATGCGTTCGCGCTGCGCAGCCAGCAGCGCGCGGCGGCGGCGATCGCCGCCGGCAGATTCGCCGACGAAATCGTCGCGGTGACGATTCCCGCGAAAAAAGGCGACCCGGTGATCGTCGTGCGGGACGAGCATCCGCGTTCGACCACGATCGAGTCGCTCGCCAAGCTGAAAGGCGTTGTGCGCCCCGACGGCACGGTCACGGCCGGCAACGCGTCGGGGATCAACGATGGATCCTGCGCGACGCTGATCGCTTCCGAAGCCGCGGCACGCCGCCATGGCCTGACGCCGAAGGCACGCATCGTCGCGTCGGCCGTCGCCGGCGTCGCCCCGCGGATCATGGGATTCGGTCCGGCGCCGGCGATGCGCAAGGTCCTGGCGCAAGCCAAGCTGTCGCTGGACAAGATAGACGTCATCGAGCTCAACGAAGCCTTCGCGGCGCAGGCGCTGGCGGTCACGCGCGATCACGGGCTCGCCGACGACGACGCCCGAGTCAACCCCAACGGCGGCGCGATCGCGCTCGGGCATCCGCTCGGCGCGAGCGGCGCGCGCCTCCTGACGACGGCCACCTACCAGCTCGCCCGAACCGGAGGCCGCTACGCGCTATGCACGATGTGCATCGGCGTGGGTCAGGGGATCGCGATGATCATCGAACGCGTTTAGGATGCAGCACGCGAAGCGAGCGCGCCACTCCTTCGACTCATGCGAATTTGAACGGAGAAACGAATGACGTCACGACCCCAGGATCCGGCCGCGCGACCGCTGGCCGGATATCGCAAGCCCGACCGCGGGACGCAGCCCGACTATCTCTTTCCCCCTTACGCCTCGACCGTGAAGCGCTCGCCGTCGCAGCCGCTGGTGCTGCTGCCGACGTCGCTCTGCGAGGTCACCGGTCCCGCCTTCGGCCACGATCTCCTCAAGGCCAACGATCACGACCTCACCCGGCAGGGCAACGGCGAGCCTATCGGCGAGCGGATCGTCGTCAGCGGCCGCGTGCTCGACACCCATGCCCGTCCGGTCGCCCATACACTGGTGGAGATCTGGCAGGCGAACAGCGCCGGCCGCTATCCCCATCGCGTCGACCAGCACAATGCGCCGCTCGATCCGAATTTCCATGGTTGCGGCCGCACGCTCACCGACGCCGAGGGCCGCTACCGGTTCATCTCGATTCGACCGGGCGAATATCCATGGCGAAATCACCACAACGCCTGGCGGCCGGCGCATATCCACTTCTCGCTGTTCGGGCCGGCGTTCGCCACGCGACTCGTGACGCAAATGTACTTTCCCGGCGATCCCCTGCTCGAACACGACCCGATGTACCAAAGCATTCCCGACGAAAAGGCGCGCCAGAGGCTGATATCGACCTTCGACTGGGAGACGACGATTCCCGAGCAGGCCCTCGGCTACAAGTTCGACATCGTGCTTCGCGGCCGCGACGAGACCCCCATGGACAACTACCTTCGGGCCTGACGGAGATCCCCATGAGCCTGCAAACAACTTCATCGCAAACCATCGGGCCGTACCTGCACATCGGCCTCACATGGCTCTTCACCGACAACCTCGTCGGCGCCGGCGCGAACGACGACAAGGTCACGGTCGAGGGGCGCGTCGTCGACGGCGATGGCAAGCCGGTCAACGACGCGATCGTCGAGATCTGGCAGGCCAACGCGCATGGGCGCTACGCCCACCCCGACGATCGACAGGACAAACCCCTCGTCACCGGCTTCACGGGATTCGGTCGTACGCCCACCGGGGACGACGGAAGTTTCCGGTTCACCACGATCAAGCCGGGTCGCGTGCCCGCATCGGGAGGCGGCCTGCAAGCGCCGCACATCAACGTGACGATCTTCACGCGCGGATTGCTGAAGCACCTCAACTCGCGAATCTACTTCCCGGGCGACCCGGCCAACGCGGAGGATGCCGTCCTGCAATCCGTTCCGGCGGACCGGCGCGGCACACTGGTGGCGAGCGCCATCGCGGGCCGAGCCGGCGCGATCGCCTGGAACGTGATCCTGCAAGGACCCGGCGAAACGGTATTCTTCGAGTGCTGAGGAGGCGGGGCGGCACTGCGCCGATGGTACCCTCGCCCGCGTGAGGAGCGCATGCAGATGAAGACACGCGTCGGGATCGTCGGCGCCGGTCCTGCGGGACTCCTGCTTTCTCATCTGCTGCATCTTCGGGGCATCGAATCCATCGTCGTCGAGGTTCGCACCCGCAGCGACATCGAGGGCACGATTCGCGCCGGCGTTCTCGAGCAGGGCACCGTCGACGTGTTGAACGAATCCGGCCTCGGGCAGCGCATGCAGCGCGAGGGCTTCGTCCACCATGGAATCGAGCTTCGCTTCGGCGGCCGTGGACACCGGATCGACCTGTCCGGCCTGACGGGCGGAAGAGCGATCACCGTCTACGCGCAGCACGAGGTGATCAAGGACCTGGTCGCCGCGCGCCTTGCCGCACGCGGACAGATTCTGTTCGGCGTCGAAAACGTGGCGGTGCACGGGATCGACTCCGACCAACCAGGCATTTCGTTTCGCGCCGACGGTGAAACCCGGGAGCTCGCTTGCGACTTCATCGCCGGCTGCGACGGTTTCCACGGCATCTGCAGGATGGCGATTCCGGAAGCGTCACGCGTCGAGCACACGCGCGTCTACCCCTTCGGCTGGCTCGGCATTCTCGCCAAGGCACCTCCGTCGGCAAAGGAGCTGATCTACGCGTACCACGAACGCGGCTTCGCGCTCCTGTCGATGCGCTCGCCCGATATCCAGCGGCTGTACATCCAGTGCGACCCGCATGACGACATCGCGAACTGGTCCGACGCGCGTATCTGGGGCGAATTGCACGCGCGCCTCGCGACCGACGACGGCTGGAAGCTCGCCGAAGGACCCGTGCTGCAGAAGGGCATCATCGCGATGCGCAGTTTTGTCGTCGAACCGATGCAGCACGGCAGGCTTTTTCTCGCGGGTGACGCGGCTCACATCGTGCCGCCGACCGGCGCAAAGGGACTGAATCTGGCGGTTGCCGACGTCCGTGTTCTCACGCGCGCGCTCGTCGAATACTTCACCTCCGCAAATACCCAGGGCCTCGACGCGTACTCGCAGACGTGCCTGCGCCGGGTATGGCGCGCCGAGCATTTTTCGTGGTGGATGACGACGATGCTTCACCACTCGGTTGGCGAGGACGCGTTCCACCTGCGGCTGCAGCGCGCGCAGCTCGATTACGTCGTGAGTTCCCGGGCGGCGGCGACGAGTCTCGCAGAGAACTACGTGGGCCTGCCGTTCGAATAAGCGCCGCCGGGCCGCCCCAAGGCGCTCTCCCCCCGAGGGGAGAGGAGCGCAGCGACTCTCGGGGGATCACAAAAGCGCCGTCGGGCCGCCCCGAGGCGCTCGCCCGCGCTAGCCCGCGGGCATTTCCTCGGCGGGCCCCAGGACCTGCTCGCGCAGGTCGCGGTAGCGCGGCAGTTGCGGCGGGTAGATGCAGATGTAGCGGACCTGCGCCGCCTGCAGGCAGCGCTGCTTGATCGTCTCGAGCTTCTGGTCGCGCGGGTTGACGACGGCGTCGGGTTCCTTGGTGTCGATGATTGCGAGGATGGTCATGTCGCGATTGCACAGCACGAATCCGACGTGCTGGTTAGCGATCTTGCGGAACGCGCGCAGCCGTTCCATGCCCTGCGGGCCGATCTTCACCTGCAGCACGTCGGCGAGGCGCACGCGCGCGAAGATCTCGTGTCGCGGAAATGCCGCCTTCAGCAGCATGTAAACGACGCCCTCGGCCTTGCTCAGGAACCGCGGGCGCAACAGATAGAGGCCGGGGAGCTCCGCCGAGGACAGGAGCCGCGTGGTTTCGCCTTCGGTCCACTGCGCGGCCGTATTCGGGCCATCGGCGAATTTCGTCCCGGCTCCCGCACCGCGGCTGCGGCGCATCAGACCGACGACGATGGCGATGGCGAGCGCGCCGATCGCAATCGCAAACAGTATCCCCGAACTCATGGGTCCCGGTCAGGCGCCGGTCCGGCGCCCGCGCACACCGCGGGAATGCAACTCGACGATTTCTGCATGGGCCTTGTATTGCCTCGTATCGCCTTCCGGTTTGCCGCGGGTAGTCTAAAGCATTATTCGGCGCCAAGGCTACGCCGCACCCCGACGTAAATACGGGAGATCAAAAGCAAAACCCCGCCGGAGCGGGGTTTTGAGTGTCGCTGCGACCCCGCTTCCGCGGGGACGGCGCGATTTCCGAAAGGTGCGGCCCGTCTTGCGACGGAGCGCCCCTCGCGGATCGCGTCACATGTCCATGTCGCCCATGCCGCCCATCCCACCCATTCCGCCACCGCCACCGCCCATCGGCTTTTCGTCCTTCGGGAGTTCGGCGATCATCGCTTCGGTCGTGAGCAGCAGCGAGGCCACCGACGCCGCATTTTGCAGCGCGAAACGCGTCACCTTGGTCGGGTCGACGACACCCATCTCGACCAGGTCGCCATATTCGCCAGTCTGAGCATTGAAGCCGTAGTTGCCCTTGCCTTCGACGACCTTGTTGAGGACGACACCCGGATCATCGCCGGCGTTGTTGACGATCTGACGCAGCGGCTCTTCCAGCGCACGCAACACGATCTTGATGCCCGCGTCCTGGTCGTGATTGTCGCCTTTGAGCCCCTTGAGGTTGGCACGCGCACGCAGGTATGCAACGCCACCGCCGGCCACGATGCCTTCCTCGACCGCCGCACGCGTTGCATGCAATGCGTCTTCGACGCGCGCCTTCTTCTCTTTCATTTCGACTTCCGTCGCCGCGCCGACCTTGATCACCGCAACGCCGCCGGCCAGCTTCGCCACGCGCTCCTGCAGCTTTTCCTTGTCGTAGTCGGACGTCGCGTCGTCGATCTGCTTGCGGACGTTCTTGACGCGCGCTTCGATCGCAGCCTTTTCACCGGCGCCGTCGATGATCGTCGTGTCTTCCTTGCCCACTTCGATCTTCTTCGCGC
>JBDTRG010000059.1:0-14660 GCA_039931775.1 Betaproteobacteria bacterium | reverse complement strand
TAGACGGACGATCGGACCGGGGGTGCAAATGCCCCGGCCGCAACCCTGACCCGCCCCCTGACCCGCCCCTAATGGCGGCAGGGTTGCGGTGACCGGGACGCCGGCCGATAATCGGCTGCAAGCGACAACAGGAGTACCCATGAACGCCATGACAGAAATGCCCGCTCCGCTCACCTTCTCGGACAACGCGGCGAACAAGGTCAAATCCCTCATCGACGAGGAGGGAAATCCCGAGCTCAAGCTGCGCGTGTTCGTCACCGGCGGCGGATGTTCGGGCTTCCAGTACGGCTTCACGTTCGACGAAGCCGTCAATGAAGACGACACGACGATGGTCAAGAACGGCGTGACGCTGCTGATCGACCCGATGAGCTACCAGTACCTTGTCGGCGCCGAAATCGATTACACCGATGGCCTCGAAGGCGCACAGTTCGTGATCAAGAACCCGAATGCGCAGACCACCTGCGGTTGCGGTTCGTCGTTCTCCGCCTGACCGGCATCGCCTCGCATGGAAAACGGGGCCTTTGCGGCCCCGTTTGCTTTCGGGAGCAATCCAGAAGGTGATCGTCGACACACTTGGCTTTCCCGCCGGACTACCCGCGCGTCTCGAGGGTCCCGATGCCTGGTACGGACCGGATTTGGCCGCCCGCACCGACTGGATCGAGTCGCTGTCGTCCGTTGAACTCGACGAATTGGCCGCCGCAGCCGAACCGTGGCTCGCACGCGCCGAACGGGACGCGAGCGCGCTGAACCGTCTCGCCCCCGCGGATTTCCCGCTTCCGATACTTGCCCCGCGCGTGGCCCGTTTGCGCCAGGAGCTGCTTCACGGTCGCGGCTTTGTGCTGCTTCGAGGCTTCCCGGTGACGCGATGGGGCGCGCGACTTTGCGCCGTCGCCTTCTATGGCCTGGGCGTGCACATCGGACACCCGCGGACCCAGAACGCAGAGGGTCACCTGCTCGGCCACGTGCGCGACCTCGGATTGCGTTCCGACGATCCGAACGTGCGCATCTACCAGACACACGAACGACAGACGTTTCACACCGACTCCGCCGACGTCGTCGGGCTCCTGTGCCTGCAGACCGCGAAATCGGGCGGGCTCTCCGCGCTGGTGTCGTCGGTCACGATCTACAACGAGCTACGCGAGCGCCGCCCCGACCTCGCGAGCCTGCTGTTCGAGCCGTTCGCCACCGACCGTCGCGGCGAAGTGCCGCCGGGCGCGAAACCGTACTTCGCGATCCCGGTTTTCAATTGGCATGCTGGCGCGCTTTGCACGATCTACCAGCGTCAATACATCGATTCGGCGCAGCGCTTCGCCGATGCGCCGAGGCTGACGCCTGCTCACGTCGAGGCGCTGAACGCGCTCGACACCCTGACCGACGACCCGGCTCTGCACCTGACGATGGCATTGGAGCCCGGCGATCTTCAGTTCGTGCACAACCACACACTGTTGCATGATCGCACGGCGTTCGACGACTTTCCCGAGGCGGCCCGCCGTCGCCATCTGCTGCGATTGTGGCTCGCGCCGGAAAATGCGCGGCCGTTGCCGCCGGTCTTTGCGCAACGCTACGGCAGCGTGTCGGCCGGCGCGCGGGGAGGCGTCTCGCTGACCGCGGACACCGGCGTGATGGCGCTGCCGGACGTGTGAGCTGGCGAATCGGCGGGTCGACACGCCATTGCCCGCGTCGCGGCTCCGATCCGACGACCCCGCGCCACGCCTCGCTGCCCAGCCATTTGCCCAGTGCAGCCTGCCCCTTCGGCGTGATCTCCAACGCCCGGGTTCCCTGTCGTCTCAGGACCCACCGCTGCTCGAGGCAATGAGCGCAGATCAGCGCACCCACCTTGCCGGCGACGTGGAACTTGCGTTCGCTCCAATCGAGACAAGGCCTGCAGCCAGGACGATTCGGTGCTCCCCTCGACGCGATGGCATTCGTCGAGGCGATGCCGAATTCGGCCAACGACTCGATACCCTTGTCGGTGACGTAGCCCGCAATTGCCTGCTTCCTGGCGGGCAGGACCGCCTGATTGTTCAGCGGATTCGCCGGGCAGGGGAGCGATCGCGCTCAACGCGGAAAGATTGCGCCAAGCACGCGCGGCCCGCGCGCGCCCGTGACGGCCGGCAGATTTCCCGGCCTGCCGTTGATCGCCTCGCGCGCGAGCCAGGCGAAGGCCAGCGCCTCGACGTGCTCGACCGCGACACCGCGCGCCACGGTGGTGGCAACAGTGCGCGGCGCGAGTTCGCGAGCGAGGGCCGCCATCAGCGCGGCGTTGTTCGCGCCTCCGCCGCAGACCAGCGCCTGCGTTGCCGGCGCGCAATGCACGCGCACGCTGTCGGCAACGGTGCGTGCGGTCAGCGCGACGAGCGTCGCCTGCACGTCGGCCGGCGCGATCGCGCGACCCTCGAGCTTCGCGTCGAGCCACGCTGCGTCGAACAGATCGCGGCCAGTGCTCTTCGGCGGGATTCGCGCAAAGTAGGGTTCGGCGAGCAGTGCGGCCAACAGCGATTCGTCCATGCGTCCCGACTGCGACCACGCGCCATCGCGATCGAAAGTTCCGCCACGGTGCCGGGCGTACCAGAGATCGAGGAGGACGTTGCCCGGGCCGGTGTCGAAGCCGCGCACGGGTCCTGCGAGCGGCAGGTCGGTGAGGTTACCGATGCCTCCGATGTTCAACACGACGCGATGCGCGCCGCCGCCGAACAGCGCCGCGTGGAACGCGGGCACCAGCGGCGCGCCCTGTCCGCCCGCCGCGACGTCGCGGCTGCGGAAATCGGCGACGACGATCGTTCCCGCCCGCTCCGCGACGCGCGCCGGATTGTTGAGCTGCAGCGTCCAGCCCTCGTCGGGACGATGCCGCAGCGTCTGTCCATGGACGCCCGCGGCGATCAGTTCGTCCGCCGAAACACCCGCGACCGCGACGGCCGCGACGATCGCGGCAGCATACGCATCCGCGAGTGCGTTGGCGGCGCGGGCAGCGCGCGCGAGTTCGTCGTCGCCCCGATGCTGCAACGCGAAGAGCTCGTCGCGAAGGTCGGGGGCGAACGGAAGGTGGGCGGCCGCAAGGAGCTTGCACGGGCCGCCGGCACCCGGAGCAAAATCGGCGATGACGGCGTCAACGCCGTCGAGGCTCGTGCCCGACATAACCCCGGCATAGACCTGCCGCATGCGGGCGTTTCGGGCGAGCGGCTACTCGCCGGCGGCGACGAGCGTACCGGCCAGGTCCCGGGCGAGTGCCAAGTGCGCGGCGGCGGGCACGATCCGCTCGGCAAACGCCACGCGCTGCGTCTCGGCCAGGGGCTCGCCCGCAGGCAGCGCGACCGTCAGCGGATTGCGCTGATCGCCGGCCACGCGAAACTCGTAATGCAGGTGCGGCCCGGTCGCCCAACCCGTCTGCCCGACATAGCCGATCACGTCGCCTTGCGCCACATGGGCACCCGCCTTCACCTGCGGCGCGAACCGCGACAGATGCGCGTAGAGCGTCGAAAACACGCCGTGGTGGCGCAGCTCGATCACGTTGCCGTAACCTCCCTTCGTGCCGGCAAAGACGACCCGGGCATCGCCGGTCGCGCGCACCGGCGTGCCCGCGGGCGCCGCGTAGTCGACACCCTTGTGCGCACGCCACGCCTGCAGGATCGGGTGGAACCGGGCGCCGGAGAAACCGGACGTCACGCGCGACAGTTCCATCGGCGAGCGAAGAAACGCCTTGCGCAGCGGCGCGCCATCCTCGCCGTAATAATGTTCACCGCCGTCGTCGCCACGCCACAGGAATGCTCGAAGCGTCCGGCCACGGTTCTGGAATTCGGCGGCGACGATGCGGCCCGGACCGACCGCCTCGCCGTCGACGTAGCGCATCTCGTAGACCACGGTGAACCGATCGCCGCGACGCAGATCAAGCAGGAAATCGATATCGCCGCCAAACACGTCGGCCATCTGCAAGGTCACCGGGTCCGGCACCCCGGCGGCGTCGGCCGCGCCGAACAGCGACGTGCGGATTTCGCCGGCGGCCATCTTCCATCGGACTTCGGTCGGTGCCATCGTCATCGTCGCAACCAGGCGTTCGCCTTCGCGCGTCACGGCGAGCCGGGCGCCGTCGCTCGTCACGAGGTGCAGCGTCAGGAGCCGCCCACCCGCATCGGTCTCGACATTGAGCGCCTTGCCCGGGCGCAACTGATACAGCGCCCGCGCCGACGGATTCGTGCGCAGAAACTCCATCGCCACCGCATCGTCGACGCCGAGGCGCGAGAGAACGCTGCCGATCGTGTCGCCGCGGCGGATCCGGTCGTGGTGCCAGTAGGCGGCGGTCTGGTCTTCGACGATTGCCGCGGCAGGCAGCGGAAGCTCGACGCGGACGACTTGAGTCGGAACGATGTCGAGGGTGGTATCAGGCGCAAGACCGAACGCGGCCACGCCGGAGAGGCCGCACAAAGCCATGGCGACCCACTGTCCGGGCGTGGGTGCAGGCGCAATGCGCCGGACCGCGGCGCGCATGCCATGCGCTAGAATCGGTGGTTTGATTGCCTTCATCGCCAAAGGATCGCCGGGGCGGACCCGCGATTCTAGCAAATGTCCGATTTAGAACACCAATTGGCGGTCTTCAAGCGCGGCGCGGACGAACTCCTGGTCGAGTCAGAGCTCGTCCAGAAGCTCGCGCGCGGCAAGCCGCTGCGGATCAAGGAGGGTTTCGACCCGACGCGGCCCGACCTGCACCTCGGCCATACCGTCCAGTTCAACAAGTTGAGGCAGCTTCAGGACCTCGGCCACCACGTCATGTTCGTGATCGGCGATTTCACCGGCATGATCGGCGATCCGACCGGCCGCAACGTCACGCGGCCCTCGTTGACACGCGAGGAGATCGAGGCCAACGCCAAAACCTACACGGACCAGGCGTTTCTGATCCTCGACCGCGAAAAGACGGAGATCGCGTTCAACTCGACCTGGCTGTTGCCGCTCGGCGCCGACGGAATGATCAAGCTCGCGGCGAAGTACACGGTCGCGCGGATGCTGGAGCGCGACGACTTCGGCAAGCGTTACCAGAGCGGTCAGCCGATAGCGATCCACGAATTCCTCTACCCACTGGCACAGGGTTACGACTCGGTGGCGCTCCGAGCGGACGTCGAGCTGGGCGGTACCGATCAGAAGTTCAACCTGCTGGTCGGCCGCGAGCTGCAGCGGCATTACGGCCAGGAGCCGCAGTGCATCCTGACGCTGCCGCTGCTCGAGGGATTGGATGGCGTCAACAAGATGTCGAAGTCGCTCGACAACTATGTGGGCATCACCGAGGCATCGAACGAGATGTTCGGCAAGCTGATGTCGATCTCCGACGAGCTGATGTGGCGCTACTACGACCTGCTGTCGTTCCGACCGCTGGAGGATGTCGCGAATCTGAAGCGCGACTGCGACGAGGGGCGCAATCCGCGCGACGCGAAAGTCGCGCTCGCGCAGGAAATCGTCGCCCGCTTCCACTCGAAGGCAGCGGCCGAGCATGCGCTTGCCGAGTTTGAGGCGCGGTTCAGGCAGGGAGCGCTGCCGGAGGACATTCCGGAAGTCTCGCTGACATCCGCCGGAGCCGGCTTGCCGATCGCGCAACTCGCCAAGCGGGCAGGCATCGTCGACTCGACGTCCGAGGCGTTGCGGCTCATCGCGCAGCGCGGGCTCAAGGTCGACGGCGACGTCGTCGCCGACAAAGGCCTGGTGATTGCGGCAGGCCGCACGATCGTCGTTCAGGCCGGCAAGCGCAAGTTCGCACGAGTGACGGTGACGTAGACCGATACGTAAACCGCCGGATTGACCATTCCGCGAGGAGAGTCTCGATGTCCACTTATCGAAAGACGCCCGAGGCCGTAGCGCGCCTCTCGCCGGAGCAGTATCGCGTCACGCAGCAGAGTGGGACCGAGGCGCCCGGTAGCGGCGAGCTTCTCGGCAACCATGAGCCGGGTATCTATGTGGACATCGTGTCGGGCGAACCGTTGTTTGCATCGTCGGCCAAGTTCGAATCGGGCTGCGGCTGGCCGAGCTTCACGCGGCCGATTTCGACGACGGCGGTCAACGAGCTGAAGGATGCTTCACACGGAATGATCCGTACCGAAGTACGCTCGGTCGGGGGCGACAGCCACTTGGGCCATGTCTTCGAGGATGGGCCGAGGGACCAGGGCGGACTGCGCTATTGCATCAATTCCGCTTCGCTGCGCTTCGTGCATCGCGACGACATGGTCGCGGAAGGTTACGCCGCTTACGTGGACCAGGCAGAGGACGTCCAATGACACAGGAACGATCGGTACTTGCGGGTGGCTGCTTCTGGGGCATGCAGGACCTCATTCGCAAGCGCGATGGTGTCATTTCCACTCGCGTCGGCTACTCTGGCGGTGACGTTGCGAATGCAACGTATCGCCGCCACGGAACCCACGCCGAAGCCATCGAGATCGTCTTCGATCCCGACCGCCTCAGCTTTCGTGAGCTGCTGGAGTTCTTCTTCCAGGTTCACGACCCTACGACCCGCAATCGCCAGGGCAACGACGCGGGGACCAGCTATCGCTCGGCCATCTTCACGACCAGCGACGAGCAAAGGCGCGTTGCCGAAGACACCATCGCCGATGTCGACGCGTCGGGCCTGTGGCCTGGGCGAGTGGTGACGGAAGTGGCTCCGGCGGGCCCCTTCTGGGAAGCGGAGCCCGAGCATCAGGATTATCTGGAGCGCATCCCGAACGGATATACGTGCCACTTTGTCCGGCCGGGGTGGAAGCTGCCGGTACGCGACAAGTGACGGGACGCGGGTACGGCGGCAAGGTCAGACCGCATAGTGCTGGAACTGGGTCGGGAGGGTCGTCCGCTACGCCATGCCCGGATTGCCCGCCATGCCCTCGACGACCGGCAGGTTGAGCTTCAGCGGCCTGATCGATTTCTGCGCGCGCAGATAGCGCGCCATCACGTCCCAGATCGGCTCGCCGCCGGCGGTCCTCGCGTCCTCGGACACCGGAGCCCAGCCGGCGACCTTGTACTTTTTCACCGCATCCACCGGCTTGCCACCCAACGTCATCCGCGTGATGCGGCTGCCCATCGCAGCCTTCGGCGCGATCGAGTACGAAAGGCCTCCGACGCGGACCATGTCGCCGCCCTGCTGGTAATACGGATCCGGATTGAACAGGTTATCGGCGACGTCTTCGAGAATCGCCTTGATCGTCTCGCCGGTCAATTCGTTGACGGTCACGTACGGATAGGTGATCGCCGTCTGATCCATCAGGTGCTCGTACGTGATCGCCTGGCCGGGCAGCAGCGTCGTGCCCCAGCGAAAGCCGGGCGAAAAGGCGATCTCCGCATTCTTCTCGGCCATCAGTCCGTCGAGGATCAGCTGATCGGCGGTGCCGTTGAAGTTGCCGCGACGGTAGAGGAGCCCTTCGGTGACGGCGAGCTTCTCGGCAAGCTTTTCGGCGTACGGCGCGCGATGCCGGCGGATCAGCGCGGTCATGTCCGCATCCGGCGGCAACAGCGCGCTGAAAATCGGCACCAGACGATAGCGGTAGTCGGCGACGCGGCCACCCTTCACGTCGAAATCGAGCACGGCGAGGAACTTGCCGTTGCTGCCCGCATTGGTGACGAGCGTCTTGCCGCCGGCGTTGTCGACGATCGTCGGCTGCGGCACGCCGTCGTGCGTGTGGCCGCCCAGGATCGCGTCGATGCCGGTGACGCGCGCCGCCAGCTTGAGGTCGACATCCATGCCGTTGTGCGACAGCAGCACGACCGCCTGCGCGCCTTTGCCCCGTACCTCGTCGACGACTTTTTGCAGCGCCTCTTCCTGAATGCCGAACGTCCATTCCGGAACGAAGTAACGCGGATTGGCGATGGGCGTGTACGGGAACGCCTGACCGACAATGGCAACCGGCACGCCGTTGATCGTGCGGATCACGTAGGGCGCGAACACCGCGTCGCCGAAATCCGCGGTCTTCACGTTTTGCGCGAGGAATTCTATCTTGCCGGCGAAGTCCTTTTCGACGACCGCTTTGACCCGCTCCGCGCCGAGCGTGAACTCCCAATGCCCGGTCATCACGTCGACGCCTAGAGCCTTCTGCGCGTCGATCATGTCCTGCCCCTTCGTCCACAGCGCGGTGGCCGAGCCCTGCCACGTATCGCCACCGTCGAGCAGCAACGCGCCGGGCCGCGACGCTTTGAGCTTGCGGACGAGCGTCGCTAGATTCGCAAAGCCTCCGACGTCGCCGAACGCACGCGCGGCGGCCTCGTAGTCGAGGTAGGTGAACGCATGGGCTTCGCGCGTACTCGGACGAATGCCGAAATGCTTGAGCAGCGCCTCGCCGACGAGGTGCGGCGGCCGACCCGTCGCCGCGCCGATGCCCAAATTGACGTTGGGTTCGCGAAACCGGATGGGTTGAAGCTGAGCGTGGCAGTCCGTGAAATGCAGCAGGCTGACATTGCCGAAGCGCTCGATGCTGTCGTAGAACGATGCGCCCGAGGAAAGGTCGAGCGCCGCCCGGGCGTCGACCGGAAGGCCCGCGGCCGCCGCAGCCGCCATGACGTGCAGGAACTCGCGGCGGTTCACCGACGGTCGCTCGCAGTACGACGCTGGATCCCCGCGTGCGCGGGGATGACGGCGCTGTTGCCAATCGCGCGGCGACGCGCGCTTCGCGCCCTGGCTTCGCCCGCCGCGCTCACGACTACTTGTTCACGGGCGACGCCGGGTCCATCAGCAGCGCAACGACGTCGGCGATCTGCTGCGCGGTCAGGATGCCCTTGTGGCCGAAGCGCGGCATGTTCGTGCAGGCGCTGTACGCGTCGGCGTTGTACACCTTGCCGTACGTGTATTTGCGCATCTCGTCGGTGTAGCCGCGGAGCTTGCCGAACTGGTAGAGACTCGGGCCCATCGTACCGAACGAAAGCTCCTGCGGCGCGAGCTGGTGGCACGCGTAGCAGTTTGCCCCCGACGGCTGCTTCGGGTCGTCCGAGTACTGCATGCCCTGCCCCGACTGCGCGATTCTCTCGCCGGCTCTCCAGTCGCCGACGTACTTGCCATCGGCGGGCCATTTGATCGACGCAAGGTTCGCCTTCTCGATCCGTTCGGCGACGTCTTTCGGCAGCGCCTTGCCCGAATACTCGCTGCAGGACTTCTGCATGTCGTCCTGGTCGAGTCGATCGAGCTTCGCCTGCCCGTGTTCCTTGAAAGACGCCTTCATGACCGCCGTGGCCTTGGCGCTCACCTCGGCATCGTTCGGCGTCGTCGCGCAACCGACCAGGATCGCCGAACCGATGCCGGCAGCAATGAGCGCGGTCGTCAGTACCAGAGTTCTCGTTTGCATCGCCAAAATCTCCGTCAGCGCTTGATCGCGGGCGCGTCGAACGCGGCGCCGTTTGCATTGCGGGCGAGGAAGGTCGTCAGCGCGACCGACGCCTCCGACGTGAACACGAGTTCGGGAAAGCGCTGCTGGCGGAAGCAGTCGTTGAGGCGCCACTGGAACGTGCGGAGCTCTCCCTGCGAAACGCGATACGCCGGCCACGTCGTGTACGCCTTCTGCGCGCCTTCGGTCGTCGTGAGGTTGGGCAGATCCTGCAAGCGGATGCGCTTGCCGTCTTCGCCGTGGCAGGTGGCGCACGCGAAATCATGCGGTCCGCCGCGGAAATAGAACATCTTCTGGCCCAGTCGGAAGGCCTCCTGTTCCTTCGGGTGGTTGAGCGCGACGTTCATCTTCACGCCGCGCGAGGCCGACGTCACGTAGGCGACGTACGCCTCCATGTCGGATTTCCTATTCGGCGCGCCGAAAGGGTTCTTGACGGCATCGGCTTCGCTGAAACCCTGCAATTTGACCATGCACCAGACGATCCGCGATTCGAGGTCCATCACGCGATCGGCATCGGCAAAGTACTTGGGGAGCTGCGCGTAGGCGCCCTTCACCACACCGGCACCCAGCCCGAGATCGCAGGCTTCGAGCGAAGCGTTCTTGGGTCCGCGCTTCTGCTTCCACAGGTCCTCGCCGCGGACTTCCCAGAGCTCGGCGGGATTGCCGTCCTGCAGTGCGGCGCGGTACTTCGCGATTTCGTCGACGGCGCTGCCCTGGCCGAGCGCTGCGGCAGCGCCGAACATGACGAGGCACACGGCGCCCTGCGCGGCGCGCCGGAATTTGATTCCCATAAGACTCCTCCTGGTTGCCGTTGCAGCCGCGGCGCGGGCCGCGCACCGTTACCCGATCACGGCCTCGTCAGTACGCTTGTCACCCTTGTTGTCCACCCAGGTGATCTGCACCTTGTCGCCCTTCGCGCCGCCCTTGAACTTGAACGAGAGAAACGGGTTCTTCGACACGGCCGGGCCCCATTGCGCGGTCAGCACCGTCTTGCCGTTCCACGTGGCGGCGACCGACTGGATGTGCCAGGCGGGAATCACCTTGCCCTGCGCGTCCTTGCGCTGGCCGGTTTCCATTTCGTGGCTCATCAGCACTTTGACTTCGGTCGAATCGCCGACGACGTTCGCCCGGATTTTCATCGGATCTGCCATGACTTTCTCTCCTTACCCGCCGCAACCGCCAAGCGTGACCTTGATCTCCTTGGAGGCGACATAGTATTTGCCGTCGGCCTTCACGAGCGCGTAGACGTTCGAACTCTGTCCCATCTTGACCCGCGTGCTGATCGCGGCATCCGTTCCCGGCGGAATATCGAATTCCGCCGCCAGCATGTTCGGATTCTTCTCGATCAGGATCGCGATCGACTCGGTCTTCGGAATCGAACTCGATACGCCGATCGGAACCACGGCGCCGTTTTCGGCGATGTCAGGTGTCGCGGTAAACGTGATGTCCTTGCTCTGCGCCGGCGTTGAGCCGCCGAACGCCTTCATCGTCTCGTCCATCGTTTTCGCCTCGAATGCGGCCTTGTTCCAATCCGCTGCCAGCACGTCGCCGGGCCGAAGCCATCCGGCCGCCGCCACGAGCGAAAGCAGTGTCATGCCGCCGCCCGTCTTCAGGATTTTCCTGCGATTTCCGTCCATCTTTCGTCCTCCGTCACCCAATGTGGCATCCAGACCGCAAATTGTAGTACGCCCCGGGGGTTCCGGGGCGAAATTACCGCGGGATCGCCCCCCTGCTACTTCGCGCCCGCCAGGATCCACTGGACGATGGCGCGCCTATCCGCAGCATTGACCTGCGGCTGACCGGGCATCGGCACGTCCCCCCACCCGCCCACCCCGCCAGCCTTCACCTTCGCGACGAGCCGCGCCTCGGCGTCGGTGGTGCGTCCGCCGTCGCGACCGTAGCGCGCGGCGATTTCGCGGAATCCGGGCCCCACGAGCCGGGTGTCGACCCCGTGGCAGGCGACGCAGCCGAATCGCTTGGCGAGTTCGAGGCCGGTGGCGGGCTTGGCCACGGATTTGGCGGACGCCGGTTTCGCAGCCCCTGTATTCACACCCTCGATCGCACCCATCGCGCGCCGCTGATCGGCGAGGTTGCCGTGCTGGTCGACCGCGTAGGACGGTATTTCAGACGACAGCCGCACTTCGCCGGCACAATTCTTCATGCACGCGACGTTGGCGGTGTCGGGCTTGCCGTCGCGGCGCAGGAAGCCGTGCGCGGTCGTGAACCCGTCGCGGTTCGGCATCCGGACTTTCGGCAGCGAGTTCTGATCGAGCACCGCGTCGGCCCCGAGAATGTCGTTGAGATTCAACACGTATGCGGTCAGCGCGTAGACCTCGTTCGCGGACAGCGATTGCGGCGCGTTGAACGGCATCGCCCGGCGGATGTAGTCGAACAGCGTCGTCGCGTAATTGAGCTTGCTGCCGGTCGTGCGTATCGGCGCGTCGGAGCCGAGCGTGCCGACGCCGCCCGCGAGCTGCAGGTAGCTGTTGCTCTCGCCGAACGTGCCGTGGCAACTCGCGCACTGGGCGTCGTAGATGACCTGGCCCTCGGCCACGCTGCCGCGTCCCTCGGGCAGGCCGGCGCCATCCGGCTTGACGTCGATGTCCCATCCCGCGATTTCCCGTGGTGTAGCCGGCTTGCCCAATCCGAATTTTCCCGCGACGGTCGTCTCCGCCGCGGGGACCGACGCTGCCCACGAGCACAAGGCGGCGAGCAGGAGTCCGTACGCGCGGCTACGAGGTGACCTGGACATTGCTCACCTCGCCGGTCGAGTCGACGCGCCAGGTCTGTATCGCGTTGTTGTGATAGATCGAGCGCGTCCCACGCACTTCGCGCAGCTGCCGGTACGTCGGTTGCACGTAGCCCGTTTCGTCGATTACGCGCGATTGCAGCAACGCTCCTCCTCCGTCCCACGTCCAGTCGATGCGAAACCGCGTCAGCGCCTTGGTGAGTACCGGCTCCTGCAGGCGCGCGGTGCGCCAATTGCGGCCGCCGTCCGTCGACACGTCGACACGCCGTACGCGTCCACGCCCGGACCAGGCGAGCCCGGTGATCTCGTGCTGGCCGCGATCGAGGATCACCTGACCGCCCGAAGGCGACGTGATCACCGATTTCGCCTCCTGGATCCACGTGTACTGGCGATGGACCCCGCCCGGCAGCAGGTCGACATAGTGCAGCGATTCCTCGCGCGTATTCCACGGCGCGTCACCGACCTTGAGGCGACGCAACCACTTCACGCTTGACACGCCCTGCACGCCCGGCACCAGCAGCCGCAGCGGATAGCCCTGCTCCGGACGCACCATCTCGCCGTTCTGTCCGTACGCGACGAGCACGTCGTCCAGAGCCATCGCGATCGGGATCGAACGCGTCAGCGACGCCGCGTCGGCGCCCTCGGCCAGCACGAATTTCGCGCCCCGCCGGTCCACACCGCATTCGTCGAGCAGCGTCGACAGCAGCACGCCAGTCCATTCGCTGCAGCCGATCATTCCGTGCGAATACTGGACCGTCGGCACCGCGACGTTGCCCCACTCCATACCGGTGTTGGCGCCACATTCGATGAAGTGGATTCGCGTCACCGATGGGAAGCGAAGCACGTCGTCCATCGTGAAGATCCGCGGATTCGCCACCATCCCGTGGATCATCAGGCGGTGCTGGTGCGGGTCGATCTCGGGCATCCCGGCGTGATACCGCTCGAAGTGCAGGCCCGACGGCGTGATGATGCCGAACAGATTCTGCAGCGGCGTGAACGACACCGACGACTGCGGCGTGCGCGTGAGGCCAGGGCTTTCGCGCCGCTCGATCTTCGATTCGAACTTCGAAGGAACGCCGTACGGGCTCGCGAGAATCGGCGCGCCGAGCCCACGACTCCACTCGGGGACGTTGGGCGGCAGGTTGCGGTCGAGGTCCTCCGCGAGCGCGCGACCCGCCCCGAGCGCGGCGCCGGTGGCCAGCGCACCGCCGCCTAGGGTCGCCGCGCGGCGCAGGAATGCGCGGCGTGCGCTGCCAGCCCCCAAAGCCTCCGGCGCCGAAAGGATTCGCCCTGTCCTGCCCGTCTCTTCGGACATCGTTCCTCCTGCGGCACCGGTCGACGGCCGGCACTTCGTTCCGCTGCCCCGGCTCTCGCCGCGTCAGTGCTGTTGTACGAAGGCGAACAGATCCTCGCGCAGCGGCGCGCGCGCGTCGATCCCGCCAGCGATGTGTACGCAAACCGTGCGGCATACGTCGGCGAACACCCGATCCGTCACCTGATAGAAAACTGCATTGCCCTCCTTGCGCCGACTGACAACACTCGCATCGCGCAGAAGGGCAAGGTGCCTCGACACGTTGGTCTGCGTGGCGCCGGTGGCCGCGACGATCTGCGACACCGAGCGCTCGTCGTTGCAGATCGTGTGCAGAATCTTGAGGCGCGTCGGCTCTGACAGCAGGCCCAAGTATTTCGCGACGGCGGCGAACACTTCGTCGAGCTCGTCGATCGAATGCGTCGCGAGGGCTTGGCGGCGTTTCATGTGTCAGTGAGCATATGCGCATGCAATCACGCTGTCAACGCACGCATAAGATCGGTCAAGTTGCTGCTCGGGAGAACGACATGGCATACAAGGGTCAATCGATGCGTTTCGTTCCGGGGCGGCGGCGCGCGTTGGAGACACTGGCGCCAGCGGCTCTTTTCCCGGCCGCGACCAACGGCGCGTGGTGCGCTACTCCGGGCGCACGGTGCATCTGCACGTGCACGTGCGCCCGGCGAGCGGGTCGAGACGCTGACCACCCAGATCTAGATCGCCGCTAGTGGATCGTCGCGCTCGACAGGAACCGCAACTCTTCGCCCGACTTCAGCCGATAGACGCCCTCGCCGAGGTGCTCGGCATCGTCGATCTCGCCGCGCGTGAACATGATCTCGTTGTCGCCCTGCTTCGCCTCGATGACAACGTCGTCGGCGACCGTCAGCTCGTCCGGAACACGCATGTATTCCGTCGTGAACACGACGCCGTCGACCTGCACGTAGTCCGCGTTGACCATCGCGCTCGCAAGGTTTTGCAAGTTGACGCCTGTCGCCATGTTCCCTCCGCCATGAGGCCCACCGAAGCTGCAGCCCCGCATGTTCGCCATGTGTGGGCGATGCCTCGACGGTTCAAGTCGTTCCGCCCGGTTGGGTCAGCGCTTCAGAGCAAAGAACGCGGGGCGGGCGCCCCAGGTTGACGGCGGGCAGGGCGCTCGGACCGGCGGGGCGCACGCGAACGCACCGGAAACCCGGGCAGGACGACGCGCCGGTCGACGCGAGCCCCGGCGGCCGACCGGAATCAGGCGACGAGGTCGCGGACGAAATTGGGC
>JBDTRG010000058.1:0-17755 GCA_039931775.1 Betaproteobacteria bacterium | reverse complement strand
CGAAGGGCATGATCGATCGCGCGGAGCAGTACATCATCGACCACACGCCGATGCGCCGCATGGGTACCGATCAGGACCTGAAAGGGGTCAGCGTGCTGCTCGCCTCGAGGGCTTCGGACTTCATGACCGGGGTCACGATCCCAGTCGACGGCGGCTTCTCGGCGCTATAGCAGGCGGAGCCCGCCATGTCACGCAGCGGATTCGACATCGCCATCCCCTACGCCGAACTGCTCGGCATCCGTCGCGTCGCCGTCGAGACGGGGCACGTGACCGCAGGGCTGACCATCACCCCCGAGCTCGCCAACAGCTGGCACGTGGCGCACGGGGGGGCGATCATGTCGCTGCTCGATGTCACCTGCGGCATGAGCGCGAAATCGCTCGATCCGCACGCAAACGGTGCCACGACCGTCGAGCTCAAGGTCAACTTCCTCGCTTCCGCCACCGGCGAGGTCGTCGCCGAAGGCCGCGCCCGCAAGGCCGGCCGCTCGCTCGTGTTCGTCGAGGGCGAGGTGCGCGACGCCGCCGGTCACATGCTCGCCAAGGCGACCGGTACCTTCAAACTGCGCTATCCCACGTCCCACCATTGAACATGCTCGATCCGCAAGCCAAGGCCATCCTCGACGCCGCTCGCACCGCCGGACTGCCGGAGATGTGGCAACTCACGCCGGACCAGGCGCGCGAGCAATACAAGTTGCGCATCGCCAAGCTCGGGGCGAAGAACGAATCGATCCACTCCGCCGAGACGATGCGCATCGACGTCGACGGACGCGCCTTGCGCATCCGCGTGTTCAAGCCGCGCGAGATCATGATCGGCGAGCACCTGCCGGCGCTGGTCTGGTTCCATGGCGGCGGTTTCGTGATCGGCGATCTCGATACGCATGATTCCGTCTGCCGCCGCTTGTCCCGGCTTGCGCAATGCATCGTCGTCTCGGTCGACTATCGACTCGCACCGGAAGCGAAGTTTCCCGCCGCCGTCGACGATTCCATGGCGGCGCTGCGCTGGGTCGCGCAGCACGGCGAGCGCATCGGCGTGGACGTCGCCCGCCTCGCGGTCGGGGGCGACAGCGCGGGCGGCAATCTGGCCGCGGCGTGTGCGATCCTCGCCCGCAACGAAGGCTTCCCGAAGCTCGCCTGCCAGCTGCTGTTCTACCCCTGCACGGCGCCGGAGCCGGAGACCGCATCGCATCACAAGTTCGCGGAAGGCCACCTGCTCACGCGCAAGACCATCACCTGGTTCTACGCGCAGTACCTCAGGTCGTCGAAGGACACCCAGGATTTCCGCTTCGGCCCGCTGGTCGCGGACGACCTCGCGAACCTCGCTCCCGCCTGGGTGATCGTGGCCGGATTCGACCCGTTGCGCGACGAGGGCGTGCAATACGCAGCGCGATTGATCGACTCAGGCAACAAGGTCACGCTGGTCAACTACGAAGGCATGATCCACGGCTTCGTGCAGATGCTCGGTGCCATCGACTCGGCCGGCCGTGCGGCGGAGGAAGCGGCAAACGCGTTGCAGCGCGCGTTCGCCGCGGTGCCGGGAGAGTAGCGATCAGGCGCGGTCAAGGCCCGCGCCCGCGCGCGCCTTGACCGCGAAATCCTCCTCCGGCGAATAGACCAGGCTCTTGCGTCCGACCAGGCCGAAGTAGATCACCCCCACGGCGTACCAGAGGGCGACGCCGATCACGCCGCCACGATAGGTTTCGTCCTGGAACTGCATGATCAGCGTGACCACGGCGATGACGACCACGAGCCAGCCGCCGGTCTCGCCGAACGGACTGCGATAGGGTCGCTCGATGTTCGGCAGCTTGCGACGCAACAGGACGAACGCGAGCGCCTGCATCGCGTACGAGATCATCGCGCCGAAGACGGCCATGTTCAGCAGTTGGGCCCCGATGAACGCGCCGGCACCTTCGCCCTTGATCAGGTAGACCGACATCATGACCGCGAAGCCGAGCACCGAACCCGTGATCAACGCGACGTGCGGCACCTTGCTGGTGCCATGCGTGACCGACAGGCCGGACGGGAAATAGCCGGCTCGCGACAGCGAATAGATCTGCCGGCCGAAGGCGAAGATGATGGTGTGGAAGCTCGCGATCAGGCCGATCACCGCGCACAGCGACAGGAGCTTGGCGGCGCCCGAACCGTACAGCGCGCGGAAACCATCGAGCAGCGGCTCGCCCGAACTGCCGAGATAGAAAGCGCCGCTCGCGACCGGGTCGCCGCCTTTGACCGGGATGCTGGAGTTGAGGAACAGCACCATGAAGGCGGAGAACAGCAGGGTTGCGATGCCGAGCAGCAGGCCGCGCGGCATGTCGCGTTTCGGATCGTGCGATTCTTCCGCCGCGAGCGGCAGTTGCTCGATGGCGAGAAACAGCCACACGGCGAACGGCATGGCCGCGAGTATCCCGGCGATGCCTCTGGGCAGGAACGGACCGCCGCCGTCGGGCAGCTCGACCGCGGTGCCGTCGCTGCCCACGCCGATGTTGAGTGCCCAGCGCGAGAAATCGACGTCGCCGGAGAAGATCGCGCTCGTCCAGAACACGGTGAGCACGGCCAGCGCGAGGATGGTCACCAGCACCGATACCTTGAACGACAACTCGACGCCGATCAGGTTGAGCCCGACGAACAGCACGTACATGCCGATCCACCACAGCGGCTGCACCGATTCCGGGGTCTCGAAGATGCCGCCGAGATACGACCCGATGAAGTACACGATCACCGCGGGCGTGAGCACGTATTCGATGTTCTCCGCGAGGCCGGTGACGAAACCGCCCCAGGGCCCCATCGCGCTGCGCGCGAACGAATACGCCCCGCCGGTATGCGGCAATGCCGGCGACATTTCGGCCAGGCAGAAGCACAGGCACACGTACATCAGCCCGATCACGATGGCGGCGAAGAACAGGCCGCCGAAGCCCCCGGCCGCCAGGCCGAAGTTCCACCCCGAGAAGTGTCCCGAGATGACGGCGCCGACCCCCAGGGCCCAGAGCGACCAGACTCGAGCGTGCTTGCGCAGTTCGCGCTTCGCGAAATAGTCCGCGCCGGCTTCGTGATACTCGACATTGCCTACTTTCCTCTTTTCCATGATCCGTGGTCTCCTGCTGGGGATGGGAAAACGGGGTCGTCCGTGGCTGTCCGAGCTTGTCGTCGTCGGCCGCTTCGAGGCGGCAGCGCAGTATGTCGGAGACATTCCCGTGCTGGCAACCGCTGGTCGGGGGGCCGGGTATCATCCGCAGACGAACAATCCCGAGGAGGAGACGCGCGTGGGAACATTGGATGGCAGGCTGGCCTGGGTCACCGGCGCCGGGACAGGGATCGGATTGGCTGGTGCGCAGGCCCTGGCCGAGGCGGGCGCGCAGCTGGTCATGTCGGGGCGCCGCGCCGATGTGCTCGATGCGGAGGCCGCAAGACTGCGCGCCAGGGGCGTGCGCGTCGAAACCGAAGTGCTCGATGTGAGCGACGCCGACGCGGTGAACCGGGTCGCCCAGGCGATCCTGGGGCGGCACGGCCGGGTCGACATCCTCGTCAACAGCGCGGGCCTCAACGTGCCCAACCGCTTCTGGAAGAACCAGACCCTGCCCGGCTGGAACGAAGTGATCCGCGTCAATCTGGACGGCAGCTACTACTGCATCGCAGCGGTGCTGCCGGCCATGCGCGAACGCAAGGACGGCCTGGTCATCAACATCTCGTCATGGTCGGGTCGCTTCGACACCTACATGACGGGGCCGGCGTACAACGCCGCCAAGCACGCCGTGATCGCGATGACGGCGCACCTGAACCAGGAGGAGTGCATCAACGGCATCCGCGCCTGCGCGATCTGTCCCGCGGAGGTCGCCACGCCGATCATGGACAAGCGCCCGGTGCCGCCGTCGGCCGAGGATCGCGCGCGCATGCTCCAACCGGACGATCTCGGCCGCACCATCCGCTTCATCGCCGAGATGCCGCCGCATGCGTGCATCAACGAGATCCTCATCAGCCCGACGTGGAACCGGATCTTCCTCGGTGCCTCCGACCTGAAGCGCGTCTGAGGCGGCACTCCCGAAGGGCTCGACGCACGCACGGGATTCCGCTTCAATGGGGACTGCGCCGCGCGGCCTCGATGCGGCTGTGCACAATGAAACGGCGACTGGAGGAGAAACCGTCATGAGCAAGACCCTGTTCAGGAACGTCAACATTCTCGACTGCACCGGTGCCGCCCCGTTCGCCGGCGCGGTCTTGATCGAGGGCAATCGCATCAAGGCGGTCGCGCCTCAGGGAGCCACCATCCCCGCCGAGGACGCGCAGGTGGTCGATGGCATGGGGGCGACCCTCATGCCCGGCCTGGTCGAATCGCATTCCCATCTAACTTTCCTCGATACTGCCGATCTCGAATCGCTCGGGTTCGTACCACCCGAGGAACACATCCTGCGTTCGGTGCTGAACGCGAAGAAGATGCTCGACCAGGGTTTCACCGCCTGCAACAGCGCCGCCTCCGCGAAAGCGCGCCTCGACATCGTGCTGCGCAACGCGATCGACGCCGGTGATTTTCCCGGTCCCCGCACCCGCGCCGCCAGTCCCGAGCTGGCGACCACCGCGGGTCTCGGCGACGTCCGGTTGCGCCACATGCATCGCGAAACCTTCGCCATCATCTGCGACGGCCCGGACGAGTTCCGCAAGACCGCGCGCGAGATGGTGCGCGAGGGCGTGGACACGCTCAAGATCAACCCGTCGGGCGACGAGTTCGTGGCGCATTCGCGTGCGCACCAGACCGTGATGACCGAGGCTGAGATCGCGTCCGTGTGCGAAGTGGCGCACATGCACGACAAGCGCGTCGCCGCGCACTGCCGCAGCGCGCTGTCGGTGAAGCTCGCCCTCAAGCACGGCGTGAAAGTGATCTATCACGCGACGCTCGTCGACGACGAGGCCTGCGCCGCGCTCGAGGCGGCCCGGGACTGGTGCTTCGTCGCGCCCACGCTCGGCATCACCTACACCACCTTGAACGAGGCCGGCAAATGGGGTCTGACGACCGAGATCGCGGAGAGCATGGGCATGCGCCGCGAAATGGACATCGCCATCCGCAACATGCAGGAACTGAAGCGCCGCGGCGTGCGCATCCTGCCAGGCGGCGACTACGGCTTCGCGTGGAATCCCATCGGCACCAACGCGCGCGACATCGAGCATTTCGTGACCCTGCTCGGCTTCTCGCCGATGGATGCCATCCTGTCGGCCACCAAACTCGGCGGCGAGATCATGATGCTGGAGCACGAACTCGGACAGGTGAAGCCCGGGTTCCTCGCCGACCTGATCCTGGTGGACGGCAATCCGCTGGCCAACGTGGCGATCCTGCAGGACGCGGGCAAGCTGCTGGCGATCATGAAGGACGGCGCGTTTCACAAGACGGTCGTGGCGCGCCGGGAGGAACAGCGTCAGACCGCCTAGGGCCGCGGCCGCGTCCTCGTTTGCGCCGCGGACGAGCACTCGGGCTGCCGCCAGCCGACGAAGCCACGCCTGATGCATCGGGTGCGGCAGCCGGCCCCGGGTCGGCGGGACGAACAGCTGCGATGAAGCGCGACCATCAACCCGACCGATCATGAGCCGAATACTCTTCACCGACGTCAACATCCTGGACGGCAGCGGCGCGCCTCCGTTTCGCGGATGCGTACTGGTGGACGGCGAGCGCATCGCCCAGGTGAGCCGTGAACCGGCGCTCGCGGCGCCCCATGCGCGCGTGGTCGCCGGTCGTGGTGCAACGCTGATGCCCGGGCTCATCGAAAGCCATTCGCACCTGACGTTCCTCGACATGGCGCGGTCCGTCGACCTGGGCTTCGTGCCGCCCGAGGAACACATGCTGCTGACGGTGCGCAATGCGAAACGCCTGCTGGACGCCGGATTCACGAGCTGTCTGAGCGCAGCATCCGCCAAACCGCGGCTGGACATCGTGCTGCGCAATGCGGTCGATGCCGGTGATTTCCCCGGGCCGCGCACGTTGGCTGCGAGCCCGGAGATGACCGTTACCGCGGGTCTCGGCGACGTGCGGCTGCACCACCTCTATCGACAGAATTTCGCGGAGGTTCTCGACGGGCCCGCGGAATTTCGCCGCTTCGCGCGCGAGATGGTGCGCGAAGGCGTGGACACGCTGAAGATCAACGTTTCCGGCGATGGCGGCACGACCGCTTCGCCGTCGCGGGCGACCGTGATGCTCGAAGCCGAGGTCGACGCCGTCTGCGACGTGGCTCGGGCCCACGGCAAGCGGGTCGCAGCGCATGTACGCAATGGTCCTTCGGTGCAGATGGCGTTGCGCAACGGCGTCGACATCCTCTATCACGGCAATCTCATCGACGATGAAGCGTGCGCAGCGCTCGAAGCGCAGAAGGACCGCATCTTCTTCGCGCCCACGATCGGCCACACGTACACGAGCCTCTACGAGGCGGGACCGTGGGGCATCACCACCGAAATGGGCCAGGCCCGCGGCCTCGATCAGGAACTCGAGCGCGGCATCGCCAACATGAAGGCTCTCAAGCAGCGCGGCGTGCGCGTGCTGCCCGGCGGCGACTACGGCTTCGCCTGGAACCCCAACGGCGCCAATGCCCGCGATCTCGAGCACTTCGTGAACCTGCTCGGCTTCTCGCCGATGGAGGCGATCGTCGCTGCGACCAGGCTCGGCGGTCAGTTGATGCTGCGACCCGATGACCTGGGGCAGGTCAAGCCGGGCTATGTCGCAGACTTGCTGCTGGTCGACGGGGATCCGCTGGCGGACATAGCAATCCTTCGCGATCGCGACCGGTTGGCCGGGATCATGAAGTCAGGGAGTTTTCATAAGACGCCGGCCCGATAACGTCGATCGCGCTTGCGATCGGCGCGGCGTGCGTCCAGTGTGAGCACGTAAACCGGCCGGCCTACTGCGACTTTGGCCGCTGCACGCGGCACGTCACCAGTGGCACATTCTCGTCGGCAGCGACCTTGCCTTCCGTCTTCCAGCCGAAGCCGGTGTTCTCCGCGTCGTACCGGACATCGGGTCCGCCAGCACGTGTGAACACGGTCTGGAACACGGGCAGCATGAGTTGATGGTCCTCTGCCCGCATCCACAGCGGCCCCGTCGGGCCTTCCATCCGCAATCCCTCCAAGGCGAGAGCTACCTGCGTCGGTTCGATCGACTGTGCGCGTTGCATCGCGATCGAGAGCAACTCCGGCGTCAGATAATTCGGCAGCCAGCTCCAGTCCTGTCCATACTTGGCCTTGAAGTCTTGCGCATTCTTCAACAGGAAATCGTTCTCCACATTGGAATGCCAGAAAAGCACGGCGCGCACACGATCGGCACCCGATGCCCCCATCGCCGCAGCGGCTCCCTGAAGCCCGGCGAGCGGTGCGTAGACCTCCAGCGGGAGACCGGAGTCCTTGACCGACCTGATGAGCAGCGCGAGATCGTTCCCCCAGTTTCCCGTGATGATCGCGTCCGCGTGCGTCGCACCCATCTTGGCCACGTAGGGAGCGAAGTCCTTCACCTTGCCGATCGGATGCAGATCTTCACCAACGATCTCCACGTCCGGGCGCTTCTGCTTCAGCATGGCCTTCGCATTACGTGCGACGCTCTGGCCCCAGACATAGTCCTGGTTGATGAGGTACACGCGCTTGATTCGCGCGTCCCGCGCCAAGGCGTCGGTCAGTGCCGCGAGGATCATGTCGCCATTCGGAACGAAGCGGAAATGCCAGAAGTGGCATTTCTCCGTCGTCAGCGCCGGGTCCAATGCGGCATGGTTGAGGTAGAGAACCGGTCGAGCGGGATTGCGCGCATTGAATTTCGCCACCGCATCGCTGATCGCATGGCCAACGTTCGAACCTGCGCCCTGCAGGATGTAGCGGATGCCTTGGTCGATGGCGAACTGAACCTGCAAAGTCGCTTCTTGCGGACTGCTCTTGTTGTCCAGTGCAATGATCTCGAAGTGACGATCCAGCACACCGCCGTTTGCATTGATGCGGTCGAACTCCGACTGGAATGCGTGAAGCGATTCAGTGCCGATGTTGGCAAAGGGCCCGGAAAACGGTTCGATGAGTGCAATCCTGATGGGCTCCGCCGCGATCGCGACGCTGACGACTATGGAAGCAAGGACCAGGACTCGCAACAGGTAGGCGATCATGATGTCTCCTCGAGCGATAAGAGCAGTGACGAAGCGGCCAACCAATCGATGTTTGCGATGGATCACCGCATCTGGTAGCTGCCCGTATTGCGATTGCAGCGAGCGACCTTCCCGGCCACGGCAGATGGAACGTTGCCGAGCGGCTGGTAGGCCCCGGTGGCAGCAAGGCCATCGTATTTCCCGGTACCGGCCACCGCTTTCCATGAGCCGCTCACCGCGTCCGCGCCGGTATCGAACTTCATGATCCATTTGTCGCCGTCGGTGTCCTGCATCTCGCAGTAGCCACTCTCGGAATACTGTCCCTCCACGTTGCTGAAGTACCCGAAACAGTGGGCCCCTTGCAGGTCGAATGGGCCACCCGGCTGTCTGCTGTGTATTGCCGCGACGTTCGTGAACGAGCCCAGGCCTGCCTTGTCGGTGAACGCCGTGTAATTGCTGTCCGCGGCGAAACAGAAATTGAAGTCAAATTTGCCGCTCCTCGGCATCTCCACCCCGGCGAGGCAAGAGATTGCGGTACATGCCGTCAAGATTGCGATCATGAATTGCAGTGGAATGCGTTGCATCGTCGGACTCCTCGCAGTTTACGGATTGGACTCAACCTGGATCCCGGACTGGGACAGTGCTTCCCCTCGTGCCTTGCCTGGGCCTGCGCGCGGCGCGATTTCTCAGCAGATTCCATAGTTCTTCCATGGTCGAGAACGGTCGCTGGGACCCGGCCATCGGGTCTTCGACCACCCCTGTGAGATCGCGCGCACCCTGGCGATAGACGCGGACGACGAAGCTTCGAATCTCTCGCATGGCCAATAGCCCTCCGCGGCACGCAATGAACGTAGTCCGCGTGCGGTTACGGATTGGTCACGAATTGCGAAACCTGCCGCTGAACTGACCGGGCGAGCCCCGGTCAATGGCCGGAAGCCACCGCTGTCTTGAGCTGCAGATACAGTCGATCGGTTGTATGTGAAGGGCGGGCGCCGAGGGAGACGGACAGCACCTGCTCGAGCCGCCGATAGACGCTGACGATTTCGGTGCGTCGATCCAGCTGCGCGTTGCACCGCATCAACCCCTGATAGAAGGCCTCTGCCAGGATGTCGGCGTCGAGTCCACGCAGGTACAGATCGATGGCCGCTTCGAATTGTCGAGCGGCCTCCAGCCCTCGTGTTGCCCGACCCACCGCGCGGAGGAACTTTCCCCGCAGGCGCTCGCGGGCACTCACCGCCCAGGATGCCTCGTCTTCCTGAGCGAGAAAGGCTCCCCGGTAGAGCGCCAACGCTTCCAGGAGATCGTCGCCAGAATCCTCGGAGGCAGACGGTTCGCGATCGACCAGCTTCTTTTCGAAAGCCCACACGTCGACCCAGCATCGGCGCGGGTCGAGCGAGAGTTTGCCCTGGCTTTGCCGGATGGCGTCCGGCACGTTCAGGATCTTGCGCAGCCGATGCAAAGCAGTCGACAGGGCGCCGTGCGCGGCGTCGCCATCGTCATCCGGCCAGAGCGCTTCGATGATCCTCGATTCCGGCACGTCGCGACCGCCGCAAGCAATGAGCACCTGCAGTACCGCCAGAGTCCGGCGGGGCGGTTTGCGAGAAAAGTTGGGCTCCTTGCCATCGAGCAACAACTCGAACTTGCCCAAGGCGAAGATCCTGACGCGCCACGGCCACTCCGTCGCTGTCGTCTCAGTCGCGTCGATGCCCAGCTCGCGGACCAATTCGAGTGCGGTGTTCTGTTCAATGCTTCTGGTCACGGCCAGGGGCAGCATTTCGCTCAGTGCGTTCGCGTACCACGGCAGTCGCAGCCGCGCGCGGCGGTCCCCGGCGCCCTGCAGGGCCTCGCGTAACAGCGCATCGCGCTCTTCGCCACGACCGAGCCGGTGCGCGAGCCATGCCGCGTTGATCAACACGGCCGGCAGGAAGTGGGTGCTGCGCGGACCGCAAATCATTGCGCGCAGCTTGTCCAACTGAGCGCGGGCGTCGTCGAATCGGCCTGCCGCCACGAACATGTTCGTGGCGCCGAGGCCCACGAGCATCAATCCGAGGAATTGCCCTGATCCCTCCATGCTCGCATATGACTTCAATACGTACTCCAAACCTTCGCCGGCCCGCCCGCGGTCGAACGCTACGACCCCTTGCAGGAACTCGAATACTGCAATCCGGTGCCCGCTGCGGGGACGACGCAGCAGCAGCAACCGTGCAATCGTCTGTTCCGCCTTGTCGAGCTGTTTCGAGCGGCGCTGAACGAGCCCCAACCAGCTGCCCGACAGCAGGGCCCATTGCTCCAGGCCGTGTTCCGCTGCGATGGTCCCTGCGCGTTCCAGCAGATCCCATGCTTCGCCGTAGCGACCGAAAAGATAGTGCGTATAGCCGGCAGACGACAGCAGGAATGCCGCTCGCGGCGGCGTCAGGTCGGGCGACTTCAGCAAACGCGCCCCTTCGCGCAAGGCTGTCTGTTCGGCCTCCGAATCCATCATGGTGTCGCTGTAGGCATGCAAGACGCTGACGGCCGCTGCCCCGAGATTTGCATCGAGAGGTCGTTCCAGAAGCCGGCATGTACGTTCGATGCAGCGCTTCAGCAGTGGATGCTCCGGCGCTCGGTATGTCGCCGCAATGGCCAGCGCGCAGTTCACGCGAAGTTCGTCTTCGGGCGATGGCAGTGCGACCTTGTCGAGAAGCTCGGCGACGTGTTCGATCCAGGGAGCCATCGGATGAAAATCGCCGAAGTCGTAATAGATGGCTTCGAGTACCGCCGCGGCGCACAGCAACTGCCACACTTCGTCGCTCGATGCCTTGAATGCCAGGTATGCCTTCTCGAACAGTTCGCGCACGGCCGCGGGCTCGATCGGCATCCGCGCCCGCCCGACCCAGTACAGGACACGGGGATCCTGCCCGACGAAGGCTTCGGGGAAGATCGCGCCCCAGTCTCGGGCGGTCTGCCACCGACCCTGCGCGATCAGCGTGGGCGCCACCCGGATGAACAGTTCTGCCGCTTCAACCCACTGCGCGGCCTCTGCCAGCAGTGGGAACGCCTGTTCCTCGCGGCCACAACGCGCGAGCAGCCCCGCCGCTTTGCACTTCAGCGCGGCCACGCCGTCTTCGCCGAAATGCTGCGCGGCGCGATGCTGGAGGAAGACGCGGAACAGCGCGTGGAATTGAAACACCGTCTCGTCGCCCGTGCGCCGATCGACGAACAGATGCCGGTGGTACAGGAACTCCAGTACCTGCCCGGCTCCGGGGTCGCCCGTGATCGCCTGGGCAAGCTCGATGGTGAATTGGGAGAAGACCGATGCCGCCATCAGCAGCTCGCGTGCCTGGGCCGGCGTCGGATCGAATATCTGGCTCGCAAAATAGTCGAAAGCCCCTTGCCGATTGTCGTTGTGTCGAGCCGCGTACAGCACGCCGTCGCGCCGCATTCTCTCCAGCAGCAACATGACGCCGGCGGTCCAGCCATCGGACTGTTCGGCGATGAGTTCGATCGTGCGTTTGTCAGCAGTGCCCCGCGAGGACGCGATGGCTGCTGTCTCGTCGAGGGTCAGTCGCAGATGCTCCCATCCCAGCAGGACGATCTTTTCGCTGACGAGCGCGCGTGCCATGTGGTCCGGAGGCGATTCGCGGCTGATGACGATGAGATTGCCGGATTGAGGAATTTCCTCGACCAGTGCGGCGAAGATCCCGTTGAGCGCCGATTCGTGCGGCAACTCCTGGTAGTTGTCGAATACGAGCACCGCTCCGGGGGGCAGCCTGACGAACAACTCCCGCAGGAAACGCCGACCGAAACCGTAGGGATCGTCGAGGTAGTCCGTCGTGAGCAGCGGCAGCGAATTTCTCTTGTGACAGAACGGCTGTGCCGCCTCGCGCAGGTAATAGAAAAAAGTCGCGGGATCGCCGTCACCGGCGTCGACCTGATACCACAGGCTCGGCGCGCGCGCCGCTTCGAGATAGGTGGCCGCAAGCGTCGTCTTGCCGGCCCCCGGTGGTCCTTCAATCCAGACGACCGGATGCGTGCGCAGATGGTCGATCATCCGGAACAGCCGGTCGCGCGCCACCGGCGCGTGGAGACGCGGTCGCGTTAGCTTCGCGTACTGCGGGCGCGATCGGGGCATGCCATCTCCGCCGGAGAACTTCGATGACATGGGGATTCTACGCCGCGGACAGTGGGCATGGCCCGTACCGGTGCCGGCTTTTGATTCGAGCTTAGATGCGGCGGGAAACCGCTTAAACTGACCGCCTTTAGCCACGCGTATTCACGGTGGCTTTGTGCTCAAACGTAGCGTGCACCACCTGGTCCGGCGCACCCGGATCTATTGCGCAAAATCTCGTCACGGCGATTCGAATCGTTCGAGGGCCGTTCTGAAACTCGCACGGCTTTGGCTACTGCATCAAGGCGCCATGCCATTACATCTACCGAGACCCCCATGTCCAACTTCTCCGCCGCCATCGAATTTGCCCGGGCCCACGAAGTCGCCTGGCCGCGCGACCCCAAAGCCGACCCCGCCAGGTGGGGCGTGCATCACGACGATCCCGCGCCCTACAACCGGCTGCGCGGACCCGTGCATGTCCGCGGACCGGTGTCCGGCGCGATCCTGCAGCATGGGCGAGAGCTCGCGGCGTGGGGCGAGCCCGATCGCGCCGACCTCACCTTCAGCGTCGCCAAGACCTACCTCGCGCTGCTGGCCGGCGTGGCCCATGGGCGAGGCCTCCTGCCCGACGAGAACGAACCCGTCGTCGAACGCGTGCCGGGCATCGGCTTCGAATCCGACCACAATCGCCCGATCACGTGGGCCCATCTGCTCGAACAGACCAGCGAATGGGAGGGCACCTGCCTGGGCGTGCCCGACACGGTGGATCGCTATCGGACGGTCGCCCACGATCCGAAACCGCCCGCGGGCCGCAAGGGCGACCCGCGGCCGTTGCAGGCGCCGGGCAGCTATTGGGAATACAACGACGTGCGCATCAACCAGCTTTCGCTCGCGTTGCTGCACCTGTTCGGCGCACCGCTGCCGGAAGTGTTCCGCGAAACCGTGACGCGGCCGATCGGCGCCAGCGACGGCTGGACATGGGAAGGTTACGACGATGCGTGGGTGCAACTTCCCGCTCCTGGCGGCGGGACGCGCCGGGTGCAATCGGTGCCCGGTGGGACGCACTGGGGCGGAGGCGTCTCGATCAGCGCGCGCGACCAGGCGCGCATCGGCCAGCTGGTCCTGAGCGGTGGTCGCCACGACGAGCAGCAGCTGATCCCGCTGCGGTGGATCGAACAGATGATGCTGCCGACCGCGCTCGCGCCGTTCTATGGGCGGTTGATGTGGTTGAACGCCACGGGCCGGATCTTCCCCGGGGCCTCGAAGCGCAGTGCCTTCATGGTCGGAGCCGGCGGACACTACATCTGGATCGAACCCGAGCACGACGCGGTGGTCGTGGTCCGCTGGATCGATGGCGACCATGCGGGAGGTTTCGTGGAGCGCGTCGCGAAAGAGCTCAGCGTCACCGCCGATTCATTTTCCGGGGCGCCGTGAGCGCCCCGGCCAGGTGACGGGGCGGCGCACGCACCTTCAGCGCAACGAAAGCGCCCGTTCGGGTGGCGGCGCCCCGCGGCCCGGATCGCCCGCCTGCCGGCGCGTCCCGGACGGATCGACGAACCCGAACACTTCGGTCAGTGAGCTGACTTCGGGCAATACGTACACCACCGCGCGGTCGGTGGCGAACATCGCGCTGACGACCCGTTCGTAGAAGGCCACCGGAACATTGATGCAGCCGTAGGAGATCCGGTTGTCGTCCGTTGACGGCGTCGCGAGCCGTTCCAGCCTGCGCTCGCGCGGGTTCGTCGTGCGCACCCGATGCATCGAAACGGCGGCATCGTAGTCCACCCACACGATGTCTTCGCCACGGGCGTTGTGACCGGCTTCCGCAACGAAGCGTCCGGCGGGTGTCGTTCGCTCTTCGGGCCTCACTTCTGCCAGGGGCCGCGAGCCGATCCCGGGCACCGACTCGTCGCCGCGCGCCGCGCCCACGAGAACGGCAGTCGAGCCGCTGAGCCGCGCGTCGCGATCGAACGCATACAGTCGCGCATTCTTCTTGTCGACGACGATGAACGCGCCACCGGCGTTGTCGCCCGACCGGGCGATGGAATCGGCCAGGCGGCGCGCATCGACCGACGGTGATTCGTTGCCGAAGCTCGCCACCCGATTCGTTCGAGTCGGTTCCGGCGCGGACTGGCGCACGGAAACCCGCGATGTGCGGGGGATTGCCGCGTCGCCGGAGTGCAGCCCGGCCGGAATCGCGACCGACATCAGCACGACCCCACAGAACAGCTTCGGCAGGATCATCGGCGGCAGCGCGCGCGGTCGGGGCATGCGGCGTCGCCGCTCACGCTGGGCATTGCTTGCCTCGCGAAACGGCGATCATGGCTTGGCCGCGGTATCGAGCGCGGCTGCCGCCGGCAGCGGTAAAGCGCGTTGCCGGCAGTGCGCCGCAATGGATGGGGGCAATCAGTTGCGATCGACGCGCGCGACCCGCTCCTTCGGCGTACCCCCGCCACTGGACGATGCTGCGGTTCCGTCGGAACCGTTGCCGTCACTCATCCCTGTGGTCGTGTCGGCAGCCTTGGCGCGCCCGGTGATCGTGGCCCGACGTCTTGCGCTGTCGGTGGATTGCGAGTCGACTCTGGCAGGCTGCGCGCGCTGCGCGGTACCGGACGGGGTCGGCGAGTTCGCGGCGTCGGCCGAGGTGGCAGCATTGGCCGAGGTGGCAGCATTGCGCGAGGTGGCGGCGTTGGGCGAGGTGGCGGTGTTGGGGGAGATCGGCGTGGTCGACGAGCTGGGCGAGTTCGGCATCGGGGTGCCCGGGTCCGTGGTCACGTTCTGTCCTTGTGAATCTGTGACATTGTCCGCGTTGCCGGTATCGCTGCCCGTTTGAGCCTGGGCGAATCCGATGGCGGCAACCACGGCGATCGCACCCGTGGTGGTGAAGATGATTCTCGATGCATTCATGCTGGGACTCCTTGATAAGGCCGATTGAGGGACGTATTTCGACCGGCGCTACATGCCGGGATAGTCATACCAGTCCAACTTACGCGCATGCGACGCCGCAGGAAGTGGGACCCTGCCGCGGCTGCTTGTAGGAGAACGACGGACGCGCGAGCGCTCCGCCTGGCTGCCTTGGAGCACTGCGGTCGGGGGCAGTGCCCCGGTGGCGTTCGACGACTAGCGGTCCCTGGCCGGCGGCAAGAGCGCACGTGCGGTGGCGCACAGACCCTGCCGATCGCGGGCGGCAGACTCGCGTCCTGGAAGTCCGTATTGGGGGGGTGACATGAACACGATCATTGCGGGCAGGTTCGACGGGCAGTCTCGGGCCCGGGAAGCGGTGACGGCGCTCGAAGCGATGGGATTCGCCCACGACCAGATCGCAGGATTCTTCCTGCGATCGGTTGAAGTCCATGCTTCCGGAGGGTCCGGCGATGACCCTGCGCCGCCAGACACCGCGCTGCGGGCCGGTGGCAAGGGGCATTCGGACGCCGCGGTCGAGTTGCTGGCGATGTCGCGTGAGGATCTCGAAGCGGCACTGGCAGCAATTACGATCGACTCTCAGGTCCTGCCATGCGTAGGACCTTATACCGGACCTTATGGAGATGCCCTGGATCGCCTGGAGTCGGCGCGGGAATCCGTCAGGCCATCGACGGAATCGGATTTGTGCGCGATCGTTGAAGCCGCCGGCGACCGCGGTATCGGCATTGCGGTCCGCGCCGTGACTGCGTGGGATCAGGCCTGCGCAATCACCATCCTCCAGGGGCAGGGGGCGACCGGGCTGATGCAGTCCTGGGGCAAGATCGCTCATGGTCAATGGATCGACTACGATCCGCTCGCTGCCCGCAGTTCGGTCGGCGAAGGGGACTAGGGCGTCTTAACACTGGAACGCGGGTCCGTTCCAAGTGTTGAACGGCCCTGGACCCAGCGCGAACCCGGCTTTCCTGTGGGGCGACGCAGCGCCCGGATCCCGGCGATCCGCCCAAGCGCGGTATCGCGGGCGTGTCGAACGGGGCGTGGGGCATCAACGGGGCGATGGCACGCGAGCGTGCGCCCCCGTACAGAAATCGCGTGTGCGGTGGGGCATCCTCGGACCATGATTTGCAAGAGGAGGAACGCCCCATGAATACCATCATCGCCGGCAGGTTCGATGAACAGGACAATGCCGAACAGGCGGTGGCCGCTTTGCAGGCGAAAGGATTTCCCCGCGAAAGCATCGCTTCGTTCTTCGTCAATCCGGCCGGAGCGCACGCGCTCAGCGGCACGCATCAGGATCCCGATGCTTCCGCCGGGGCCCATCACGCCGATACCGGCGCCGTAGCGGGCGCCATCGGTGGCACGGGTGTAGGGGGCGCCGTCGGACTCGCGACGGCACCGTTCCTGGGACCGGGCGCGGCGCTGGTGGGTGCGGCCATCGGTGCCTATGTCGGTTCCCTGCACGGGACGCTGAATCAACTGGACGATCCGGACGAAGCGGCCAGGAAGGCGGGGAACGAGGCAGTAGAGGAAGGTACCCCGCCCGACGAAGCGCAGTCGCGCAAGGCCGGGGTCTTCGTTGCCGTCGCCGCCGCCACCGCGCCCCAGGAAACCGATGCGATCACCGTGTTGCAGGCACAAGGCGCGGCGGACCTCGAGCGAGCGCAAGGCACCGTGCGCGAGGGCGATTGGACCGACTTCGATCCATTGAGCGCGCCTGCGCTATTGCAGGGCCGGCGCTGAGGCATCGCGTCATTCCTGGCGCGTCGCAGGGCGGCGCGCGCGACGCGGCCTGCAACTCGGGTCCTTGGGCGACGACCATGCGCAACTCGAAGCGCTACGGCGACAAACCGATCGCCGACCCGGCCGTGGAATATTCGACAAACCTGACCGAGTCGGTCACGGGTTCTGACTATCACCGGCGCCCCGCCTGGGGCATTGTCATCGGTGCGCTCACGCGATTGCCCGAGTTGCGTCGGAACGATCGACCGCGGCGCCGCATCCGGTCCGCTGGAACCGCACGGATCGCCGTGCCGGTCGCGCCCGCAGCAGATGGCGAAGTCCGTTTCCCACCCTTCAGGAGAAGTCCCCATGGCGAAGATACTGGTGCTGTACTACTCGGCCTATGGCCACATCGAGCAGATGGCGCAGGCAGAAGCCGAAGGCGCACGCGAAGCCGGTGCGGAGGTCGTCGTCAAGCGCGTCCCCGAAACGGTGCCGGAGAGCGTCGCGAAGGCTTCGGGCTACAAGATGGATCAGTCGGCCCCCATGGCGACGGTGGACGAATTGCCGCAGTACGACGGCATCATCTTCGGCACGCCCACACGCTACGGGAACATGGCCGGCCAGATGAAGACCTTCCTCGACCAGACCGGCGGACTCTGGGCCAAGGGCGCGCTCGTCGGCAAGGTGGCGTCGGTGTTCACTTCATCGGCGACCCAGCACGGCGGACAGGAGTCGACCATCCTCACCTTCCATCCGGTGCTGATGCATCTGGGCTTCATCATCGTCGGCCTGCCCTATGCATTCGAGGGCCAGATGGGCTACTCGGAGGTCATGGGCAATTCGCCGTATGGTGCGTCGACCATCGCGGGCGGCGACGGCAGCCGGCAGCCCTCGAAGCTGGACCTCGACGGCGCCCGGTACCAGGGCCGGCACATGGCGC
>JBDTRG010000057.1:0-5537 GCA_039931775.1 Betaproteobacteria bacterium | reverse complement strand
GCTCGCGGGCTGCGATCATTTCGCGCGACACGTAGACGCCGATCTCGCCGGGGTCGCAGAAGTCGAGCATCGTCGTCAGCAGTGTTGCGCTCTCGACGCTGCGCTCGCCGCGCGCCGCGAGCACCGACAGCGCGCTGGCGACCAGCGTTCCGCCGACGCAGAACCCGAGCACGTTGACGGTCTTGCTGCCGGAGACGGACTTGGCGACGTCGATCGCCTTCAGTGCGCCGTCGACGATGTAGTCGTCCCAGGTGAGCCGGCCGAGTTCAGGCGGGATGTTGCGCCACGAGATCATGAACACCGTATGGCCCTCGCCCACGGCCCACCGGACGAACGAATTCTCGGGCTGAAGGTCCAGGATGTAGTACTTGTTGATGCACGGCGGCACCATAACGAGCGGCCGCCGATGGACCTGCGGCGTGGTCGGTGCGTACTGGATGAGTTCGATCAGGTCGTTCCGGAAGACGACGCTGCCCGGCGTTATCGCGAGGTTGCGTCCGACCTCGAAAGCGCTGCCGTCGCTCATCGAGATCCGCCCCCGCTGTGCGTCGGCGGCGAGATTGGACAGGCCGTGCGCCAGGCTCGCGCCTTGCGTCGCCAGCGCGCGCTTCAGCACCTCGGGGTTGGTCGCCGCGAAATTGGTCGGCGCCAGCGCGTCGACGAACTGCTTCGTCATGAACGCGAGGCGGCGCTTGTCCGGGTCGGGAATCGCCGGCAGGCGGGCGAGTTCGCTCAGGTATTCGCCGGCGAGCAGGTAGCCCTGCTTCATCAGCGCGAAGTACGGAAGCTCGTGCCATTCGCGCGCGGCGAATCGGCGATCGCCCGGTGCCGCTTCCGCGACCGTGGGTATCGACCCGCCGCCCACGCCATCCTGCGCGAGCGCCGCCGCGGCGACCCACAGTGCTTCCCACCGCTGCCGGTATTTCTCGTTGAGTGCAAGAAGTACGTCCGGAGCTGCAAGCGACGGGGGCGGTGAAATCGGCCAGGGCGATGGCTGCGACGCGCCGGCCGTCGCCTGTCCGGAATCTTTGGTGCCCATCCGGGCCCACCATAGCGCCCAATCGCCGGCTGCGGCTTGCCACTGACGCGCAATGTCCGCCGGCGAATTGGGGTCAGAGCCCGGTATCGAGGCCATGGTGCGAGATTACCTCACGCGGGTGCGGGTGTCGCGCGATGGCGGCGACGCACGTTGCCCGCGCCGGCCGGCCATCGCCCGGTGCCGGTCATCGTTCACGTTTTGACAGGCGCCGCGCCGCCCGCGGACAGGGTTCGGGCAGGCCCTAGTGCTCGAGCGCGACATGTGCAACGGCGATGACGGCGATCCCGAGCCCGATCAATGCCAGCTGTTTCGCGGTTTCGACCGGCTCCGGGCGCCGGTGCAGGCTCGGAATCAGGTCCGCGACCGCAACGTAGAGCAGACTGGACGCGGCGATGGCGAGTGCCGTCGACAGTACGTGCTGCATGTCGGCGAGCGCCACATAGCCGGCGAGTGCGCCGGCGAGCGTGGCGGCGCCGACGGCGACGTTGTACGCGAACGCCTTGCGGCGTGTGAATCCCGAATGGACGAGCACCGCGAAGTCCCCGACCTGCTGCGGAACCGCGTGCGCGACGATCGCCACGGTCGTTGCCACGCCGAGCCCGGTGCTCGCGAGGAATGCCGCGGCGATGACCACGCCGTCGCAGAAGTTGTGGACGCTCGTGCCGATCAGGATCATGAGTCCCGAGCGGCCCCCGTCGGCGCCGTGCGCGTGCAGCGCGTGTTCGTGTTCGGTCTCCTCGGCATCGTCGTCGTGCGCGTCGTGGCCGTGCGCGTGGCGCCAAAGCACGAGCTTCTCGAGGAGGAAGAACGCGAGCAGCCCTGCGAGGACGGTCAGCATCACCCGTTGCGCGCTGCCGGTCTCGAGCGCCTGCGGCAGCAGTTCGAGGAACACGGCCCCGAGCAACGCGCCGACGGCGAACGACACGAGGCGCGAGATCCAGGACGGATGCAGCGCGAGCGTGCCGGCAGCGGCAATCGTCGCGAGCACGCCGCCCGACAGCGCGGCGATGACGATCTCTGTGAAGGTGTTCAAGACGGGGTGCGTGGCCGAAGGCGGCGACGAATGCCGCGACCACGCAGCATTATACGCGCCACGCGGCGCGGGCCGTCAGTGCGCGAGCCACACGGCCGCCGCCATCCGGCCCGAGTCGCGTTCGCGGCGGTAGGAAAAGAAGCGCGCGCTGTCGCTGTACGTGCAGTATCCCCCGCCGTGGATGCTCGTCACGCCGGCCCGCGCGAGGGAGCGCCGCGCGAGGCCGTAGAGATCGGCGTGCCATTTGCCGTCGCAATGCGGAACGAAACACGCGATCGCGCCGGCGTCGACGTCGCAGAAGGCGCTGTGGACATCGGCGCCCACTTCGAACGCGGCCGGACCGATCGCCGGACCGAGCCAGGCGAGGAGCTGGTCCGGCCCGGCACCCAGGTCGGCTAGTGCGTTGACCGATGCACCGAGCACGCCGGCAGCGAGGCCCCGCCACCCCGCGTGCGCGACGCCGGCCACGGAACCCGAACGGTCGGTGAACAGCACGGGCAGGCAATCGGCCGTCAGGATCGAACAGACAACGCCGAATTCGCGGGTCACCGCCGCATCGGCGGGCGTCACCGGATGCGGCGAATCGGAGAGTTTCGCGACGGCGGCGCCGTGCACCTGGTTCAGGCTGACGGGTTTCGACGGTAGAAACGCGGCAAATCGATGGCGGTTTTCGACGAGTGCCATCGCTTCGTCGCGGCCGTTGCGTCCGAGATTCATCGTCGCGTACGGCCCGGTGCTGACGCCGCCTTTTCGCGTTGTCACGAACGCGCAGACGTTGGGCGGCGCGGGCCAATCGGGCAGGATCCAGTCGAGCCCCGCATTGGCTAGCTGCGCGTTGAGTGCGGCTGCCGGACTGGCGGTCATGGTTTCGGCCGCGCGCGGAGCGTCGCCAGAAGGTCCGCGAAATCGGCGGGGAATGGCGAATCCCATCGGCAAATGATGCCGGTCACGGGGTGCACGAGCGCGAGACGCGCCGCGTGCAAGGCCTGGCGGGGAAACGGCACAGGACCCTTCCGCCCGTAGGCCGGGTCGCCGATGAGTGGATGACCGAGTGAGGCCAGATGCACCCGGATCTGGTGGGTGCGACCCGTTTCCAGCCGGCATCGGAGCAAGGTAGCGATGCCGAATCGCTCGACGATGTCGAAGTGCGTTCGCGCCGGCTTTCCGGTGGCGACCACAGCCATCGTCGTGCGCCGCGTCGGATGACGGCCGATCGGAGCGTCGACGGTTCCGCGCTGCCGCAGGTCGCCGGCGGCGAGCGCGTCGTACTCGCGCGTGACGGTACGCGCCTGCAACTGGCGCACCAGCGCCGTCTGCGCGGTGAGCGTTTTCGCGACGACCATGAGGCCGCTCGTATCCTTGTCGAGTCGATGCACGATACCGGCGCGCGGCACGCCGGCAAGCTGCGGCGAGTGATGCAGCAGCGCGTTGGCGAGCGTGCCTTGCCAATTGCCGCTGCCCGGGTGCACGACGAGGCCGGCGGGTTTGTCGACGACGATGAGCGCGTCGTCCTCGGCGACGATGGCGAGCGCGATCGCTTGCGCGACGAATGGAATTTCGCGGGGGTCGGGCGAGCCCTCCACGACGACCCGTTCGCCGCCGCGCACGCGGCGCGTCGCAACGGCGGGGTTGCCATCGAGGGTGACACGACCTCCGTCGATCCAGGCCCGCAGGCGGCTTCGCGAATATTGCGGCAACGCGCGTGCGAGCACCGCGTCGAAGCGATCGCCGGCTGCCGTCGTCGGCAGCGTCAGCACGTGGGTCGAGGCGTCGCCGGAGCCTTCGACGGCGAGAGAGGGCGGCGCCCAGGTTGACGTCAACGGCGACGCCGGGGGTGGCGCGGGGGAGCGGGTGCGCACGCGTCGGTTATAATCGTCGGTCTGTCAGGAGCGATCGAGCCGCATGATTCCGTTGACTTATCCGCTGCCGTCGAAACGCTGGGGAGCCGCTGCGCGCCGCGGCGTTTTCGCTTGTCTCTCGGTGCTGCTCGTCTGCGTCGCGATCGGCGGTTGCTCGCTTTTTCCCGACGTCAAGGACCCGTATGCGGGACTGACGGCCGAGGCGCTTTACAAGCAGGCGAAGGACGCGCTGTTCGAGGGAAATTATACCAAGGCGATCAAGCTCTACGAGACGCTCGAGGCGCGCTTTCCTTACGGCCGCTTTGCGCAGCAGGCCATCCTGGAGGGCGCGTACGCCAATTATCGTGCGAATGAGACGGCGGCGGCGATCGCGGCCTGCGATCGATTCATCCGCACCTATCCCAACCATCCGTACGTCGACTACGCGTACTACCTGAAGGGCCTCGTCCATTTTCGCGAGGACCAGGGGCTGATGGGCTACGTGTACGAGCTCGATCTTTCCGAGCGCGAGCCGAAGGGCATGCGCGAATCGTTTCTGGCGTTCAAGGAACTGGTTACGCGGTTTCCCGACAGCCGCTATGCGCAGGATTCGCGCGAGCGGATGAGGTACCTGACGAACTCGCTCGCGTTGTACGACGTGAAGGTCGCCCGCTATTACTACAACCGCGGCGCCTACGTCGCGGCGATCAATCGGGCGCAGGGCTCGCTCGTCTCCTTTCCGCGCACGCCGGCCAACGAGGATGCGCTCGAGGTGCTGATCAAGAGTTACGACAAGCTCGGGCTCATTCAGCTTCGCGACGACTCGCAGCAAATCCTGAAGCTCACGTTTCCGCAGAGCGCGTATCTCGCAGGCGTTCCGCCGAAGCCGTGGTGGCGGCTCTGGTAGTCAGAAAGTTCTCGACGTCCGCGAGTTCCCGCGTCCGCGTCATCGGGGGCAAGCTCCGCCAGATCCGTTTGCCGTAGGGCTTGTCCGTGAGCCGCGGGTCGCAGATCATCAGCACGCCGCGATCGGTCTCGGTGCGGATCAGCCGGCCGGCGCCCTGTTTCAGCGCGATCACCGCCTGCGGCAGCTGATAGTCGAAAAACGGGTTGCCGCCTTCCGCGCGCAGATGTTCGAGCCGGGCCGCCAGCAGCGGGTCGTCGGGCGGCGCGAACGGCAGCTTGTCGAGGACGACCACGGACAGCGCGGCCCCGGGCACGTCGACCCCTTCGCGAAAGCTTGCGCTGCCGAGCAGGACCGCGTTGCCGAGCTCGCGAAACCGCATCAGCAGTTCGCTGCGCGAACCTTCGCCCTGGACGAGCAGCGGCCATTCGCGTCCTTCGCGCAAGAAGGCGTCGGCGAGCAATTCGCGCGCGAGGTTCAAGGCGCGCAGCGTCGTGAAGAGCAGGAACGCGCGACCTCCGCTGGCGCGCAGCACCGGCAACGCCGCCGCGACGACCGCTTCGGTGTGCTCGCGCGAGTTGGGTGCCGGCAGATCCTGCGGCACATAGAGCAGCGCCTGCGTCGCATAGTCGAACGGCGACTCCCAGCAGCCGGTTGCCGCGTCGTGCAGCCCGAGCTCGCGCTGGTACAGCGAAAAATCGTTGCCGACGGCGAGCGTGGCCG
>JBDTRG010000056.1:0-26176 GCA_039931775.1 Betaproteobacteria bacterium | reverse complement strand
AGGATGCGGACCGGTTTCGCCGGCGATTGTAGGCGGGCTACGGCCGGCGGTCACCAACGTTCCACGTGGAACAACGGGCGCCGGCATCGAGAACCGGGCCCGGCGGCACAGGAAGGTCCGGCGGGGCCGTGTCGCCCGGCGGCGGGTCGGAGTCCGCCGGCTTTCGCGTGACGGTGTCGGGCAGGGACTTGCGGCGGGTCTGCCGTTTGGATTCGCCGACCCCAGACCCCAGACCCCAGACCCCAGACCCCCAGACCCCAAGCGGCGCGCAACGCCGGTGACGCTCGGCATCGCGTCTTCGAATGTTCCACGTGGAACGTAACGGCTGGCGAGTTACTCCATCCCGGGCTGATCGGCTGATCGGCCACTTTCGCCGCCGCCGCCTTTACCGTATCATCACAGGCCGGTTGCGCGCGCCCGCTTCTCGCCGACGAATAGTATAAATATCAATAAAATCATGAAGTTCGAACAACGCTTCGATGTCATCGTCGTCGGTGGTGGGCATGCCGGCACCGAGGCGGCGCTCGCCAGCGCGAGGATGGGCCGCAAGACGCTGTTGCTGACCCATAGCATCGAGACGCTGGGTCAGATGTCGTGCAATCCGTCGATCGGCGGAATCGGCAAGGGCCATCTCGTGAAGGAAGTCGATGCGCTCGGCGGCGCAATGGCCATCGCCACCGACGAAGCGGGAATCCAGTTCCGCACGCTCAATTCCAGCAAGGGCCCGGCGGTGCGCGCGACTCGCGCGCAGGCTGATCGCGTTCTCTACAAGGCCGCGATCCGCCGCCGGCTCGAGAACCAACCGAATCTCACGCTGTTTCAACAAGCGGTCGACGATCTGACGCTCGACGGCGATGGCGCAGGCGCGCGCGTGACGGGTGTCATAACGCAAATTGGCCTCGCGTTCGAGGCCGCCGCGGTAATCCTCACGACGGGAACGTTTCTGTCGGGCCTCATTCACGTGGGCCTCACGAACTACGAGGCCGGACGCGCCGGTGATCCGCCGGCGAAAACCCTCGGCGCGCGATTGCGCGAACTGCAGTTGCCGGTCGGTCGCCTGAAAACCGGCACGCCGCCGCGTCTCGACGGCCGCACGATCGATTTCTCCTCGCTTGCGGAACAACCGGGCGACGATCCGGTGCCGGTGTTCAGTTTCATCGGCGACCGCGCGATGCATCCGCGCCAGGTTCCCTGCTGGATCACGCACACCAACGAGCGCACGCACGAAATCATTCGCGGCGGCCTCGATCGTTCGCCGCTCTTCACCGGCGTCATCAAGGGTGTGGGTCCGCGCTACTGTCCGTCGATCGAGGACAAGGTGGTGCGCTTCGCCGAGCGAACGAGCCACCAGATCTTTCTCGAGCCTGAAGGTCTCGACACGAACGAGATCTATCCGAACGGCATTTCGACGTCGTTGCCGTTCGACGTGCAACTGGCGCTCGTGCGTTCGATCGCGGGTTGCGAAAACGCCCACATCCTGCGGCCGGGCTACTCGATCGAGTACGACTATTTCGATCCGTGCGCGCTCAAGTCCACGCTCGAAACCAAAGCGATACACGGTCTCTTTTTCGCCGGGCAGATCAACGGCACGACCGGCTACGAGGAAGCCGCCGCGCAGGGCCTCCTCGCCGGCATCAACGCCGGACGTTTCGTTCGCGGTGATGCGGGCTGGTCGCCGCGGCGCGACGAAGCGTATCTCGGCGTGCTCGTCGACGACCTCATCACGCGCGGCGTCACCGAGCCGTACCGGATGTTCACCTCGCGCGCCGAATATCGGCTGCAGCTCCGCGAGGACAACGCCGACCTGCGCCTCACCGAAATCGGTCGCGAACTGGGTGTCGTCGACGATCGCCGCTGGGAAATTTTCGCTCGCAAACGCGACGCCGTCGCGCGCGAGCTCGCGCGGCTCGATGCGACGATGGTGAATCCCGAAGGCGTCCCGGCGCATGATGCCGAGCGCGTGCTGGGGCAGTCGATCGAGCGCGAATATTCGTTGACCGAGCTTCTTCGGAGACCGGCCGTGACCTACGCGTCGCTGATGACGCTGCCGACGGCCGGCGAGGCGGTCGCCGATCCCGTGGTCGCGGCGCAAGTCGAAGTCGCGATCAAGTACGCCGGTTACATCGATCGTCAACAGGCGGAGATCGCCCGCGACCGCGCGCAGGAAACGATGCGCCTTCCGCTCGACCTCGACTACCGGACGGTGCGCGGCTTCTCGTCCGAGGTTCAACACAAGCTCAACGCGCACAAGCCGGAAACGATCGGTCAGGCGGCGCGCATTTCAGGAATCACGCCCGCGGCGATCTCGCTGTTGCTCGTGCATCTCAAACGAGGACTCGCGGTGTCGACGAGTACCGGCGAAACGCGTACGACCGGAACACAGCCCGACCGAAGGCATTCGGCGTGAACGAGACGCTCGACCTCGACAGCGGCCTTTCGCAGCTCGACATGGAGGCGGGTTCCGATGCGGGGATGCCGCCGGGTGCGCGCGAGAAACTCGGCGCGTACATCGACCTCCTCGCAAAGTGGAATCGCACGTACAACCTGACGGCGATCCGTGAACCGGAGCGAATGGTCACGCATCACGTTCTCGATGCGCTCGCCGTGCTTCCCCACCTTCAAGGCAACCCCGCACGGTCGAGCCTGTCCTTGCTCGACGTCGGTAGCGGCGGCGGAGTGCCGGCGATTCCGCTGGCGATCGCACGGCCTGGCTGGCATGTCGTCGCGCTCGACAGCAGCCACAAGAAGGGCGCATTTTTGCAACAGGCGGCGATCGAACTATCGCTGCCGAATCTCGAAGTGGTGACCGCGCGCGTCGAGGATTTCCGTCCCGCGGCGCCGTTCGACGTCGTCATCTCGCGCGCATTCTCCGACCTCGCAACGTTCGTCGCGTCGAGCGCCCGCCATCTCGCCGAAGGAGGACGGCTCGTCGCGATGAAGGGTGTCCATCCGGACGAGGAGATCGCGCAGCTTCCGCCGGACATTCGCGTCGTCGCGTCGCCCTCGCTCAAGGTGCCGGGCCTCGATGGCGAGCGCCACCTGATCCTGATGGAACGCGTGTGACGCGGATCATTGCGGTCGCCAATCAGAAGGGCGGGGTCGGCAAGACGACCACCACCGTCAACCTCGCCGCGAGCCTCTCCGCGATGAAGCGACGCGTGCTGGTCGTCGACCTCGATCCACAGGGCAACGCGACGACTGGCGCGGGAATCGACAAGCGCGCGCTGACGGCAACCGTGTATCACGTGCTCCTCGGCGAAAAGAGCATCGCCGATGTCCGAGTTGCCTCTTCATCGGGTGGGTTCGACCTCGTCCCGGCGAACCGCGAGCTGGCCGGCGCCGAGGTCGAGCTCGTCGACCTGCCCGAGCGCGAAACACGATTGAAGGAGGCGCTCGCCGAAGCGCTGAAGCAGATGCGCTCGGCGTTGAGCACCGTAATGCACGATTACGATTTCGTCCTCCTCGATTGCCCGCCGTCGCTGTCGCTGCTGACGTTGAACGGCCTCTGCGCGGCGGACTCCGTGCTCATTCCGATGCAGTGCGAGTACTACGCGCTCGAGGGTTTGTCCGATCTCGTCCAGACGGTGAAAAAGGTGCGCGCGCACCTGAACTCGCGGCTCGAGATCGAGGGACTGCTGCGTACGATGTTCGACCCGCGCAACACGCTGGCGCTCAACGTGTCGGCCGAACTCGAGAAGCATTTCGGCGCCAAGGTCTATCGCACGGTGATCCCGCGCAACATCCGGCTCGCCGAGGCGCCGTCGCATGGCATGCCGGCGCTCTATCTCGACAAGGCGTCCAAAGGCGCGCAGGCGTACTTGGCGCTGGCCGGCGAGATGCTCCGGCGCATGGAGGCGGCAAGCGCCCTCGAAGACGGACCCGCGGCAGCGGCCGCTCAGCCGACCTGATGTCCGCTCGGACAGAGACGGAGACGCGACGATGATTCGACCCAAGGGACTCGGCCGCGGCCTCGATGCGCTGCTCTCCGGCGCCGACACGCCGGAGGCGAACGATGCGCTGCAGGCGATCAGCGTCGATCGCCTGCAACCCGGCAGGTATCAACCGCGCACGCAGATGGACGATGCCGCGCTTGAGGAACTCGCCGCGTCGATCCGCGAACACGGTGTGATGCAGCCGATCCTGGTTCGGCCGATCGACGGCGCGCGCTTCGAGATCGTCGCCGGCGAGCGCCGCTGGCGCGCGGCCAAGCGTGCGGGCTTGGCCGAGGTCCCAGCGCTGGTAAAGGCCGTTCCCGATCAATCGGCGCTCGCGCTGGCGCTGATCGAGAACATCCAGCGCGAAGATCTGAACCCGCTCGAGCAGGCGAACGGTCTTTATCGTTTGATCGACGAATTCGGATTGACGCACGAAGCGGCAGCGAAGGCGGTCGGCCGTTCGCGCAGCGCGGTGACCAATCTGTTGCGACTGCGCGAGCTTGCGAAGCCCGTGCAGGCGTACCTGTTGCACGGGCAGATCGACATGGGCCATGCGCGCGCGCTGCTCGCGTTGTCCGCTGGGCAGCAGACGGCCGCCGCAGCGCGCGTCGTCGCGCAGGGACTCTCGGTGCGCGAAACCGAGCGCCTTGTGCACCAGTTCGCGCATCCCGGTCGGCGCAACGCAAAGCGCGGAGCGTTGGCCCCGGATGCCGATCTCGCGCGGTTGCAGGAGGAGCTCGCCGAAGCGCTCGGCGCGACGGTGACCATCGCGCCGAAGGCCAACGGCACCGGCAAGGTCGTCATCGGCTATTCGAGCCTCGAACAGCTCGACGGGATTCTCGCGAAGCTCCGGTAGCCGTTACCCCATCTGCTTCAGCAATGTCTCCGCGTCCGAGACTTCGTACTTGCCCGGCGCTTCGAGGTTCATCACCTTGACGACGCCGTCGTCGACGAGCATCGAGAAGCGCTGGCAGCGTACGCCGAGACCCTTCGCGGTCAGATCGAACTCCAGGCCGAGCGCCTTCGTGTAATTGGCGCTGCCGTCGCCCATCATCCGGACCTTGCCGCCCGATTTCTGGTCGCGCGCCCAGGCGCCCATCACGAACGCGTCGTTGACCGACATGCAGATGACGTCGGAGACGCCCTTTGCCTTGAGCTTGTCGAGGTTTGCCAGATAGCTCGGCACGTGCTTGGCCGAGCAGGTCGGCGTAAACGCCCCCGGCAAACCGAAGATCACCACTTTCTTGCCGCGCGTCAGGTCGTCGATCTTGAATTCGTTGGGGCCGACGGTGCAGCCGGCGGTTTCGACTTCGACGAATTCGGACAGCGAGCCCGCGGGCAGCTTGTCGCCAACTTTGATGGTCATGCGTTCTCCTGAGGGGATCATCCCCGCGACTCGTTTCGCGGAAGGGCTCCGAGGATTGCAGGCCTTGCGCGGAATTTCAACCCCTATGTGCATCGGGTCGCGGCAAAGCCCGCTTGCTCTGCCGGCGCGGTCGCGGTAGCGTTGTGGGCTCGACCAGGGGAGGAAGGGCCATGCCTACAACCAGAAAGAAAGCGGCGGCCGCCGCGCCGCGCAATACGACGCTCTTGATCGCGACGCGGAAGGGCTTGTGGACGCTGACCGGGGACGCCGCGCGCCGATCGTGGAAGCTCAATGGCCCGCAGTTCCTCGGCAACATCGTCCACCACGCGATCGTCGACCCGCGCGACGGCAAGACGCTGCTCGCGGCGGCGCGCACCGGCCATCTCGGCCCGACGGTGTTCCGCTCGATCGACCGCGGACGGACTTGGAAGGAGGCCGCGCAGCCGCCGGCGTTCAAGAAGGAGAGCGGACGCACCGTCGATCACACGTTCTGGCTGACGCCGGGGCACGTTACCGAACCCGGAGGCTGGTATGCGGGCTCGTCGCCGCAGGGGCTCTTCCGGTCAGCCGATGGCGGAGTGAGCTGGGCGGGCGTGGACGGGTTCAACGACCATCCGCAGCGCAAGGCCTGGTGCGGAGGCGATCAGGACGGCACGCCCGACGGCCCGAAGCTCCACTCGGTGGTGATCGATCCGCGCGACGCGAAACATATGTATATCAGCATGTCGAGCGGCGGGACCTTCGAATCGATGAACGCCGGTGCCGATTGGAAGCCGCTCAACCTGGGCGTGCGCGCCGACTTCCTGCCTCAGCCCGATCCCGAGTTCGGACACGATCCGCATTGCGTCAGGCTGCATCCGAAGGATCCGGATCGCCTCTATCAGCAGAACCACTGCGGAATTTTCCGGATCGATCGACCGGCCAACCGCTGGACCGATATCGGCGCGACGATGCCCAAGTCCGTCGGCTCGATCGGCTTTCCGATGGTGCTGCATCCGCGCGACCCCGAAACGCTCTGGGTCTTCCCGATGGATGGGTCGAGCGTCTGGCCGCGGGTCTCTCCGGGCGGCAAGCCCGCCGCGTATCGCTCGGTCAACGGTGGCAAGACCTGGCAGCGGCAGGCGACGGGCCTGCCCAAGGCACAGGCGTGGTGGACGGTCAAACGTCAGGCAATGGCGGCGGACCAGGCGGCGACAGTGGGCGTTTACTTCGGAACGACGAGCGGCGAAGTCTGGGGGAGCCGCGACGAGGGGCGGAGCTGGAAATGCCTGGCTCGGAATCTGCCGCATATCTATTCGATCGAGTGCAGCTAGTGTGGTGAATCACAGGATCCTGGCAAATTTCTCAATCGTCATTCCCGCGCGGGCGGGAATCCAGTGACGTTGATTTCATCGAGAAAGACGACGCCGCTGGGTTCCCGCTTTCGCGGGAACGACGGGGGAAACGGGTGGCGAACCTGTGACTCGGGACACTAGCAAGGTGCTGCGCCTTCACCGATGATCGTCCGGATACCCGGCCTGCTGCGCTCCTATACCGCCGGCGCGGCGGTGGTCGAACTCCCGCCGCCGGCCACGCTTGGCGACGCGCTTAAGGAACTCGACACGCGTTTCACCGGGTTCCGCTTCCGGATCATCGACGAGCAGGACGCGGTTCGTCCGCACATCAAGCTCTTCGTCGACGGTGTCATCGCGCGCGACCTGTCGGCCCGCATTTCGGCGGCGCAGGAGTTGATGATCGTCGGTGCGCTTTCCGGGGGTTGACCGGGGCGGACGACGCGGTGGCCACGCCCGCTGCGCCGCACCAATTCCATTGCGGGGGTGGGGCCAAGACCGCTATAATTCCGCGGTTTGCTGATGTGATGTCGGAAGCGCTCGAAAGAAACCGAATCGCGCGCCCGAGTGATCTCCCCGTTAAAGACCAAACCCATCCGCACCGTCCTCCAGTGGCAGCTCGTCGCCACGGGAGCCGTCGCGGCGATCGCAGGGTTGTGGGCCGGAGAGCACGGGTTCTATTCGGCGGTGTTGGGGGGGCTCGTCAATTTCCTGGCCGGCGTTGCCTATGCGTTCCTGCTCGGTCTCGGGCTGGGCGCGAAGGCGGTGCCGGATACGGGTACGTCCCTCATCGCGATGTTTCGGGCGGAAGCCGGCAAGGTCCTCGTGATCATCGGCGGGCTGTGGCTGGTGCTGTCGGCGTACAAACAGGTGGTGCCGGCCGCGTTCTTTGCCGCGTTCGCCATCACGGTGATCGTGTTCAGCATGGCGTTTTTCGTTCGCGACTAGATTGAATCAGGGGTGGGGCTGTGGCTGCGGAATCCGAACTTAACCCGACGTCGTACATCCAGCATCACCTGACGTTCCTGACCAAGTTCGACGAGTCGAACGGCTTCTGGCGCGTGAACGTCGACACCGTCGTCACGTCGATCTTCCTCGGCGTTCTCGCCTTCGGTTTTCTCTGGCTCGTCACGCGCAAGGCCACGGCCGGCGTTCCTTCGAAAACGCAGGCGTTCGTCGAAATCGTGATCGATTTCGTCAACGAGCAGGTCAAGGGCATCTTCCACGGCGATCTCAAGGTCGTCGCGCCGCTCGCGCTGACGGTATTCGTCTGGGTGCTCTTCATGAACGCGATGGACTTCCTGCCCATCGACGTGATGGGCCTCTTCTACGAGCACGTGCTCCACCAGCACAACTGGCGCGGCGTACCTACCGCTGACGTGAACACGACGTTCGCGCTCGCCCTGACGGTCTTCGGGCTGATGATCTTCTACAGTATCAAGGTCAAGGGGCTCGGCGGCTGGATCCACGAGCTCTTCTGCACGCCGTTCGGCAGCAACCCGCTCTTGTGGCTCTTCAATCTGCTCTTCAACGCCGTCGAGTACCTGTCGAAGCCGCTGTCGCACTCGTTGCGGCTCTACGGCAACATGTACGCGGGCGAAATCATCTTCATGCTGCTGGGGCTCTGGGCCGCAACCGGTCTCGTCGGCACGCTGGTCGGCGGCGTGCTGCACGTCGGCTGGTCGATCTTCCACATACTGATCGTCGTGCTGCAGGCCTACATTTTCATGATGCTGACCATCGTTTACGTCTCGATGGCGCACGAACACCACTGACGCAACACTCTTTCCGTTTCACCGTACAACCTCCGTTCAGAAAGGAATACAGATGGACAAGCTCGCACTGGTAGCGCAGATCCAGGCCGCAACGGGCATCGGCATCGGTCTCATCATCGGCCTCGGTGCGCTCGGCGCGTGCGTCGGCGTCGGCATCATGTGCTCGCGCTTTCTCGAAGGCGCGGCCCGCCAGCCGGAACTGATGCCGCAACTGCAGGCCAAGGTGTTCCTGCTGCTCGGCCTGATCGACGCGTCGTTCATCATCGGCGTCGGTCTCGCGATGTTGTTCGCGTTCGGCAATCCGCTGATCCCGGCCGGCCTCAAGTAGCCCGCCCCCCGGTCGTCATCCCACCGCAAGGGGGCAGCCATGAACATCAATTTCACGCTGGTGATGCAGGCCGTCGCGTTCGCCGCGTTCATCTGGTTCACGTCGAAGTTCGTGTGGCCGCATCTGATGAACGCGATCGACGCTCGCCAGAAACAGATCGCGGATGGTCTGGCCGCCGGCGAGGAGGGTCGCAACAGCCTCGCGTCGGCCGAAAAGCGGATCGCCGACATGATGACCGAGGCCAAGACGCGGTCCTCGGAGATCATTGCCCAGGGCGAGAAGCTCAAGAGCGAAACCATCGACGCGGCCAAGGTCGGCGCCAAGACCGAGGCCGATCGCATCCTTGCCGCGGCAAAGGCCGAAATCGAGCAGGAAGTCGTCCGGGCAAAGGAAATGCTGCGCAACCAGGTCGCCGACCTGGCGGTTGCCGGCGCCGCGAAGATCCTGAAGCGCGAGGTCGACCCGAAGGCGCACGCCGACCTGCTGGCTTCGATCCGGCAGCAGCTCTAACCGACCTCCGATGGCCGAACTGACCACGATTGCCCGACCGTACGCCGAGGCGGCATTCCGCCTGGCGCGCGATGCGGGTGCGTTGCCGAAGTGGGCGGACATGCTGCGCTTGGCGAGCTCGGTCGTCGCCGATCCGCGCGTCGCCTCGGCGCTCGACAATCCCAAGCTGACGGTCGGCGACAAGGAAACGCTCGTGCTCTCCGTCTGCGGCGAGGCGCTCGATCCGATGGGTCGCAATTTCGTCCGCGTGCTGATCGAGGCGGATCGCGTCTCGCTGTTGCCGCAGATCCAGGGATTGTTCGAAACGCTGAAGAACGAAACCGACGGTGTGGCGAAAGCGCAGATCGACAGCGCGTTCCCGCTCACCGACGCCCAGGTCGACGAACTCAAGGCGTCGCTGGAGAAGCATTTCGGCAAGAAGATCGAGGCGACCGTCACCGTCGATCCTGCATTGATCGGCGGCGCGCGAATCACCGTCGGAGATAGGGTCATTGACGCGTCGGTCGAGGCGCAGCTCCACGCAATGGCCACCCAGTTGCGATCCTGATATCGAAACTACCGTGCGCCGGCGCCGTTCGCGCCGGGGCAACGCGAGGACACCATGCAGTTGAATCCATCTGAAATCAGTGAACTGATCAAGACCAAGATCGCCAACCTCGACACGGGCGCCGAAGTGCGCACCCAGGGGACGGTGGTTTCGGTCACCGACGGCATCTGCCGCGTCCACGGACTCTCCGACGCGATGGCCGGCGAAATGCTCGAGTTCCCGAAGAACACGTTTGGCCTGGCGCTCAATCTCGAGCGTGACTCGGTCGGCGCGGTGATTCTGGGCGCCTACGAGCACATCACCGAGGGCGACACCGTGAAATGCACGGGTCGCATCCTGTCGGTGCCGGTCGGCCCCGAGCTCATCGGACGCGTCGTCAACTCGCTTGGCGATCCGATCGACGGCAAGGGCGCGATCAACGCCAAGGAAACCGACGTCATCGAGAAGGTCGCGCCCGGCGTGATCTGGCGCAAGTCGGTGTCGCAGCCGGTCCAAACCGGATTGAAGTCCATCGACTCGATGGTGCCGGTCGGGCGCGGACAGCGCGAGCTCATCATCGGCGACCGCCAGACGGGCAAGACCGCCGTCGCGATCGACACGATCATCAATCAGAACGGCAAGGACCTGATCTGTGTCTATGTCGCGATCGGCCAGAAGGCGTCGTCGATCAAGAACGTGATCCGCAAGCTCGAGGAAACCGGCGCGATGGCGTACACGATCGTCGTCGTCGCGACGGCGTCGGATTCGGCGGCGATGCAGTACATCGCGCCGTACTCCGGCTGCACGATGGGTGAGTATTTCCGCGATCGCGGCCAGGACGCGCTGATCATTTACGACGATCTGACCAAGCAGGCGTGGGCCTATCGCCAGATCTCGCTGCTGCTGCGCCGTCCGCCGGGCCGCGAGGCGTACCCGGGGGACGTGTTCTACCTGCACTCGCGGCTGCTCGAGCGCGCCGCGCGCGTCAACGAGGAGTACGTCGAGAAATTCACGAAGGGCGCGGTCAAGGGCAAGACCGGATCGCTGACCGCGTTGCCGATCATCGAAACCCAGGCCGGCGACGTCACCGCGTTCGTGCCGACCAACGTGATCTCGATCACCGACGGCCAGATCTTTCTGGAGACGGATCTTTTCAACGCCGGCATCCGCCCCGCCATCAACGCCGGTATCTCGGTGTCGCGCGTCGGCGGCAACGCGCAGACCAAGATCATCAAGAAACTGGGCGGCGGCGTGCGCCTTTCGCTCGCGCAGTATCGCGAGCTCGCGGCCTTCGCGCAGTTCGCCTCCGATCTCGACGAAGCCACGCGCAAGCAGCTCGATCGCGGCCGCCTCGTCACCGAGCTGATGAAGCAGCCGCAGTATCAGCCGCTGCAGGTCAACGAGATGGCCGTCACGCTGTTCACCGTCAACAAGGGCTACTACGACGACGTCCCGGTCGACAAGGCGCTCGCCTTCGAGTCGGCGCTGCGCGCGTTCATGAAGAGCAAGTACACGGCCTTGATGGACAACATCGAGAAGACCAAGGACCTTTCGGCAGACGACGAAAAGGCACTGACCGCCGCGATCGAGGACTTCAAGAAGAACGGCGCCTACTGAAATGGCGGGTTCCAAGGAAATTCGGAACAAGATCAAGAGCGTGCAAAGCACGCGCAAGATCACGAAAGCGATGGAGATGGTCTCGGCCGCGAAGATGAAGCGCGCGCAGGACCGGATGCGCGCGACGCGGCCGTACGTAGAGCGCGCGCTGCAGATCGCGATGCACGTCGCCAAGGCGAACACCGAGTACAAGCATCCGTTCCTGGCCCGGCGCGAGACGGTGAAGCGCGTCGGCGCGATCGTCGTCACGACCGACAAAGGCCTGTGCGGCGGCCTTAACACCAACGTATTGCGCCTCGTTCTGCAGGCGCACAAGGAGTGGCGCGCGAAGGGCCTCGAAGTCGACTACGTCGCCATCGGCAACAAAGGTGTGGGCTTCCTGAGCCGCATGGGGGCCAACGTCGTGTCGTCGGCCGTGCAACTGGGCGACCGGCCGCATCTCGACAGGCTGGTCGGTCCGGTGAAGGTGCTCCTCGACAAATACATCGACGGGACGCTCGACGAAGTGCATGTGTTCTTCAACACGTTCATCAACACGATGAAGCAGGAAGCACGGCACGGCCACATGCTGCCGATCCCGGAGGAGTTTCGCCTGGCCACCGGCGAAGTGCGCCACGCCGATGCGCAGACCGGATCCTGGGACTATCTGTACGAGCCCGACGCCAAGACGCTGCTCGACGGCGTACTTCGCCGATTCGTCGAAGCGCTGGTGTTCCAGATGGTCAACGAGAACATGGCGTCCGAGCAGTCGTCGCGGATGGTGGCGATGAAGGCCGCCTCCGACAACGCAGCGGAGATCATCGACGAACTGCAGCTCATCTACAACAAGTCGCGCCAGGCGGCGATCACCAAGGAATTGGCGGAGATCGTCGGAGGCGCGGCGGCGGTCTGAATCGAAGCAACGTAACCCAAGGATGCGAACATGAACCAGGGAACCATCGTCCAGTGTATCGGCGCCGTCGTCGACGTCGAGTTCGCGCGTGTCGACATGCCGAATATCTACGACGCGCTGAAGATGGACGAAATCGGATTGACGCTCGAAGTGCAGCAGCAATTGGGCGACGGCATCGTGCGCACAATCGCGCTGGGCAGCTCCGACGGGCTTCGCCGCGGCATGAAAGTCGTCAACACCCGTGCGCCGATCATGGTGCCGGTGGGCGGCAAGACGCTCGGGCGGATCATGGACGTGCTGGGACGCCCGATCGACGAGCGCGGCCCCGTCGATGCGGACAGGACCATGTCGATCCACCGGCAGGCGCCGGCATTCGACGAGCTGTCGCCGTCGCAGGAATTGCTCGAAACAGGCATCAAGGTGATCGACCTCATCTGCCCGTTCGCGAAGGGCGGCAAGGTCGGCCTGTTCGGTGGCGCCGGTGTTGGCAAGACCGTCACAATGATGGAGCTCATCAACAACATCGCGACCGCGCACTCGGGTCTGTCGGTATTCGCCGGCGTCGGCGAGCGCACCCGTGAAGGCAACGACTTCTATCACGAGATGATGGACGCGGGTGTCGTCAACAAGGACGACCTGTCGAAGTCCAAGGTCGCCATGGTCTACGGCCAGATGAACGAGCCACCGGGTAACCGTCTGCGTGTGGGCTTGACCGGCCTCACCATTGCCGAATCGTTCCGCGACGAAGGCCGCGACGTGCTGCTCTTCATCGACAACATCTACCGGTTCACGCTCGCCGGCACCGAAGTGTCCGCGCTGCTCGGCCGGATGCCGTCCGCGGTGGGTTATCAGCCGACGTTGGCGGAGGAAATGGGGCGGCTGCAGGAACGGATCACGTCGACGAAGACGGGCTCCATCACGTCGATCCAGGCGGTCTACGTGCCGGCGGACGATTTGACCGACCCGTCGCCGGCGACGACCTTCGGCCACCTCGACGCGACGGTCGTGCTGTCGCGCGATATCGCGTCGCTCGGCATCTATCCGTCGGTCGACCCGCTCGATTCGACGTCGCGCCAGATCGATCCCCACGTTATCGGCGAAGAGCACTACAACACGACGCGCGCCGTGCAGTCGGTGCTGCAGCGCTACAAGGAGCTGCGCGACATCATCGCGATTCTCGGCATGGACGAGCTGTCGCCGGAGGACAAGCTTGCGGTCGCCCGCGCGCGCAAGATCCAGCGCTACCTGTCGCAACCGTTCAGCGTGGCCGAAGTGTTCACAGGCTCGCCGGGCAAATACGTTTCGCTGAAGGACACGATCAGGGGCTTCAAGATGATCGTCAACGGCGAATGCGACGCGTTGCCCGAGCAGGCGTTCTACATGGTAGGGGCGATCGAGGAAGCGTTCGAGAAGGCGAAGACGCTGTAGTCCCGCGCCTTTAATCGCGAAAGACGGAACCAACATGGCCCACACAATTCACGTCGACGTCGTCAGCGCCGAAGAGCAGATCTTCTCGGGCGAGGCCGAGTTCGTCGTGCTGCCCGGCGTGATGGGCGAGCTCGGCATCTACCCGCGCCACGCGCCGCTGCTCACGCAGATCAAGCCGGGGGCGGTGCGCATCCGCCTGCCGGGCCAAGCGGCGGATGAGCTCGTCTTCGTGCAGGGCGGGTTCCTCGAGGTGCAACCCACGCGCGTAACTGTGCTCGCCGACACCGCGATCCGCGCGAAGGATCTGGACGAAGTCGCGGCCCTGGCGTCGAAGAAGGCGGCCGAGGAAGCGATGCAGAACAAGACCTCGCGCGAGGAGATCGCGCAGGCGGAGGCCGAACTTTCGGTCGCGGTCGCGCAGCTCGAGGCGATCCGCAAGATGCGCCACCGCGCCTGATCGCGCGCGCGGCGAACCTCGACGCGGCGAGCCTCAGGCGGCGAGCTGCTGCCGGGCGAGGGTCACCCAGTAGCTCGCGCCGATCGCCAGCACGTCGTCGTTGAAGTCGTAGTGCGGGTTGTGCACATTGGGCGTATCAGGCCCGCGCCCCGCTCCCAGCCAGACATAGCATCCCGGTTTGGCGTTCAGCATGAACGCGAAGTCCTCGCTGCCCATGTTCGGCTGCGGATCAGTGTCGACGTTGTCGGCGCCGACGACGGCCGTTGCCGCGGCGATCGCATGCTGGGTTTCCGCGGCGGCGTTGATCGTCGCCGGGTAGCGGCGCTCGTAGCGCACCGTGGCGGACATGTCGAACATCGCCGCCGCGCCGGCGACGATTGTGCGCATCCGCCTTTCGATGAGTTCCTGAACTGCGGGATCGAACGTGCGCACGGTGCCGCGCAGCACGACCTCCTGCGGGATGACGTTCCACGTGTCGCCGCCGTGAACCTGCGTGATGCTGACCACGCCCGCATCGAGCGGATGGAGGTTGCGTGCAACGATAGTCTGCAGCGCGCCGATCGTCTGCGCGACGAAGAGCATCGGGTCACGGCCGGTGTTGGGCATGGCCGCATGCGCTCCCTTGCCTGTCGCGACGATTTCGAAGATGTCGAACGCGCCCATGAACGGGCCGGCGCGCATCGCGAACGTGCCGGCCGGCTTCAACGGCCAGTTGTGCATGCCGTAGACGGCGCGCATCGGATACTTGTCGAAGAGCCCCTCCTCGACCATCGCGCGGCCGCCGCCTTCGTTTTCCTCGGCCGGCTGGAAGATGAAGTAGAGCGTCCCGTCGAACCCCTTGTTGCGCGCGAGCGCGGACGCGGCGCCGAGAAGCATCGCGGTGTGACCGTCGTGCCCGCACGCGTGCATCTTGCCGGTGACCGTCGAGGCGTGGGCGACGCCGGACTTCTCCAGAATATGGAGGGCATCGAGATCGGCGCGCAGGCCGATGGCTTCCTTGCCGGAGCCGTTGCGCAAGACGCCGACCACGCCCGTCTTCGCGAGTCCCGTATGCACGTCGAGGCCGAACGAGCGCAGCCGCTCGGCGACGAACGCGCCGGTGGCGGTCTCCTCGAACGCCGTCTCCGGATGCGCGTGGATGTGGTGACGCCACGCCTTCATCTCCGGAACCAGCGCATCCACTTCGGCGACGATCTTCATGGAAACTCCTCGGCATTCGGGGCGGTGCAAGCCGCGATGGTAGCGCAATGCCCGCCGCCCCGCCCGAAACGCGGGTCGCCGCTGCGTTAAAATGACAGGGAAGGTCCCGAGATTTTGTCCCCGATACCCACCTCCGAACCGCAATACGATCTTGTCGTCGTCGGCGCCGGCATCAACGGCGCCGGCATAGCGCGGGACGCCACGGGACGTGGCCTCAGGGTCCTGCTCGTCGAGAGGGGAGACCTCGCTAGCGCGACGTCGCAGTGGAGCACGAAGCTGATCCACGGGGGCCTTCGCTACCTCGAGCAATACGAATTCCGGCTCGTGCGCGAGGCGCTGGCAGAACGCGAGATCGTGCTGCGTCAGGCGCCGCACATCGTCGAGCCGTTGGCGTTCGTCCTTCCCCACGAGCCGCATCTTCGGCCGGCCTGGATGCTGCGCGCCGGCCTCTTCCTGTACGACCATCTCGGCCGGCGCGATACGCTTCCGGGATCTTTCGGCGTCGACCTGTCGCAGACGAAATGGGGCGCGGGGTTGAAGGCGCAATTCCACAAGGGCTTCGTCTACTCCGACGCCCGCGTCGACGACGCGCGGCTCGTGGTCTTCAACGTGATGGACGCGCATCTGCGCGGCGCCGACGTTCGCGTTCGCACGCGGATGGTCGAGGCGCGGCGCGAGCGGACCACCGCCGGATCGTCGTGGCGCATCGCGCTCGAAGCGGACGGCGCGGGCGCAGTCGAGGTGACGGCCAAGGCGATCGTCAATGCGACCGGGCCGTGGGTCAAGGACGTTCGGGACGCGATCAACGGCAAACCGTCGGCGGAAGGCGTGCGCCACATCAAGGGCAGCCACATCATCGTGCCACGCGTGCACGACGAGGATCACGCGTACATCCTCCAGAACGCCGATCATCGCATCGTGTTCGTGATTCCGTACCAGGGTCGCTATTCGTTGATCGGCACAACGGACATCCCGGTCGAGGACTTCGAGGCGCCGCGCATCACGCCCGACGAAATCGATTACCTGCTGCACCTCGCCAATACCTACCTCGCCCACCCGCTGACGCGCGCGGACATCGTGTGGAGCTACAGCGGCGTGCGGCCGCTCTACGACGATGGCGCGTCGGATCCGTCGGAGATCACGCGCGACTACGTGTTCAAGCTCGACAAGGGAGACGACGCCGGGGCGCCGGCGCTGTCGGTCTTCGGGGGCAAGATCACGACGTATCGAAAGCTCGCCGAGCACGCGCTCGATCAGCTCGCGCCGTTCGTGAGGGCGATGAAGCCGAAATGGACGGAGCGTGCGACGCTTCCCGGCGGCGACCTGCCGGCAGGCGGGCTACCCGCCTGGATCGCCGAACTCGGCCGACGGTATCCGGCGTTGCCGGCACCGCTGCTGTCGGGACTCGCGCGGCGCCACGGCACGCGCGCGCTCGCGATCCTCGGCGAGGCCCGCGCACCGGCGGATCTGGGCGAGGATTTCGGCCACGGACTCACGGCGGTCGAAGTCGACTACCTTGTCGGGAACGAGTGGGCGCGCACGGGCGACGACGTGCTGTGGCGAAGGACCAAGTGCGGCATCGGGATGACGCCGGACGAGCGCGGGCGTGTGGCCGACTGCGTGGCGAGGTCCGTGGCTACCCACAGCGGCAACACGGTGGCCGAATGAGCGCCGCCGGGCCGCCTCAAGGCGCTCGCCCCCTGGGGGGAGAGGAGCGAAGCGACGCTCGGGCGGAACCTACAAGCGTGTTGCGTCCGCTCACGACGATGCCGGACGACGCGCGGCGCGCGATCCGCGGTGTGTTGACGGACATCGACGACACGCTGTCGACGCATGGCCGAGTTGAGGCCGAAGCGTACGCGGCGATGGCGCGGTTGAAGCGCGCGGGCAAGCTCGTGATTCCGATCACGGGCCGGCCGGCCGGGTGGTGCGACCACATCGCGCGCATGTGGCCGGTCGATGCGGTGGTCGGCGAGAACGGCGCGCTGTACATGCGCCACGACGACGGCGCGCGGCGCCTCGTCCGGCGTTTCGTCGACGACGAACCGACTCGGCGTACGCACCGTGCAAAGCTCTTGGCCATGGGCGAAAGGATCCTCGCCGCCGTCCCGGGCTGCGCACTCGCCTCGGACCAGCGTTATCGCGAGACGGACCTCGCGATCGACTTCTGCGAAGACGTCCCCCCGCTGCCGCGCGCGTCGATCGACCGCATCGTTGCGCTGATGCAGGCCGAGGGGATGAGCGCGAAAGTGAGTTCGATCCACGTCAACGGCTGGTTCGGAACGTACGACAAGCTGACGATGACGCGCACACTGCTCGCCGAAGCCTTCGGCGTCGATCTCGATGGGGAGCGCGCGCGCTTCGCCTTTGTCGGCGACTCACCGAACGACGCGCCGATGTTCGCGTACTTCCCGAATGCCGTCGGTGTCGCGAACGTCCGGCAGTACGTCGATCGGATCGACGCGCTGCCTGCGTACGTGACGGGCGCCGAGGCCGGCGCCGGGTTCGCCGAGCTCGCGGATTTCCTGCTCGCCGGGACCTAGGCTTTTTTCAGGTCCTGGTTCTTGATTGGAAGATCGCGAATCCGCTTGCCGGTTGCCGCAAAAATCGCGTTCAGCACCGCGGGGGCCGCGACCGCGATCGTCGGCTCGCCGACACCTCCCCAGAATCCGCCCGACGGCATGACGATCGATTCGACGGCCGGCATCTCGTCCATCCGCATGACGCGATAGGTGTCGAAGTTCGTCTGTTCGATGCGCCCGTCCTTGACCGTGCATTCGCCGTAGAGCGCCGCGGACAGACCGTAAGCGAACGAGCCTTCGATCTGCGCTTCGATCTGCTGCGGATTCACCGCGTGACCCGGGTCGGTCGCCGCGACGATCCGATGAACCTTCAGCGTGCCACTCGGACTCACCGACACCTCGGCGCAGGCGGCGACATAGCTGCCGAAGCCCATCGTCTGCGCAAGACCGCGATGCACGCCGGCGGGCGCAGGCTTGCCCCAGTCGGCACGCTCCGCAACGGCGTTCAGCACCGCGAGGTGCTTCGGACTTTTTGACATCAGCTTGCGGCGCAGCGCCAGCGGATCCTGGCCTGTCGCATGCGCGATCTCGTCGATGAAGCATTCGAGGTAGATCGTGTTCTGGTTGAGATTCACGCCGCGCCAGAAACCCGGCGGAACGTGCGGGTTGCGCATCGCGTGATCGATCAGCAGGTTCGGAATCGTGTAGCCGATCGACGCCTCGGGTCCCGGCGCGTTGAGGCCCTGGAAAACGACCGGATCCTTGCCGTCCTTGATGTTCGCCGGGAAGAGCGCCGCAACAATCGACTGGCCCGAGATCCGCATGTGCAGTGCCGTGACGTTGCCTTCGGCATCGAGTCCCGCGGTGAGCTTGCATTGCGTGACCGGGTGGTACATCCCGTGCGTCATGTCCTCTTCGCGCGTCCACAGAAGCTTTACCGGTGTGCCCGGAATCTCCTTCGCGATGGCGACGACCTGGCGCACCCAGTCGTGGACGGCACCACGCCGGCCGAATCCGCCGCCCAAAAGCAACTTGTAGACATCGCACTTGGCGAGCGGCAGCCCGGCGGCCTCCGAGGTCGCCGCGAGCGCGGCTTCGCCGTTTTGCGTCGGCGTCCAGACCTCGCAGCGCTCGGGCGTCCAGCGCGCGGTCGCGTTCATCGGCTCCATCGTCGCGTGATTCTGGTGCGGGTACGAGTAGACCGCCTGGATCTTGCGCGGGGCCGCGGCCAGCGCGGTGCGCGCGTTACCCACTTCGTTGCCCACGGCGGCTTCGGGAGCGTCGAGGCCGGCCTTCATCACCGCGGCGAACTTGGCGCTCGACGCGTCGGCGTTCGGGCCGTAATCCCATTCGATCGGCAGCGCGTCGAGCGCGGTCTTCGCATGCCACCACGTGTCGGCGACGACGGCGACGGCAGAATCACCAACACGCACGACCTTCCTGACGCCAGGCCGTTTCATCGCCACGGCCGCATCGACGCTTTTCACCTTGCCGCCGAACACCGGGCAGTCCCTGATCGCGGCATTGAGCATTCCGGGGAGGGCGAGGTCCATCCCGTAGATCTGTTTGCCGGTCGTCTTGTCGACCGTGTCGAGGCGCGCGAGCCGCTTGCCCGCGATCTTCCAGTCCTTAGGATCCTTGAGCGGCACGTTGGCCGGCGGAGTCAGCTTCGCCGCCGCCGCGGAAACCTTGCCGAAGCTCGCGGTGCGGCCGGTCGGCCTGTGCGTGATCACGCTGTTCGCCGCCGCGCACTCGGCCGCAGGAACCTTCCAATCGTCGGCCGCCGCCTGCACCAGCATCACGCGCGCCGTCGCCCCGCCCTTGCGCACGTATTCGTGGGAATCGCGGATGCCGCGGCTGCCGCCCGTCGAGTAGTTGCCCCACACCCGATTTCGCGCGAGGTTCTCGCCAGGCGTCGGGTATTCGGTCTTGACCTTCGCCCAATCGCAATCGAGCTCTTCCGCGACGAGCTGCGCGAGGCCGGTGAGCGTGCCCTGTCCCATCTCGGAGCGGGCGATTCGGATCACGACGGTGTCGTCCGGCTGCACTACGACCCAGGCATTGATCTCCGGCCGCGCGGCAGGCTGCGCCGACGCAACGCCGGCGAATGGGATGTGGAAGCCGACGACAAGGCTGCCTGCGGTGGCGGCCGATGCGCCGAGGAAACGGCGTCGCGAGATGCGCGCGGTCATGATGTGCTTCCGTCGACGTGCTGGATCCCAAGTCCGGCCTGTTTGACGTTGCCTCCTGCGGCCGCCTTGATCGCGGCGCGAACGCGGTTGTAGGTTCCGCACCGGCAGATGTTGGTCATCGCGGAATCGATGTCCGCGTCGGTGGGCTTCGGCGTGGACTTGAGAAGCGCCGCCGCCGCCATGATCATTCCCGACTGGCAGAACCCGCATTGCGGGACGTCGAGCGCCACCCACGCCTTCTGCACCGGGTGCGATCCGTCGGGCGAAAGGCCTTCGATGGTCACCACCTTCGCCGTCGCAGCCACCGCAGAGGCGGGCACCACGCAACTGCGCGTCGGCGCGCCATCGATGTGCACGGTGCAAGCGCCGCACTGCGCGACACCGCAGCCATACTTGGTTCCCGTCAGCCCGAGTTGCTCGCGCAGTACCCACAAGAGCGGCGTGTCCGACTCCGCGGTGAATTCGAGCACTTTTCCGTTGACGTTGAGACTAGGCATGCGGATCTTCCTCGAGACGCCGTTTCATCGGCATGGGATTATTGTAGCGAAATTCCGAAACGCCTCTCGCGCCCCGACAGGAGGAAGGCGCGAACGTCTAGTTACTCATTTCCCGTTTTCCGCGGTCTCATAAACGGTGGCGCGGTCGCGGCAATGCCCGACGACCGGCGAACTGGGCTGACGCGCCCGCTGCTTCCTCGATCCGCACCGCCTCGTTCCATTTCGCCATGCGCTCGGAGCGCGCGAACGAGCCGACCTTCAACCGCCCCGCATTCCAGCCGACCGCGAGGTGGACGATCGAGACGTCCTCGGTCTCGCCGGAGCGGGCGGAAACGATCGTGGCGAATCCCGCGTCTCGTCCAGCAGTCAGCGCAGCGCGCGTTTCGGTGACCGTGCCGGCCTGGTTCGGCTTGATCAGCACCGCGTTGCACGCGCCGTCCACGGCGGCCTCGCGCACGCGGGCGGCGTTCGTCGTCAGGTAATCGTCGCCGACGATCTCGACGCGCGCTCCCGCGGCCTTCGCAAAGGCGAACCAGCCGTCGCGATCGTCTTCGGCGAGCGGGTCCTCGATCGACGCGATCGGGTAGCGATCGAGCCAGGAAAGCAGCAGCTCGATCATGCCCTCGCGGTCGAGCTCGCGGCGATCGAGCCCAAGCCGATAACGGCCGTCGCGGCCGAACTCCGACGCGGCGACATCGAGCGCGATCGCGACCTCGTCGCCGGGGACGAAGCCGGCGCGCTCGATCGCGCGGACGAGCATCGCCAGCGCCTCGTCGTTGCTGTCAAACGCGGGCCACCATCCGCCTTCGTCGGCGATGCCCGCCAGCTTGCCGGCGTCGCCCATCAGCTCGCCGGCGGCCCGATACACCTCGGCAGTCATCTCGAGTGCCTGCGCGAACGACGTCGCGGCGAGCGGCAGCACCATCAGGTCCTGCAGATCGATCCGCCTCCCGGCGTGTGCGCCGCCGCCGAAGATCTGGATCTCCGGCATCGGCAGCGACACCGGGTCGTTGCCCGCGAGGTAGCGCCACAGCGGGACGCCGCGCGCGGCGGCCGCCGCATGCGCGACCGCGAGCGACACCGCGACGGTCGCGTTGCCGCCGAGGCGCGCCTTGTTCGGCGTGCCGTCGAGCGCGACCAGCGCGGTGTCGATGCCCGCTTGGTCGAAGACGTCTCGCCCGACGAGCGCGTGTGCAATCGGGCCGTCGACGTTGGCGATCGCGCCGGCGACGTCCATGCCGCCGAGACGCGTGCCGCCGTCGCGCAGGTCGACGGCCTCGCGCGATCCGCGTGACGCGCCTGCGGGGGCAATTGCGCGCCCGACGGCGCCGTTCGCCAGCGCGACTTCCGCCTCGAGCGTCGGCCGTCCGCGGGAGTCCCAGACCCGGCGCGCTTTGATCCCGGCGATAGCGTCGCTCATCGGCTTGCGAGCGTCGACCATCGGCGAGCGATATGCCCCACGTCGGTAACGGGACGAAGCAGCAACGCCCGCGCGAATGCGCGGACTTCGGCTTTCTGCGCATCGTCGGTCAGGTACTCGGCCGGCGATTTGCCGTCGACGCGCGCCAGCATCAGCGCGGGCAGCAGCGCGGCCGTACGCGCTTCGCAACTCGCCCGCGACTCCCATTCGACATGCGCGAAGTACGCGGCCGACAACGCGGAGAACGCGTCGCCGTAGCGCGCGCGCCACTGCGGGCGCCATGCGCCTTTCAGCAGCAGGTGATTGAGCACGAACGCAAGATCGAACGCCGGGTCGCCGTACCACGCGCATTCGGCGTCGAGGATAACCGGACCGGACTCGCCGATCAGCAGGTTCTTCGGGCTGAAATCGCCGTGGACCAGTACGCGCTTCGTGGTCCGCGTAGCCTCGACGAGCGCTTCGAGGCGGGACGCGAGGTCGGCGTGCGCGTGCGCGGTGGCGACGAGATACGGCTCGAGGCGGATCGCGTAGAAGATGTCGTCGGTCGCAAATCTCGCGGCGATGTCCGGGCGGTCAGCCGTCGCTGCGTGAATCCTCCCGAGCGCATCGCCGACGGCGGCCGCTGTCGGAAGGTCCGCCACACCTGAGGCCAGCAGCGCTTTCCACACCGGATACCGTTCGGCCGGCAGATAGGCCATCGCGAAGCATCCTGCCTCGCGATCCTCGCCGAGGATTTCGGGAACGGCTGCCGGAACAATCGCGCCGGCGATGCGCATCCACTCGACCTCCCAGCGGTTGCGCTCGACCGGCGCGCGCCAGTCGGCGGCCACTTTGAGCTTTGCCAGCGCGCGCTTGATGCAGGCGGTCCCGCCCGTCCATTCGGCACGATAGACGTCCGACGATACGCCGCCGGTCAACGGCGTCAGTGTCACGTGTTGGTTAGTACTCACTATCGCCATATTGACCAATGCACGCACTATCTCCCTTTCGGCTTCATCGCGCGCCTCCGCCGATCCGTCTGCCAGGTACGTGTTCATCGACGGGAAAAGTGCGTTGCCGGGCGCATTTGTAGGCGAGGGTTGATCTATCATAGCAATCCCCGTCGTCAAGCCCCTGATCGAGAACGGGGCGCGCAGTTCGGACGTCGGGCGGAAACGACAGGGAGGTGTCGACGATGATTCGCTACGGTTTCAACATCCGCACCAAGACAGGTCAGCGGGTGGACAACATCCAGATTCTCGCCGCGAGTCTCCCCGACGCCGAGCGTCGGTTGCGACAGATGTACCTCCAATGCGAAATCGTCGAGCTCCGCGAGCAATCGGTGCGAGGGCGCAGCGAAACGCTGGACGTCGAGCACGTGATCGGAATGATCAGCGCCGCGGCGTCACCCAATAAAGCCGGCACGCATTAGCTCGTCGCCTAGCGCTTCGTAATCCAGCGCGCCCTTGCTGTCAGGCGCGTGCCGGAAGACATCGAGTTCCACGGCCGGGCTTTCGGCGAGCTTCACGCTCTCGCGAATCCGCGTCGTGCAGACCTCGTCGGCGCGGAACGTCGCCGACATCCGCATGACCACGTCGTCGCTCATCTTGCGCCGCGCGTCGTAGCGCGTGATCAGGTACCGGCGCGGCAATCGGCGCTTGAACACCGGTTCGAGCGCGTTGAGTGCGCGATCGACCTGCTGCGCGCCGTGCAACGAAAGGTAGTCGCAGGACACCGGCACCAGCAGCACGTCGCAGCAGAAGATCGCGTTGAGCGAAAGCACGTTGAGGAGCGGACTGCAGTCGATCACGACCGGCCCTTCGGGCGCGCCGGCCTCGTGCAGCGCATGCCGCAGTTTCGTGACGACGTTCACGCTCTTGCCGAGGAGCGAGTCGATCTTCGCGAGCTCGAGGTGCGCCGGGCACACGACGACTCCGCTGCGCGTGATCTGCGCGACGTCCGCGAGCGGCCGGCCACGCACGAAAAAGCTGTAGACCGAATCGTCGGCGACCCGAGGATGCAGGCCGAAGACGTGCGACAGGTGCGCCTGCGGATCGAGGTCGATGCCGATCGGGCGCTGACCGCGCTGCGCGATAGTCGCAAGCAGATTGAGCGCCGTGGTCGTCTTGCCGACGCCGCCCTTCTGGTTGAAAACCGCGATCACGCCCATCTCGCGGAGGATAACCCAACCGCTAAAGGATTCGCCGCCTCACTTGGGTAACCACGACCTCCGCGACGATAACGACGGCGAAGATCGCCAGCAGGATCACCGCGACGCGAGGCCACTGGAAGAGGTTAAGCGCAGTATCGAGCGTCATCCCGATGCCGCCGGCGCCGACCAGGCCCAGCACCGCCGACTCGCGGACATTGATGTCCCAGCGAAAGAGCGCGATCGACCAGAACGCCGGTTTGACCTGCGGCCAGTAGCCGAAGGTCATTCGCGAGGCCCACGGTGCGCCGGAGGCGGTCAGCGCCTCGATCGGGCCGGCCTGCGTCTCCTCCAGCGCCTCGCCGAAAAGCTTGCCGACGAAGCCGATCGACCGGAAGGCGATCGCCAGCGTGCCCGCGAGCGCGCCGGGACCGAAGATCCCGACGAACAGCAGCGCCCAGACGAGCGAATTCACCGACCGCGACGAGACGAGGATGAGCTTGGCGACGAGATTTAACGATGTGGACGGCACGAGATTGTGCGCGGCGAGGGTGCCCACCGGCAGCGCGAGGACAAGCGACAGCAGCGTGCCGAGTGTTGCGATGTGGATCGTCTCCATCAGCGCGTCGTGCACGGTGCCCGGATAGTGTTCGAAGTCGATCGGCCACATCCGGGTGAGGAGGTCGGCCACCTGCTCCGGGGCATCGGCCAGAAACTCGGGGATGACCTCGATCGTGCGTACTGAAACGACGATCGCGGCGACGATCGCGAGGTAGATCGCAAAGCGCGTGAGTCGCTGCGCGAAGGTGAAGCGGCGCCACATCCGGTCGGCGACTCCGGGCGCGGGCGACGCAACGGCCGCGGGCGCGGACATCAGTCGTCCTCGGCGTGACGCACACGGCGCATCACGGCGCCGCGCCGGAAGAGGTCGCCGAACGTCGCGTTCTCGATGAAGATCGCGCGCACCGCGGTGGCAAGGACCTCGCCGACCATGATGAGCGAGATGATCGCGATCAGGATCGCGCAGACGAAGTCGTAATCGAAGCGCTGGAACGCCGCGAACAGCGTGCCCCCGATGCCGCCGGCGCCGACGATGCCCACCATCGTCGAATTGCGCAGGTTGGAATCGAGCTGGTAGGTCGCGAAGCCGATGAAGCGCGAGAACACCTGCGGGAGCACGCCGTAGGCCAACACCGACGCGAACGGCGCGCCGGTGGCGCGGATCGCCTCGACCTGCTTCAGCGAGATCTCCTCGATCGCCTCGGTGAAGAGCTTGCCGATGAAGCCGATCGACGCGACGGTCAGCGCGAGCGACCCGGCGAGCGCACCGAAGCCCACGGCCTTCACGAACAGGATCGCGACGATCACCGGATGAAACGATCGCGACATCACGATGACGAGCTTTGCCGGCCACGATACCCACGCCGGCATCAGGTTGCGGGCGGCGGCGAGGCCGATAGGAAGCGCAAGGACGATGCCGAGCGTTGACGCCAGCACCGCGATCTGCAGGCTCTCGATGAGACCCTTCACCAGCAGGTCCCATCGTGTGAAGTTGGGCGGGAAGAGTCGCGAAAAGAACTTCGCGGCGTTCTCGAGCCCCGTCTCCACGCGTTCCCACGACACCTCGAGCTGCGCGCAGGCGTAGACGACGTAGATCGCCAGCGCCACCAGCGCGACGCGCGGCCAGACGCTGCGGGGAAACGGGTCGTCGGGGAGCGAAGCGGCGGTGGCCATGGCTAGCCGCGGTGCGGCGCCGCGATCGGCGCGGTTACTGCAGCCATCCCTCGCCGCCGTAGATCGTCTTCAGCACCTCGTCCGACAGGTCGGCCGGCGGACCGTCGAACACGATGCTGCCGCCCTGCATGCCGATGATCCGATCCACGAATCGCCGGGCGAGCTCGACGTCGTGCATGTTGACGAGCACCGGAATGCCGCGCGACTTCGCGATGTCCACGAGAAGCCCCATGATCTCGACCGAGGTCTTCGGGTCGAGCGAGGACGTCGGCTCGTCGGCGAGCAGGAGCTTCGGCTCCTGCATCACCGCGCGCGCGA
>JBDTRG010000055.1:0-5343 GCA_039931775.1 Betaproteobacteria bacterium | reverse complement strand
GACCACGGCGAGTACACGTGCGACGCATTGATCATCGCGACCGGCGCGTCAGCGCGCTATCTCGGCATCCCGTCCGAGGAGGCTTTCATGGGCAAGGGCGTGTCCGCCTGCGCGACCTGCGACGGGTTTTTCTACAAGGGGCAGGACGTCGTCGTGGTCGGCGGTGGCAACACCGCCGTCGAGGAGGCGCTGTATCTGTCCAACATCGCCAAGTCGGTCACGGTGGTCCATCGCCGCGACAAGTTCCGCGCGGAGGCGATCCTGATCGACAAGCTGATGGCGAAGACGAAAGGCAGCGGCAACATCCGCGTGCGCTGGAACCGAACGCTCGACGAAGTGCTTGGCGACAAGACCGGCGTGACGGGCGCGCGCATCAAGGACGTGAAGACCGGCGCCACCGAGGACCTCGCCGCCATGGGCGTGTTCATCGCGATCGGCCACACCCCTAACACCGGCATTTTCGAGGGCCAGCTCACGATGGCCGGTGGCTACATCAAGGTCAAGAGCGGGTCCGAAGGCGACGCGACGGCGACCAGCGCTCCCGGCGTGTTCGCCGCGGGCGACGTCGCCGACCACGTCTACCGGCAGGCGGTCACTTCCGCGGGTACCGGCTGCATGGCGGCGCTGGACGCCGAGGCCTTCCTGGAATCGCGCGCCTGATCGTTTTCGGGTGCGGGTGGCTGGAAATCGATGGCCAAGCTGTCCGACCTGAAGAAACTCGTCGACGCGGCTCGCGCGAGCGCGCCACCGCCCGCGATACCGACGGCGAAGCCCGAGACCAAGTCCGCGCCGAAGCCCGTATCGGCGAAGCGCGCGATCGCCGCGTCGCGACACGCGGACGGGGACATCGACCTCGAAGCGGCGTTTGCCGACGTGCAAAAGTTACGGCAAGGATCGCGAGTCAGGCACACCCCGCCCCGCCCTTCGCCCATTCCGAAGCAGACCATCGCCGACGACGAGGACGCGCTGCGCACGTCGAAGTACGGCACCGAACCGACCCCGGAGACCTGGGAAGTGGGCCAGGAGCACGAGGCGGGACAGACGTATGTCCGGCGGGGCATCGGCACGGACGTGCTGAAAAAGCTGCGGCGAGGCGAGTGGTCGGTGCAAGGCGAGATCGATCTCCACGGACACCGGATCGACGAAGCGCACGATGCGCTTGCCGATTTTCTCGACGACGCGCGGCAGCACGGTTACCGCTGCGTGCGCGTGATCCACGGCAAGGGGCTGACTTCACCCAACCGCGAGCCCGTGCTGAAAGGCAAGGTGCGCGCGTGGCTCGCGCACTGGGACGAGGTGCTCGCCTACTGCGAGGCGCCGCCACATGCCGGCGGCGGCGGCGCCGTAATGATCCTGCTGCGCGGCCGGTAGCCTCCGCTACCGACTGGCGGCGCAGGCGTTCGTGGCGTTGAAGCGCGCTTCCGCCTCGCTGAACAAGGCTTTCACCTTGTCGATATTCCATGGCTGCTCGACCAGCGTTTCGTGGTCCCACTCGCTTCTGGGCTCGGCCGGCGCGAAAAAGTCTCCGCCATAAACGTGGATGGCGCAGGTGCTCTTGGCGATCGGGTTGAGCACGGAATGGATGACGTCATGTCCGAGCGTGCAAACGTCGCTGACGCCGAGCGACCGGGCTCCCGCGGCCTCGATCCCGGTCGCCGTCCTGCGCCAGAAGACGTTGTCTTCGCGCCCGGAGTAGATGCCGATCACCGAATACATCTGGTGATTGTGCGGCATCAGGCTCATACACGGCGCCCATACGAAGTTGATGACGGTCAGATCACGCGAGCGGTAGAGCGGCGTGATGCCGGCATGCACGGGTTCGCCAAGCTCGGACATCACCCTCGGCGCATCGGACATCGCCTTGGCGACGATTTCGCGAATCGCCTCCTGACCCTCGGCGACGGCGCCTACGCAATCGTGGACGAATTGCTCTTTATCGAACATGACGATTTCCCTCCACATTTCGTTGCCGCGATCGTTGTCATCGAGGTGGGTGAAAAGCTCCGTGAGCGCGCGAAGTCCCGAATCGCCACCCTGCATTGAACGCTCGAACAGAATGACTCAAGCCGGAATCGCTCGCTGTTGCGACCGCCGTGTTCGCTCATGTTCTCAGTCGACACGATCTGCGACGATGGGTTACGGAACCGGCCCGTCGCTGGCGGCCTCCTCCGATTCGAGGGCGCGAGCCTCGTGCCGCATGTCGACCATCGCACCCTTGCCGCGGGGATCGAGCCGAGCACGGCGAATCCGACAGTGGACCCGAGCGCGCGCTGCGCGCTGATGATGCCCGATGCCATACCCGCGCGCTCGGGCGGCACCGCCGTCAGGGCGAGCGAGGTGATCGGCGTCAGGCACGACGCGGCGCCCATGCCGACGAAGACGAGGCCGGCGACGACGACGACCATGTTCACCGGCAGCCCCCCGAACAACACGCCGAACCCGAAGATCTGCGACGCGAGTCCGATGAGAATCAGCCGCCGTGAACCGACCATGCCGACGAGCTTGCCCACCGTCAGCGACACGATCGTCACGCTCACGCTGTACGGCAACAGGACGAGCCCGGAGTCCGTCGGCGAGAAAGCGCGGACGTTCTGCAGGTACTGCGTGATCACCAGCAGCATCCCGTACGTTGCGAACAGCACGGCGAAGATCGTGATGATCGCGAGCGAGTACGTGCGGTTGCCGAAGAGCTTCAAGTCCATCATCGGGTCCGCGCTTCTGCGTTCGCAGCGCACGAATGCCGCCAGCGCCGCCCCCGCGAGGACCAACAGCGTGAGGATCTCCGTCGAGAGCCAGCCGGCGCGCGTGCCGTCGATCACCGCAAAGGCAAACGACCCGACCGCGATCATGAACAGGAACTGCCCGGGGATGTCGAACGTGCGCGGACGCCCGTCCTGCGACTCCTCCACACCCCGCAGGCCGCCGACGACGCCGTGAAGAGCACAACCCCCGTGAGGTAGAGCTTGCGCCGACCGCGCAGATCCGCCAGCTTCCCGGCCGACATGATGGTGACCGCCATCCCGAGGCTGTACGCGGCGAGCACCCATTGCAGACCCGCCTCGCCCACCTGGAAGTCGGCGTGGATGGCGGGCAGCGCGACGTTCACGATCAGCACGTCGAGAAAGATCATGAAGTGGCCAAGACCCGTGGCCGCGAGGGTGAGGCGCTGTGTCCGGGTCATCGGGTGCTCATCGCTGCGCCGGTTCAGGATTGGACAAGGCGTATATCCGCTGGCGAACAACGCACTGCCGCCAAAGGCTCGCGCATCGAATTGCGGGTTCGCGCGCGGCCGGGTCAAGCTCGGTCCGGCGCAAGTATCCGATATATTCCGCCGGCACGTGCGCTCATTTGCGCGACGACCAGCAATCGGCCCGTTCCAGACTTCGTACCACAACGGTCGCTCGTCACGCGCCTGGGTGCCGACGGCGGCGCTGTTCCGTCGACACACAGATACGAATCTTTCGGATTTCTGGCAAAGTACAATCCACCGCTTCGCGAGCTTCTGTGTCCGCAAGCGTGTCGCACTCTGCTTAAGTGGGCGGAATCGGCGCCGTGAGACGCAGCCGCGTCCAGCCGTCAACTGACTCCACGCGGCCAACTCCCGCCGTTCGATCTCGCCTCGAAAACTTCCCGCGAGCGCCCATAACCGAGGAAACCGGCGCCCGGCGATCCCACGACGCCGCCCGGTTTTCAGCCAGCCACATCAGCCACGCGACCCAAACCGGAGCCAATGGCGGACGGCCGGAACCAGGTAGTAATGGCACCCTTATTGCTTGCGTAGACATCAGACGATTCCGCCGTGCCGGGAAACGACCTGGAGTACCCGTCTCGAAACCAACGGAGATGCCTATGTTCAAGGCCGCAGCGATCGCAGCAGCAGTGCTATTTGGCGCCGCCACGTTGGCCTGCGCCCAAGGGGCGTCATTGGGAACGCACGCTTCGTCGGCGTCCCGGACTGCGGCGCCCGCGAATGCTGCGGCGAGCGGATTCGCCATCGAGGAAAAGGGCGTGAAGCAAACCGACAACTCTTCCGTTGGCAAAGCCGGGACAGTGACGCTTGACGGAGGCGCGGCACCCCAAATGGGCCGGGTGCAGGGCGGCCAAGCGCTCGGCCCGGCCACGACGCAAAGGGGCAGCGGATCCAACCTGAAGTCCCACACCAACTCGGGCGACAGCGACCGGGCAGAGAGAGCGCGGCTTGTTAGCGGCGATTACGGCAACGACGCTTCGGTGACCGATCGCGCTGGTTCCGCTCTTCGAGGCAAGCCTACCAAGGATCAAAGGACCTTCAACGAATCGCGCAGCAATAACACACGCACGACCGGCCCCATCGTCAACAACGGCACCGGACGCACGCCTGGCGCCGCCATAACCCCGAGTTCGCCCGTTGGCGATACATCGGGTAACAAGAGCTTTTTCGAGTCCCGGAGCAACACCGCGCGCACGCCCGGTGGCACAGCCACTGCGGACGATGCCGCGGCCCAAGTGACCGGAAAAATTAAGAGCAATCCGGGGATGGGCAACGGGCTGGCCAAGCCCGCGTTACCGGAGGCGCCGCCGGCTTTCACGACCGGCGCATTCAAGTAGGCGGACGCGTCCGCACGGCGATCGAGCGAAGCGCGCCGCGATTCGGCGCGTCGCACAACTCGCGCCACAGTACGTTCCCGACCGCTTCACCCGATTTGACCGGTCGTTTCCCAGCCGATTCTATGGCAGAGAAGGATCGAGAGCCGAGATTCGCTCGGGCTCGTCAACTACCGGCCGCCCAATGTGTGTTGGCGCACCGATTCATCGGAGGATGGCGGAGTAGTCTCCTGCGCAACGAGTCGCCGCAACGAATGAGGAGTACGCTATGAAATCGCAAACGCTTTCATCTCGACCGCTGTCCAACCCCGCGTTCGTCCACGCGGTGATGGCTGTCGCATTGGCCGTGGCTTGCCTAGCGGTCGCGCCACGGGCCGATGCCAAGAGCGAGGAAGTCGCGCGTGCTCCATCTGGGGTGATGTATGTGTCGGGTGGCATCGGCACCAATGCGGTGGAACTGCTGAAGTCGATGGAGAAGGACTTCAATCTGAAAATAGTGTTCGCCAATAAGGCAGGCGAGTTCCTGAGTGACGTCAAGGTCACTGTCACCGACTCCGGCGGCCGCGTCCTGCTCGACACCGTAACGGAAGGTCCTCTCTTCATGGCCAAACTGCCGGTGGGCGGCTACCACATCGACGCGACGTTCGACGGACGGCCGGAACGCCAGAACGTTGCGGTGACCGCAAACAAACTGACGAGCGTTGGGTTTCAATGGGCGGCCCGCTAGACTAGCTGCTCGACCCGGCGCACGCGCGGTAT
>JBDTRG010000054.1:0-20880 GCA_039931775.1 Betaproteobacteria bacterium | reverse complement strand
GTCCACCACTGATATTGCGCAGCAGTGCGACGAACCCGTTCCCACTGTGCACCGCGTCGTTTCTCAACTTGAGCAGCGCGGTCTGCTGAAGCGCACGCTTGCTTCGAAGAAGCTCTGAGTTGGAGCCAGCCTTGTCCAACTCGGTGCCGCAGTTGTCGAGGCGTCGACCCACGCTGCCGAAGTGCACAAATCTTGGAGGCGCTTGCAAATGAACTCGACGAACACTGTCAGCTCGGCATGCTGTCAGGGAATGATGTCGTGTATTCAAACACTGCGCGGGCTGCCCGGTCGACTGTGGTTCCCGAAAACCCATCGCGCGCATTCGGACAGCGGTTCCCCCTACGCGGCCAACCGTTGGTAGTGATGATGCAGTCCGCCAAGATCGGAAAACTCGACCACCCTGCCCCGGTCTGGCGGATGCACCGTCCGCCAATTCGGTGCATCCTTCGATAGGGAGAGATGCGTTCGCCAGTCATGGTAGTAATCGAGATATCGGGCCACGATGCGCCTGAGATGGCGTTCGTTCAGGACGATGACGTGATCGAGGCAGTCGCGGCGCAGGGTTTCGATGAGCCGCTCTACGAACGGGTTCTGCCACGGACTTCGCGGTGCGCTGAGGACCTGCTTGATCCCCATGCTTTGGACCCACCGCTGAAATGCGCTGCTGTAGATCGTATCGCGATCTCGAAGAAGGTATCTTGGCGCGCTGTCCCATGGAAAGGCTTCGATGATCTGCTGCCCGGTCCACACCGCGGTCGGATGCTCGGTGACGTTGAAATGAATCACCTTTCGTCGAGAATGTGCGAGCACGACCAGCACGTAGAGTAGCTTGAACCTGATCGTGGGCACGATGAAGAAATCGATCGACCCCCTATCTGTGACGTGATTCTTCAGAAACACGTTCCATGTCGGCGAGGACGGCTTGCCCGGTCGGACACGGTACTTGTCCACCGTTGACTTCGCCACGTCGATCCCTAACTTTCCCAGCTCGCCAATGTTGCGTGGCGTGCCCCACAGTGGGTTTGCGCCGGAGATTTTCCGTATGGTTTCACGGATCTCCTTGCTGATCTGAGGCCGGCCTGGCTTGCCACCCATGATCATGCGCGACCAGTGATCACGAAACCGTCGGCGCTGCCAAGCGATCACAGTCGCGGGCTGGACGACGACCAGAGCCTCCCGCCATCTTGCCCAGCGAAGCGATAGCCAAGACCAGAACAGGCGGTCTCCTGGTCGAAGGCACGCTCGCTTGACGGTCCGCTGGTAGATCGCCAGCTGATGACGCAGCGCCAAGATCTCCAACTGCAGCCCGAGACGCGATCGAAAGTTTGTCGCCAACCCCGCCAGCAGGGCCGAAACGACTGCCGCCATCGCTTGACCCTCGCCGAAGCTTGACCAGATCCTATGGTCTGAAGCTGCGCGCCGCACCGGCCGATGTCGATAGAATCAAGAACTACGAAATTTCGGGAACGACAGTCGCCGCGCACCGCGCCCTTGCAACATCCCCTGATCCCCTGGCACGCCCGCACTCGATCATTGCCCGTGGCGCCAGGATTGTCGAGGTTTGTTTTGGGCCGCCCTCACCGCCTGCGTACGAATTCGCCACCCACACGCGCGCGGCGATTGATCGGGCCTGCATTTGCCACAGCAACGCGAGTCGCCCGGATCCATCGGTTTTCAAGACTTGTCGGCTCCGGTTGAATTTGCTATCCGCTGAGCGCCCCTTCGGCGCCTTTGCGATACTAAATTCTTGCGGCGACAGCGTCCCCCATCTCCGCGGTACTGGCGCTGCCGCCCAAGTCCCGCGTGAGATGACGTGCCTGTGCCACGGTCTCCTCCATCGCGCGATCGATATACCCCGCCGCCACCGCGGCGCGCGGCTCGCCGCGCTTGACCGCGAGCCAATCGAGCAACATCTTGCCCGACATGATCATGGCGTATGGATTGGCAATGCCGCGACCGGCGATATCGGGGGCTGATCCGTGCGTGGCTTGCGCCATGGCAACGTGCAGTCCCGCATTGAGGCCCGGCGCGAGGCCAAGCCCGCCCACGAGTCCCGCAGCCTCGTCGGTAAGGATATCCCCGTAGAGGTTCGTGGTTACAAGGACGTCGTACTGCTGCGGATTCATTACCAACCGCAGTGCGCACGTGTCCACGATCACCTCCTCGAATTCAATCGATGGATAGCGTGCCGCCACCTTGCGGCATTCCTCCGCGAACATGCCGTCGCCCATCCGGTAGACCGTGCTCTTGTGGACCGCCGAAACCTTGCGCGCCGGGCGCGCGGCGGCGGCCTCGAATGCCGCCTCTGCGATCAGCCGGCTCTTGTATCGCGTTGTCACGCAGATGCCGATCGCCATGTCCTCCGTCGGCTGGAATTCGCCGTAACCTGCGTAGAGGTTTCCGTCGACCTTGAAGCCCTCAGTGGTCTCGCGCAGGAACAGCATGTCGACGTTCTTGTGCAGCGACGGCAGTCCGGGATACGACTTGAAAGGCTTGTAGTTCGCGAAGAGCTGGAAATGCTTGCGGAACACTGGATGCACGTTGATCCACGTCGGATCGTTGCGCGGATACTCGCGATGTCCGATCGGCCCCAGCAACCACCCGTCGAGCGACTCGAGCTTGTCCAGCGTGCCAGGCGGCAGTGTATGCCCGAGCTCGACGTGCGCGCGCCGGGCCACGGGCACCGAATGCCACTCTATAAGCAGATCGACCTTGGCCGCCGCCGCCCGCATCACCTTCACGCATTCCGGCACCACCTCGAGCCCGATGTCGTCACCTTCGAGAATTCCGATCTTCAGCATGGCAGCCGAGTCAGTTCCCTTTGATGCCTAGCGTCTTGATGATCCCGGACCATTTCGTCATGTCACTTTGCACGATATCCGCGAACTGCTGCCGCGACATGGGACGTACGTCGAGACCCTCACGCTCGAGCTTCTGCGCGATGGCCGGATCCTGCAGCACGGCGATGACCGCGTCGTGCATCCTGTCGGCAAGGGCTGGCGGCGTTGCGCCCGGGGCGAAGAAACCATACCACGGCTCGTAGTCGAACCCCTTGACCCCGGCTTCGTCAAGCGTCGGGATGCTGGGCAACGCGCTCGAACGCCGGCCGCCCGAGGTCGCGAGCGGGCGAAGCCGGCCCGACGCGATGTGGGGCATGACCGCCGGGATGGTCGCCAGCATCACCTGGATCTGGCCGCTGATGAGATCGACCAGCGCCGGGCCATTGCCCTTGTACGGAATGTGCACGAGCTTGATACCGGTAGCCGACTGCAGGAGCTCCATCGGCAAATGACCGGCGCTCCCGACACCCCCCGATCCGAAGTTGATCGTCCCGGGCTTCGCGCGGGCCAGTGCAAGGAACTCGGCGACAGTCTTGGCAGGGAAGCTGTTGGTGACCACGAGAACGTTGGGTGTCGCCCCAATGTACGCAATCGGCAGCACATCGCGCGTCGTGTCGTACGTAAGCCCGTCATATAGCGTCGCATTGAAGGCGAGGCCCATGTGGTTGACCATGGTCGTGTATCCATCGGGGGCGGCGTGCGCCAGGATCGCGGTGCCGACGCTGCCGCCTGCGCCGCCGCGGTTGTCGACGATGAACGACTGATGCAGGTCGGCGCCGAGCTTCTGTCCGACGGCGCGCGCGACGATGTCGACGGTGCCGCCCGCCGGGAACGGCGCGATGATGGTGACAGTTCTCGTGGGCCAATCGCTGGTTGCAGCGGACGCGGCGGCGGTCAATGCCAGCGCAGCGCAGAAAGCAGCAACAGGTTTGAGGGGCTTCACTGTTCCTCCTTGCAAGTGCGGGAATGCGACATTGCGGTCCGCCAATGTCATAGGTCGGCCAAGTTGTCCGGCGAGGGGTGCAGCTCGCCGCGCTCCACGCGCTTGACCATGTCGACGATCGCACGCTGCCGGCGCACGTCGACGTGCACTTCCGCGGCCTTCGCGCACACCGCGCCGTTAATGTATTCGATCTCCGTGCGTCGAGCCATAGCGATGTCCTGCGAGGTCGACGGGCGGCCCTCTTCGGTGATTCGCGGCATCCAGCCCTCGATCACGCGCTCCACGCGAGACAGGGCAAGCAGATCGCCATAACCCGCGGCCTCGAGGTCCCCGGCCGGGATGCCACGCACGGGAAGCAGTCGCAGTCCCGCGGCACGCCCGACGCGCACGGCTTCGGCGCCGAGGCCGATCGCGATGCGCCGCGGCCCAGCCTCGCCATAGATGCCCTTGTGGCCCAGTCCGCTGATCGCCGCGAGCCCGTTGTGCATCGAGTTCGCGGCGAGCTTTGCCCAGCGTTCCGCGGCGAGGTCGTCCGTTGCTTGCGCGCTGTCCACGCATTTCAGCAGGCGCACGACGAGCTCGACGCGCGGCGTCAATCGCCCGTCGAGCTCACCGACGCGAAAGACCGCATACGCATCGCCGCCCGGACGATAGGTGCGCTCCACGCGCCCCGGCCCGCGCAAGGTAAGGCCGATCGTGCTTGCGATGCAGCCGAGCGTGCGCTGGGGACCCACGACGCGCGCAAGCGTTGGCTCGTTGATGCCATTTTGCAGCGATACGACGAACCCGTCGGGTGCAAGATACGCGCGCACGAGCCGCGCGGCTTCCTCGGTGTCGTACGATTTCACCGCGATGAACGCCACATCCACGGGCCGCTCGGCGAGGTCCGCAATATCGTCGAAGTGCAAGACAGGCACGCTCACGCGGGATTCGCCTTCGGTACCGCCGAGATGAATACCCCCATGGCGGACGGCGTCGACATGCTCGCGCCAGCCGTCGACCAGCGTGACGTCGTAGCCGGCCTGGGCGATGCGGCCGCCGATGTAGGAGCCCATCGCCCCCGCGCCGATGAACGCGATGCGTGGGGGTCGCCGATCGATCTCGTTGCTCATGCTCGCGGCCCCATCAACGCTCGAGCGCGGCCCGGCCGTCGAACGGCAGGCAACCGCGGCACCACGCGGCGATCTCGAGCGCTTGCCGATCGTCTCCGTGCGCAGTGACCACCTGCAGTCCCATCGGCATGCCCTGCGGCCCGAGCCCCGTCGGGAACGCGACGCAGGGAACGCCGCAGAGCGTCCAGATCACGCAGAACGAGGCGTCACCGGTCGTGAGCAGCGTACGCGGCGGCTCGCCGGTCGTTGGCGGCGTGACGATGGCATCGTAGCTCCCGAAAAACTGCGCGAGCGCACGCCGCAACGCGCCGCGCACGCCGAGCGCCTCCTCGTATTCCGTTGCCCCGATTCGCGCGCCGCGCTCGTATAGCGCCCGGAAAGTCTCACTCATGCGGTCGCGTGAGCTCGCGTGGAGGTCGGCGAAATTGCGCGCGATCTCCGCGAGCTGGATGACACGAGTCACTCCATCCGCTGCAGTGAACGGTTCGGGAAGCTCGATTTCTTCCAGCGTCGCGCCCGCTCGTCGCAATGCGACACAGTTCGATTCGAACAGCGCGTGCTGCGCGCCATCGGCCTTGCTCCACGCCGGCGTCCGCACGGCTGCGAGCCTCGGCGGGCTCGCACATGGGGCAATCGGTGCATCGCTGCCGGGCCACTCCACTTCCTCCAGCGTGGCCGGATCACGTGTATCCGCCCCTTGCATCACGTGCGTGAGCAGCCACGCGTCGTCGAGCGAGCGCGAGAAAACTCCCACATGGTCCAAAGTCGCGCTCGTCTTCAGAACACCGTAGCGCGAAATCCGGCCGAAGCTCGGCTTGAAGCCGACGATGCCGCAGTAAACAGCGGGACGGATCGCCGACCCTCGGGTCTGCGAGCCGAGCGCCGCCGGTGCGAACCCTGCGGCCACCGCAGCCGCCGATCCGCTCGATGATCCGCCCGGCGTGAACTCATGGTTCCACGGATTGGACGTCGGCGGCGGACTCTGGGTCGCGAACTCGCAGGTGGTCGTCTTTCCCAGAACGTAGGCACCGGCTGCGTCGAGCTTTTCGACGCACGCTGCCGAATTCTCGGCGATGTGGCCGGCGAAGATCGGCGAACCCATGCCGGTCGGCAAGCCCCTTGCGTGGATGATGTCCTTTAACGCCACGCCCACACCGTGCAACGCTCCGCGCGCGCCGCCCGCACGCTGCGCAAGATCCGCGTCGCGCGCGTGCTCGAGCACACGACGCTCATCGAACCACGCGAAGGCATGGACCCGGTCCTCGTAGGCTCGAATACGCGCGATCCAGGCGTGTGCGAGGGCTTGCGCGGTAAAATGACCCTCGCGCACTCGGCGCACGGCGTCGCGCAGCGTGGTAAATGCGAAATCGTCGATGCTCGAAGGGGTTGGCATGTCTGGTCTACCAAGACGATGCGCTCAGGGCGGCAGGAAGCGCTTGAGCAGGTGCCGCGCCGCCAGGACGAAGACGCGGTCCACCAGCAGCCCTAGCAGTCCCAGGATCACGATCCCGACAAAAGCATACTCGGTCTGCATCCACGTCCGCGCGCTGAAGATGAGGTAGCCGATGCCATCCTTCGGCGAAAGCAACTCGGCGGCGACGATGGTCGAGAAGCAATTGCCCATGGCAAGGCGCATCCCGGTCACCATGAACGGAACCGTCGCCGGAGCCTTGACCATGTAGAAGGCCTGCCAATTCGTACAGCCGAAGGAGCTCGCCGCGCGCAGCTGGTTGGCGGGAACGCTCGACACGCCGATCATCGTGTTGAGCGCGACGACGAAGATCGTCGTGTAAACGAGAAGCGCGATCTTCGACTCCTCCCCCGTACCGAGCCAGACCATCGCCGCCGGGATCCAGGCCAACGCAGGCAGCGCGCGGAAGAACTGCACATAGGGGTCGAAGACGATGCGCACGGCTCGGTACGAGCCCATGAGAAGGCCGAGCACGATGCCCGCGGTGCTGCCGATCGCGAACCCGAGCGCGATCCGCCGCAAGCTCGCGACGATGTCGATGCCCAAGCGTCCTTCGTCCCATAACCGCGTCGCCACGCGCAACGTGGACAGCGGCGACGGGAAGAGCAAGGGGACGATCGCCTGGCTGCTGCCGTATTGCCACAGCGCGAGGATGATGGCGACCGACAGCGCATACCCCATGGCGCCGATGTGCCGCTGCCGCGTGAGCCGGGGACTCATGACAGCAGACTATCCTCGCGCTGCAGGGCGCGCTGCACCTCATCGGAGATGCTTTGGTGGATTTGCTCGTAGAGCGCCCCGAATTCGGCGCTCCCTCGTCGCCGCGGACGCGGCAGGTCGATCGCGAGGGTCTCCTTGATCGACGAAGCCGGACCCGCACGCATGACACCGACGCGGTCGCCGAGGAGGATCGCCTCCACGATGTCATGGGTGATGAACAGAACGGTGCGGCGCATCGCGATGCTGAGCTGCACGAGTTCGTCCTGCAGGATCGATCGCGTTTGCGCGTCGAGCGCCGCGAAAGGCTCGTCCATGAGCAGGATCGGCGAGTCGAGCACCAGCGCGCGCGCGAGCTGCGTGCGCTGCTTCATGCCGCCGGACAACTCGCGCGGATACTTGCCCTCATGACCGAGAAGGCCCACGACTTTGAGCGCCGCCATCGCTTGCTTCTCCCGATCCTTCGCCGCGACGCCGAGCACGCGCAACGGGAAGGCGACGTTGTCGCGCACGGTGAGCCAGCCGTAGAGCGAGTCGCTGTCCTGGAAGATCACAACACGGTCGCGGCCCGCGCCTTCGACGGGCCGCCCACCTGCGACGACGGTGCCTTGCGTCGGGTGCTCGAAACCCGCGATCAGGTTCAGCACGGTCGACTTGCCGCAGCCCGACGGCCCGAGCAGGACGAAGAACTCGCCGCCTGCGACGTCGAAGTCAACGCCCTGCAGCACTGCCGGTCTCCCCGACCCGAAGTCGAAGCTCACGTCGCGCACTTCGATGCTTCCGGAATCCGCGGGCATCATACGACTCTCCTCACTGGCCAAGCGGGTCGGCGTGGACGTAGCGGCTAAGCCAGCGCGCGGAAATCGCGCGCGCTACGCGGTCTGCGGCGATGCCAAGCAGGCCCAGCACGAGCATTGCCGCGAACATCTGGTCCATCGCCATCCACTGGCTCGAGTCGACTATGCGATATCCGAGCCCGGCGTTCGCCGCGATGAGCTCAGCGCCGACGACGGCCGCGAACGAGTTGCCCATTGCGATGCGGGCTCCTGCGACGCTGTAGCTGAGGGTCGCCGGAAACACGACCCACGCGAAGAGTTGCCAGCCTGACACGCCGCAGTTCTCTGCACAGCGGACCTGGTTTCGCGGTATCGCGACGACGCCTGCCATGGTGTTCAGCAGGACTAGGAACACGGTCATGTAGAAGATGAGGACGATCTTCGAGGTCTCGCCGATGCCGAACCACATGATGGCGGGTATGAGCCACGCGATCGGCGGAACGAAGCGCAGGAACTGCACGGCTGGATCGCAGAATGCGCGGACGAGTCGGAACAACCCCATGGCGAGCCCGAGCGGGATGCCGACGATGCACCCCAGGCAAAAGCCGATGGCGATGCGCCGGACGCTGACGGCGACATCCGTGATCAGCGTCCCATTGCCGATGGACTCCACCAGCGCTTGCATGATGCGCGCCGGCGACGGAAAAAGCGGCGAGTCGAGCGCCTGGCTTGCTATCGCCCATACCGCCACACCCGAGGCGATCGACAGTGTGGTGAGTATCCAACCGGAATGGGCCGTCAGTGCTCTGCGCGGCGGACGTGCACGCCCCGTCGAACGCAACGTGCCGGCGCCGTCTCGCGACGCATCGGCAGGCGCGGCCGGTGGCAGGGATTCGGCGGAAGTGTTGGACCTCGACATAAACGCTACGGGCCGTCAGACGCGAGGGCGCCGCACAACGCGGCGTACATCGGCGTCGCGCGCACGGGGTGCAACGCGAGGGCATGGCAAGGGCAATAATCGGCGTGGCCGCTGCACATGGGGTCGCGCAAACGATGCTACAGTATGCGCGCCGGCCCCCGCCGCGGCGAAGCGCCTCGCGACTGATGCCGGCGACACCCAGGCCTCATCCGTTTGCCACTCGATGAAGATCGCCTCGCACCTCGACAAGTTTCGACGCCTCGATGCAACGCTGCGAAAGCTCGACGCCGGCGCCGACCAGGAATTGTGGATCTGGACGGCCATGAACGCCGGCGTCAACCTCCTCAACGCGGCGCTGCATGCCTGTAGCGCAACGAGCGAAACGGATTCGTTCCATACCCAGGTCGAAGGCCTGTATGCAGTGCCCGAGCGCGCCACCGGCGTGCTGCGCGACGCGATGCATCCGCCGGGCGATGTGATGCATGTCGGCCAGCCGGCGATCGCCGCGCCGTTGCCGCCCGGCATCGAGCGGGCTTCGGCCGCCTTGCGCGTGATCGAAGACCTGCGCGAGCGATTCGTGCGCGGCAGCGAGCGCGCCCCCGCTGACGTCCAGCGGGACTGGCACGCGGCATACGCGACCTGCGTGAGCGAGCTGACCGCTGTGCTGCGCGCGATCGAGGCAGTTCGATGAACGTCGTCGCGCATCGCGCCAAGGCCGACAGCGTCGAGCGCTCGCTTGCCCGCTGCAGCGCCGCTGACTACGAGACGATCATCGAAGGCTGCATGCTCGCCGGCACTCATTGGTTCAACGTCGCACTGCACCGCGTCGGCCTGATGGCAACCGACGCCGACGCGATGCACGCCGAGTTCCTGAGTGTTGGACAACGGCGAAAGATCGCGATCGTTCTTGCGGACGCGCTCGCCGGTCTCGACACGATCGAATCGTTGCGCACGTCCCATGTTCGCGGCGACCTCGCCGGCGGCGAGGCAGCAGCGCAGCGCGCGCTGGCCTGCCTTGCACAGCTCAAGCACTCGGCCGAATCGCCTGTGTCCCCGCTTCCCTGAACTCGACGGCGCCACTGATCGGTACGTCGGCGTCGTACACTCCATCGGGCAACTTTCGCAGGGCGGCGGCGCGTCCATTCAGGCGCGTCCCGCTTCTCCAGCGTCGTAGGCGTAGCGTGCGAGCTTGCGGTCGTCGAGCTCGACACCAAGCCCCGGTCCTTGCGGCACGTCGATCGCGCCCGAGCTCAAGTCGAGCTTTGACACGACGATATCGTCGGCGGTCTTGAGGGGACCGACGCACTCGAGGCCCTCGAGGACGGCGCGACTCGTCGCCGCGAGCATGATCTCCGCCGCCGTATTGATGCCGAGGCCGAAGCCATGACCGATCACGACTTTGAGACCCGCCGCCGCCGCCGTTTCCACCATGCGGCGACACTTGAGCATGCCTCCTTGCTTCATCACCTTGAGCTTGACGATGTCGGCGCAGCCGGCGCGGATGACGGCGATGAGGCTCGCGTGATCGGTGATCGATTCGTCCGCCATCACCGGAATGCCGATTGCATCGCGCACCTGCGCCATGCCCGCGAGGTCTTCGGCCGCCACCGGCTGCTCGAGGAGCTGCAAGTCGAATTTCTCGATCGACCGGGCGAGTGCGATCGCCTGCTCGACATCGTAGCCGGCGTTGGCGTCGGCGCGCAACTTCATTTGCGGACCGACGGCTTCGCGGACGGCCCGCACGCGATCGTGGTCCGCCCGGATGTCCCCACCGACTTTGATCTTTGCCGAGCGAAAGCCGCGGTCGAACCACTTGCGGGCTTCGGCGGCGGCCTCGTCGGGCGGCAGGATGCCGATCCAGGCGTTGAACGAGACGCGATCGACGAGCGCGCCGCCCAGGTAGCGATGCGCCGCGATTCCTAGCCTGCGCGAGGTCAGGTCGACGCAGGCCATCTCGATCGCCGCCTTCGCGTCGAGGAACCCCGACAGCGCGGCATCCATCGCCTCAACGACACGATGCGGATTCGCCGCATCAAGCCCGCGCACGATGTGCACCAGCCGGCCGCGCAGCGCGTCGAGCGACTGTTCGACGGTCTCCAGCGAATAACCAGGCGACGGGTCGATGTTGCCGAGTCCGATAGAGCCGTCGCTCGCGACCAGTCGTACGACGGCGCTCTTTTGCACGGTCTTCGTAACATATGCGTTCGCGAATCCTGGACCGATCAACGGCACGGCGACACCCAGCACGTCGACGCGCTCGATCGGCGCCTCGCCACCGCCGCGGTCGGCGGCAAATCTGGCTGTCTCCATTCGATTCTCCTCGACCACGCCAGGATCAGACGTCGACGAGGTCACGCTTGAAACGGTCCAGGAACCCCGTGAACACGTTACCCGAGCGAAACTCGGAATGACGCAGCATCGCACGCAGGAATGAAATGTTCGTCGCGGGACCCTCGACTTCGATCCTGTCGAGCGCTCGCAACATGCGCTCGGCGGCGGCCTCCCGACTTGGCCCGTGCGCAATCACCTTGGCGATCATCGGATCGTAGAAGTGGGTGATCTCGTCGCCTTCGCGATATCCCGCGTCGATGCGCAGATCGGAGGCAAGCTCGGGCAGGACGAAACGAGAGATGCGCCCCGGCGAAGGCATGAAATTACGCGCGGGATTCTCTGCATACAGCCGGCATTCGATCGCATGACCGTGAGGCACGATTTCGTCCTGGTCGATCTGCGCCAGCTTCCCGTCCGCCTGCTCGATCTGCATCGCGACGAGATCGCGTCCGGTGTTCATCTCCGTGACCGGATGCTCGACCTGGATGCGCGTATTCATCTCGAGAAAATAAAACTCGAAGGTGTCGGCATCGACCACGAATTCGATGGTACCCGCGCCGGCATAGCGTTCCTGCCGGCAAAGCCGCGTCGCCGCGTCGGCCATACGGCGGCGCACGTCGGCCGGAAGCCCAGGCGCAGGCGATTCCTCGATCACCTTCTGGTTGCGCCGCTGGATCGAACAATCGCGCTCGTAGAGGTGCACGGCGCCGCCGTCGCCAAAGCCGAACACCTGAATCTCGACGTGACGCGCGCGCTCGATGTAGCGCTCGAGGTAAATCGTGCCGTCACCGAAGGCCTTGCTCGCCATCGACTGCGTCGCCTCCGCCGCTTCGCGCAGCTTCTCGGGCGAATCGACGCGTCGCATCCCGATGCCGCCGCCGCCGGCGGTCGCCTTGACGAGCAGCGGATAGTCGACCTCGCGCGCAGCCTCCTCGAGCGAGTCGAGGTCGCCGGGCGCGAAGCGCGCGCTTCCGGGCAATACCGGCACGCCAGCGCTCTGCGCGAGTGCTCGCGCACGCTCCTTGTCCCCCATGTCCCGTATCGAGCGGGGAGACGGCCCGACCCAGAGCAATCCGGTTGCCTCGACCGCTTCGGCGAAACCCGCGTTCTCCGAGAGAAAGCCGTAGCCCGGATGCACGGCATCGGCACCGCTCGCCCCCGCGGCTTCGAGGACGCGATCGGCCCGCAGATAGCTCTCGCGCGCGGGTGCCGCGCCGATCGCGCGCGCCTCGTCGGCCAGCGCGACGTGCAAGGCGCCGGCGTCGGCCTCGCTGTGCACGGCGACCGTGCGCAGGTCGAGCTGCCGACACGTACGAATGATGCGACAGGCAATCTCGCCGCGGTTCGCGATGAGGACCTTCTTCACGGTGACTCGCCTCTCACACCTCGACGCGCGCCACGACCATACCGTCGCTCACCGTATCGCCTTCCTTGACGAGGATCTCGCGTACGATGCCAGCTTCGGGTGAAGTGACGGGCACTTCCATTTTCATGGACTCCATGATGAGCAGCGGTTCCTCCTCGTCGATTTTGTCGCCCGGGTTTTTCAGTATCTTCCACACGCTGCCCGTGATGTCCGTCTTCAGTTCGATGGTCGTGGCCATGCGTCTTCCGATCCTTCAGTCTACGTCAAGGTTGCAGGACGATCTTGCCCCAGTGGCCCGCGCGCTCCATGAGCCGGTGCGCGTCCGCTGCCTGCGAAAGCGGCAGCACTTCGCCCACGACCGGCTTGAGGCGCCCGTCAGCGAACAGCGGCCATACACGAGCCTCCAGCTCGCGCGCGACCTCGGTCTTGAACGCGTCGGGGCGGCTGCGCAGCGTCGAGCCCGTGTAGTGCAACCGCTTCAGCATGATCGGCATGAGGTCGATCTGCACCTTTGAGCCCAGTGCGAACGCGAGCTGCACGATGCGTGCGTCGTGGCGCGACGCCTTGAGGTTGCGCGCGACGTAAGGCCCGCCCACGATGTCGAGGATCACATCGGCGCCGCCGAACTCGTTGCGCACGATGTCGACGAAATCCTCCGTCTCGTAGTCGATGGCGCGGTCCGCGCCAAGGCCGAGACATGCCGCAACCCTGTCCTGAGGATGGTCGGTGGCGACGACCTTCGCGCCGAACGCCTTGCCGAGCTGGATCGCAGCGGTGCCGAGCCCGCCGGCCCCACCGTGCACGAGAAACGTCTCCCCGGCGGCAAGCCTCGCGGTCATGAAGACGTTGCTCCAGATCGTGAAGTAGGCCTCGGGCAGCGACGCGCCCTCGCCCGGAGCGAGACCTCCCGGAATCGGAAGGCAGTGCTCGCCGAGCACGGCGCAATATTCGGCGTAACCGCCGCCGTTGGCGAGCGCGCAGACCGGGTCACCGATACGCCACCGCTGCGTGCCCTCGCCCACCGCGACGACTTCGCCCGCGATTTCGAGACCCAGGAGCTTCGAAGCGCCTTCGGGCGGCGGATACAGCCCCTTGCGCTGCATAATGTCGGGCCCGTTCACGCCGGCGTACGCCACCTTGACGAGACCGTGGCCCGGCATGATCGAGGGAAGTAGGCACTCCCCCAAGGCGAGATTCTCCGGTCCGCCGGGGGCGGCGAGCAGAACGCAGTTCATCGACGACGGCAACGAGTTGCTCAAACTGTCCTTCCCCAAATTGCGGATTGTGCTAGGCCCCGGCCCAGCGTTGCTCGATACGGTGCACCGCGCGCAACGCCTGCGCAGCCTGCACGAGCTCGTCGTAAACCGGAATGCCCACCCCTAACGCGACCTCCCGGTAATGGCGTCGCCGCTCGTCGAGTTCCGGTGACCCGTCGGCCCGAAGCACGACGACAAAATGCACCCGACCGGGATGCGATTGCTGTACGCGCACCGCAGCCTGGATCAGATTGTCGATCGGGTTGGCGCCGCCGCGTCCAACGAAGGCCGCGAGGTTGATGTGCATCACCAGCGCATCCGGCAGCGCGGATTCGTAGACGATGTCGAAGATGCGATTGGCGACGCGTCCCTCTTCTTCCTGCAGCGTGGCCACGGGGGCATCGATGGGATTGGCCACACTCGTTCCCGGCGGAAGACTCAGCGCCTCGAGGCGTTCGAGCGTTTCGCGTCCGAATGGCTCGACATCGAGGCCGCACTCGGCGAACGCGTCCGCCGCGAGCACGCTCGTTCCGCCGCCGTTGCCGAAGAGCACGACGCGGCGCGTGGGCCGATGCGGACGCGGCGCGAGACACTGGAAGGCGAGCAGCGCGTCGATGAAGGCGTCCACGGTGTCGACGAGCACGCAGGCCGTTTGCGCGCCCAGCGCAATCCAGGCGCGGCCGTCGCCGGCCATCGCACCAGTGTGCGACGCGGCCGCCAAGCGCCCTTGCGAAGACCGGCCGCCGCGCAGGATCACCACTGGCTTGCGCGGACCGGTGCGCAGCAGGTCGAAAAAGCGACGGCCATCCTTCACGTCCTCGAGGTAGAGGCCGATCACCTTCGTCTGCGGATCGGCAAAGTAGAACTCGAGCAGATCGACCGGGCCGAGATCCGCGCTGTTGCCCACCGTCACCAGCCCGCTGAAGCGCAAGCCGCGCCATTGTCCGCGCTTGATGATATCCGTCCCCAAGCCTCCGCTCTGCGAGATGACGCCGACCGTCCCGACTTCGCGCGGCGCGTTGGCCGGAAACGTGAGACGCCCGCGAGGCGAGTAGAGTCCGAGAGAATTGGGGCCGAGCATGCGGCACCCACCGGCGGCCGCACCGTCGACGAGCTGCGCCTGAAGTTCCTCGCCCCCTGTGATCTCGCCGAAGCCGCTCGAGATCACGTGCGCAAAGCGGACTCGTCCCTTGGCGCCGCGCAGCGCCCCGGGAATTGCCCGCGCGCCAATAGCGATATAGGCGTAGTCGACCGGCTCGGGCGTTTCCGCGAGGCTCGGATAGGAACGCAAACCTTCGACCTCGGCGGCCTTGGGATGAATGGGATAGAGGCTCCCGGCATAGCCGAAGTCCTTCATTCGCCGGATGAACGTGTTAGCGATCGTGGTCGACGTTGTCGATGCGCCCAGCACGGCCACGGTGGTCGGTGCGAACAGCGGCCTGAAGCGCTCGACGATCGCCTCGGCATCGGAGGTGGCACTCGTCGTGACCTGGGGGTCAGGCGCGTCGGCAAGGATGAAACGCGCGTCCACGACGGTGGCGCCGCGCTCGCCCACGATCACCGGATTGAGATCGAGCTCTGCGATCTCGGCGCCGAGCCTTGTCAGCAAGCCGCCTTCGCCGCCAATCTTGACAAGCAGGTCGACGAGCCCCCGGCGGTCGGCGGGCTGCTGACCGCGATAGGCGTCGAGAAGACGGCTCCCGCGCAGTTCGTCGAGCATCTCGATCGCGTCGCGCTCGGTGATCGGGCACAGCCGGAACGCGACATCGTTGAGCACCTCGACAAATACGCCGCCCAGCCCGACCATGATCATTGCGCCAAACTGGCTGTCCTTCACTGCGCCGATCACCATCTCTCGGCCCGCCGGGCACATCTCCTCGACCAGGTAGCCGTCGACCCGCGCATTGCGCACCTGCGGCCGCGCGGCGATCGCCGCAATCGCATCGCGCACACCGTTCGCGTCACGCACACCGAGCAGCACCGCTCCCGCGTCGCTCTTGTGCAGGATGTCCTGCGAGAGCACCTTGACCGCGAATGGGCCGCGCAAGCCCTGCATTGCGTCGGCGGCCGCGTTCGCATCGGGCACGGTCACGAAGCGCGGTACCGGAACGCCGAAGCGCGCGAGAAGTCGCTTGCCCTCGGCTTCGTTCAGCGAGCGACGGCCGGCGCCGCGCGCAGATGCGATCGCGTCATGAGCGTCCATCGCCAGCCCTCTAGTAACTCGTCGGCCAGTTGGAGAGGTGGTGTTTGCCGACACCGCCGCCGCGACGCGATCGATAGACGTCGAACATGCGGATCAAGTAGGCGCGCGTCTCCTGCGGCTTGATGATGTTCTGCAAGGAAAAGATGGTCGCCATGTCCCATACCTCGTCGTTCTTCTGGATCTGGATAAGCGCCTCCTCGAAGCCTTCCTCACCCGGCTTGCGGCCGTGTACGATCGTCGTTGCGAAGGTCGGATCCATGAAGCTCACCTCCGCCATCGGCCACGCGATCATCTCGTCGTTGTGCCGTCCCCCGCCCATGGCGACGTACGCGCGCCCGTAAGCCTTGCGCACGATGACGGTGATGGTCGGCACGGTGACGAACGAAGTGCAGCTCATCATGTTCATGATCCATCCCGGCGCGCCCTTGCGCTCGGCATCCTTGCCCACCACGAATCCCGGCGTGTCGAGGAGACGCAACAGCGGGATGTTGAAGCTGTCGCACATCACCTGGAAATCGATCACCTTCTTGCACGCCTCGGCGGAAAGCGCACCCGCGCCGACGATCGGATTATTGGCGACGATGCCGACGCTCCTGCCGCCCAGTCGCGCAAGCGCGGTCATTACCGAGCGCCCGTAACGCGGCTTGAGCTCAAACACGCTGTCGCGGTCGGCGATAACCGCCACAATCTTGCGCATGTCGTAGACCTGGGTACGCTTCTCCGGAAGGATGTCGAGTATCGCGCCCTGGTCCTGCTCTGCATCGCTCGCCGCCTCGTGCACGGGCGGCAGCTCCATGTTGTGCGAAGGCATGTAGCTCAGAAAGCGGCGGATCTCCTGCATCGTCTCGGCGTCGGTATCCGTGAAGCGGTCGATGAGACCCGTGTACTCGGCGTGAAGGCGCCAGCCACCGAGCTCCTCGAGGTCCACCTTTTCGCCGATCGCCATCGAGACCAGGCGCGGGCTCGACACCGCCATGATCGAGCCCTTCTTCATGACAGCGAAATCGGAGCAGCAGCACAGCCACGCCGACGAGCCGAAGGAGGTGTCGAGTGCCGCGGCCACCCACGGCGTCTCGCGCGAACGCCGGAATTGCGTCGGGTCGTTGCCGAGCAGGGTGCCCATGCCTCGGGATCCCATGGCATCGGGCAAGCGGGCGCCGGTCGACTCGCCCACATGCACGAACGGCATCCCCTTTTCCGTCGCCGTACGCCGGACGTGACCTATCTTCTTAGAGTTGGTGGCGCTCGTCGACGCACCAGCGACCGTGAAGTCGTTCACGACGACCGCGACGTCGCGTCCATCGATCTTGCCGAAGCCCACGATCTTGCCGTCACGCGGCGTGCGCGTCTCGTCATCCTTGAACACGCCGGACGCGCCGAGAAGACCTGTCTCCACAAATGAGCCGGCATCGACGAGGATGTCGAGTCGCTCCTGCGCGTTGAGCTGCCCCCGGTTCCTGCGCTTCTCGAGCTTCTCCGCGCCGCCCATGCCGATCGCCTGCGCGCGGCGGCGGTCGAGCTCGGCAAGCAGTGATTCGTGTGCCATGCTTCACCTCCATTGCTTCCTTGCATAGACCGCGACGACCTGCGACGACGGCGAATCGCTCAAAGGTAGGTCGCAGGCCGTGATGCTGTCAATGAGACCGTAACCGACTTACTTGATACACTTCGCGCATCATGGGAAGGGCCTCTAGTCCACTGCTCCACCCCCGCCAGATCGAGGCCATTCTCGCAGTCGCGCGCACGGGATCCGTGCACTCTGCCGCGCGCCTGCTGCACGTCACCCAGTCTGCGCTGTCGCGCCTCATCGCCGCAGCGGAAAAATCGCTCGGCGTCTCGCTGTTCGACCGCTCGCGCGCCGGCACCCGACCGACGGAGGCCGGCGAGCGCGTGCTGAAGCAAGGCGCGTTCGCATTGCATGCGCTGCACGACATGGCGCAATCTGCCCGCGAGCCGTTGCCGGTCGTAAGGCTCGGCTGCATTCCGCGGGTCATGCACGTGCTGATCCCGCACCTTCTCGCGCGCCTCGGCGACGCGGATCCGGGATTCCGTCTGCACATCTCCGTCGGGACCTCCAACGAGCTCGCCGGCGATCTCGACGCCGCGCGCCTCGACTTCGTGGTCGCCCGCCGCGCGTCGCCGGGCGTGGTCGGCGCGACGGACCTCCATGCGGAGAAGCTGTACTCGGAGCATACGGCCGTCGTTTGCGCCCGCACCAACGCGGACGTGGCCGCGAGCGCGTGCCACGTTCGCGATCTCGTCGGCCTGACATGGGTGCTGCCGAAGCGCGGCTTCTACTCGCGCGACGTGCTTGACGGCATCGTGGCTGCGCAAGGACTTCCCCCCATCGTGCCCCTGATCGAGTCGAACTCGTTCGAGTCGAGCCTGTCGGTAGTCGCCGGGACGCGCTTTCTGACGCTCGCGCCGGAGTTCGCGGCGCGTCGCTTCGAGCAGTTGAAGCTCGTGCGGATCGTACCGATGCGACCGACCCTCGGTTCGAGCCCGATCATGCTCGAGTATCGCCATATACAGCAGCAGCATCCGGCATTCCCGGCGTTCCGCAGCGCTGTCATGCAGGCGGCAAGACAAATCCACGCACGCAATTGAACTTGGCATCATCGAGCGTCGTCCACCGGGGCGAGGAGCGCACGCACGAGCACCCGCAATGCGAGGCTGAAATCGGTGAGGCCCATCGCTTCACGTGGATTGTGGGACCCGAACTGGTTGCGTATGAAGAGCATCGCCGTCGGAATCCCAGCCTGGGCGAAAACCGCCGCGTCGTGCCCCGCGCCACTCGGCATTCGCAAGCACGCGATCCGCTCTTCACGGCACAGGGCTTCGAGCCGGTCGACCCACGCAGCTTCCATTGCCGCGGGAGCGTTGACGATCGGATCGTCGAAGTCGAAGGCCACGCCGCGCGCCGCCGACACCTGTATTGCCTCCTCGCGCGCAAGCTCGTGGAACGCTCGAAGCGTCTGAGCGTCTTCGGCGCGAATTTCGAGGCTCAGATCGACGGCACCGGCCACACGCGAGATTGCGTGCTCGCGCGGATCGGTGCCCACGACGCCGTGGGTCACCGTGATGTGTCGGCCGGCTGCGAGCCACTCGGCCCACCGGGCATCGAGTCGAACGATGAAATCGGCGGCGGCAACCGCCGCATCACGCCGCAGCTCACGCGGCGTCGCACCCGCGTGCGCCGCCTCCCCGCGGCATACGATGCGCCGATGGCGAAGATTCCCGTAGATCGAGGTCACGATGCCGAGCGGCACGCGCCGCGCTTCGAGCACAGGCCCCTGCTCGATGTGAACCTCGACGAACGCGGCCACTGCTTCGCGGGATACGAGCGGCGTACGCGTTGACAGGGCAGCCACGTCCGCGCCGACATCGCGCAGGTGATCGACGAGCGCGCGGCCGGTATCGGCGCGGCGTTGCGCGAGATCGGCATCACGGAGCATGCCGAGCATCGCGTGCGCGCCGATCCATGATTTGCCGAACCACGCGCTTTCCTCGGCTCGCAATGCGAAAAGTCGCACGCTTCGTGGCGGCGTCACGCTGCTGCGCCGTAGCATGACAAGGGCAAGAAGTCCGGCGACGACGCCGGCCGCCCCGTCGTAGTTGCCGCCGAAGGGCACGCTGTCGAGATGCGAGCCGACCGCAAGGAATCGGCCGTCGTCCTCGCTGCCGCGCAACGCCACGACGAGGTTTGAGGCGCCGTCGCGTGCGACATCGAGCCCTTCGTTCCGAGCGAACCGGGCAATCACCTCCTGTGCCGCCGTTTCGCGAGGCCCGTAGGCTTCGCGCGTAACCCCTTCGCCATCCGCAGAGAGCGTCCGTAACTCCGCGAAGAGTTCTGCGGCGGCAGGGACGAGTGCTGCCGCCTCATGTGCCACATCGAGCGCGTCCATCGTCGATGCGCTCGTCACGCTAGGTCGCGGCAACAGTCGCCGGCGGCTCCGCCGAGCAATACCAGTCCGCAATCTCGCTGCCGGTCATGAATATCGTGTCGCCGCGCTCTTTCAGAAGGCGCAGCGCTTTCGCGAGGTGCGGGAGGCGATGCGGGACGCCGACCTGATGCGGGTGCAGGCCAAGCGAAAGAATTCGCGGCTGGTTCGCAAGCTCCCCGTCGTAGGTCGTCAACGTGTCAGCAACCCGCGCCAGAAGATCGGCCGAGGCCTGGCGCTCGACCGTGTAGACGAGGCTGTCGTTGAGTTCGAACGCGTACGGCATGCAGATCATCGGGCCGTGCTTTGTCTTCATCCAGCACGGCAGGTCGTCGATGATCCAGTCGAGGTTGTACTCGACTCCATGCTTGCGCAGGTGATCGGCGGTATGGAAGGTCTGCGCGAATCCCGGGCCCATCCAACCGCGAACCTTGCGTCCGGTGAACGCCCCGATACGGGCGAGCGCAGCTTCGATAACCGCCTCCTCGTTCTCCTCGCGGCTGAGAAGGCGCTGCAAGACGCCATGCCCGACGAACTCCCATTTCGCTTTCAGCATCGCCTCGGCCAGCGTCGGGTAATGCACGATGACATCCGAGTTGAGATTGACGCTTGCCGGAATTTGGAGCGACTCGAAGAGCGCGAGAAGCCGCGGCACGCCGCAGCGCAATCCATATTCCGCCCAGCACCAGTTCGGGATGTCGGGCACGGTGTCCATGCCGTGCGGCGTGCTGAGTGTCTTGCGCGGCATCGGCTGGTCGAAGGGCCAGTACTCGACGTTCATGACGACGTGAACGATGAGCGGCTTGCCCGGCTGCGGCGGCCGCAACCGCCGCCGGTCGCTCGACAATTCAAACGGCACACGCGGGTTGGTCAATGCATCCTCCATGGCGCGCTCGGAATATCGCGCGCTCGTTGCCTCAAATGATCGCGCCCTGGGCGCGAAGTTCGCCTCGGAGCCGATCGATCGCCACCGCGCGCGGCGGCGCGCCGTCGCTCGCCGCGAGC
>JBDTRG010000053.1:0-19089 GCA_039931775.1 Betaproteobacteria bacterium | reverse complement strand
CCGGTGACGAGCTGGAACGGCCGCGTCTTGATTTCCTGGCCGGCGCCTGCGACGCCGATGATCACCGATACGCCCCAGCCGCGGTGGCAGCACTCGAGCGCCTGGCGCATCACGTCGACGTTGCCGATGCACTCGAAGCTGTAGTCGGCACCGCCGCCCGTCAGTTCGACGAGATGCGGCACGAGATCGCCCGCGACGTCCTTCGGGTTGACGAAATGCGTGATGCCGAACTTGCGCGCCATCGCCTCGCGCGCCGGATTGAGGTCGACGCCGACGATCATGTTCGCGCCGGCCATGCACGCGCCCTGGACGACGTTGAGGCCGATGCCGCCCAGGCCGAACACGACGACGTTCGCGCCCGGCTCCACCTTGGCGGTGTTGATCACGGCGCCGATGCCCGTCGTGACCCCGCAGCCGATGTAGCAGACCTTGTCGAACGGCGCATCGTCGCGAATTTTCGCGACGGCGATTTCCGGCAGCACGGTGAAATTGGCGAACGTCGAGCAGCCCATGTAGTGATGCAGCGGCTGACCGGCGAGCGAGAAGCGGCTGGTGCCGTCGGGCATCACGCCCTTCCCTTGCGTCGCGCGGATCGCCGTGCAGAGGTTGGTCTTGCGCGAGAGGCACGCCTTGCATTGCCGGCATTCCGGCGTATACAGCGGAATGACGTGGTCGCCCTTGCGCAAGCTCGTCACGCCCGGCCCCACGTCGACCACGATGCCCGCGCCCTCGTGGCCGAGGATCGCCGGGAAGAGACCCTCCGGATCGGCGCCCGAGCGCGTGAACTCATCGGTGTGGCAGATTCCGGTGGCCTTGATCTCGATCAGGACTTCGCCCGCCTTCGGTCCGTCGAGATGCACCGTCTCGACAACGAGCGGGGCACCGGCACGATGCGCGACTGCGGCACGAACTTCCACGAGGACTCCGTCGGCGAATGCGAAGGGCGTCCGCGCGATCGACACCCGCGACGGACGCGGGCCGTCAAGTTAACACGATCGCCGGCCGGCGCGCCTTCTCCCAATCGCGAATCGGCGACTCGTCAGTCGGTACCGGTCCCGCGCGGCGGCGGCGACAGATGGCGAGCGTCATGGCCCGGGGCCGGCAATGGCACGGTCTGCTTCGCCGCGACGTCCAGCGGCTTCACGTCCCCGCTCACTTCGCCGCCCTCGGCGACGATCAGCTGACCGTAGCGGATGGTCCCGGACACGCGCCCCGAACCCGACACGACCAGCTTCGAGCGCGCCGTCAGCTCGCCCGTGAATTCGCCGTGCACCTCGGCGACGTCGACCAGCGCCGTGCCGGTGAGCGTTCCCGGCTTCGCGATCTGCATCACCTTGCTGTGCACGCTCGCCTCGACGAAACCCTCGATCACCAGCAGGTCGCAATCGGAAATCTCCACGCCCTTGAGCTTGATGTTGACGCCGACGAAGAGTTTGCTGCCCGGCGTTTCGCCCGTGTGGCCCGCGTGGCCCGCGGGCGTCGCGACTGCGGTTGCGGCGGCGGGGGCGGGTGCAGGGACGTGCGGGCGTTCATCGCGCGCCGCAGGCACGGAAGGCGCGAGTCCGTCGCGGGTCGGCACATAAGGTTGCACCGTCGGACGCGGCGGAACGCCCGGTATCGGCTTCGCGAGCGAGCCGGGCGGATCGTAGAGCGCGGGCTTCAAGGCCGGTTTCCCGACCTCCTTCGGGTCCGCCAGGCGGTCACGGTTTTTCAGGTTGAACATGACGTCTCCTGCTTGAGGGAAGGGGCATGACGATGGCATTATTCTCCCTGAGTGCCGAATGCGCAATGCCGAGGATCGGTAAATGCTGCGCATGGGCCCGCGACCCACCGCAGTGCGCTAGAGTCGGGGTTGATCATGATTCGAGGCTCAACCCTGATCGCGCTGGCGTTGGTGCTCGCGGGCTGCACGCAGCCCCGCGAGCCCGTGCCGATCACGCCGCCGGCCGACGTCGCCGCTGCCGCGGTCGTCCGTCGCCCCCTGCCCGAGCCGGCGCCCGGTATTCCTCCCGGGGCGTCCGTCGCGCCCGCGCTGCCCGCGGCGCCTCCGGTCGTGGTGCCGCCGGACGCGATCTACGTCTGCGTTTCCGAGTCGGCAGGGGTTCGCCAGCAGACGGCGATCGAGTTCTCTGCGAAGGTCGGCACGATGTGCGCGAACCATCCGGAGATGGGGCCTTGCCAATACGAGCGCGACGTGTGCCGCCGCAGCGGCGGGCGCGTCTATGCCGCCGGGGGGGTCGAGATCACCCTGGCGACCGAAGCCGAATACGACAAGAAGGTGATGCGCGTCCGCTTCAAGGCGAACTGAGCGCGATCGCGCGTTGCCGCGCCGGTACGCCGCTAGCGATTGGCGCGGCGCCGCCTCAGCAGCGGCACACTGGCGATCGCGATCAGCATCGCCGCAGCCCAGTGCGTCCAATCGAGCGGGACCGGCGCTGCTGCGGCGACGCCGCCGATCGCCACGATCTGAACGTTGTCGAGCGCCGCGCCCGCATTGAGCGAACCGCCCGACGCGCTGATATCGCTGACAAAGTCGATCGTGCTGCTGGTCGAATTCGCGACGAAATTGATCGTGTGGCTGGTCCAGCCCATGTTGAATTGGCTGCGGCCGGTCGAGTCGAACGTGAAGTTGCTCGTCACGCCATTGATCGTCACCGCCAGCGGCTTGATGACCGGCGCTCCCCCGTAATTGCCGGCGAGATCGAAAGTCACCCGATAGGTCGTACCCGGGACCGTGTCGAACGTCTGGCGGATGCCTCCGATGCCGCCTGCCTGGTTGCCGACGAGATCGAGGCTGCTGCTGCCGGCGGAGGGCTGCCAGCCGCACCCGGGCGCGCTCTCCCAGTCGATGTTGCCCGCGCTGACCGTCCAGCCGGGGATGAGCGTGCTGCCCGCGGGGATGTCGAACGTGTTGCACGGGTTCGTCCCTTCAAAGCTCCCGTTCTGGAAAGCTGCTCCCCAGGTCCATCCGCAGCATCCCAGCAGCGCAAGCGTCGCAAGCAGTCGGTTCATGTCGGACTCTCCCGGTAGGTGTTCGCCTTGTGGGGTCGAGACTAAGCGCTACCCGTTGGTGCGTCAACCGCTCAGCCTGCGGGATTCGGGAAGCGAACCTGCACCGCCGCGATGTCGGCGAGGGTTGCCGCATCGAGCTCGAATTGCGCGGCCGCGATATCCTCTTCGAGCTGCGCCATCGTCGTCGCGCCGATGATCGACGCGCCGAGATGCCGGCGGCTCTTGACGTACCCGAGCGCGAGCTGCGCCATTGTGAGCCCGCGCCGCTTTGCCAACTCCGCATACGCGGCTACCGCCTCACCCACCATCGGCTTCCTGAACCGCAAACCGAGACCGTCGAACAGCGTGAAGCGCGAATTCGGCGGTTGCGCGCCACCCAGGTATTTCCCGGACAGGATTCCGGCGGCGAGCGGGCTGTAGGCAAGCAGCGACATGTTCTCGCGAAAGAGCACTTCGGCGAGATCGTTGTCGACGCTGCGCGAGACGAGGCTGTAGCTGTTCTGGATCGTGACCGGCGGCGCAACGCCCTTCTCGCGCGCAACGCGGCAGAATTCGCAGACGCCCCAGGACGTTTCGTTCGACAGCCCGTAGTAGCGGATCTTTCCCGAGTCGATCATGGCCGCCATTCCCTCGACCTGCTCGGCGATCGACGGGCCTTCCGTCTCCTTCGCGGGATCGAATTCGGTCGCGCCGAACATCGGCACGTTTCGCTGCGGCCAATGGATCTGGTAGAGGTCGATCTGGTCGATCTGCAAACGCGCGAGGCTGGTGCCGACGGCCTCGGCGATGATGTCGCGCGACAGGCCCGTGCGTCCGCCGCGAATCCAGTCGCGCCGCCCCGGACCGGCGACCTTGGTGGCGATGACGAGGCTGTCGCGGCCGCGCTTGGCGAGCCAGTTCCCAAGGTAGGTCTCCGTGCGCCCCTGCGTCGTCGCATTCGGCGGCACCGGGTACATCTCGGCGGTGTCGATGAAGTTGATGCCCTGTGCGAGCGCGTAGTCGAGCTGCGCGTGCGCTTCGGCCTCGCTGTTCTGCTCGCCCCAGGTCATGGTGCCAAGGCAGACCTCCGAAACCTCGAGGCGGCTGCCCGGTAACGTGCGGCGTTTCATCGCTTGCCCGGCGGCATAACGCGTATTGCCGATGCGCAGACGAAAGAGATCGTCGCGGCAGCAGCGTCGACGGCAGGGTTGCGGGCTATTTGCATGGGCGAATTTCGGTCCGAGGGTGCGAGAGTTGCGGACGATAGCGCGGAAACGACGAACACGGAAGCAGCGCTTGACGTCAAATGATATTGCCAATCATAATGATTCGCATTACCGCCCGGGGGCGGCACCAGGGGACGGCAATGACGAATTCCAAGTTCGCGCTCACCGGCCGGCTCGGCGCGGTGGGGTTGTTCGCAGCGATACTGTGCACGACCGGCTGCAATTCGGACGGCGAAATCACCCCCATTCCCCCCGACGAGGTGAACCTCACGCGGCGCGAGGTCCTCGGCAAGCGGCTGTTCTTCGACACCAATCTTTCCGAGCCCGTCGGGTTGAGTTGCGGCGGCTGCCACAACCCCGACACAGCCTTTTCCGGCAACAACGATTCCACCGTCGGCGTGCCGAAAGGAAGCCGCGTCGGCATCCTCGGCCTGCGCAACACGCCGAGTGCCATGTACGCGGGATTCGCGCCGATGTTCGCGATGATCGAGGACGTCGAAGGGATCACGCCGACGGGCGGCCAGTTCCTCGACGGGCGCGAGGACACGCTGGCCGGCCAGGCGCGGCGACCCTTCGTGTCCGAACTCGAGATGAACAACGTCGACGTACCGAGCGTCGTCGCCAAGGTTTCGCGTTCGAGCTACGCCGACCTCTTCAAGGACGAATGGGGCACGGACATCTTCAGCCGGCCCGACGATGCGTTCACGGCGATCGTGGTGTCGATCGAGGCGTTCGAGCAAACCGAGCGCTTCCACCCGTTCACATCGAAGTACGACAAGTACATTCAGGGCAAGGCCCAGTTCACCGCCGCCGAGACACGGGGTCTCGCGCTGTTCATGGACCCCGACAAGGGCAATTGCGTGGGTTGCCACGTCGCGGACCCGACGTCGAAGGACCCGCGCGATTCGCTGTTCACCGACTTCACCTACGACAACCTCGGCGTCCCGCGCAACACGGCCATTCCGGCGAACGCCGATCCGGCTTTCTTCGATCTCGGCCTGTGCGGGCCGAAGCGCGTGCCCCCGTCCGATGACACGTCGCTCTGCGGCGCATTCAAGGTGCCGACGCTGCGCAACGCCGCGCGGAAGCCCGCGCTGATGCACAACGGATTCTTCAAGGACCTGAAGACGCTCGTTGCGTTCTACGTGACCCGCGACACCGATCCGGCACGCTGGTATCCAGGCGGCTTGAAGTTCGACGATTTGCCACCGGGGTATCGCGGCAACGTCAACACGTCCGAGGTCCCCTACGACCGGAAACCCGGCGACGCACCGGCACTGGACGACGCCGAAATCGACGACCTGGTCGCGTTCCTGCGCACGCTGACCGACGAATGACGAGTCCGGTCCCGGACCCGGTAAGGCGAACGCGCCTGCCACGGTCCGGGGTCTGTGCGGACCGCCGGTAGAACCCGCCGGGCGCCGTCACGTTAAAATTCGGACGTGACCTCGCGAACGCCCTCGCCTTTCGTCGAACTGTTCCGCGATTCGCCACTGCGGCACGCGAATTTTCGGCAGTTCTACTTCGGTTCGATCGGCGCAGCGCTCGGATACACGATGCAGGCGACCGTCGCGGCGTGGATGATGGCCACGCTGACGCCGTCGGCGCTGATGGTGGCGCTGGTGCAGACGGCAAGCACCGCGCCCGCGCTGCTGTTCGGGCTCTTCGCCGGCGCGCTGGCCGATATCGTCGACCGCCGGCGGATCATCCTGGTGACCCAGATCGTCCTCGTCCTGTCGACGATCACGCTCGGCGCCGCCGAATTGATGGGCGCGATCGGGCCGATGTCCTTGCTCGCGTTCACATTCCTGATCGGCGCCGGCTTCACGATCTACCTGCCGGCGCAACAGGCAAGCACCAACGACCTCGTCGCGCGCGCGGACCTGCCCCGCGCGGTCGCTCTCGGCGCCGTCGCGTTCAACGTCGCACGTGCCGTCGGGCCGGCGCTGGCCGGCGCGATCGCCGCCGCCCTCGGCTCGGGGAGCGCGATGCTGGCGAGCGCCGTGTTCTTCGGCGTGATGATCATCTCCGTGCAACGCTGGAAGAGCCCGGGACGCACGATGCCCGGCCTGCCCGAGACGATCTTCTCGGGCATCCAGAGCGGGCTGCGCTACACGCGCCACTCGCCGCCGATGCGGGCGCTGATCCTGCACAACCTCTCCTTCACCGTGTGTGCGAGCGCGCTGTGGGCACTGCTGCCCGTCATCGCCCGTGACCAGCTCGGGCTCGGCGCCGGCGGCTACGGGATGCTGTCGGCGTGCTTCGGCATCGGCGCGGTCGCCAGTGCGATGCTCATTCCGCGCGGCCTTAACCGCACTTCGCTCAACACAATGGTGGTCTCGGCCATCTTCGTCTGGGTCGTGGCGGCATCGCTGATCGCGTTCACCGACTACACGGCGCTGGCGCTCGTCGGTGCAACGGGATGCGGCTCGGCGTGGGTCGGCGTGCTGGCCAGCCTGTCGGCGGGTACGCAGAGCGCCGCGCCCGCCTGGGTGCGCGCCCGCGCGGTTTCGATGAGCCTGATGGCGGGCCAGGTGAGCATGGCGGTCGGCAGTGCGATATGGGGTTCGCTCGCCTCGTGGACCGGAACGCGGATCGCCCTCGGCGCTTCGGCGGGCGTGATGCTGCTGCTGCTCGCGATCAACCGCCGCGTCCGCGTCGAGATGGGCGACGAGGCGAACGTGCTGCCCGGGGTGCAGCTGCCGGACATGGCCATCGCCGTCGAACCGCGTCCCGACGACGGTCCGGTGCTGATTCAGGTCGAATACCGGATCGATCCGCCCCGCCAGGACGAATTCCAGCGCGCGATCCGCGCGATCGAGCCGACGCGCCGCCGAAACGGCGCGGTCGACTGGCGCGTGTTTCGCGATCTCGCCGAGGAAGGCCGCTTCGTCGAGCGCTTCGTCATCCAGTCGTGGGCCGAATACGTGCGACTGCGCACCCGGGCGACGATCGCCGACCGGAACGCGCAGAGTCGCATCGAAAGCCTGCAGCGGCCCGGCGTGCCCGTGCGCGTGTCGCGCCTGATCGGCGTCGACCTGATGGAATAGGCGCGACTCTCGGCGGCCAGCGACGCGCGCTCAGGCCCGCGATGCCCGGCGCGCGAAGAGCTCGCGCCGCGCCGTCGACGTGACGGCGAGCACGGCAGGATTCTTCAGGTGGCGTTCTGTCGAGATCGCGTAGAACTGCACGGTCACCGCACGCGTTCGGCCGACGGACGCGACCGCGCCCTGCCGCTTGACGTGGCGCACGATGGCCGTGGGCACCGGGAAGATGCCGGCACCGCCCTGTCCGAAGGCCGTCAGCAGCGCGGTGTCGTCGAATTCGCCGACGATGCGCGGATGGATCCGCAGCTTGTCGAACCATCGCAACAGCCGCGGCCGCACATCGGAATCCTCGCCGGGCAAAAGCAGCGGCGCGCCGTCCAGGTTGCGCGGGAACGCGCCGTCGTGCGCGCTCACCAGCTCGGGGGTGGCGAGGAACGTGATCCCGCATTCGCCGAGCAGGTGGCTGTAGCCGCGCACCGCGAGGTTGGCGGGCATCGGCCGGTCGGCGAGCACGATGTCGAGGCGATGGACCGCAAGGTCGCCCAGCAGGCTCGCGAGCTTACCTTCGCGGCAGACGATGCGCGGCGCACCGGATTCGCGCAGGACCGGCGCGAGGAGTCCGTAGGCGACCGACTTGGGCATGACGTCGGCGATCCCCGCCCGAACCTGCGACACGCGCCCGTGCGGGGTTTGCCGCCATTCGGATTCGAGTTCCTCGCCGAGGCTGAAAATCGCATCGGCATAGCCCAGAGCGACGCGCCCGGCGTCCGTCAATTCCAGATGACGGCCGACGCGGTCGAAGAGCAGGAACCCGAGGACGTGTTCGAACGCGGCGATCTGGCCGCTGATCGTCTGCGCCGTAAGGTTCAGGCGTTCGGCGGCCCGCGTGATGCCGCCGGTCCGGGCGACCATCCAGAAGTGGTGCAGGTGCTTGTAGTTCAGCGTGCTCACGTTCTTTCCTTCGTAATTTTCGAATGGATTGTGCGGAATTTTCGATTTTTCAGGATGTTCTGCCTGTGCTAAGGTTTTTGCAAGCAACGCGATGGAAATACCCATGGAGTACTTTTCGCTGGAGTTCCTGTCGGCGCTGGCGGCGATCGTCGTGATCGATCTCGCGCTCGCCGGAGACAACGCGATCGTGATCGCGCTCGCAGCGCGCAACGTTCCGCCGCACCTGCAGCGCCGCGCGATCGTCGCCGGCGCGGCCGGCGCCCTCATCGTGCGCCTGGCGATGACGCTGCTTGTCGTCTGGCTGCTCATGATCCCCGGCCTGCTCGCTGCCGGCGGTGCGCTGCTCGTCTACATCGCGTTCCGGCTGCTGCGGCCCGCAGCGGAGAATCGCCCTGCCGCCGGGCCGGCCGGCCCCGACCGCTTCTGGGTCGCGCTGCGCACGATCGTCGTCGCCGACGCGGTGATGGGACTCGACAACGTGCTGGCGGTCGCCGGCGCCGCGCGTGGGAGCTTCGCGCTCGTCGTCCTCGGATTGCTGATCAGCGTCCCTATCCTGATCTGGGGAAGCACCTTCGTGCTGCGCCTCGTCGAGCGGCATCCGTCGGTCGTCTACCTGGGCGCCGCCGTTCTGATCGGGACCGCGGTGTCGATGATCACCCACGAGCCGCTGCTCACGGACGCGTTCGCGTCCGCGCATCCGGCGACGGTGCCATTGTTCTACGCGGTCTCGATCGTCGGCGTGCTGTGGACGGCATTCGTCGCGAACCACAAGCGGCTGGAATCGCGTATCGAGTCGAGGGTCAGGCAATACGACGAGCGGCACGCCGTCGAACCCGCGTCCCCGGGGCGCGCGAAAGGAGAGGACATCATGACGAGGATCCTGGTACCGATCGACGGCTCGGCGAGTTCGCTACACGCCGCGCGGCATGTCGTCGCGACCTACCGGCAGGACCACGCGCAGGAAATCCACCTGCTCTGCGTCCAAAGGCGGTTCTCGCGGCACATCACGCAATTCCTGAACCGGAAGGATCTCGAATCGTTCTACCGTGAAGAGGGCGAGAGGAAGCTCCGCGTCGTGCGACGACTGTTCGACGACCGCGACGTTCCCTATGTCGCGCACGTCGAAATTGGTCACAAGGCCGAGACGATCGTGGCGATGGTGAGGCGCCTTGGCTGCGAGCGCATCGTGATGGGGACCGCGCGCAAGAATTCGCTGACGCGGATGATCGAGGCGTCGGTGACCAACGAGGTGTTGGAACTGACGCCGGTCCCGGTCGAGGTGATCGCCGGCGACGCGATTTCGAACCTGGAGCGCTACGGCATCCCGGCCGGCATCGGCGCCGGCCTCGCCCTGCTGCTCGCTGCGGAGGACTGAACCGGGCGCCTGCCGGCGCTCAGTCCCGCTCGTCCCCGCGCTGCGCCAAGTCGACGCGGAGTTCGTAAAGATCATCGTCCAGCGCGTCGCGCGCCGAGACGACGCCGATCGGGCGCCCGTGCTCGACGACGGGCAGATGCCGGAAGCCCCGGCTGTGCATGAGCCGCAGCGCCTTCAGGAACGGCTCGTCCGGCGACATCGTTTGCGGGTGCGCAGTCATCACGTCGGCGAGCCGCGTCGTCGCCGGATCGAGGCGAGCCGCGATCACGCGCAGCAGCGCGTCGCGCTCGGTGAAGATTCCGATGAGACGCGTTCCGTCGACGACCAGCAGAGCCCCTTTGCCCTGAGCCTTCATCAACAGCGCGGCCTCGAAGACCGTCGCCGACTTTTCCGCCGTCGCCGGCGGCTGTCCGGCGACGATGGAACGAAGCGATCGAAGCGCCATTCCCGACTCCCGAAGATGGACTTACGACCGCATTGAGCGCTACGGCCCGCGCGAAAGTCAAGCATGTGCCGTACAGCAGCACGCTCCGGCGGGGACGGGCGAGCCCAGGGGCGGCCGGCGCGCCGGCCCCGAATTTTCACGGTCGGCGATTCCCGTGTTACCGTTTACAGGACGCGGGGCAATCGGCGGAGGTCGGCGGAAGGGCCGCACATGAAGAAGGTCGCGCTGTACAGCAGGTCCGATGAGGCGCACAAGGCGGCCTGGTCGGCGCGTGCCGGTGAGGCCGTGGCTGCGGCAGATGCGGCGGAAGCCGGCGACGCGCCGCCGTCAAGGCGTGCGCGACTGCGCGCCGCGATCGCGCGCCACGAACGGAAGCTTCTCGTCGCCGGCAGCGCCTTGATCGCGCTCGGCATCGTTTTCGCCCACGCGGCGCTCAACCCGCAGCAGCCGCCGCTGACCCAGAAGGAAATCGATTCCGCGGTGCTGCACACGCTGGAAAGCGTGCAGATGCCCTCGCACGCAACGAAGGCCTACGAAGCCGTCTACCGATCGGTCGTGCGCGTGCGCGGTTCGGCCAGCAACGATCGCGAGGACGGCTACTCGGCCGAAGGGGTGGGCACCGGCGTGGTCATCGTCGACACCGGCATCATTCTCACCAACATGCACGTCGTCGCCGGCGCCGATCGCGTGAGCGTGGAATTCTTCGACGGGATGGAGTCGGAGGCGACGATCATCGGCATGCGCCCGGAGCACGACCTCGCGGTGCTGCAGGCGAAGAAGCTGCCTGACGATCTCCCCGCCGCGACGCTGCGCTCGACCGCCGATCTCGCGATGGGCGACGAGGTCATCGCCGTCGGATTTCCGTTCGGCATCGGCCCGTCGGTTTCCTCGGGTGTGGTCTCCGGGCTCAAGCGCGAATACCGGTCGCAGCAGGGCAAACGCGTGCTGACCAATCTCATTCAGTTCGACGCCGCGGCCAACCCGGGCAACTCCGGAGGGCCACTCGTCACTGCCGACGGCGAAGTCGTGGGAATCGTGACCGCGATCCTCAACCCGACGGAACAGAGCGTGTTCATCGGCATCGGGTTCGCGGTGCCGATCGAAAACGCGGCGGCCGCGGTCGGCATCTCGCCCTTCTGACGCACCCCTGGGACAGGACACCATGAACGACACGGCAACCGCTCGCACCGACGTCACTCCGCTGATGGAGCGCATCCTCTACGAGGTCAAGCGGGTCGTCGTGGGCCAGGACCACTTCCTCGAACGCGTGCTGGTCGCGATCCTCGCGCAGGGGCATCTGCTGGTCGAGGGCGTCCCCGGACTGGCCAAGACGCTGACGGTGAAGACGCTGGCACGGACCATCCGCGGCACGTTCAAGCGCATCCAGTTCACGCCCGATCTCGTGCCGGCGGACCTCGTCGGCACGCGCATCTACAACCAGAAGACCAGCGAGTTCAACACGTCTCTCGGCCCGGTGTTCTGCCACCTGCTGCTCGCCGACGAGATCAACCGTGCGCCGGCGAAAGTGCAAAGCGCGCTGCTCGAAGTGATGCAGGAGTGCCAGGTGACGATCGCGGGCGAGACCTACCGCGTCCCCGAGCCGTTTCTCGTGATGGCCACGCAGAATCCGATCGAGACCGAGGGCACCTACCCGCTGCCGGAGGCGCAGGTCGACCGGTTCATGATGAAGGTGCTTGTGGGCTACCCGACCGAGGAGGAGGAGTTCGTCATCGTCGAGCGCGTCACCGGCGTTGCGCAGGAGGTTGCCGCGGTGGCGACGACCGACGAGCTCAAGGCGTTGCAGCGCGAATGCCGGATGGGCTACGTCGACCCCTCGCTGATGCAGTACGCCGTGCGCCTCGTCGCAGCGACGCGGCAGCCCGAGCGCTATGGCATCAAGGACCTCGCGAAATACCTGACGTACGGCGCCAGCCCCCGCGCCACGATCTGGCTGATCGAAGGCGCACGCGCGCTGGCATTCCTGCGCGGGCGCCCCTACGTGCTGCCGGAAGACGTGTCCGACCTGGCACCCGACGTGCTGCGCCACCGCCTGTCGCTGTCCTACGAGGCGCTGTCCGATTCGATGACCGCCGACGCGGTGATCGCGCGGATCATGCAGCACGTGCGACGACCGGAAAAGCCGCTCGAGACCCATGTCCGAATCGAACCGAAGCCCAGATCCGACGCCTGAAGCGATCCTGCGGCGGCTCGAATGGACCGTGATCCGCCGCCTGGACGGCGTGCTGCACGGCGACTATCGGACGCTGTTCCGCGGCTACGGCCTCGATTTCGCCGATCTGCGCGAATACGTGTACGGGGACGACGTCCGTCACATCGACTGGAACGTTACGGCGCGCCAGCAGACCCCGTACGTACGCGAATATTACGAGGAGCGTGAAGTCGCCGCGTGGTTCCTGCTCGATTTGAGCGCGTCGGTGGATTTCGGGTCGGAGCAGTACAAGAAGCAGGCGATCTCGGCTGAATTCGTCTCGGTGCTCGCGCGAATCCTGACGCGCCACGGCAACCGCGTCGGCGCACTCCTCTACGGCGATTCCGTCGACACGGTGATCCCGGCGCGCAGCGGCCGCCGGCAGGTTCTGCACCTCTTGCACCGGATGCTGGAGCGACCTCCCCGCGCGCAGACGGGAGAAACCAGTCTGCGTGAACTGCTGCAAACGGCGTATCGCGTTGCGCCCCGGCGATCGTTGATGTTCATCGTCTCCGACTTCATCAGCACGCCGGGATGGGCGAAACCGCTGGCGCACCTCGCGCAGCGCCACGATGTCGTCGCCGTGCGGCTTTACGATCCGCTGGAGATGGACCTGCCCGATCTCGGGATGCTCGTCGTCCAGGATGCCGAGACCGGCGAGCAGCTGTTCGTCGATACGCACGACCCGGCGTTTCGCCGGCGCTTCGAGGAGGCCGCAAAGCGCCGCGAGGCAGAATTGCGCACGGCGTTTCGCGTCGCCGGCGTCGACGCGCTCGAGCTCGCGACGGACGACAGCCTCGTCGACGCGATCCTGCGCTTCGCCGACCTGCGCAAGCGGCGCAGCCAGCTCGCCACCGGCGGAGGCCTGCCGGCGCATCTGGGGGTACACGGGTGACCTTCGCGTGGCCGGAAATGCTCTGGCTGCTCTTGTTCCTGCCGGTGTTGGTGATCGTGTACGCGCTGCTGCTGCGGCGCAAGAAGAAGTCGGCTCTGCGCTATGCCAGCCTGAGCCTCATCAAGGACGCCGCCAGCGGCGGACAGCGCGTCCGACGTCACGTGCCGCCAATACTCTTCCTCGTCGCGCTCGCGCTGCTGCTGATCGCGATCGCCCGGCCGGCCGCCATCGTCACGCTGCCGACGCAGCACGAGACGGTGATCCTTTCGATGGACGTGTCGGGCAGCATGCGCGCGACCGACGTCAAGCCGAGCCGGATCGCCGCAGCGCAGGATGCCGCGCGCGCGTTCGTCGGCGAGCAGCCGAAGTCCACGCGCATCGGCGTCGTGTCGTTCGCCGCGACGGCGTCGGTCGTCCAGTCGCCGACGCACACGCGCGAGGACATCCTGGCGGCGATCGATCGGTTCCAGCTCCAGCGGGGCACCGCGGTCGGCAGCGGCATCCTGGTCGCGCTGAAGATGATCTTTCCCGACGCCGAATTCGACCTGCGCTCGTCGAATCCGCGGCGCGAGGCAGCGAAATCCGCGGCGCTCGATCCTTCGCGCCCCGCCGATAAGGCAGCGCCGAAAACGGCGCCCGCAGGCTCATACGAATCCGCTGCGATCATCCTGCTGACCGACGGGCAGACGACCGTCGGGCCCGACCCGATCGAATCGGCGCGCATGGCGGCCGACCGCGGCGTCCGCGTCTACACCGTCGGCATCGGCACGCAAGGTGGCGAGACCATCGGGGCCGAAGGCTGGTCGATGCGCGTGCGGCTTGACGAAGAAACGCTGAAGACGATCGCCAACGTTACCCGCGGCGAGTATTTTTACGCCGGGACCGCGGCCGACCTGCAGAAGATTTACAAGAGTTTGAATACCAAGCTTTTCTTCGAGCAGAAAGAGACCGAGATCACGGCATTCTTCGCCGCTGCCGCCGCCGTGCTCGCCCTCGTCTCCGGCATGCTGTCGATGCTCTGGTTCAACCGCATCCTCTAGCGCCGCGCGGGGCCGCGCTGCTCCTCGGCGGGCGGTTTCCTCCCGTTCATGGAACTTTCGCGGCCGCCTGTCGGTCGCATGTCAGTGTCATCGCAACTCGGCGTACGCTGTTGCGGCTCATCGCGATCCTCGAACGCACGAGTGAGCTGCGCCGCTATCGCGCCGCTACCCGACTGGTCGAATCCTGTCGTTATTCTGCAAGGAGATCGGACATGAAAAAGCGCTCGAGACCCTACGTACCTCCGTCAGCGCCGAACCCCGCGGCTGCGCTGCAGCCCCCCCATGCCGACGATTCGCCCACGCTCGCCGCCATCGTCGCCGCAACGTTCAATCGCCTCAATCTGCGCATGCGCGCGCGGATGCTGGGTCGCCTGCTCGCGTCGGTCGGTCCGCTGGCGCTGACCGTCGTCGGCGGCGGCGCCTTCGCCAAATACGTGATTCACGCCCGCTGGCAGGAGATTCCGGTGTCGATCGACGACGCCGCGCGGGCGACCTCCAGCCAGATCTACGACATCGTTCGCTACGTCGAGCAGAGCGATCCGCAGCTCTACAGCCAACTCTTGAACGTGCTCGCCCGCGACTCCGCGACGATCGCCGCACTCGGCGCATCGATCGCGGCGCTCACGCTGAATCGCCTCGCGACGCGCTCGGGCCCCGTCTATTCCGCATCGTCGCCGTCGCGCTGGCGCCCCGGGCGGCGCAAGCCCGGTTCGAAATTGTAAGCCGCGCCCATCATCGGGTCGATGCGCCGGCGTTGGCGGCGCGCACGTCTCGGCGCATACTGTCGGGCATTCCCTACGGGCCTGATCGACAATGCGAAACGCTGTTTGCCTCGCCCTGATTTTCCTGGTCGCCGCGTGCTCCAAGTCGCCTGATCCCGCAGGAACGGCGGCCGCCGACCCCAAGGTTGCCGCGCAGCACGTCGCAGCGCCGCCTCCGGCCAAAGCCGCAAGCGCTGATTCCGCACCGGCAAAGATCGGCGTCGCCTGGCTCAAAGGCGACGTGGACGCAGCGTTCGCAAAAGCCCGGGCGGAGAGTAAGCCGGTCTTCCTCTATTGGGGCGCGGTCTGGTGTCCTCCGTGCAATCAGGTCAAGGCCACCATTTTCAATCGCCAGGATTTCATCGACCGGTCGCGATTTTTCGTTCCGGTCTACCTCGATGGCGACAGCCGCAGCGCGCAACGGATGGGCGCGCGCTTCAAGGTCGGCGGCTACCCGACGATGATCCTGTTCAAGCCCGACGGCACCGAGATCACGCGGCTGCCGGGGGAAGTCGACGCCGACCAGTACATGCGGGTGCTCGCGATGGGGATGAACGGGGCGCGTCCGGTGAAGACGACGCTCAAGGCGGCGCTCACAGCGCACGACAACAAGGCAGCCTCGGCGCTCACGCCCGAGGACTGGCGGATGCTGGCCTACTACTCATGGGACACCAACGAAGCGCAGCTCGTCCCTCAAAAGGAGGTTCCGGCGACGCTTGCCCGCCTCGCGCAGGCCTGCCCGGCCGATCAGAGCGCGACCGCCACGCGCCTCGCACTGAAGGCGATCCACGCGTCGGCCACGGTCAAGGACGCGAAGCCGACCGACGACAAGGTGGCCCGCGAGCGCCTGATGAAGGTGCTGACCGACCCCTCGATCGCGCGGGAAAATTTCGACCTGATGACCGACAACGCCGACGATGTCGTCGGGTACGTCACGTTGCCCAAGTCGCAGCAGCGCGCGGCCCTTGCCGCAGCGTGGGATTCGGCGTTGCAGGGCTTCGTCGCCGACGCGAGCCTGTCCGCGACCGACCGGCTGCTTGCCGTCGGAACGCGCGTCGAACTCGCGAAGCTCGACGCGCCCGCCGGCGCGCTTCCCGACGCGCTGATCGCGAGTGTGCGCGAACAGGTCGCGCGCGGCGAGAAGGAAACGACCGACCCGTATGCACGCGAAGTCGTCATCAACGTGGCGTCGCAGGCGCTGGCCGACGCCGGGCTCTTCGACGAATCGAATGCGCTGCTGACGGCCGAGCTCGCGCGGTCCCGCACACCGTATTACTTCATGCTGGGCCTCGCCGCCAATGCGAAAAAGCGCGGCGACAAGGCAGGCGCCGTTGATTGGACCGAGAAGGCCTACGCCGCCGCAGACGGCCCCGCGACGCGGCTGCAATGGGGTGTCGGCTACGTCAACGCGATGATCGATCTCACGCCCGACGACACCGCGCGCATCGAGCGCGCGGCGGCGCAGGTGATCGGCGAGCTCGAAGCCGTGCCGGACACGTTCTATGATCGCAACCGCCGCTCGCTCGAGCGCATGGCGAGGAAACTGGTCGCCTGGAACAAGGGCAACCAGCACCAGGACACGTTGCGCCGCGTCAAGACGCAACTGTCGAGCGTGTGCGCTCAACTGCCGGCCAAAGACCCGGCGCGGGCGGCGTGCGACGGCGTCTGGAATCCTCCGAAGGCCGCGCCCGCCTGATCACGATCGCAGGCGCGCAACGCACGGCGCAGCGCCCGCCTCGCCGGATGGATCAGGGCGGGCGGCGCTCGACCCTCGCATTTGACGCGCCACGCACGTCTCGGATACCGTCGGCCCTCGGCAGCAGCGCCCGACTCCAAAGGCCGACAATAGGCCCGGAGGTCCCCTACATCGGAGGAAGTCCATGATCGACCTTCATCGCTTGCCGTATCGATTTATGCGAGCAATCACCGCCGTTGCCGTTTTGGGACTGGCCGCGCTCCCCGCCGCACCCGCCGCCGCGGCCGACACCGTCAATGTCTATTCGATCTGGCCGGAGAATTGGGCGAAGCCGATGTTCGAGGAGTTCGAGAAGGCGACCGGCATCAAGGTCAATTTCGTCCGCTTTTCGTCGGGTGAAGCGCTGGCCCGCGTCACGGCCGAGAAGAACAACCCGCGTGTCGACGTGCTGTTCGGCGGACCGGTCGAGACATTCGCCGCCGGCATCAGCGAGGGCGTCTTCGAGCCCTACAAGCCGCCGTCGTTCGCCGCGCTGCCGCCGCGCTTCAGGCACGCCGACGGAATGTGGGTGGCGATCGCCGACGACCCGCTCGTGTTCATGACCAACGACAAGTTCCTGAAGGAGCATGGTCTCAAGGCGCCGGCGTCGTGGAACGATCTGCTGGCGGCCCCGTACAAGAACATGCTGCAGATGGCCGACGCGCGCACATCGGGAACCGCGGTGACGCGGATCTTCTCGATCCTCGAAGTGAACGGCCGCGACGAGACCAAGGCGTTCGATTACATGAAGAAGCTGCGCCCGAACGTGCAGCTCTACACGAAGAGCGGCGGCGGCGGCACGCTTCCGGTCGGACTCGGCCAGGCGGGCGGCGGCATCTTCTTCATCGTCGACGCGCTGGACACCAAGGCCAAGGGCTACGACGTGACGATCAGCTTCCCGAAGGAAGGTATCGGCACGGCGGCCGAAGGCATCGCGTTGATCAAGGGGGCGAAAAATCCCGATCTCGGCAAAAAGCTCATCGACTGGGCGACCTCCGCCGCGATGCAGGGGCAATTCGCGAAATACAAGATCAACTTCGTGCCGGCAAATCCCGCGGTCGCCGTCGAACCGAGCCTCGCCGAGGTCCTGAAAGGCGCGAAGATCTTTGCCATCGACGCAGACTACGCGGGCGCGAACCGCAAGCGAATCGTCGATCGGTGGATCGCCGAAGTCCTGAACCCGTAGCCGGCCCGCGCAGCGTGGCCAGCGGTCCGTCAGGCGCGCCGACGGCGCGAGCCGTCCGTACTTCCCGGGATCCTGCCGTCACCGTCGCGGTGGTGGCGCTGTGGCTCGTGCTGGCGCTTTTCGTCGTCTACCCGCTGGTCATGCTGTTTGCGCGGGTGCTGACCGATCACGGTACGTTCACGACGGCGGGCATCGCGAAGGTGCTCACCGACCGGCACCAGATCAGGGCATTCTGGAACAGCCTGCTGCTCGCCTCGCTCGTGGGCATCATCGGCACCGCGCTCGGTTTCCTGTTCGCGTTCGCCGCCGCGCGCGGGCGGTTGCCGCGCGTCCTCCTCACGGCCATCGACGCCTGCGTGCTGTTGCCGCTCGTCTCCCCGCCGTTCACGACCGCGATCGCGATGATCTTTTCGTTCGGCCCGCGCGGTCTCATCACCTACGAACTGCTCGGACTGAAAGGCGTGACGGTGTATGGCCTGTGGAGCACGCTCCTGTCCGAATCGCTGACCTACTTCCCGATCGCGTACCTGACGCTGCGCCCGATCCTCGCCGCGATCGACTCGAACATCGAGGGCATGGCTTTTTCGCTGGGCGCTTCGCGCTGGCGCGTGTTCCGCACCGTGACGCTGCCGCTCGCCATCCCGGGCATCGCCAACGCGTTCCTGCTGCTGTTCGCCGCGTCGCTGGCGGACTTCGCGACCCCACTGATCCTCGCCGGAAACCAGTTTCCGGTGCTGCCTACGCAGGCCTATCTGCAGATCACGGGCCTCTTCGATCTGCGCGGCGGCGCGGTTCTGTCGTTCGCACTGCTCGTCCCGTCGCTCGTGGTCTTCGTGCTGCAACGCTATTGGGTGAGCAGGCGCTACTACGTGACGATCACCGGCAAGGGCGCCGGGCAGACGCCGTTCGACAGCATTTCGCCGGCGGTGCGCAACGTCCTGCTGGCGTGCTGCCTCGCGGTGGCCATCGTCATCGCCTACTTCTACGCGCTGCTCCTCTACGCATCGCTGGTCGTGGCGTTGGGGGCGAATCATGCGTTTACGCTCGCCCACTACAAGTCGATCCTAACCGACGGCTGGAAACCAATCCGCGACACACTGATCATCGCCGGCTTCGCGATGCCTCTCGGCGGGCTCTACGGCGTGCTGCTCGGTTACCTCGTCACGAAGAAGGTATTCGCCGGGCGCCGCACGATGGAGCTCGTCTCGATGATCAACTACGCGCTGCC
>JBDTRG010000052.1:0-24968 GCA_039931775.1 Betaproteobacteria bacterium | reverse complement strand
CGCTCGACGATGCGATCGAGAACATCGACATCGGCGGACCGACGATGGTGCGCGCTGCGGCCAAGAACTGGCAGCACGTCGGCGTCGTCGTCGACCCCGCGGACTACGGCCCGTTGCTCGCCGAGCTCGAGGCGAACGGCCGGGCGCTTTCGGCTGCCACGCGGTTCGCGCTCGCGCGGAAGGCGTTTTCGCATACGGCGTCCTACGACGGCGCAATCTCGAATTGGCTCACGGCGCGCGGCGCGGACGGCTCCGCGTCTATGTTCCCGGACCGTTTCAACCTGCAGGCGATCAAGCTTCAGGACCTGCGTTATGGCGAGAACCCACACCAGCAGGCGGCGTTCTACCGCGACGAGGCGCCTGCCCCGGGCTCGATCGCCACCTATCGGCAGCTGCAGGGCAAGGAACTGTCGTACAACAACCTCGCGGATTCCGACGCGGCCTGGGAATGCGTGAAGTCGATCGCCGATGACACCGACGGCGCCGCGTGCGTGATCGTCAAGCACGCGAATCCCTGCGGCGCCGCGATCGCCGATACCCTGCTCAAAGCTTACGACAAGGCGTTCGCGACCGATCCCGTGTCGGCGTTCGGCGGCATCATCGCGTTCAACCGACCGGTCGATGCCGCGGCGCTCGAAGCGGTGGCGGCCCAGTTTCTCGAAGTGCTGATCGCGCCCGGCTACACGCCGGACGCGCTCAACGTGATCGCGCAAAAGAAGAACGTGCGCGTCCTCGAGGTCGCGCTCCCGGTCGCGGCACCGCCGGCGCAACTCGACTTGAAGCGCATCGGCGGCGGCCTGCTGGTGCAGACGACCGATGCCAGGAATCTCGCCGCCTCCGAGCTCAAGGTGGTCACGCGCAAGGCGCCGACGCCCGAACAGGTTGACGACCTTCTGTTCGCGTGGCGCGTCGCGAAGTTCGTGAAGAGCAATGCGATCGTCTATTGCGGCGGTGGGCGTACCCTCGGCATCGGCGCCGGTCAGATGAGCCGCGTCGATTCGGCGCGGATCGCGGCCATCAAGGCGCAGGCGGCGAAGCTCGATCTCGCCGGCTCGGTGGTCGCCTCGGATGCGTTTTTTCCGTTCCGGGACGGTCTCGACGTCGTCGCAGAAAACGGCGCGGCCGCCGTGATCCAGCCCGGAGGCAGCGTGCGCGACGACGAGGTGATCGTCGCCGCCGACGAGCGCGGCATCGCCATGGTGTTTACCGCCATCCGACATTTTCGACATTGAACGGAACCACCATGTTTCCCAAATTGACCCGCGGCCTCGTTGCGATCGCTTTCCTCTGCCTGTCGGCCCCCGCGGCTGCCGGTTGCGACGACCTCTGGGAGTGGCTGAACACCGGCTGCCGGCGGCTGGTCGACACCTACCAGAAGGGCAACAACGATCTGCTCGTTTCCGGATACGCGTGGCACACGCCGTGGACGTGGACCGCCGAGAAGCGGGCCGAGGAAAACGAGGCGGCCTGGGGTGCAGGCTGGGGCCGCACGGTCGAGCGGGAGAACGGAGACACTGACACCGTCTACGCCCTCGTGTTTAGCGACTCGCACAGCCGGCCTCAGTACCAGATCGGTTACGGCTGGTCGACCTACTGGGGCAGGCGCGACAGCATTCAGGGCGGGTTGGGATACACGTTGTTGGTGGTCGCGCGTAACGACATCTTCAACGGCTGGCCATTTCCCGCGGTGCTGCCGCTCGCGTCGGTGCGCTACGACAAGTTCGCCGTTTACGCGACGTACATTCCGACGCTGGGCGGGGTCAACAACGGCAGCGTCCTGTTCCTCTTCGGCAGCATTCGCCTGGATTAGGGTCCGTTTCCGCTAGCGCATGGCATGAACGTCCTCATCATCGGCGGTGGTGGCCGCGAGCACGCGCTGGCGTGGAAGGTCGCGCAGTCGCCGCGGGTCGCAAAGGTGTTCGTCGCGCCTGGCAACGCCGGCACGATGCGCGAGCCGGAGCTCACCACGGTGCCGCTTACCGCGTTGGCGGATCTCGTCGCCTTTGCGAAGGACGCCGAGGTCGCATTGACGATCGTCGGCCCCGAAGCGCCGCTTGCCGCGGGCATCGTCGATGCGTTCCGCGCCGCCGGTCACCGGATCTTCGGCCCGACGAAGGCTGCAGCGCAGCTCGAAAGCTCCAAGGACTACGCGAAGGCGTTCATGGTGCGGCACGCCATCCCGACCGCGGACTACCAGACCTTCACCGACGCGGCGGCCGCGCGTGACTATGTTACGAAACGCGGCGCGCCGATCGTCGTCAAGGCCGACGGACTCGCCGCCGGCAAAGGGGTCGTCGTCGCGTCGACGGTCGCCGAGGCGCACGCCGCCATCGCCGCCATGCTCGTCGGACACGCGATGGGCGCCGCGGGTGCGCGCGTCGTCGTCGAGGAGTTCCTCGCCGGCGAAGAGGCGAGCTTCATCGTCATGGCGGATGGGCGGCACGTGCTGCCGCTCGCGTCCTCGCAGGATCACAAGCGCCTGCGGGACAACGACCAGGGGCCGAACACCGGAGGCATGGGCGCGTACTCGCCAGCGCCGGTCGTCACGCCGGCAATTCACGCGCGCATCATGCGCGAGGTCATCCTTCCGGCGGTCAACGGCATGGCGACCGACGGAATTCCGTACACCGGATTCCTGTACGCGGGCGTCATGATCGACGCCTCCGGCAATCTCAAGGTGCTCGAATTCAACTGCCGATTGGGCGACCCCGAGACCCAGCCGATCATGATGCGCCTGAAATCTGATCTCGTGGAACTGGTCCAACACGCCGTCAACGGCACGCTCGACCGCGTCGAGGCCGAGTGGGACCGGCGTGCGGCACTCGGTGTCGTGCTCGCCGCGCACGGCTATCCGGAAAGCCCGCGCATGGGCGACGCGATCGAAGGCCTCGATCGCCTGGCCCCCGACGCGCATCCGGACTGCAAGGCGTTCCACGCCGGAACCGCCGACGACGGCGGCCGGGTCGTCGTCGCCGGTGGCCGGGTGCTCTGCGTCACCGCGCTCGGCGACTCGGTGAAACAGGCGCAGCGCGTCGCCTACGCCGCTGTCGGCGAGATCCAGTTCGCCGGCATGCAGTATCGCCGCGACATCGGCCAGCGGGCGCTCGGCGCGAGGCCGTCGCCGCCGGGTGAACCGCACCCCCGGCCATGAACGTCAGCGGACCGCGCGATTATTTCATCGCGCTGCAAACGCGCATCGTCGCGGCACTCGAAGTCGTCGAAGGCCGGCCCTTCCGCCGCGACGAGTGGACGCGTCCGGAGGGCGGTGGCGGGATCACGCGGCTGATAGAGGACGGCGACACGCTCGAGCGCGGTGGGGTCAATTTCTCGCATGTGAAGGGCGAGCGCCTGCCGCCATCGGCGAGCGCCTCGCGTCCCGACATCGCTGGCCGCGCGTGGGAGGCCATGGGCGTGTCGCTCGTCCTCCATCCGCGCAACCCCTACGCGCCGACCGTGCATATGAACGTCCGGATGTTCGTCGCGCACGCTGCCGGGCAAGGGTCGGGCGAGGACGCCTGGTGGTTCGGCGGCGGCATGGACCTGACGCCGTACTATGGTTTCGAGGAGGACGTCGTGCATTTTCACCGAGCGTGCCGCGATGCGCTCGCTCCGTTCGGCGCCGACCTGCACGAAAAATTCAAACGCGGGTGCGACGACTACTTCTATCTGAAGCACCGCAAGGAGCCGCGCGGCGTCGGTGGCATTTTCTACGACGATCTCGCCGAGGGCGGCTTCGAGGGCTCTTTCGCCGTGACAAAGAGCGTCGGCGACAAGTTCGTCGACGCCTACCTGCCGATCCTCGAGCGCAGGAAGGCGACCTCGTTCGGCGAGCGCGAGCGAGACTTTCAGGCCTATCGACGCGGACGCTACGTCGAATTCAATCTGGTCTTCGACCGCGGCACGCTGTTCGGTCTGCAGTCGAACGGGCGCACCGAAGCGATCCTGATGTCGATGCCGCCGATCGTGAAATGGCGTTACGACTGGAAGCCGGCACCGGGCAGTCCCGAGGCGCGACTCTACACTGACTTCCTCGTCGCGAAGGATTGGCTCGAGTGAGGGAGGGGGGCGAATGAGATTGTGCGGAGATCACGCTTGAGGCGCGGCCAAGACACACCGAAGAACGATGATCACCTGATCGAGACGAAGGTGTCGTCCGAGACCGTGTTCGACGGGAAGCTCCTGCACGTCCGCCGCGACACCGTCAGACTTCCGGATGGCAGCCTTGCGACGCGCGAGTACGTCGTGCACCCGGGCGCCGTCCTGATCGTGCCGGTCCACGGCGACGCCCGCCTCGTCGTCGTGCGCCAGTATCGCTACCCGGCAGGGGCAGTGTTCATCGAATTTCCCGCGGGTAAGCTCGACCCCGGCGAATCGCAGATCGACACGGCGCGCCGCGAACTGGCCGAGGAAGCCGGTTACGAGGCCGCAACCTGGACGCGTCTCGGCCGTATCCACTCGGTCGTCGGCTATTCCGACGAGGCAATCGATTTCTTCGTCGCCGAGGGGCTGACGAACGTCGGCGCAAGCCCGGACGAAGGCGAGTTCCTCGAGATCGTCACGATGAGCCTCGAGGAGATGCTGGCCGCCCTGGATCGAGGCGAAGTCACCGATGCGAAGACCGTCGCGGCGCTGCTGCTCTACGCGCGGCGCCAGGATCGCTGATGCGATGATCGCGTGGCAGGTGACCATCCGCGGCCGGGTGCACGGCGTGGGCTACCGCGATGCGATGGTCGATGCGGCGAACGCGCTCGGCCTCCTCGGCTGGGTTCGCAACCGGCGCGAGGGCACGGTCGAGGCGTGGGTGCAGGGCGACGCCGCTGCCGTTGCGCGTCTCCTGTCCTGGTGCCGGCGCGGGCCGGCGCCGGCGCAGGTGACCGCCATAGCAACGCTTGAGGTCGACCCTGATCCGGCGCTCGACACCTTCGCGCGCCGGATGACGGCCTAGGCGCGATCGCTCCCGCCGCGTCGCAAAGGCCTCGGGTGCGATGCTTCGGGCCGATCCCGAGCGAAGTTACGCGCGACGTCGGCGAAGTTCGAGCAGCGCCGCGCCGCCCAGCAGGCAGGCAAGGAACCAGAGCGCGATGTCCGCGAGCGTCGGCACGGCCGTCGAGGTCGGAGCCGCGCCGATCGGCGCGAACACATCGTCGAAGCGCCAGGTCAGGATGTCGTGGTTGGAGAAGGCGGCGCCGGTTCCCGATGTGAATCCAACGAACGCCGACGTGGTCCCGAGTATGCTGGCCAGATTGACGGCCCGGCTCAGCGTCGGTGCCGCCGGGCGCGAGTTCGACTGGCTGAGGCGCAACTCGAGCACGGAGCCGTTGTAGTCGATCCACGCGAACCAGACGTTGCCGTTGTCGAGCGGCGGATTGATGTCAACCGTCTGCAAGGAAACGACCGAGCCGTTGACGTCGATGCCGACGTGGCTTGCGCTCGTATCGGTGGGAGGTCCGTTGTCCCAGGTGTCGAATTCGACGCCGAGGCTGGTCGGAATTCCCGCGTAGCCGATCCCGCCGCCGCCGCCGCCCACGGTTGACGCCACCGGCTGGACGACGAACACGATACCGTCGGCGCCGCCAGCACCCGACGCGGAAATCTGGAAGGAGAAGAACGTGCTGAACGACGCTCCGGGACCAAGCGGGATCAGCGTCGTGGAAAAGGCCGAGCCCGCCTGGCTGAATGTCGCGGGTGCGACACGAAGGACCCCACCGGTGCAGGCCGCGTTTCCGTTGATCTGCAAGCCGACGCAACTGTTGAAGTTCGGGAAATTGAAGATCGTGGCCGCATGGGCCGGGACAGCGCACGAGAGCACCACCGATGTGGCAAGCGCCAGCGTTCTCAGCATGTGCATCGCGATTTCCTCCTTGTGGACCGGCCCGAGCATTTGTCGCGGCCGAAACGCTCGGAAATGGTACTCCGATTATGTCCGGAAAATCACGCCGGAGCGTCCCTCAATCCGAAGACATCCTTCCAGGCGGCGTAACTCGACGCCGCCCAGAGCGGCAAGGCGAGCGCAAGCCCCAGGCCGAATGTGGCGAGGCCGAAACCGAGCAGCACCATCGACGCCGCGCTGTAGACGAGCAGTGGCAGGGTGTTGAGCGCGAAGGCGTTCCAGCTCGCCGCAAACGCAGCTGCTCCCCTCACGTCCTCGAACAGCACGTGGAACGGGACGAACATCACCGGCAGCGAGGCGAGGATTCCCATCGCGAGTACGCCGGTGATCGCCGCCGTCGAGAGATCGGTCGAGCCGGCGCCGGAGTCGAGCAGGTTCGCGCCGGCGATCCACCACGCGGTGAACGCCTCGGCGGCAAAGGCGACGAGCGCCGACGCGATAATCGCCGCAATGGCGCCCGGCGCCGCGCGAAACGCCAGCACGGCGTCCCTGACCGACGGCGCGGCACCCCGATCCGTCGCGGCGGCGGCGTAGACCATTCCGCAGGCCACGAGCGGCGTCACCAATTGACTGAGCAACGCGCCCGCACCGGGGACGGCTTTCAAGGCGAGCTCCGTGACAACCGTGATGAACGCGAGTCCGATCCACGTTCCGGGCGCGCGTTTGAAAAGGCGCATCGCGTCCTCGTACCAGGCCAGCGCGTGGTGCCAGGGAACGGCACGCGGATGCAGGTGCGCCGGGGGCGGCGACGGGTCGAAGGGGGGCGCAGTCCCGGTCATTGCGCGCTGGGGGCCAGCCCGTCCGCCATCGCGACCCGAGCGGCGCTCAGGCGCCTTCGCCGAGGTAGGCCGCGCGGACCGCGGGATCGTGAAGCAGCGTTTTCGCGGGGCCCGACAGGGTGATCTCGCCGGATTCCATCACGTAGCCGCGATGACTCACCTCGAGTGCCAGCTTCGCGTTCTGTTCGATGAGAAGGATCGTGACGCCTTCGCCCGAGACCTTCATCACGGTCTCGAACACTTTCTGCACCATCAGCGGTGCGAGTCCCATCGACGGCTCGTCGAGCAAAAGGAGCGTCGGCTTCGACATCAGCGCGCGTCCCATCGCCAGCATCTGTTGCTCACCGCCGGAAAGCGTTCCCGCCGTCTGCCGCCGCCGCTCCTTCAGGCGCGGGAAGAGGTCGAATACCCGCTCGACGTCCTGCCGGATCGCGGTCTTGTCGCTGCGGATGTAGGCGCCCATCGCGAGGTTTTCCTCGATCGTCAGCGCGCCGAAGACGCCGCGACCTTCGGGCACCATCGCGAGACCCTTGCGCACGAGCTCGAATGAGCGGCGGCCGGTGACGTCCTCGCCCGCGTACCGGATCGCACCGGCCTTCACCGGTTGCAGGCCGGTGATTCCCTTGAGCGTGGTGGTCTTGCCGGCGCCGTTGGTGCCGATCAGGCAGACGAGCTCGCCTTTGTCGACATGGAGGTCGATGCCCTTGACCGCGTGGATGCCGCCGTAGGCGATCTCGACCCGCGCGAGTTCGAGGATCGCGTTCGGATGGGCGCCCGCGGCCATCTACGCGGCGCCTTTCATGTTGAGCGTGACTTCGCCGCCGAGGTAGGCGGCAATCACCTTCGGATCCTTTTGCACGTCGTGAGCCGTCCCTTCGGCGATCTTCTTGCCGTAGTCGAGCACCAGCACCCGATCGCAGACGCTCATCACGAGCTTCATGTCGTGCTCGATCAGCAGGATCGTCGTGCCATCGCGCCGAATGTCGCCGAGCAGGCCCTTGAGCGACGCCGTTTCGGTGGCGTTCATGCCGGCGGCCGGCTCGTCGAGCGCCAGAAGCTTCGGTTCGGTGGCGAGCGCCCGCGCGATCTCGAGGCGGCGCTGATCGCCGTACGCGAGATGCTTCGCCAGTGTATTGGCGCGCGTCGCCACGCCGACGTACTCGAGGAGCTCGTGCGCGCGCGCTTCGATCGCCTGCTCCTCGGCGCGGGTCTTGGCGTCGCGCAGGATCGCGCCGAATACATTTGCGTGCGTGCGCACGTGGCGGCCGATCATCACGTTTTCGAGCGCGGACAGGTTCGCGAAGAGCCGGATGTTCTGGAAGGTGCGGGCGATACCGCGCGCGGCCACGTCGTTGGGCTTGAGGCCCGCCAGCGACAGCCCGTCGAACACGAATGCGCCGCCGTCCGCCGAATAGATCCCGGTGAGCACGTTGAAGAGGCTGGTCTTGCCGGCGCCGTTCGGCCCGATCAGGCCGTAGATCTCGCCGTGGTTGATCGTGAAATCGACGTCCGACAGAGCGTGGACGCCGCCGAACCGCTTGCTGATGCCCTTGGCGGTCAGGAGCTCGAGGCGATGGCCCGGCGTCATTTTCGTTCGAGCTCGCGCTTGCGCAACGCCGATGGCAGGATGCCGGCCGGCCGGTAGAGCATCATCAGCACGAGCGCCAGGCCGAACAGCAGCATCCGGATGACCTCCGGCTCGATCAGCATGCGTCCGAACAGCGCCCGTTGCACCGGTTCGACGGTGTAGCGAAGGACCTCGGGCACGAACGACAGCAGCACGGCGCCCAGGATCACGCCGAAGACGTTGCCCATCCCGCCCAGCACCACCATCGACAGCACCATGATCGACTCGACCAGCACAAAACTCTCGGGGCTGATGAAGCCCTGCGTCGCCGCGAATATGCCGCCCGAGACGCCGCCGAACGACGCACCCATCGCGAACGCGAGCAGTTTCATGTTCCGGGTGTTGATGCCCATCGCGCGCGCGGCGATCTCGTCCTCGCGGATCGCCTCCCAGGCGCGGCCGATCCGGGAATTCTGCAGGCGCAGGTTGATGACGATGATGACGATGACCACGAGCACGAGCAGGTAGTAGTACTTGACCGGTCCCGTGAAATCGAGGCCGAGGATGGTCTCGCGCTTCGCGAAGTCGAAGCTGCCGATCCGGAAGGGATCGATCAGCGTGATGCCCTGCGGGCCGTTGGTCAGGTTGACCGGCTGCGACAGGTTGTTGAGGAAGATCCGGATGATCTCGCCGAACCCCAGCGTGACAATCGCCAGATAGTCGCCGCGCAGTTTGAGGGTCGGTGCGCCGAGGAGCACGCCAAAGAGGCACGCCACCGCGGCGCCGAGCGGAAGGATGATCCAGAACGGCAGGTGGAGGTCGAAATGCGGCGACGCCAGCAGCGCGTACACGTACGCGCCGACGGCGTAGAACGCGATGTACCCGAGGTCGAGCAGGCCGGCGAAACCCACGACGATGTTGAGACCGAGCGACAGGAGCACGAAAAGGATCGCGAGATTCGTGATGCGCACCCACGCGGTGCCGATCCCGGCGAGCACCCACGGCAGCACGATCAGGGCGACGGCGACGAGTGCGATACCTACCCATGCCCCCTGGGGATTCCTCTTGAAGTCGAAGAACTGCTGCATGCCGGGTCTCCTACGCGCGATCGCTGACGCGCTCGCCGAGGAGCCCCGACGGCCGGAAGATGAGCACGGCGATCAGGACCATGAAGGCGAACACGTCCTGGTAGTTGGAGCCGAACAGCGTCAGGTTCGGGTCGTCGACGCAGCGCCGCGCGATCGCGTCCGACCAGTCGGAGAGCTGGCACAGGTTGGTGAGGTCGCCAACGTAGCCCGCCCCGAGCGCCTCGATGAGCCCCAGCAGCACGCCGCCCAGCATCGCGCCCGCGAGGTTGCCGATGCCGCCCAGCACCGCGGCGGAGAACGCCTTCAGACCCAGGATGAAGCCCATCTGGTACTGCGCGATGCCGTAGTACGTGCCGACCATCACGCCCGCCATCGCGCCCAGGCCGGCGCCGATGACGAACGTCACCGCGATCACCGTGTTGATGTTGATGCCCATGAGCCCGGCGACGTGCTGGTTCTGCGACGTCGCGCGCATCGCGATGCCGAGCTTCGTCCGGTACACGAGCGCGAGGAGCCCGGCCATCATGGCCACCGACGTCAGGATGATCGCGACCTGCACGTTGGTGATGGTCGCGCCGTCGGGATTGCCGGTGATGTGTATAGGCACGACCGTGATGATCTGCGGAAAGGCGATCGGGTTGCGGCTCCAGATGATCATCGCGACGTGCTGCAGGATGATCGACAGGCCGATCGCCGTGATGAGCGGCGCCAGGCGGGGGGCGTTGCGCAGCGGCCGGTACGCGACGCGCTCCAGCGTGTAGCCGACGCCCATGCAGACCGGCACCGCCACCAGAATGCCGGCGATGAGGATCGCGAATGGCGGCATTCCGGTGTTCGCTCCGGCGATCGACGTGATGACCGAGAAGGAAACCATCGCGCCGATCATCACCACTTCGCCGTGCGCGAAATTGATCAGCTGGATGATGCCGTACACCATCGTGTAGCCGAGAGCGACCACGGCGTAGACGCTGCCGAGCGTCAGCCCATTGATGATCTGCTGCAGGAAAATGTCCAAACGGGCCTCCCCCGGGGCGCGCCGGGATACCTCCGGGCACTCGCCGCGACCCGGCCGGCGCCGGTCCGCGGTTCATCGAGTCCGGGGATTGTGCGGGTTGGCGGCAACGGCGGCAACCCCGTCGGCGCCGCGCCTCGATCGAAGGCGGCCCGCCGGCGCGTCAGGCAAAAAAACGGCGCCCCGAAGGACGCCGTTTTCGTCGGTGCGGAATGCGCTTACTTCTTCGGCGCGTCCTTGCTCATCGGAGCAGCCGGCGCCATCGCCGGTGCCGCTGCCGGAGCGGCGGGCGCGGCGGCCGCGTCCATGCCGATCTTGGTCGTCTTGCCCGCCTTGATGATGGCGACCGGCTCGACGACGCCCTTGGTCATCTTGAAGATCGTCATTTCGGCATCCTTGCGGTCACCCTTGTCGTCGAACTCGATGTGGCCGGTGGCGCCGTCGTAGGAGATCTTCGCCATGACGGGCAGATACTTTGCCGGGTCGGTCGAATCCGCCTTCTGCATTGCGGCGATGATGATATTCGCGCCGTCGTAGAAGAACGGCGCGTACTGCTTCACTTCGCCGTACTTCGCCTTGAACGCGTCCTGGAACGCCTTCGAGGCCATTTGCGTCGGGATGCCGGCTTGCGAGCAGAGCATGCCTTCGGACGCGGGTCCGCCGAGCTTGGTCATTTCGCTGGTGCACGCGCCGTCGCCGAACGCGAACACCGACTTGATCCCGAGTTCGCGCGCCTGCTTGATCATCGGGCCGCCGGTTGCGTCCATGCCGCCGTAGAAGATCACGTCGGGGTTCTTGCCCTTCATCTTGGTCAGGATCGCCTTGAAGTCCGTCGCCTTGTCGTTGGTCTTTTCACGGGCGACGACTGCCACGCCCGCGGCCTTAAGCGTCTTTTCGACTTCGTTGGCGAGACCTTCGCCATAAGCCGTAGCGTCGTCGGCGATGGCGACCTTCTTGGCCTTCAGTTCGTTGGCGATGTATGCGGCAATTGCCGGACCTTGCTGGTCGTCGCGGCCGACGGTGCGGAACACGACCTTGAAGCCCTGCTCGGTCAGCTTCGGGTTCGTGGCCGACCCGGAGATCATCGGGATGCCGGCCTGGTTGTACACGGCCGAGGCGGGGATGGTCACGCCGGAGTTCAAATGGCCGACCACGCCGGCCACTTTGGCGTCGACGAACTTCTGCGCGATGGTCGGGCCCATCTTCGGGTCGGCCTGGTCGTCTTCGCTCATCATTTCGAACTTGATCGTCTTGCCGCCGATCTTCATCTTCTTCGCGGTGGCTTCATCGAGCGCGAGGTGAACGCCGTTCTCGTCGTCCTTGCCGAGGTGGGCGATGCCGCCCGTCAGCGGGCCGGCAGCGCCGATCTTCACGATGACGACTTCTTCGGCAGGCGCCTTCGGGGCTTCGGCCTTCTTCGGTTCTTCTTTGCCGCAACCATAGAAGGTTACGAGCGCGGCCGAGATCAGCGTCAGGCCGAATTTATGGGTGTTCTTCATGGGGGACTCTCCGGGAAAGGGGGTTGCAAGCTGGGCAACAGACGATTATTTGCTGTCTCGGGCTGCCTGTCAATGCGTTCGTCCCGGCCGGTCCGGCGCGCCGGCGGCTCGGACGCCGCTTGGCGCCGCCCGTCGCGCCGGGCGGCGGCTGGTCGCAGCACCCTTCTCCGGGGGGCCTCGGGGGCCTAAACTATGCCGTCTTTCGAATCCGAACCACGGTCGCCGCGCATCCAAGCGGGGACAACGTCCTAATGGGACCCTTCCGGCGACCCCGAGAGGGTTTTGGCGCATCGGGCTGGCCGCATCAGGCGCGGCTGCCATCAGGGGGCAGGCATGGCAAAAAGATGGACCAGGAAGCGCGTCATCGGCGTCGCTTTCGCAATGCTCGTCGTTGGCGGGATCGGCGGCGCCGTCGCGATGCGGGTCATCAAGAAGGGTGGCGACGATGGGGGTCCCCCGCCGCAGATCACGCTCGAATTCACCCCGGGGGATGTCGCGCGCGTAGAGGCCAAGCCGCTGTCGCGCTGGCTCCCCGTGTCGGGCGCCGTCCAGCCGGTCCGGCAGGCCACGGTCAAGGCAAAGGTGTCGGGCGATGTCCGGCAGATCACGGTCCGCGAGGGCGAAACGGTGCAGGCGGGGCAGGTGCTCGCCCGGATCGATACGGCCGATCTCGATGCCAGGCTCATCGAGCGGACGGGTGCGCTGGAGTCGGCCAAGGCGCAGCTCGCGATGGCCGAGAAGAATCGCTCCAACAACAAGGCATTGCTGAAGCAGAATTTCATCTCGCAGAACGCGTTCGACAATTCCGAATCGACCTACAACGTCGCGCAGGGCGGCATGAAGTCGGCGGAAGCGCAGGTGCAGATCGCACGGAATGCGCTGAAGGATGCGGTGGCGATGTCTCCGCTTTCGGGCGTCGTCGGCAAACGGCATGTCCAGCCGGGTGAGAAGGTCGCCTTCGACTCGCCGCTCGTCACCATCATCGACCTGAAGGACCTCGAGCTGCAGGCGATGGTGCCGGCGGCCGACGTTCCCGAGCTTGCGATCGGAAAATCGGTCGAGCTCACGATCGACGGCTTCGGCGAGCGCCGCTTCACCGGGCGAATCGAGAGGATAAATCCGTCGACCGAGCCTGGGACGCGGGCGATCCTGGTGTACGTCGGAATTCCGAATCCGGACGGCGCGCTGCGGGGCGGGATGTTCGCGACGGGCCGCATCGCGCTGTCGGCGAGCAACCCTGTCGCCACGTTGCCGGCGACCTCCGTGCGCACGGAAGCCGGCCAGACTTACGTTTGGACGGTCGAGAGCGGCAAGCTCGTCAAGCGCATCGTGGTCACGGGACGGCGCGACGACGCGGCCGGCCGGGTGGAGGTGAAGAGCGACCTGCCGCCGAACGTGCCCGTGCTGGGCGCGCGCTTCGACAACCTGAAGGACGGCGCGCCGGCGATCGTCAAGGCGCCGGCGGCGGTACCGGCCGCGGCGCCCGCTTCGGCGCCCGTGACGACGCCCACCTCAGGGACCACGCAAGCCGCCGGCTGACGCCCCGACGGGCGAGGGAGAGCACCCATGTGGATCACGCGCGTTTCGATCAACAACCCGGTCTTCGCCACGATGGTGATGATCGGCATCGCGGTCCTGGGGATCTTTTCCTACAACCGGTTGCGCGTCGAGCAGATGCCCGACGTCAGCCTGCCGTTCGTGCTCGTGCTGACGAGCTACCCGGGCGCGAACCCGGAGGTCGTCGAAGCGGACCTCACGAAGCCGCTCGAATACGCGATCAACACCGTCTCGGGCGTGAGCCTCATCCGGTCGAACTCGAAGGAGGGCCAGAGCCAGGTCTTCGCAGAATTCCGGATGTCGACCGACATGACGAAGGCGATGCAGGACGTGCGCGACAAGATCGGGCAGGTCCGCCCGAGCTTCCCGCGCGACGTGAAGGAACCTCTGGTCCTGCGCGCCGATCAGGAGAACCAGCAACCGGTCGTCTCGCTCGCCGTGCTGTCGCCCACGATGAGCCTGCGCGATCTGACGTCGCTCACCGACCAGACGATCGTCAAGGGACTGGAAAACGTCCCCGGCGTCGCGCGCATCGACGTCCACGGGCGCGTCACGCGCCAGATCCTGATCCAGATCAAGCCCAACGCGGTGTCGGCGCTCGGCATCGGCGTCGACCAGGTGATCGGCGCCGTTCGTGCGGCGAACCAGGACGTCCCGGCCGGCCGCATCACGCGCGGACAGTCCGATTCGATCGTTCGTGTCGAGGGCAAGATCAAGGACCCGGCGCAGTTCGCGCGCATCGTCGTCGCGCAGCAGGGCGGCGCCAGCGTCTATCTGTCGCAGGTCGCCGACGTGATCGACGGCGAGAAGGAGCAGGACTCGATCTCGCGGATCAACGGCCGGCCGTCGATCACGATCGACATCCAGAAGTCGCAGGACGCCAACATCGTCGACACCGGGCACGGCATCAACGAGGCGGTCGCCGCGCTGAAGAAGCGCATTCCACCGGACGTCGAGCTTCGGGTGGTCAATTCGACCGCCGACTCGGTCGAGAAAAGCGTCAACCGCGTGAAATCGACGATCCTCGAGGGCGCGGCGCTCACCATCCTCATCGTCTTCCTGTTCCTGCACAGCTGGCGCAGCACGATCATCACCGGGCTCACGCTGCCAATCGCCGTGATCGCCACGTTCATCGCGCTCAACGCGATGGGATTCACGCTCAATTTCCTGACGCTGATGGCGCTGTCGCTTTGCATCGGCCTCCTGATCGACGATGCGATCGTCGTGCGCGAGAACATCGTGCGCCACCTGGGACTGGGCAAGGACCACGTCACCGCCGCGCGCGAGGGAACCGACGAGATCGGCCTCGCGGTGATGGCGACGACGTTCGCGATCGTCGCGGTGTTCGTGCCGATCGCGTTCATGAGCGGCATCGTCGGTCGCTTCTTCTTCCAGTTCGGCGTCACCGTGGCGGTTGCGGTGCTGGTCTCGCTGTTCGTCTCGTTCACGCTCGACCCGATGCTGTCGGCGATCTGGCACGATCCTCCAGGGTCGCGGTTTGCGCGCGTGCCGTGGCTCGGCCGGTTCATGGACCGATTCGAGCGCGTCGTCGAATGGCTGCACACGCTGTACGGCTCGATCCTCGAGTGGGCGCTCGGGCATCGCAAGTCGGTGATCGCCATCGCGCTCGTCGCGTTCTTCTCGAGCTTTGCGATCGTGCCGCTCGTCGGAACGGAATTCATCCCCGAGACCGACGAAGGATTCATCTCGCTGCGCCTCAATACGCCGGTGGGTTCGAGCCTCGAATACACCGACGGCAAGGTGCGGCAGGTCGAGGCCGTGCTGAAGGGCGTGCCCGAGATCGCGCTCGCGATGACGACGGTCGGCTCCGAGGACGGGCGCAACTACGCGCGCGTCAATCTGAAGCTCGCCGATCGCAAGGACCGCAAGCGGACGCAGAAGGAAATCGAACGCGCCATCCGCAACGAGCTGAAGCCCGTGCCGGGGATCGAGCTCGCGTTCGGCTTCGACCGCCCGGTCTGGGTCAACCTGCTGGGCCCGGATCCGGAGACGCTGACGACACTGATCACGGAATTCGCGCAGAAGGTCGCCAAGGTACCCGGCATCGCCGACATGGAGACCTCGGAAAAGGCGGCCGCGCCGGCGCTGTCGATTCGCCTCAACAACGACGCTGCCGCCGACGTCGGGATCACCGTGCAGCAGGTCGGCTCGACGATCCGGCCGCTGCTCGCCGGCGACACGGTCAGCTACTGGCTTGGGCCCGACGGGCAGAACTACGAGGTGAACGTGCAGCTGCCGAAGGACAGCCGGCGGGTGTCGGCGGACCTCGGCAACCTTTATCTCAGCACGTCGAAGCGCGGCCCGGACGGCGAGACGCGGATGGTGCCGCTGCGCCAGGTCGCGGAGATCGTCGAAACGACGTCGCCGCAGATCATCAAGCGCCAGGAGCTGCAGCGCCGCGTGGCGCTCTACGCCAACGCTGAAAACCGGCCCTCAGGCGACGTCAACAAGGACGTGCAGAAGATCATCAAGGAATCGACGCTGCCGCCCGGGTATCGCTTCGACGTCGGCGGGCAGGCGAAGGACATGGAGGAGTCGTTCCAAGCGGCGCTCGCCGCGCTCGGCCTCGCGGTCATCTTCATCTACCTGATCCTCGCTTCGCAGTTCGCGAGCTTCACGCAGCCGTTCGCGATCATGGCGTCGCTGCCGTTCTCGCTGATCGGGGTGTTCCTCGCGCTGCTCCTGACCGGCACGACGCTCAACCTGTTCTCGATGATCGGCTTCATCATGCTGATGGGCCTCGTCACCAAGAACGCGATCCTGCTGGTCGATTTCGCCAACCGGGCGCGCCGCGGCGGGGCCAGCCTTCACGATTCGCTGCTGCAGGCGGGGCAGGTGCGGCTGCGCCCGATCCTGATGACGACGGCGGCGATGATCGGCGGGATGATGCCGCTCGCAATGGGTATCGGCGAAGGCGGCGAGACCCAGGCGCCGATGGGCCGCGCGATCATCGGCGGCGTGATCACGTCGACGCTGCTCACGCTGGTCGTCGTGCCCGTTCTCTACACGTATCTCGACGCGCTGCACGAGCGTCGGCGCAAGCGTCGCGAGGCGAAGGCCGCCGCGGCTGCCGTACAGGCGACGCCCGCGCACGCGCCCGGCGATTAGCGGCGTGAGTGCGTCAATTCCACATGAGATAATGCACCGCATGGCAGTCGGCATGGACATCGAGCAAGCGCGCTTCAATATGGTCGAACAGCAGATTCGCACGTGGGACGTGCTCGACCAGAACGTCCTCGACCTTCTGTTCTCGGTCCGGCGCGAGGAATTCGTTCCGCCCGAGTATCGGCTGCTCGCGTTCGCCGATCTCGAGATTCCGCTGGGCGACCACGAGAAGATGTGGGCGCCCAAGATGGAAGCCCGTGTCGTCCAGGAGCTGCAGATCGAAAGCGGCGAGGCCGTGCTGGAGATCGGCACCGGCAGCGGCTATCTGACGGCGCTGCTCGCGCACCTGGGCGCGCAGGTCACGAGCGTGGAAATCAACCCGAGGCTCGGGGCGCTCGCCAAGACGAAGCTCACCCGGGCGGGCATCGGCTCGGTCGAGCTCGCGGTCGGCGACGGTGCAAGAGGCTGGGGCCGCGCGACCTATGACGCGATCGTGCTGACCGGGTCGACCCCGGTGCTGCCCGAGGCGTTCATCGAACAGCTCGCCCCCGGCGGTCGCGTGTTCGCGGTCGTCGGCGAGGCGCCGGTGATGATGGCGCGCCTCGTCCGATGGATCGCGCCGGGCGCGCTCGCGAAACGCATCCTGTTCGAGACGGTCGTCGATCCGCTGAAGAACGCCGCCACGCCGGCGCGTTTCGAGTTTTGATCCCGCAGCTCGCTCCGGCCGACCTGGTGCGCTGGCGCGAGGACGCGACGCGCAAACCGCCGGTCGTGGTCGACGTCCGTGAGCCGTGGGAAATCGGGTTATGCCGGATCGACGGTTCGCTCTCCATCCCGTTGGGCGAACTCCCGCGTCGCCTGGCCGAGGTGCCGGCCGAACACGCGGTGGTCATGGTCTGCCACACCGGCCGGCGCAGCCAGCACGCCGCCATGCTTCTCGAGCAGGCCGGGTACGCAGACGTGCACAATCTCGCGGGCGGCGTCGAGAGGTGGGCGGTCGAAATCGATCCCGCGATGAAGCGGTACTGAAGTCTCGCGATGCCGAAGTCCCCGTTCACAACAAACGCGCGCTCGCCGCGCCCGACGATGGAATGCCGAAAATGAACCGATTCCTTTTTGCCGCGGCCCTCGGTCTCGCCGCGGTCGCGGGGCCGGCTGCCGGCGAGGACCTGCTGCAGATCTACCGCGAAGCCCAGCGGAACGACCCCACAATCGCTGCCGCCAAGTTCGCCTGGGAAGCGGCGCAGGAGAAGCTTCCGCAGGCCCGCGCCGGGCTGCTGCCGAACGCGTCGCTGTCCGGCGCCGCCAACTACAACAATTACGACGCCACGATCAAAGCCGACCCGCAGGTCGACTTCAACCGGAACTTCGGCTTCGCGAGCGCCACGGTGTCGGCATCGCAGCCACTCTACCGCAGGCAAAATTCGGTCGCCGTCGATCAGGCGCAGGTCTTCGTCACGCAGGCGGACTACTCGCTCTCCGTCGCGCAGCAGGACCTGATCCTGCGGGTTGCGGTCGCATACTTCGACGTGCTGCTCGCACAGATCAACATCGAGCTGAACGACGCCCAGAAGATCGCCGTGTCCGAGCAGCTCGCGCAGGCGAAGCGCAATTTCGAGGTCGGCGTCGCGACGATCACGGACACCAACGAAGCGCAGGCGAAATACGATTCCATCGTCGCGCAGGAAATCACAACCCGGAACGAATACGACAACCGGATCACCGCGCTCCGCGCGATCATCGGCCGGTATCCGAACGACCTGAAGCGCGTCGGCAAGGAATTCCAGCCGCAGCTGCCCGAGCCCAACCGTCTCGACTTCTGGGTCGACAAGGCGATCAAGGAGAACCTCAGCGTCAGGATCGCGCAGTCGAACTTCGACATCGCGGCGCTGGAGGTCGAACGCGCGAAGGCGGCGAACTACCCGACGCTCGATCTCGTCGGCAGCTACAACGGCCAGGGCAGCAATGGCACGGTCTCGTCGAACGTCACCAGCTATTCGCGGCAGGGCCTGATCGGCATCCAGGTCGCGATTCCGCTGTACACCGGCGGCTTCAACGAATCGAGGATCCGCGAGGCGATCGCGCTGCAGGACCGGTCGCGGCAGGATCTCGAGGGGTCGAGGCGCACCGCGTTGTTCCTCGGGCAGACCGGCTACAACGGGGTGACCAGCGCCGCGGCGTCGGTGAAGGCGTTCCAGCAGGCGCTCGTTTCGGCGGAGGTTGCGCTGCAATCGAACAAGCTCGGGCAGGAAGTCGGCATCCGTACGAACCTCGACGTTCTGAACGTCCAGCAGAACGTGTTCTCCACGGGCCGCGACCTCGCCGACGCCTACTTCAAATACCTGATTGGCTTGCTGCGGTTGAAACAGGCGGTCGGTACGCTGTCCGAGCAGGACGTCGAAGACATCAATCGCCAGTTGAGGGGCTGACTTCGCGCGACCCGGTCGCGGTCGAACCCTTCGCCATCGCGCCGTCGAGTTGCGGCGCAAGCCATCTCCAGAGGCGCTCCGCGGCGCCGCCGTGTTTCCGATGGAAGGCACGCGCCGCCTCGCGCATCGCAGCGCGCCGCGCCGGGTCGCCGATGAGCGCCGCGACTTCGGCGACGAGCGCGCGTGCGTCCGGCACAGCGTGCGCCGCGCCCGCCGCGAGCGCATTCTCGGTCGCTTCGGCGAAGTTCCACATGTGCGGGCCGACGAGCGTCGGCCGGCCGGCGGCGATCGGCTCGATCAGGTTCTGGCCGCCAAGCGGCAGCAGGCTCCCCCCGACGAACACGACGTCGACTGCGGCGCAATAGCCCTGCATCTCGCCCATCGAATCGCCGAGCACGACGTCCGTGTCCTCGGGTACCGGCGCGTTGTCGCTGCGCCGCGCGAACGGCGTGCCCCGCTCACGGAGCATTGCGGCGATTTCGGCAAAGCGCTGCGGGTGGCGCGGGACGATGACCGTCAGCGATTTCGGCGGCAGTACCGTCGCGCCGATCGCGTCCAGGATCAGCGCCTCCTCCCCGTCGCGGGTGGACGCGGCGAGCCACACGGGACGGGATTCGCCGAACAATAGGCGCAGCTCGCGTCCCAGCGCGACGCCAGTGTCGGAGATTGCGATATCGAACTTGAGGTTGCCGGTGACAACCGGCACCGGTGCGCCGAGCGTGGAAAGACGCGCCGCGTCGGCTTCCGACTGGGCGGCAACGCCGGTCAGCGCCGCCAGCATCGGACGTGTCAGCGACGAAACCCGCGCGTACCCGTCGGCGGAGCGTTGCGACATCCGGGCGTTGACCAGAAAGACTGGAATACCGGCGTCGCGCGCGAGCGCGATCGTGTTCGGCCAGAGCTCGGTCTCCATGATGAGCAGCGCGCGCGGCCGCCAGTGCGCGAGGAAGGCGCGGACGGCGATCGGCACATCGTAGGGAAGCCACGCCTGCATGACGCGATCGCCGAATAGCGCATGTCCGGCGGCGCGGCCGGTTGCCGTCATGTGCGTGACGAGCAGCGTCGCTTGCGGATACGCGTGCCGCAGGTGGTCCACGAGCGGAACTGCGGCGCGGGTTTCGCCCAATGAAACCGCGTGCACCCAGAGCACGGGCCCTGACGGCCGGCGGTCGTCTGCGCGGTAGCGCCCGAAACGCTCGCCGATCCGTTCGCGGTAGCCGGGTTCGCGGCGCCCGCGCCAGAGGAGCCGCAGCGGCAGGAACGGCAGTGCGATGTACCACAGCAGCGTGTAGAGCGCGCGCATCGGCACGGGTCCGTTGCGCTACCCGCGCGGCGCGGCGCGCAACAGCGCGCCGGCGGCGTCGAGCACGGCGTCGACGGAGGGCACCTGCCCGACGCCGCCGAGATCGCGGGCATAGCGACTCGCGCGTTCGACACCCGCGAGCTTCGAGTCGGTCGCGACGAACAACGACACCGTCGGCGTGTCGAGCGCTGCGGCGAGGTGGACGAGCCCCGTATCGACGCCGACGACGAGCTCCGCGCGCCCGATGAGACCGGCGAGCGCAGGAAGCGACTGCCGCGGCGGGACGACGGCCGCGGATTCGCCGCTTGCGAGCCGGTCGCTGCGCGCTTGCTCGTCGGCAGAGCCCCATGGGAGCAGGATGACGAAGCCGGCCTGCGCGAATGCGCGGATCAACCCTCGCCAGTTCGCCTCGGGCCAACGCTTTGCCGGGCGGCTCGTCGAATGCAGGAAGATCATGTACGGCCGATCGGGCATCGGGCCGCCCGCACCCACTCCGGGAGCGACCAGGCCAAAGCGCGGCGGCCCGTCGACCGTATAGCGCAGCGCCGCCGCCGCGAGCTGCCGGCATCGATCGATCAGATGCTGGTTCGGATCGATCGCGTGGTGCAGATTGTGCGCGAGCGTTGCGACCGGTTCGCGGATGCTCGCGCGGTCGGGGCCGTGGCGCGGACCGCGCGCCATGCCCGCGATGAATGCACCCTTCACCTGCTCCTGCAGGTCGAGGACAGCGGCGTATTCCTCGCGGCGCAGCTCGGTGCGAAAGGCCGCTATTTCGCGCCAGGTCGCCGTGGACAGCATGCGTCCGCGCCAACGGCGCAACGCGACGGGGATCACGCGCCGCACGCCCGGATCGAGGGCCACGAGGTCCGCGAAACCCTCTTCGGCGACCCAATCCACCGCGAGGCCGGGGCGCTTCTCCAGCACGTCGGCCACCAGCGCCGATGCGTGGACGATGTCTCCGAGCGAGGACGGACGCACGACGAGGATCGCGGTCACGCGTCGACTCCGGCGCGGCGATGGCGCGGGCGATGGCTTCCGGAGGAAACCCCGTAGAATGCGTGCATCGTCATCCTGCGCCGCGCAGACGGCCCCGCGATCGTCACGCGCATGTCCGTTAAGCTTCCGTTGAGTCTTTGTGTGATCACGCGCGATGCCGCCGGGCAGCTCGCGGATTGCCTCGCCTCGGCGTCGTTTGCCGGCGAGATCGTGGTGGTCGATTCGGGCAGCAGCGATGATACCGTGGAAATCGCGCGCCGCTATGGCGCACGGGTCATCGCGCATCCGTGGCAGGGATTCGGACCGCAGAAGAACTTTGCCGTGACGCAGGCCGCTCACGACTGGGTTCTGTGCCTCGACGCCGATGAGCGCGTCACGCCGGAGTTGGCCGCCGCGATTCGGGGCGCGCTCGGTGCGGTGCCGGTTGCGGCGGCGTTCGCGATGGCGCGGCGCAACCGCTTTCTCGGTCGTTGGCTCTCGCACGGCGAAGGCTATCCCGATTGGATCGTACGATTGTTCGACCGCCGCCGTGCGCGCTGGACCGATGATCCCGTGCACGAAAACGTGACGACGGACGGGCCGGTGACGCGGCTTGCCGGCGACCTGCTGCACGCGTCGGCCGAGTCGCTCGACGCGTATATCGCAAAGCAGAACCGGTACACGACGATTCAGGCCGAAGCCATGCACGATCGCGGCGAGCGTGCTAGCGTTGCGCAGCTCGTCGTGTCGCCACTCGCGCGGTTCCTCCGCTTCTACATCGTCAGGCTGGGGTTCCTCGACGGTGCCGCCGGATTCGCCCACATCGCCATCGGCTGCTACGCGAGCCTCATCAAATACCTGAAGCTTCGCGCGCTTACGACTGGGGGACCACGATCATGAGTGGGAAAGCGGTGGGTCGAGTCCTCGTCACGGGTTGTGCGGGCTTCATCGGCATGCACACGGCGGCGCGGCTGCTCGATGCGGGCACGGCCGTTCTCGGGGTCGACAATTTCGATCCGTACTACGACGTCGCCCTGAAGGAAGCGCGACTCGCGCGCCTGACAGGGCGCCCGGGGTTCCGGTTCGAGCGTATCGATCTGGCCGAACCGGACGCTGCGGCGGGCCTCTTCCGGGACCATGCGTTCACCCACGTCATCCATCTCGCGGCGCAGCCCGGCGTGCGCTACTCGCTCGTCAATCCGGGCGCGTATTTCGCCAACAACCTGACGGCGTTCGGTCATGTGCTCGAAGGCTGCCGGCAGGAAAATATCGCGCACCTCGTGTACGCATCCTCGTCCAGCGTTTACGGCGCGAACCATACGCTGCCCTTCTCCGAGGACCAGAACGTGGACCATCCGGTAAGCGTCTACGCCGCGACCAAGAAGGCCAACGAGCTCTTCGCGCACAGCTACAGTCACCTCTACCGCCTGCCGACGACGGGGCTGCGATTTTTCACCGTCTATGGGCCCTGGGGTCGTCCCGACATGGCGCCGATGATGTTCGCCCAGTCGATCCTCGCGGGCCTGCCGATCCGCGTATTCAACGGCGGAAAGATGCGCCGCGATTTCACGTATGTCGACGACATCGTCGAAGGCGTCGTGCGCATCCTCGAGGCGCCGCCGGTCGACGACGGGACCGGCGCACCCTACGCCGTCTACAACATCGGCAATCACGAGGCCGTGGAGCTCGAAGAATTCATCGCCACACTGGAGCGACTGCTGGGGCGGACCGCGATCAAGACGTATGCGCCGATGCAACCCGGCGATGTGCCGGTCACCTATGCGTCGACCGAACTCCTGTTCAGGCGCATCGGGTTCGCGCCGCGCACGCCGCTGGCCGACGGACTCGCGCGATTCGTCGCGTGGTACCGCGAATATTACGGGCTTCCGGCCGCGTGAAAGGACGCCGATGATAGAATCCGTGCGGAAAACGCGGCCCGTCGCCTCGGTCGACCTCTCCCTCATCCGATGATTCTCGTCACAGGCGGCGCTGGGTTTATCGGCGCCAACTTCGTGCTGGATTGGCTGGCGCGATCCGCCGAGCCCGTTCTCAACCTCGACAAGCTCACCTACGCGGGAAACCTCGGTAGCCTTTCGGCGCTTCGCGGCGACGCGCGGCACGCGTTCGTCCGCGGAGACATCGGGGACCGCGCCCAGGTCGACGCGTTGCTCGCGCAGCATCGGCCCCGCGCGATCGTCAATTTCGCCGCGGAAAGCCACGTCGACCGGTCGATCCACGGACCGGCCGCCTTCGTCGAGACCAACATCGTCGGCACATTCATGCTGCTGGAGGCGGTGCGCGCCCATTGGTCGTCGCTGCCGGAGACTGAGCGCGAGGCGTTCCGCTTCCTCCACATTTCAACCGACGAGGTCTACGGCTCGCTCGGTCCCGACGATCCGCCGTTTGCCGAATCCACACCCTATGCGCCGAACAGCCCCTACTCGGCGTCGAAGGCAGCAGCCGACCACCTGGTGCGCGCCTACCGCCATACGTACGGATTGCCGACGCTCACGACCAACTGCTCCAACAACTACGGGCCACGCCAGTTTCCCGAAAAATTGATTCCGCTGATGATCGTCAATGCGATCGCCGGCCGCGCGTTGCCCGTCTACGGCGACGGCAAGAACGTGCGCGACTGGCTTTATGTCGGCGACCACTGCGCGGCGATCCGCGTGGTTCTGGAACGCGGGCGCCCCGGCGAAACGTACGCCGTCGGCGGCAGCGCCGAGATCTGCAACCTCGACGTCGTGCACGCTATCTGCGCGATCCTGACGGAGATGGCACCGGGCCGCGATTACGGGAAGCTCGTTACGTTCGTGCAGGATCGCGCCGGGCACGACCGCCGTTACGCGATCGACGTCGGCAAGATCCGGCGCGAGCTCGGCTGGATGCCCGAGGAGACTTTCGACACCGGGATGCGCCGCACCGTGCGGTGGTACCTCGACAACGGCGACTGGCTCGGCGCAGTGACGAGTCGCGAATACCAGAAATGGATTTCGCTCAACTATGCGCCCGCGGGGGAAACGGTTCGATGACACGCAAGGGCATCGTGCTGGCCGGCGGCTCGGGTTCCCGCCTGTTCCCGGTCACGCAGGTCGTCTCCAAGCAGCTCCTGCCGGTGTACGACAAGCCGATGATCTACTATCCGCTGTCGACGCTGATGCTGGCGGGGATTCGCGACATCCTGCTGATCTCGACGCCCGAGGATACGCCGCGATTCCAGGCGCTGCTCGGCACCGGCGCGAAATGGGGCCTCGAACTTTCCTACGCCGTACAGCCGGCGCCCGAGGGACTCGCGCAGGCGTTCGTCATCGGCCGCCGTTTCGTCGGCGCTGATCCGTCGGCGTTGGTGCTCGGCGACAACATCTTCTACGGCCACGACCTTTCGCTGCAGCTTGCGCGGGCCAGCGCGCGTACCGATGGCGCGACGGTGTTCGCGTACCCGGTTGCCGATCCCGAGCGCTACGGCGTGGCAGAATTCGACGCGAAGGGCAAGGTGTTAAGCCTCGAGGAGAAACCGAAAAAACCGAAGTCGCGCTACGCGGTCACCGGCCTCTACTTCTACGACAATCGGGTGCTCGACATCGCCGCAGCATTGAAGCCCTCGGCGCGCGGCGAACTCGAGATCACCGATGTGAACAAGGCGTATCTGGCGCAGGGCGCGCTCGATTGCGAGGTGATGGGACGCGGCATGGCGTGGCTCGACACCGGCACGCACGAGTCGCTGCTCGAGGCGGCGCAGT
>JBDTRG010000051.1:0-2199 GCA_039931775.1 Betaproteobacteria bacterium | reverse complement strand
AAATGGTGGAGGGGGAAGGATTCGAACCTTCGAAGGCAGAGCCGACAGATTTACAGTCTGTTCCCTTTGACCGCTCGGGAACCCCTCCGACGAAACTCGCGATGATAGCAATTTCCGTTCCCACGGTCAAACGCGTTTCCACCAGCCAAGGCTTGGGTTTCCGGAGGCGCCCCGTCGTCGCGGCCTTGAACCAAGTCATTGTTTCTAAACGGACAAGCACCTGGCCAGTCCGGACGGCGCCGCGCCCGATTCGAGAGGAAAGCGGTACTGCCCCGGCCCAACGCCTCGTTGCGGGTGGTATTCGTTAAACTGCAACCGTATCCTCTGCCCCGAATGCCGTTGCCGATCGCGCCGGCGCTCGCGACGTTCGCCTGCTGCGTACTGCCCTCGCCGTCCCCCAATCCATGACATCGACCGCCTGGGACTACGTGATCGTCGGCGCGGGCTCCGCCGGGTGCGCACTCGCCAACCGACTGTCCGCCGTCGGCCGCCACTCGGTGCTGCTACTGGAAGCGGGTCCGCGCGACCGCTACCCCTGGATCCACATCCCGATCGGGTACGCGAAGACGATGTTCCATCCGGTCTACAACTGGTGCTTCAAGACGGAGCCCGATCCTGGAATGAACGGTCGGCAGGTCTATTGGCCGCGTGGCCGAACGCTCGGCGGGTCAAGCTCGATCAACGGGCTCATCTATATTCGCGGCCAGCGCCAGGACTACGACGCGTGGGCCGCATCGGGCAACGCGGGGTGGGGGTACGACGACGTGTTGCCCTATTTCAGGAAACTCGAGCACAACGTCCGCGGCGCGAATACGTGGCACGGCGCGGACGGACCGTTGTGGGCATCGGACATCGGCGCGAAGCACGAGCTCATCGAAGCGCTGATCGCCGCGGGAGGCGAGATCGGCATCCCGCGCAACGACGATTTCAACGGCGCCACACAGGAAGGCATCGGCTACTACCAGCTGACGACGAAGAACGGATTTCGCTGCTCGACGGCTACCGCCTACCTTCGCCCTGCGCGATCGCGACGCAATCTTCAGGTGGAGACGGACGCGCAGGCGACGCGGGTCGTTTTCTCCGGGCGCCGGGCGACGGCGGTTGTGTATCGGAAGGGTGGACGCGACAAGACGGCGACAGCGCGCCGCGAAGTGATCCTCGCCGCGGGCGCGCTGCAGTCGCCGCAGCTGCTGCAGCTTTCGGGCGTCGCCGCACCCCTGTTGCTGCAGCAATTCGGCATTCCGGTCGTCCACGCGCTGCCGGGCGTGGGCGAGAATCTTCAGGACCACCTGCAGGCGCGCGTGATTTTCCGCTGCACAAAGCCGATCACGACCAACGACATCCTCGGATCGACGTGGCGCACGCTCGCGATGGGCATGCAGTACGCGCTCACGCGGACCGGCCCGATGGCGGTGGGGATCAATCAAGGGGGGATCTTCGCGCGCACCGATTTAGCACTTGACCGTCCGGACGTCCAGTTCCACGTTGCGACGCTGTCCTCCGACATGGCCGGATCCCCGGTCCACGCGTTTCCCGGCTTCACGATGTCGGTGTGCCAACTGCAGCCGGAATCGCGCGGCCACGTGCGGATCAAATCGCCCGACCCGATGAGCGCGCCGGCGATGCAGCCCAACTACCTGTCCACGCCCAGGGACCGCGCGACGACCGTCGCCGGCATCAGGCTCGCGCGGCGGCTCGCGGCGACGCGCTCGCTCGCACCGTATGTCGCCGGCGAGTACCGGCCCGGGACCGCTGCGGCAACGGACGACGATCTGCTCGAGTTCGCGCGGAACACCGCCGGCACGATCTTCCATCCGTCCGGCACGTGCAAGATGGGGCCGGCGTCCGATCCGCTCGCGGTCGTCGACGCCACGCTTCGCGTCCACGGCCTAGACGGCCTGCGCGTCGTCGACTGCGCCATCATGCCCACGCTCGTCTCCGGCAACACCAACGCACCGGCCGTGATGATCGCGGAGAAAGCCGCCGACATGATCCTCGCCGACGCCCGCTGACCGCCTTGCGATAATCACCAGTTCATTCACGCATCCGAAGGAGCCGACCATGCCGTGCTGCCACGCCGATTTCGCCGCCGTCGAAGGAAGCGACCGCGGCTTCACCGTCGGGATGCCGACGTTCACGTTCGGTCCGGGCGTGCTCAACGAAGCCGGCGATCACGCCCGCGAGCTCGGCTTGAAACGC
>JBDTRG010000050.1:0-71360 GCA_039931775.1 Betaproteobacteria bacterium | reverse complement strand
GATGCTGCGGTCGCGGACGCTGATCGCCAACGCCGCGGCGGCGACATAGCCTAAGCGACGTAGTCTCGGCGTCACGGTCTACGGATGCCAATGCAAACGCACATCGAACGGGTCGAGTGCTGGGTGTTCCGCGCGCCGATCGCGGAGCCCGTCGCCAACGCGTTTGGCGCAATGACCAACCGGCCCGCGGTCTTCCTGCGTATCGCAGCCAGCGACGGGGCGTGGGGCTGGGGCGAGGTCTTCAGCAATTTTCCCCAGGTAGGCGCCGAGCACCGCGCCCGTCTCGTCGACAGCCTCTTCGCACCGCTACTTATAGGTGCCGCCGCTGACGATCCCGCCGTCGCACGCGCGCTCCTCGAGCGCCGCACGCGGCCGATGGCGATTCAGTGCGGCGAACCCGGGCCTTTCGCGCAGATCACCGGCGCTGTGGATCAGGCGCTGTGGGACATGGCGGCGCGGCGCGCGGGAGTCCCGCTCTGGAAGCTCCTCGGCGGCGCGAGCCGGATCCGAGTCTACGCGAGCGGCATCGGCCCCGACCGCGTCGCAGACATCGGACTCGCGAAGCACTCCGAGGGCTATCGGGCATTCAAGTTGAAGGTGGGTTTCAGCGCGGAGCGCGACGTGGCCAATCTCGCCGCGATGCGCGAGGCGCTGGGCGCCGCCGCGACGATCATGTGCGATGCCAACCAGGCGTGGATGCCGGACGACGCGGTCGCCCGGATTGCGGTGCTGGCGCCTTACGCGCCGCACTGGATCGAGGAGCCGATCGGCGCCGACCTTCCGCATTCGGCGTGGCGCGCTCTCGCGAGCGGCAGCGCGATTCCGCTCGCGGCGGGTGAAAACCTTCGGGGGCGGGACGCGTTCACCGAGGCGATCGACGCCGGTTATCTGGCGTTCGTGCAGCCCGACGTCGGCAAGTGGGGCGGCGTGAGCGGTGGCCTCGACGTCGCACGCTACGCCGGATCGCACAAGGTTGCGTACTGCCCGCACTGGCTTGCAGGTGGCGTGGGCCTGGCGGCATCGATGCACGCGCTCGCGGCATCGGGCAGTGAGCGTGGATACGCAGAGGTCGATGCCAATCCGAATCCGCTGCGCGAAGAGGTGTTCCCGATCACCGTCGACGACGGATGGGTCGACCTGTCGGATGCGCCGGGGTTGGGCGTCGAACCGCACCTGGGGCGACTGACCGCCTACCTCGTTCCACATCGGTAGCGCCGTTGCGCCGGGCCTCCGGTGGCCCCGTTCGTCGTGTGCCGCCGCAATTCAAGATGCCCGTTCGACCCACGCCGCGCCCGTTGACCGTCGCCGGCCGATGAGCCGAAGCGACTGCCGCGTTGTATCCCCTTTGCCACACTGAGTTCCCCCGCCGTCGATCAACCTTGATTTGGATCAGGCCGGCGGAGCCGCAACGGTCAGAAACTCCGACCATGTTCCGGACATTCCCTTTCAGGCCAAGGTTTGTGCTTGGCCGACGGGCTTTCGGCACCGCGTCCAAAGTGACCTTGGCCGAGGGGTACGGTCCGGGGTGGGGAAATCCGACTCATGAAGTTCCCGGGCTCGACATGGCGTTGAAACCCGGGGCACAGGTCGTGCCAATGCCGTCTCGGTAGTGCAAGCCGAACATCACGGGGGGTGGAAATGCGATTGAATACAGCTGCGGCAGGATGGTGGCTCACCCTCCTGACCGTCTCGTTCTTCGCCGGCGCCGCGCTGGCCCAGCCCAAGCCCGCAAGTACGGCGCCGGTCGCGCCGATCTGCGCGAACTGCCACGAATCCCAGTGGAAAGCCATCGACCTGACCGCGCACGGCGCAAAGAACGACGCCAACGGCAGCATGTGTCAGGCCTGCCACGGCGATGCCTCCGAGCACCTGAAGGATCCGATGAAGGCCAAGCCGAACAATCCGTTCGGCAAGGGCCACACGGCCAACGAGCGGACGGATGTGTGCCTCACCTGCCACTCGGGCAACCGCAACCTCGCGTTCTGGACGTCGGGCAAGCACCAGCTGAACGAAGTGACTTGCGCGAACTGCCACAGCATCCACGGGAAAGGGCTTCTCCCGAGTTACAACGGGTTGAATCCGCCCGACAAGTCGCCGACGATCAACAAGTTCACGACGACGTTCCTGCCTAACCAGGCGGAAATCTGCTGGCAGTGCCACCAGCCGATCCGCGCGGCGAACTTCAAGCCGTCGCATCACCCGATCATCGAAGGCAAGGTCAAATGCTCCGATTGCCACAACCCGCACGGCTCGATCACGCCGGCGATGCTGAAGCAGCCGACGATCAACGACCAGTGCTACTCGTGCCACGCCGACAAGCGCGGTCCGTACGTTTACAACCACCCGCCGGTCGAGGAGAACTGCGCGACGTGCCACAACCCGCACGGTTCGGTCCACGCGAGGCTCCTGAACGAGTCCGCGCCGAACCTGTGCCAGGACTGCCACGACGGGTCGCGGCACCCCGGTACGGTCTATGGGGCCGCCGGTGCCTTCAACTGCCAGCCGGGCGACAACTCCGCGACGAGCGGGGTCCTGAACTGCCCGCCGAGCAGGACCGGACAGCCCAATCCCGGCGTGAACAACCGCCTTGTGACCCGCGGGTGCAACAACTGCCACACGGCGATCCACGGTTCGAATGCGCCGGGTAACCGCGGCAAGTTCTTCACGCGATAAGGGGAGATCAAAATGCGCAAGAAGCTGCTTTCCGCCCTCGTCGCCAACCTGTTCGCCGCTGCCCCCGCGTTCGGCCAGAGCGCTGACGACCCGATGCGTGTCCAGGGCACCGCCACTCTCGGCGGCATCCACAACAGCACGAGCGCCACCGACAATGCCCAGCTCAACCTGTATCAGGACCTCGGCAACGGGGTGATGTCGAACGTCGGCGTCCAGGGACGCAATAGCACGACGTGGTTCCAGGGCTACGGCGAGAACTTCGGACGCGGCGACCAGTACCTGTTCCTGCGCGGCGGCGTTTACGACGTGTTCAAGTCGGGCATCTACTTGAACGACATCCCGCGCACGTTCTCGTCCGCGGCCTATACGCCCTTCAACGGCAGCGGTAGCAACCTGCTGACGGCGACGTTCCCGCTCGCGAGCCTGCCCACCAACCCGCCGACCGCCGGCTGGAACGGCTTCCAACTGGGCTACGACCGCCGCGACGCCGGCGGTTACGCGGAGTGGCAGAAGAACGGCCCATGGTACTTCCGGGCCGATGGCAGCCAGGTCACCTTCAGCGGCACGCGGCCCGGCTCCGGGGCCAACGGCACGAGCCCGGGCAACGGCTATACGGACCTCGCGATTCCGCAGGACTTCAAGACGAGCAACTGGGGCGTCGAGGGCGGCTACCAAACGAGCAAGGCGACGTTCGCGGTGCGCTGGGACTACAGCAAGTTCGAGAACTCGAACGAAACCCTGCGGTGGACCAACCCGTTCTTCGGCCCGACGGTCAACGGCACCGCGACGACCAGCAACCTGCTCGACACGACGTACCTCGCGCCGGGCAACACGTTCAACAAGTTCACGGCCTCCGGCAACTACCGCGACCTGCCGTGGCACTCCGTGATCTCGGCGCGCTACACGTGGGCGAAGACGACGAGCGACACGCCGCTCGCGCTGACGGCGCTCAACACCAACGGCGTCTACAACAACACGTTGCCGGACACCACGAACTTCAACGGGGAGAACATCAACCAGTCGTTCGCGCTGGCGTGGACCGCGATGCCCGGCGCGAATTTCAACACGCGCGCCTATTACTACTGGACGAAGCTCGATAACAAGTCCGACCTCGTCGAATATGGCAACGCGCCGACGACGGCGCTCGCGTCCGGCCTGGGCTGCGGCAACCTCGTCGCGGCCGGCGTGCCGACGCAGATCGTCGGCAACTGCGAGAACGAGCTTTACAACTACACGAAGAACAACGTCGGCCTCGACGCCTGGTGGAAGTTTGCGCGGGGCAACCGGCTGGGATTTGGCTGGGATTACCTCGACATCGACCAGACTCGCGTCGATTACGACAAATCGCACTCGAACAAGCTGTGGGTCGAGTACAAGAACACGATGCTCGACACGCTGTCCGCAAGGCTCAAGTACCAGTACGTGAAGCGCGACTCGACGCTCAATTTCAGCAACGACCCGCTTCCGAACGGCGGTGCGAACAATCCGAACTACCTGCTGCCGTACACGTCCGCCTTCGACCTGCAGAGCAATACCACGAACCTCGTCAAGCTGACCGTCGACTGGAGCCCGACGATGAACACGGGCGTGTCGTTCGAGGGCAACTGGGCCAAGGTCGATTTCGACGACGTCACCTACGGACGCACGACCTCCGACCGGCAGGGCTACTTCCTGAGTGGCTACTGGAACGCCTCCAGCAATGTCAAGCTGAACGCGTTCGGGAGCTGGGAGGACACAAAGTATCCGTCGAACCATCGCTATATCGGCACGGTTTCGGGGGGGCCGAGCCCGCCGTCCGGATATTGCACCGCGGCCAATCCGAACTGCTACGACCCGTTCGCCACGCCGAACCCCAACAACTCGTACAACTGGAGCTCGCAGACCAAGGATCAGACGTGGATGTTCGGCGTCGGTGCCGACTGGCAGGCCATAGACGCGCTCAAGCTGACGGGCTCGTACCTGTATGTGTCGAACGAGGGCAACGCGACGTTCAGCGTACAGAACAACATCGCGCTCTCGCCGACGCCCCTTCCCATCGACAACTTCGACAACAGCAAGCAGCAGTACCTCAACCTGAAGGGTGTGTGGAGCTACAACCGGAACTGGTCGCTCACCGCGGGCTACTCGTACCTCAAGTACAGCCACAACGACGTCGCTACCGATGGGTACCAGTACGTGCTGCCGATCGTGAGGAACACCGGCGCCGGCGGCGTCGTTCCAAGCCTCGTGAACAACACGTCGCTCAGCTATCTGAACGGCTACGACGCGAACACGGACGGCCACTCGAACATCTTCTATCTGCAGGTGACGTACAAGTTCGACGCGCCGCCGCAGCCGGTCGCGCAGGTGCGGATGGCCGAGACGTCGGCCCCTGCTCCGGTCGCGAGGCCGGCGCCGCCACCCCCGCCCCCGCCCGCTCCGGCGGCCGCGCCGGCGCCGGCCCCGCAGGTGCAGAAGATCACGCTGGACTCGAAGGTGCTGTTCGATTTCGACAAGGCGGTCCTGAAGCCGGAAGGCAAGGCGGCGATCGACAGCCAGGTCGTCGGCAAGCTCGCGCAAGTCCAGAAGCTAGACGTGGTCATCGTGTCGGGCCACACCGATCGCCTGGGCACGGATGCGTACAACCAGAAGCTGTCGGAGGAGCGCGCAGCCGCCGTGGGCAGCTACCTCGCAAGCAAGGGTGTGGACAAGGCCAAGATCCAGACCATCGGAATGGGTGAGAAGCAGCCCGTCGTGCAATGCGACCAGAAGAACATGAAGGAACTGATCGCGTGCCTGCAGCCCAACCGCCGCGTGGACGTGGAGGTGAAGGGCGAAGGCAGGAAGTAGGCGTTTCTCGAACTGACTGCTCGCCACGTTCGAGTTCTAGCGCGCGAACGGAATCAGGCAGGATCGGCCGTGCCTCCAGGCACGGCCGTTTTCCCCCCGCGGTCCGCGCTGGCGCGAAGGTCCCCGGCCCGTGCGACGAACGCGTCGACCAGCGTGTTCGCGATCCGCTCGAACACCGGGCCGACGATGCGGCTCACGACCCGGCTGTCGAAATCGTAGCGCAGCGCGAACTCGATCTTGCAGCCGTCCGGCCCCAGGGGCGTCAGATGCCAATCGCCGTCGAAGCGACGGAATGGGCCGCGCTCGAGCGTAATGGCCATGAACTCGGGCCGGCGCTTGGAATTGCGCGTCGTGAAATCGAGCCGGACGCTACGGAAGTTGACGCCGATCTCGGCGACGACCACCTGATCGTCCCGTTCGAGCACCGTTGCCGCAGTGCACCACGGCAGGAAATCCGGGTAGCGCTCCGCTGCCTCGATCAAGTCGAACATCGTTTCGGCCGGAAACCCGACCAGGGCGGACCTACGGACCTCCATCGCACCGCCCCCGCCGTGTTCACGAATGATCGCGCTCCGAGGCCGCCGCGGCGCCGAAACGCGAATCCCTTGACGCATGTCAACGGGGCGCCGCGCCTGCGCCTTCAACCTGCTAACATTTGCGACGCCGTCGCAATGATAAGTCATGCCGTCGCAAAGACGGTCAATGCGCGCAACACGCGTACCGATGGACAAAGGAGAACGCGAATGATCAAGTCGTTGACAGTAGGAGTCGTCGTCCTGGCTGGCCTCTCGATGGGCGGCCTCGCGATCGCGCAGGATGGCGAGGCGATCGCGAAAAGCAGCGGTTGCCTCAACTGCCATGCGGTCGACACGAAGAAAATAGGTCCGGCATTCAAGGAAGTCGCCGCGAAGTACAAAGGCAAGGCCGACGCCGAGGCCACGCTGACCGCCAAGCTGTCCTCGGCGAAGGGACACCCAGAGGTGAAGGCCAAGGGCGCCGATCTGACGGCCGTAGTGAAGTGGGTCCTGGCGATGTAGGGTCAGGACGACAGGTCCGCGGTGATTCGCTGTGCGCGCAGCGCTTTCGCGAACGCGCCGCGCGCGCGTAGCCGCGGATCGTTGACGATTCCTCCGACGGTGCCGGCGATCACCATCACGACGCCGGCAAGCGGAAGGACCAGGATCAGGCCGGGAATCCCCGCGACGGCACCTCCGATAAAGATCAGGACCACGGTCGGCAACGGGTGCATGTGCAGGCTGCGGCCGACCGTCAGTGGCATGAAGACGAAATCGTCGAGCAGCCGGACGATGAGGAAGAGCGCCACGCTCGCGTAGACGACCCACGGATCAGCAGGAAAATCGGTGGCCGCGACCAGCACGACGATCGCGCAGGCGATGACCGATCCGACGAACGGCACCCAGGCGAGGACCGCGGCCATCAGTCCCAGCGCGAACGCGTTCGGAATGCCGATCACAGCGAGTCCGAACGCGAGGCAGACGGTATCGATCGCCGTGAGCTTGAGGAGACCCTGGAAATAGGCGCGGGCCGTGGCGTCGACGCGGTCGACCATGTAGAGCGTGCGTTCGTAATACGCGTTCGGAACGGCGTCGCAGCAGAATTTGAGGAACCGCCGGCCGTCGCGCAGGAAGAAGAACGCGAGGAACGGCGCCAGCAGCAGGAACGGCAGCGAGACCGCAGCGGAGAGCAGCGCGTCGGTCAGGTGATCCTGCGCGTAGTTGCCGCCGAACGACGCGATTCGCTTCGCCATCGAAGCGTGGAATTCCACGCGCTTCAGGAAGCCGAACTGCGCCTCGAGCATCGTCAGCGTGCGGTCGAGCAGCCCCTGCCCGCCCGCGAGGTAGCGCGATGCCGCCTCTTCACCGGTCATCGCTTGCGCCGCGAGCCAGGGCAAGGTCGGCACCATCGCCAGAACCGCCACCAGGAAGAACACGCCCGAAACGATCGCCGCCGACGTTTCGCGGTCGACGCCGGCGAGCGTCAGGCGCCGCACCGCGGGGAACAACGCGTAATAGAGGATGATCGCGAGCAGGAAGGGCACGACGAACCACAGCGCCTGCTTCAGCAGCACCAGCATCAGCGTCGTGCAGAAGATCGTTGCCACCCAGACGAGCGGTCCGGACGACAGGTAACGGCTCGGGCCCGAATTCGCCGGTTTCACAGAGGCTTTCGTTCACTCGACGCGGAGCGATCGCGAAGCTGCCTGCCCAGTTGCCGCGCGAGCTGCAACGCGATCTTCGAGGCGACCACCACGTGCGTGTCGAGCAGGCTTTCGAAATCGCCGCGCGCCAGCGAAGCGAGCACGCAGTCATCGGCGGCCCGCGCCTGCGCCGCCCTCGGGGCGTCGTCGAGCAGCGCGAGTTCGCCGAAAACGACGCCGGACTCTATTTCGGTGATCTTGCCGGTTTCCGGCTCACCCTGCCGACAGATCAGAACGCGGCCGGCGATGACGACGTAGACCGTCTGGCCTTCCTCGCCTTCGTCGAAGATGATTTCGCCCTTGAGGTAGCGGCGCTCGTGCAGCATGCCGTCGACGACGCGGAGTTCGGAGCGCGACAGCGTCGCGAAGAGGAAAAGCTGCCGGAGCGTGCCTAGGCGCGGCGTTTCCTTCCGGTCCAGGAAGAACCCTAGCATCGATCACCCCCAAGGCCCCCCGGACGAGGGGCGATGCCCGCCACTCTACAACAGGTCGGCGCGGCTACTTGCATTTCGGCCGCGGCGTCGGGATTCCCTCCACCGGCTCGCGGCTCGCGCCGGCCTCCGCGATGCGCTCCAGATAGCGGCGCCACATTTCATCCTGATTCGTGCCGAGCGTGTAGAAATAGTCCCACGAATAGATGCCGGTACCGTGGCCGTCGGAGAATACCGGCCGCACCGCGTAGGCGCCCACCGGATCGAGTTCCGTGATCGAGACGTCCTTCTTGCCGATCTGCAGCACCTCCTGCCCCGGGCCGTGCCCCCGCACCTCCGCTGAAGGAGAGTAGACGCGCAGGAACTCGCAGGGGAGCCGGAAGCGCTTGCCGTCGGAGAAGGCGATCTCCAGCACGCGCGATTTCTGATGGAGAAGGATCTCGGTGGGGTTGGGAGCGTCTTTGGTAAGGCCGGCCATGAACTTTTCCCGATCAATCCCAACGGGCGTCGCGCACCTGGACTTCTTCGCCTTCGATGCGCACCGGAAACGTGTCCGTCGGCTCGTACGCCGGCGCGCTCAACGCCTCGCCGGTGCGGATGCAGAAGCGTGCGCCGTGGCGCGGGCAGACGATCACGTCGCCTTCGACGGTGCCGCCGGTCAGTTGCCCGGCATCGTGGGTGCAGACATCGGCGATCGCATAATACCGTCCGTCGAGGTTGAACAGCGCGATCTGCGTACCGTCGAGATCGGCGACGCGCCACGCGCCGGGCGCGAGCTCGCCGACCTGCGCGACCGTCATCCAGTCGCTCATGGCGCCGACACGGCGGAAATGGCGGCCAAGGGCAATTCGATGGACAGGACGACCAACGGGCGTCGTCGTCAGACAGCCACGACTTCGATGTCCGGCTCGATCTGGCGGACCAGTCCCTCGATGCTGGCGAGGGTGCCCGAAATCGAGCTCGGGCAGCTGCCGCAGGCGCCCTGGTAATGGACCGTCAGCCGGTCGCCCTCGAGGCTGAGAACGTGCAAGTCGCCGCCATCCCCCTGAAGGTAGGGTCGGATGCGCTCATCGAGGAGCTCGTTGATCCGGTCGAGGCGTTCCCGCTCTTCGGGCGGGAGGTCGACCATCGCCGGCGCGGCGGCGGCGGTGAGCTGTGCCGATTGCGCATCCGCCGCCGGCGCGGCGCGGATTGGCTCGGCGATCTGCCGGGAGAGCGTCTGCCAGTTGGCGCCGCCATCCTGGGTCACCGTGATCCAGCGATCGACGTAGAAGACGTTGGTTACGTGCTCGATCGCGAAAAGCGCCGCCGCGAGCGGATCGTCCTTCGCCTGCCCGGCATTCTCGTACGAGCGCGAAATCCCCCAGGTCAGCGGCTCCATCAGGATGAACTTCTTCGCGTTCGGGTTCGGCGTGTCCTCGATGTCGTCGATCCTAGGCATCAGGCACTCCCGATCGGCGCGTGCATCGGGTCGTCTTCCGCCTCGGTCGTGGTGCTGCCGATCGCGTTCAACGCCGCGTGCAGCGTATGCCACGGGAGGATCGCGCATTTGACGCGCGTCGGCAGGTCGCGCACGCCGGCGAATACCGTCAGTCGTGCGAGATGGGCGAGTCCTTCCGGACCGATGGTTCCGGTCGCCATTTCGCGAAATTCGCGGATCAGCGTTTCCGCTTCCTCGCGTGTCCTGCCCTTGACGCTGACCGTCATCATCGACGCGGACGCCTTGCAGATCGCGCAGGACTCGCCCTCGAACGCGATGCCGTCGACGCGCTCCCCGTCGAGACGGAGCGCCACCGTGATTCGATCGCCGCAAAGCGGATTGTGGCCTTCCGCATGGTGGCTCGCGTGGGCGAGCGCGCCGAAGTTGCGCGGCTTGCGGTTGTGGTCGAGGATGACCTCCTGGTACAGCGCTCTTGGATCGGCCATTACGCGAACACCTTCTGAACTTCGCGGATGCCGTGAACGAGCGCATCGACCTCGGCCATCGTGTTGTAGAGCGCGAACGACGCGCGCGATGTCGCCGGCACGTTGAAGCGCTGCATGACGGGCTGCGCGCAATGATGCCCGGTGCGCACCGCGATGCCTTCCTGGTTGAGCAGCGTGCCGACGTCGTGCGGGTGCACGCCGTCGATGGCGAAGGACAGCACCGAGGCCTTCCGGACGGCGGTGCCGATGATGCGCACGCCCTTGATCCGGCTCACTTGCGCGGTGGCGTAGTCGAGCAACTCGTGCTCGTGCGCGGCAATCGCGTCCATGCCGATCGCCGACAGGTAGTCGACCGCCGCGCCGAGTCCGACCGCCGCGGCAATCGGCGGCGTGCCGGCCTCGAAGCGGTGGGGGATCGAGTTGTAGGTGGTCTTCTCGAAGGTCACCGACAGGATCATGTCGCCGCCGCCCTTGAACGGCTGCATGCGCTCGAGCACGGCCGCCTTGCCGTAGAGGATGCCGATGCCCGTCGGTCCGCACATCTTGTGTCCCGAGAAGGCATAGAAGTCGCAGTCGAGGTCCTGCACGTCGACTTTGAGGTGCGGCACTGCCTGCGCGCCGTCGATGAGCACCGGCACGCCTCGCGCATGGGCGAATGCAATCATGCGCTTGATCGGGTTGATCGTGCCCAGCGCGTTCGACACGTGCATCGCGGCGACGAACTTGGTTCGGTCGTTGAAGAGTCCCTCGTAGGCGTCGATCAGCAGGTCGCCGGCGTCGTCGACCGGCACCACGCGGATGGTCGCGCCCTTTTCTTCGGCCAGCATCTGCCAGGGCACGATGTTCGAATGGTGCTCGAGTGTGGTGAGAATGATTTCGTCGCCGGCGCCGATGTACCGGCGGCCGTAACCGTGCGTCACCAGGTTGATGGCCTCCGTGGTGCCGCTCGTGAAGATGATTTCGCGGTCCTCGCGCGCATTGACGAAGTGCTGCACCTTGCGGCGGGCCTCTTCGTACTCGTGCGTCGCGACCTCGGACAGATAATGCACGCCGCGATTGACGTTGGCGTGCTGTGTGGTCTGGTAGCGAACGAGGCGGTCGATCACCTGCCGGGGCATCTGGCTCGACGCCGCGTTGTCCAGGTAGACGAGCGGTTTGCCGTTGACCTTGATGCCGAGGATCGGGAAATCGGCGCGGATCCTCTCGACATCGTAATCAGAGGTCGTTCGGGCTTTCAGTGCGGTCGGGAGCGCGTTCATGGCTGGTGAGTCGCTGTCGTTTGGGCGAGCAAGGTCGTCTCGAGCAGGTTCCTGAGTGAGGTGACGGGGATGCGATCGATGATCTCGGCGCCGAACGCATAGGTGAGTAGATTGCGCGCCGCCGTGGTTTCGATCCCGCGGCTCGCAAGGTAGAACAGCGCATCGCCGTCGAGCTGCCCGACTGTCGCGCCGTGCGCGCACTTCACGTCGTCGGCGAAGATCTCGAGCTGCGGCTTGGTGTCGACGTGCGCCCTCCCGGTCAGGAGCAGGTTGCGGCTCGACTGGGACGAGTCGGTGCGCTGCGCCCCCGGGCGCACCATGATCTTGCCGTTGAATACCGCGTGCGCCGCGCCGCCGACGATGCATTTGTGCCTCTGGCGGCTTACGCCGTCCGGCATCGCGTGGTCGATCGACGTGTGCGTGTCGGCGAGCTGGCGGCCGCTGATGACGGCGAGCCCGTCGATCGTGCAGTGGGCGCCGGCCTCGGTCTGCAGCACCCGGAGGCTGTATCGCGATATCCGCGCCCCGAGCGCGACGCTGACCGAGCGATAGCTGCTGCCGGCCCCGAGCGAGACCGCGCAGTTCGCGATATGGAACGCCTGGCCGCCGTCGCGCTGAACGCGGACGTGATCGACGCGCGCATCGGCGGCAATCGCGATTTCCGTCACGGCGTCGGTGAAGTAGGCGCCCTCCTGAAGCGAGACGAAGTCCTCGATGACGGTCACGGCGCTACCGGGCTCGGCAACGACGAGGCAGCGCGGATAGCTCGCGGCATCCTTTTGCGTCGCGATGTGCAGCAGGTGCACGGGTGCCGCGACCGCCGTGCCCCGGGGCGCGACGATCGACGTGCCGTCCTGGAGGAAGGCCGTGTTCAGCGCTGCGAAAACGTCATCGCGAAAGTTCACGTGCCGGCCGAGATGGAGGTCGATCGCCGCGCGGTGTGCCTGCGTCGCCGTCGACAGGGTCACGGCGACGGCGACGCCGGGCGCGACGTGCGACAGGCCGGGCGCGTGTACGCCGTCGACGAAGACCACGCGCGTCGCCGCCTCGTCGAGACGGAAGCGGCGCAGCTCGCCACCGTCGGGAAGGGTGGATGTGCGTACCGGCTGGAACGACAGGCGAGTGAGCGGCGAAAGGTCGGTAAAGCGCCATTCCTCGTCGCGGATCGTCGGGACGGTCAGCACGCCGACGCGGTCGACCGCCTCGGCGCGAAGGTCGTTGAGCCTCGCGAGCGGACTCGCCGGCAGTTTCGGTTGAGCGGCGAGCAGGGACTCGAGGTATCCCGTCGCGTTCATCGCGCGGTTCCCATGGCTGCCGACTCCGCCGCGCGATGCTCGGCGCCGACCCAATCGTAGCCGCGCGACTCGAGCTCCAGCGCGAGCTCGCGCCCGCCGGTCTTGATGATGCGGCCCGAGTCCATCACGTGCACGTAGTCCGGCACGATGTAATTCAGCAACCGCTGGTAGTGCGTCACCAGGACCATCGCATTGTCCATCGTCGACAGCTGGTTGATTCCGCCGGCGACCACGCGCAGCGCATCGATGTCGAGCCCGGAGTCGGTTTCGTCGAGGAACGCGAGCCGCGGCTCGAGCAGCGCCATCTGCAGCACCTCGTTGCGCTTCTTCTCGCCGCCGGAGAACCCCTCGTTGACGCTGCGGGCGAGAAACCCGGGATTCATGTCGAGGAGCTTCATCTTCTCGCGCACGAAGTCGTCGAACTCGAGCGGGTCGAGTTCGTCCTTGCCGCGCTCCCCCTGCACCGAGTTGTAGGCGAGGCGCAGGAACTGGCTGTTGGCTACACCCGGAATCTCGACCGGGTACTGGAAGGCGAGGAAAATGCCGGCGCGCGCCCGCTCCTCCGGCTTGCGATCTAGGAGGTTGCGGCCATCGTAGATGACTTCGCCGCCGGTCACGACGTAGGCAGGATGGCCGGCGAGCACCTTGGCGAACGTGCTCTTGCCCGAGCCGTTCGGCCCCATGATCGCGTGCACTTCGCCCAACCGCACTGTGAAGTCGATCCCCTTGAGGATCTCGGTGCCGTTGACGGTCGCGCGAAGTCCGCGAACCTCGAGCAGTGTCCTGCTGTCCTGCCGGATCATCCGACGCTTCCTTCGAGCTTCAGGCCGAGGAGCTTGGTCGCCTCGACGGCGAACTCCATCGGCAGCTGCTGGAACACCGTCTTGCAGAACCCGTTGATGATCATCGAGACCGCCTCTTCGGCGCCGACTCCGCGCTGCGCGAAGTAAAAGAGCTGATCCTCGCCGATCTTGGACGTCGAGGCCTCGTGTTCGACGGTCGCCCCGGGGTTGCCCACGCTGATGTAGGGAAAGGTGTTGGCGCCGCACCGGTCGCCGATCAGCATCGAGTCGCATTGCGAGTAGTTGCGCGCGCCGTCGGCCTTCGGCCCGATCCTGACCAACCCGCGGTAGCTGTTGTTCGATTGGCCTGCCGAAATGCCCTTGCTGACGATGGTGCTGCGCGTGTTCCGGCCGATGTGGATCATTTTCGTGCCCGTGTCGGCCTGCTGGTGGTGGTTGGTGAGCGCCACCGAATAGAATTCGCCGATCGAATTGTCGCCAAGCAGCACGCAGCTCGGATATTTCCACGTGATCGCCGAGCCGGTTTCGACCTGCGTCCACGAGATTCGCGAATCCACGCCCTTGCACAGGCCGCGCTTCGTGACGAAGTTGTAGATGCCACCGACCCCGTTTTCGTCCCCCGCGTACCAGTTCTGTACGGTCGAGTATTTGATGTCGGCGCGGTCGAGTGCGATGAGCTCGACGACGGCCGCGTGCAGTTGATTGGTGTCGAACTTCGGCGCCGTGCAGCCTTCGAGGTAGCTGACCGACGCGCCTTCCTCGGCGATGATCAGCGTGCGCTCGAACTGGCCGGAGTCCTGCGTGTTGATCCGGAAATAGGTCGACAGGTCCATCGGGCACCTGACGCCCTTCGGAATGAAGCAGAACGAGCCGTCGGTGAACACCGCCGAATTGAGCGCTGCGTAGTAGTTGTCGCCGGTGGGCACAACCGTGCCGAGGTATTTCCGCACGAGCTCCGGGTGCTTCTGCACCGCTTCCGAGATCGAACAGAAGACGATGCCGACCTCGGCCAGCTTTTCCTTGTAGGTGGTCGCGACCGACACGCTGTCGAAGACGACGTCGACCGCGACTCCGGCGAGCTTGGCGCGCTCGTTCATCGGCACGCCGAGCTTCTCGAACGTGCGCAGGAGCTCGGGGTCGACCTGGTCGATGCTGTCGTACTTCGCCTTCGTTTTCGGCGCCGAGTAGTAGGTGATCGCCTGGAAGTCGATCTTCGGATACCTGACGTTGGGCCACGTCGGCTCCGTCATCCCCAGCCAGTGGCGGTACGCGTCGAGGCGAAAGTCGAGCAGCCACTGCGGCTCGTTCTTCTTGCCCGAAATCATCCTGATCGTGTTTTCGTCGAGCCCCTTGGGCGCGACGTCGGACTCGATGTCCGTGACGAAGCCGTGCAGGTACGGCTGATTGACCAGATTTTGTAGGACGGTACTCATGGGTCTTGCTCCGACAGGCAGCCGGACAGGAACTGGGTTCGTGCGCTCTGCGCCTAGGCCTTGCTCGTTTCCTTGAGGCTGAAGCTCTCGCCGCAGCCGCAGGTGTTGTCGACATTGGGGTTGTCGAACGTGAACATCTGCTTCAACCCGTCCTTGACGAAATCGATGCGCGCGCCGTCGAGGTACGGCAGGCTGTCGCCGCCGATAACGACGGCGGCGTCGTGCGCTTCGATCAGGGAGTCCCCCGCACCGACTTCGTCGGCGAAGTCGAACGTGTACGCAAAGCCGGAACAGCCGACCTTCTTGACCCCGATGCGCAGTCCGAGCCCCTTGCCGCGCTGGACGAGTTGCGCACGGATATGTCGTGCCGCGTTTTCAGTGAGTGTGATCGCCATTGCCATCCACCTCGAATGATCAAGCCGAGACCGGCGTCCGGACTCGCTTGGGGAGTGTTTCGCGCATGTCCTGGACCGGCGCGACGCCGGCCGCCTTGGCCTTTTGCCCGTCGACCAATTGCTTCAGCGTCACCGCGCGCAGGTAGTCCAGAAGGTGGTCGTTGAGCTTGGCCCACAAGTCGTGCGTGATGCATTTGTGATCGTCCAGGCAGTTTTCCTTGCCGCCGCATTGCGTGGCGTCGATGGGTTCATCGACGGCCAGAATGATGTCGGCGACCGACACCTCCCCCATGTCCTTGGCGAGGCAATAGCCGCCGCCCGGCCCGCGAACGCTGTCGACGAGCGACCGGCGGCGCAGCTTGGCGAACAGCTGTTCGAGGTACGACAAGGAAATCTTCTGGCGCTGGCTGATTTCGGCCAACGTGACCGGCCCGCTGCCATGCTGCATCGCGAGGTCGATCATCGCCGTCACTGCAAATCGCCCTTTGGTCGTGAGCCTCATCTTGAACCTTTCATTAAATCAAGCACTTGACGAAGCGCGCTGCTTACGGTCGATCAATTCTCTCGATCGAATCGATCGACGCCATTATACCCGATTGATTTGATCAACAATAGGGCTCGAGAGTTCCGCGCTACGGACCCTTCAGGCTGCGCCAACCGGTGAGCAGAGCGTCCTCGAAATCGCGGGTGTAGCGCGCCATATCGAAGAGCGGATGCGTTGTCCGATTCGCGGCGAGCCGCGCCCGAAGCAGGGCGAGCTCCCGCGGGCTTTGCGCGAGACGCCGCGCGAGCGTCTCGAACCCTTCCCGGTCCCGAGTCACCAGTTCGGGCATCCCGATCGCATGGAGCTGGCTGCCGGCGACCCGGCTCGCCAGCGTCTGTCCGACGTGGGCAACCACGGGCACGCCGGCGAGCAGCGCGTCGTTCGCGGTCGTGTGCGCGCCATAAGGGTACGAATCGACGAAGAGGTCGGCGACTTCGATGCGCGCCATGTGGCGTTCTACCGGCGAGATCCGCGGCGCGAAGATCAGGCGTCCCGGATCGATCCCCATCGTTGCCGCTTCGCGGCGCAGGTTCGTTTCCGCGTCGGCGCCGCATTCGAGGAGCCAGAGCACGCTGCCGTCCACTGCGCGGAGCAGCCTCATCCAGACCGCGAACAGATCGGGGAGGATCTTGAACGCGTTGTTGAAGCAGCAGAACACGAAGGCGTTCGGCGGAAGGCCGCACGCTTCGCGCGAAGGGGGAGGTCCGGCGGGTGCGCGGCGCGTATCGCTCGGGAACGACGCGTGCGGCAGGTACAGCAGCCGCTCGGTGAAGTACGGCTGCATCGCCTCCGGCGCGCCGAAATGATCGACCAGCACGTAGTCGTACCACGGTGCGCCGAGCGTCCCCTGATAGCCGAGGAACTGGACTTGCATCGGCGCAGGACGCAGCGCGAAGATCCGCTCGCGCGAGTGCTGCGTGTAGCCGTTGAGGTCGACCAGGATCGATATGCGGTCGTCCCGGATGCGCTCCCCGATCGATTCGACCGGCGCGTCGGCGACGTCGACGAAGTGATCGAATGCCGACTCGACGCGTTGCCCGAGCGGACCGGGGTGGCGCTCCCTGATACCGTAGGCGTAAGTCTCGAACCGGTCGCGGTCGAGGCGCTCCCAGTACTCCAGCGACAGATACACCATCGGATGCATCCGGAGGTCCGACGAGACGAATCCGATTCGTAACCTCTTGCCGGGCGCGGCGTCGACCGGGGGTCGCGCAACCGGGATTGCCGGCGCGAATCCGCGTGCCCAGCGTTGCGCCGCCCGCAGCTGCGCCCGAGGCGAGGTCGGCATCGTCAGCAGCGCGAAGGGGTTGACCCTGTCCTCGGTCGCGACTTCGTCCGACTCCAGGAGGCGATTGAGCCTTTCGTGCAGTTCGCCTAGTCCGCGCCAGTCGCAGCGATGCTGGCGCCCGTACGCGAGCATCGACAGCGCGTAGGGGCTGTCGGGTGAAAGTTCCAGGGAGCGAAGCCACGCGGGTTCGGCCTCCGCGTAGCGCAGAAGCTCGGACAGCACGGTGCCGAGATTGTGCTGGATGCGCACGTCGTCCGGCAGCAGGCGCGCCGCTTCGCGAAAGAACGATTCCGCCGATTCGAAGTCGCCTACGCGCTGGCTCGCCATACCGCGGCGTACCCAGACCGGGGCCGGAACATCATGCCGGACGGCGAAGAGGCGCTCGTACGTCGCGGCGGATTCGCGAAATTTTTCGCGCTCGAACAGCGAGTTCGCGAGGTTTCCCAGGGCATCGGGGTGACGCGCATCCGTCGCAAGCACCCGGCGGTAGCAATCCTCCGCGGCATCGCGGTCGCCGCGCGCTTCGAGGACGAGGCCGAGATTGTTGAGGAGTCCGGCGTGTTCCGGCGTCGCCTCGCGGGCTGCTTCAAAGTGGAGGAGGGCGCCGTCGAGATCGCCGCGTTCCCGGTGAAGATTGCCGAGATGAAAGTGCGCCTCGGCGTTGCGCGGCGCCGCGTCGAGTGCGCGGCGCCAGGCCGCCTCGGCGGCAGCCGGGTCCGTCGCTCGTTCGATCTCACCCATCAGGTTCCACGCCGCGACGTCGGCAGGTGCGAGAGCGAGCGCGGCGCGACAGCTATGAGCCGCGCCTGCCGTCTGTCCCATCAGCCATTCGATCCGCGCGCACTCCCGCAGCAGCTCGGCGCTCTCGGGATCCGCCGCAAGCGCGCGCCGCAACCACTCGAGCGCCTCGGCCGGGCGGCCACCATTCATCGCTGTCTGCGCGGCCACGACGAAGTCGGGAGCGGGGGTGAGGTCGGCAGCGGGCACTTTGAGCGCGCCGTGGCATTCCTTGTAACGCTTTCCGCTGCCACAGGGGCAGCGGGCATTGCGCGACGGCGGCGGTAACATGTACGGGGCGTTGAGAGGAAGGGGTGGCCGGCGCAGCGGCGGGTGCGCCAAAAGCGCCGAAAGGTTCCGTATAATCAGCACGGTTTGCCGCGCGCGTCAACGCAGGATGGGGTGGAGCCTTCGTGCAATTCTCGAGCCGACAGTTTGCCGATATCGTCGTGGCCACCCCCATCGGCCGGATCGACCATTCGGCGGCAAGCCATCTCGAACAGTCGCTCTCGCCGCTGGTAGCGCAGTCGGCCGCCGGCAAGACCGGCGTCGTCCTGGATTTCGCCGGCGTCGATTACATCAGCAGCGTCGGGCTACGGGTACTGATGATCGCCGCCAAGGAGATGCGCGGACGAGGGGCGCGCATTGCTGTTGCCGCGTTGCAGCCGGTGGTCGTTGAGATCTTCGCGATCAGCCGCTTCGACCGCGTGCTCGAGGTGTTTCCGTCGGTCCGCGACGCTGTCGCAGAGATTTCGACGCCGGCCCTTGCCGCGTTCGACGCGGCTCCCTGACGGGAAGTCATGAAGCGGATTCGCTTCTGGGGGACGCGCGGGTCCCTGCCGGTTTCGCTGACCGCAGCCGGGGTTCGCCAGAAGCTCGTCGCTGCACTTCGTGGCGCGTCGGGGCGCACTTTCGGTTCGGACGGCGAGATCGACGATTACCTCGACGGGCTCGGCATCGAGGTCTCCGGAACCTATGGTGGACATTCGCCGTGCGTCGAGATCGAGACCGGGGGGGCGGACTACGTTGTGTGCGACCTCGGCAGCGGCCTTCGGCCGTTCGGCCAGGCGGCGATCGCCCGTCACGGCCCGGGCTCCCCGCAGACGTACCACATCTTCGTGTCCCACGTGCACTGGGACCACATCATGGGGCTGCCGTTCTTCACGCCGGCCTACATCCCCGGCAACCGCGTCCGCTTCTACGGTTGCCACCCTTGGCTCGAATCGGCGTTGCGGCGCCAGCAGGACAATCCGTCGTTTCCGGTGGATTTTTCCTACTTGCGCGCCGACATCGAGTTCGTCCAACTCGAGCCCGGCAAGCGTTACGACATCGCCGGCATGAGCGTGACGGCCAAGCTGCAGCGACACGCGGGCGACTCGTACGGCTATCGCTTCGAGGGCGGGGGCCGAGCCGTTGTCTACACGACCGACTCCGAACACAAGCTCACCGACCCGACGGAAACCGCCAGCATCGTCGAGTTCTTCCGCGACGCGGACGTCGTGATCTTCGACGCGATGTATTCGCTTGCTGAAGCGACCACGGTCAAGGCCGACTGGGGGCACTCGAGCAACGTCGTCGGCGTGGAGCTGTGCCAGCTCGCGGACGTGCGCCACCTCTGCCTGTTCCACCACGAACCCGCCAACGACGACGAGGCGATCTCGCGCGTGCTCGCGGAGACGAAGCGCCTCGAGGAAATCACTCGCACGCGAGAGCCGATGCAAGTGAGCGCCGCCTACGACGGGATGGAAATCGAGTTGTGAAGTTTCCTGCGGCACTGTCGGCCGCCGCGCGTCGGTCCGGCAACGTTCGCCTCGTCGCAGTCCCGCTCCTCCTCCTCATCACCGCGCTGATCTGGCTCAATCCGGCGTGGAACGCGCGCACGCAGACAGCGTGGTTCGACGCCTACCAGACAATTTCGCCGCGGCAGCTCGCGTCGATGCCGGCGACGATCGTCGAGATCGACCAGAAGAGCCTGGTGGCCCTCGGCCAGTGGCCGTGGCCGCGTCCGGTACTCGCGCAGCTGATACGCGACATCAACCGCCATCAACCGGCGGCGATCGGCGTCGACATCCTGATGCCGGAGGCGGATGGCCTGTCGCTCGAGCGGCTGCTCGCGCGCACCGGAAACAGCGATCCCGCGCTGGCGAGCCAGATCAAGGCGCTCTCGACCCACGACGCAGAGCTCGCGCGCACGTTCGAAGGCGCGCCGATCGTGCTGGCGATCGCCGGCAGTGCCGCCCCGACAGGAGCCCTGCTGCGAGCGCCGCCGTTCGGCGTCACGGACCTCGGTTCGCACGGGACTGCGGCCGCGCGCGTCGTGCCGAACGTTCCGTCGTTCTCCGGTGTGGTGACGAGTCTCGATCAGCTCGATCGGGCCGCATCCGGCCATGGCCTCATCTCGGTCGAGCCCGCGGGCGGAGTCATCCGCCGTATTCCGCTCGTTGCAAGTGTCGGCGGAACGCTGGTTCCGGCGCTTGCCGTCGAGATGCTGCGGATCGCCGTCGGCGCGCCGTCGCTCAAGCTGATGACCACGGGCCCGTCGGTGCTGGGCATCGGAGTGGGCAAGTTCGTCGCGGCGACCGAGGAGGACGGCGCCGTTCGCGTCTACTATTCGCCGCACAACGCGGATCGATTCATCTCGGCGGTCGACATACTCGACGGCAAGTTCGACCCGAAGCAGCTCGAACGCAAGCTCGTCCTGATCGGGGTGACGGGTCTGGGGATGGTCGAGGACAAGACCACCCCGCTGGGGACGATGATGCCGGGCGTCGAGATTCATGCGCAGCTTCTTGAAAACCTGTTCGATCAGACGCTGCTGCGCCGCCCGGCCTGGGCGTCGCGCGCGGAGGCGCTGACGTTCCTGCTGCTGGGCGGTCTGCTCGTGTGCGCCGTGCCGCGATGGAGCGCGCGCAATGCGGTGCTGCTCGCCATCGGCTGCGTCGCCGCGCTCGTGTTGTCCGGCTATCTGGCGTTCAGACTGCAGCGGCTTCTCTTCGATGCAGCGGTGCCGGGATTGGGCCTGGCGCTGCTCTTCGTGACCCTGCTGGTGCTGACGCTCGCCGAAGCGACGCGGCAGAAACGCTCGCTTGAGCGCATCGTTCAGCGAGAGCGCGAACAGAGCGCGCGCATTGCGGGTGAGCTCGACGCGGCGAAGCGGATCCAGATCGCGACGTTGCCGCGCGCCGACCTCCTGCGCGACGACCCTCGCATCGATCTCGCCGCCGTGATGATCCCGGCCCGCGAGGTCGGCGGCGATCTCTACGATTTTTTCCGCCTCGACGACCGGCATCTGTTCTTCCTGGTCGGGGACGTCGCCGGCAAGGGCCTCTCCGCGAGCATCTTCATGGCGGTGAGCAAGGCGTTGTACAAGAGCACGATGCTGCGGACCTCCGACGCGGACATCGGCGAGCTGATGTTCGCGGCCAATGCGGAAGTCTCGCGCGACAATCCGGAAATGCTGTTCGTCACCGCGTTCGCCGCCGTTCTCGATCTCGAGTCCGGCGATTTGAGCTATTGCAACGCCGGACACGAGAATCCGTATCTCGTGGATCCCGTGGGCGCAACGGTGGTACGGATCGAAGACGGCGGAGGGCCGCCACTGTGCGCCGTGGACGGGTTCGTCTACCGGGGAGGCGAATGCCGGATCCGCCCGGGAGAAATGCTGTGCCTCATCTCCGATGGCGTCACCGAAGCGCTCAGTCCCGTCGGCGCGCTCTACGGGGGCGCCCGGGTGCGTGCGCTGCTGCAGCGACTGGCGACTCCCGATACGAACGCGGGCGCCGTCGTCGATGCGCTGCGCGTCGATGTCGACGCGTTCGCTGCCGGCACCGAGCCCGCGGACGACATCACGGTGCTGGTGCTGCGCTGGCACGGCCCCGATGGCGACGGAGCGCCCGTGAAGGCCTGATCGCGGAATCGACGCCCGAGCCGCCGAAGCGTCAGCGTCCCCCGGGATCAGCGAACGACAATCTCGACGCGCCGATTGCGCGGCTCGGCGACGCCTTCCGCCGTCAATACCAGCAATTCCCGTTTGCCCCGTCCGATCGCCACGATGTTTTCCGGGGCGACGCCGCGGGCGAGAATCGCCGCGCGAACGGTTTCCGCGCGACGAAGGGCAAGCGCGTCGTTTACCGCGTTGTTCCCGACCGTGTCGGTGTGGCCGACGACGACGAGATCGGGCACCGGGTACTTCGCGATCTCGGCGAACATGCCTTCCAGGACCGCCTTCGACTCGACGGTGAATTCATCCTGGCCTTCGACGAAGTACAGCGTGAACGACGTGGCGCGGCGGGGTTGCGCGGCAAGCGCGGCGCCGAAGCGCGCCTGCACTTCCTTCGGGTCCGACGTGTAGGTTTGCGCGCCGGCCGGCCATTGCCGGGTGGCGGCGTACGGTTTGTCGAGCACGTATTTCTGGTCGCCCTGCGTGACCTCGACGGCGGTGTCGCGGCCGTCCTTTTCGGGCAGCAGGACGACGATGCCGGTGTTATACGAACAGCCGCCGAGCCATGCGGCCAGGACGCCGGCGGCGATCCCCGAGCGGAAGCGTACCCACCCGCTAGTTGTCATTCGCGCTGACCACGAACTCGGTGCCGCGCACGCCGAGTATCGACGCGGGTGTGCGCACCTTCATCGCTTCCGGGGATTGCTTGGCGATGCGGCCCGAGATGACGGCAAGCGAGCCCTTGGAGAGCGATGCGTCGAATTGGCCCTGGCTCGTCGTCGAGTCGAATTCGTAACGATCGAGCGACAGGATGCTGTTCGGGCCTGCCGAGAGCAGAGAGTTGTCGGTCATCGTGAGTCCCACCGAGCCGTCGGCGCCGGTCTTCAGCACGTCGCCGGTCTGCAGCCTCGCGCCGGCGGTCCCAGGCAACAGCTGGGTTCCGCGCTCGATCGATACCTGGCCTTTCGCGACCTTGACCTGCCCGATGTCGGTCGCATCGACCGAAGCAACGGCACCCACTGCGAATGCGGCCGCCAGAAACCAACGCAGATCACCGTGTCGAATCGTCATCGGAACCCCCCGAAATTGCGCAAAGATGGTGATGCGGAACGTGGACGCCGCGGCGATCCACTTATACTCGCCTGGGATCCCTTGCAGACGGGGCGATTCTATACCCATGCCGGGACAACTTTCCATGGTCGGCGGCGACCGCCGGGTTTTCGGGGCGCGGATGAGCCTGTTGCCCGAGACGGCCGGATTCGTGGAGGCCTTCTGTGCGCGCCATCGAATTACCCGCGACGATGCGATGCGGCTTGCGCTGATCGTCGAGGAGCTGTTCACGAACACGGTTGTGCACGGGTACCGCGGAGAAAGCGACGCGCCGATCGTCATGGTGCTGTCGGCTCGCGACGACGACGTTGTGATTCTCTACGAAGACGCGGCACCGCGTTTCGACCCGCTGTCGGTACCGCCGGTCGACGTGAGCACCCCAATCGAGTCGCGTCCGATCGGCGACCTCGGCGTTCACCTCGTCCGTCAATTCGCGGGGACCGCGAGGTATGTCCGCGAGGATGTGCGCAACCAGCTCTGGTTGAGCGTACGGTGCGAGGGTCTCGAGCGCGCCGTACGCACGATCGCGCGCCGGTGACTCGACGGGGCGCATCCGCAGGCATGTTCGAGGCATGGGCCAGGATCGGCATCGCGCCGCCGGCCTGACGGCTGCCGCGTGAACGAACGGGGACAGACATGGCCATCAGGATGCCCGGACGCGACCCGCGGATCATGCGGGTGTGCTTCCGCCCGAATGCGGAAGACCTGAGCGGCCGGGTGGTACGCGGCGCGGCGTGGATGGGAACGTTGATCGTGGCACGCGCCGTGCTAACGGTGGGCTCGACCGCGATTCTTGCGCGCCTGTTGACGCCGACGGACTACGGGTACGTCGCCATGGCGACCGTGGTCACCGAATTGGCGGCGATGCTGTGCGTGTTCGGCCTGCCCGCGATCCTCGTGCAACAGCAACACGTTCGCCGACTCGACCTCGATTCGGGATTCTGGCTCAGCGTGTTTCTCGGGGTCATGATCGTATCGCTGCTGATCGCGGGTTCGGCCGTCACCGCGGACCTATTCAGGGAACCGCGTCTCGCGCCGATCCTGTGGGCCATGTCGAGCCTGATCCTGTTTGAGGAGGTTTCGGCGATCCACCAATCGATCGTCTACCGGCTCCTGCTGTTCAGGTACGAGTTCATTTGCCAGCTCGCGAACCTCCTCGTGCGGATCGCCGTGAGCATTTCGCTCGCCTTGGCCGGCTTCGGTGTATGGAGCCTCGTCTGGGCCACCGTCGCCGGCCGCGCGACGCAGTTCGTCCTCGTTTGGTACCTGATTCCGTACGTGCCGCGGTTCCGCTTCAACATGGATTTCATCCGCCGCAACTTGCGCACCGGTGGGAGCTATTTCGGATCGGCGGCGCTTAACTTCATCGCGTCGAGCGTGGACACGGCGACAGTGGGCCGGGCTTTCGGTGCGGCCCAGTTGGGCTATTACCAGACCGGGCTCGCGCTGCCCGAGGAACTGCGCAGCCGGATGGCCGCGGCGATGCAGCGCGTGCTGTTTCCGGCGTACTCGATGGTCCAGTCCGACCATTCGGCATTCCAGTACGGCGTGCTGAAAAGCCTTCGCCTGCTCGCGGCGATCGCGATGCCGATGGGAGTCGGAATGGCCGCGCTCGCGGACCCGATCGTGCGCACGCTTTACGGCGATCAATGGCTCCCGGTCGTGCCGCTGCTCCAGATACTCGCGATCGTCGGAATCATGCGGGCGCTGCAGGCGCTGCTCAGCAACATCTACCGGGCGAAGGGCCGGCCGGACCTCGATTTCAAGATCGGCCTGTGGCTTACGCCGCTACTGGTCCTCGCCGTCCTTATCGGAAGCCGTTGGGGCACCGCGGGCGTTGCGGTCGGCGTCCTGCTGTTCAACGTTGCGCACTTTGCGTCGACGTACCGCGCGCTGCGGCTGATCGAGCTCGACCCGCGCAAGACGCTAGCGCAGCTCCTTCCTGCGGCGGGTGCCGCGGTGTTCATGGGTGCCGCATTATTCGCGCTCGACGCGATGCGCCTCGTACCGCGCTCGACGGTCCTTGTCGAGCTGATCGAACAGGTGGCGATCGGTGCGATGCTGTTCTTCGCCGCACTGTTCACGATTTCGCGCAGCACGATCGACGAACTATGGTCTGTCTGGCGGTTGCTGCGCGCGAGGAATTGACCTGCCCGCCGATGCGCGCTCGCCATCAGCGGGCGAAATAGAGCCGATGCAGCCGGTGGAGATCGACCTCGGCCGCAGGCTGCGCAAGCACGACCTTGCCGCCCTGAAGCAGGTAAACGGCATCTGCGATCGCGACCGCACGCTCGGTGTTCTGCTCGACCAGGACGATGGTGCGGCCTTGCGCCTTCAGTCGCGCGATCAGCGCGAAGATCTCCTGGACGATGACCGGGGCGAGCCCCAATGACGGCTCGTCGATCAGCAGCAGCTGGGGTTCCGCCATCAGGCCGCGCGCCATCGCCAGCATCTGCGCTTCGCCGCCGGAGAGCGACCCGGCGAGCTGGCGTCGACGTTCGGCCAGTCGCGGAAACGTCGCGTAGGCGTCGTCCAGCCGCCGCCCGATTCCCGCCTGCCGGCGGACGGAATAAGCGCCGAGCAGCAGATTCTCCTCGACGCTCATGTCGCGAAAGGTCATGCGTCCCTCCGGAATCATGGCGATCCGGAGGTCCGGCATCCGCCACGTCGGCGTGCCGTCGAGCCGTCGTCCGTCCAGGGTGATCGCGCCCTGCGTGACCGGGAGCTGACCCATGATGGCGCGGAGCAGCGTCGTCTTGCCTGCGCCATTCGGACCGATGATCGTCGTGAGCTTGCCGGCGCCGAAGTTGAGGTCGACGTCCCACAGCACGTTGATCGCCCCGTAACCGGCACGGACGCCGCGGACCTCAAGCATCGACGGGCCTTCCTGTGTAACTCGCGACCACGGCAGGATCGTTGAACACCGCGCTGGGCGCGCCGTCGGCGATCAACTTGCCGAAGTCGAGCACGGCGACGCGCGGACACAGGCTGCGGATGGCCTCGATGTCGTGCTCGATGATCAGGATCGCGAGCCGGAACCGCCGGTGGACCTCGACCAGCAGCCGCGTGAATGTCCGCTTGCCGTGCGCTTCGAGCCCGGCCAGCACTTCGTCGAGCAGCAGCACCCGCGGCGCCGTCGCCAGCGCCTTCGCGACTTCGAGCGCCTTCATCTGCGACAACGACAGGCCCGTTGCGGCATCGACTTGGGCCTTGCGCTCGAGCCCGACGAGCTCCAGGAGCTCGGCCGCGGCGGTCGCGTCGATTCGACCGGCGCCGAAGCGCTGCGCGACACGCAGGTTCTCCGCGACGGTCAGCGTGTGCATCGGCTGCGGGATCTGGAACGTTCTTCCGAGGCCGCCACGGGCCCGCGCGTGCGGGCGAAGGGCGCCGATGTCGACGCCGTCGAAGCGAATCGTCCCGCGATGCGGACGGACGGTGCCGGACAGGACGTTGAAGAGCGTCGTCTTGCCGGCGCCGTTGGGACCGACCAGTCCGACGATCTCCCCGTCGCCCACCCGCATCGACACGCCCTTGAGTGCGTCGAGGCCGCCGAAGCGCACGCCGATGTCGGCGAGTTCAAGCATCGCGCCACCGAAGGACCCGGCTTGCCCGAAGACGCCTGGCGAGCACCGGCACGAGTCCGCCGGGACTGCACAGAATCATCGCGCCAAGGAGCGCGCCCAGCATGATCTGGTGGCCGATCGGCATCATCGCCTTGAATACGAGCTGGTCGACGAGATAGACGACCACGGCGCCGACCAGAGGTCCGGTGATCGTCCGGTATCCGCCAAAGATCGCTGCGACGATGGGAAGCATCGTCCACTGGCCGGAAAATGCGTAATCGGGTTCGAGAAAATTGATGTAGTGCGCGTTGAACGCCCCCATCACACCCGTCATGAACGCCGAAAGGAACAGCATTAGCGCCTTCAAGAGCGTGCTGTCGACGCCCACGGCGCGCGTCGCGTCCTCGCTGTCGTGCATCGCGGAAAGCGCGAGCCCGTAGTCGCTCGCACGCACCGCGCGATAGCAGAGCGCGAACGCGAGCACGATCGTCAGTGCGATCCAGTACGCGCCGGTCTTGCCCGACAGGTCGTAGCCGAGGACAATTCCGAAGCGGGGAATGCTCCCGATGCCGCCGGCGCCGTTGGTGAGCGACTTCCATTCGGTCGCGACAATGCGGAAGATGTGCGCGTAGGCGAGCACCGCCAGGGCGAAATACGGGCCGCGAAGCCGGAGTGCCGGAAGGACCAGCACCGCGGAGAGCGCCGCACAGGCGCCGCCCGCCAGCATGGCGGGTGCGATCGGCCAGCCGGCCTTCATCACGAGGATCGCCGACGCGTACGAGCCGACACCGAAAAATGCCGCGTGGCCGAAACTGACGAGGCCCCCGAGATTGCCGAGCAGCGCCCACGCGAGCGCAACGCCGCCGATCGTCAACGCGGCGACGACGAGGCTCATCAGATAGAGATTGCCTGCGAACGCGATCGGCACGGCGATGTAGAGCGCGGCCGCCACGGCCAGCGCACACGGCAGGGTGCGGGTCGACGCGGTTTTCGCGCTGGCGCCCGCCACTAGCGCACCCGCCGCCTCATCGAGGCGCCGAACAAGCCGTTTGGCAGGGCGAACAGGACGAGAAGGAACAGCACCATGCCGGCGAGTTCCTGGAGCGCCGAGCTCAGGAAGGTCGTCGTCAGCGACTCGGTGACCCCGAGGAGCAGCGCTCCGACAAGCACGCCCGGCACCGAGCCCATGCCGGCCAGCACGGTGATGACGAATGCCTTGACCGTGAGGCTCGTGCCGAGCGAAGGCTGGATGACGCCGACGGTGTAGATTGCCACGCCGGCAAACGAGGCGAGGAGCCCCGCGACGAGGAACGAAACGCGCTCGACGCGGCGCGGGTCGATCCCCATCAGCTTCGCCGCGTCGCGATTCGACGCGACGGCGCGGACGGCCCGGCCGGCCCAGGTTCGCGTGAGCCACCACCAGAGCATCGCGATCAATGCGAGGCTGACGACGAAGAACACGAGTTCGCTTCGCATCGCGTAGAACGGTCCCATCACGACGGCGTCCTGCAACCAGGGCGTCTTCGTCGAGCGGATGTCCGCCTTCCAGACGAGCAGCGTCCCGTTGGTCAGCATCACGGCGATGCCGTAGGTCAGGAGCAGCGAATTGAGCTCTCGGTCCGAACCGATCCGGCTGACGAGCGCGTAGGTCAGCGTCGTCGCGATGCAGACGATCGCGATGGCGGCCGGAATCGACAGCAAGGGATCGAGATGAAACGCGGATTCGCAGGTGTACGCGATGTACGCCGCGAGAAGCACGAGCTCGCCGTGGGCGAGGTTGATGACCTTCATCGTGCCGAACACCAGCGCGAGACCCAGCGCGATCAGCGCGTACGAGCTCCCGGTCAGTACGCCCGAATAGAGCGCCTGCAGGACGAGCTCGCTCAACGGCGCCTCATCCCGCCCCTTCCGCGGAGGTCACCACGGCACGCCGGGGAAGGTCATCTTTCCGGTTGCGTATTCCTTCGGCCAGACGATGGCGATCTTCTTGCCCTGGTGCTGGCCCATGCGGTGCGCGAAGTTGGGATTGTCGCCCTTGTCGTCGAACGTGACTTTGCCGATCAGCGTGTCCTTGCTCGACTTGCGCAGTTCGGTCGCAATGCCGCCGGCCTTCAATGTGCCGGCATCGAACGCGCGGACGATCGCCTCGAACAGCAGTTGCGACTGCACATATCCGAACTGGCCGAGGTAGTCGGGCTCCTTTCCGTAGAGCTTCTTGTACGCCTCGGCGAAGTCACGGCCGTCGGCCGTCGTGAACTCGGCGGGGAACGGGAGGAGCGCGGTGCCGTAGACGTTTCCCATCAGGTCGGGAAAATCGTCGCCCATCTTCGAGGTCGCGAGCGACCAGACGCCGACCAGCGCCTTGACGTCGGGTTTCAGCACCTTTGCCGCCCGCAGGATGCCGACGTAATCGTTTTCGTAGCCGGACATCGCGATGACGTCGGGCTTGTCCTGCAGCTTGATCTTGTTGACGATCGGCTTGAAGTCAGTGATCGCCGGGTCGAAGGCGTGCATCGTCACCTTGATCCCTTTGGCATTGAGCGCCTTCTCGACATCCTTCGCGAGATCGGAGGTCGCCTCCTTGGTCAGATAGACGATCGAGACGTTCTTCGCACCCATGTCGGCGAGTAGGCCCAGCATCGCCTTCGAGTAGCCCGCGGTATTGTTGATCCGGAAGAATGTCTTGAAGCCACGCTGCGTCAGCGCTTCGTCGACGCCCCCCGACGTGATGTAGACGAGGCCGGCCTTGTTCGCCGCGTCGGAGGCCGGCCCGATGTTGCCGGAGCCGTAGCCGCCGGTGATCGCGACGACGTTCTGCGAGGCGAGCTTCTCGACGGCGGCGACCGCCTTGGCCGGCGAGGACTCGTCGTCGACCGTGACGAGTTTGATCGTGTGCTTGCCGTTCTTTCGGTTGAAGACGTCGACGGCGACGTTGATGCCTTCGTTCATCCCCGTCCCCACGCGCGCCAGTGCGCCGGACATCGGCACCTCGACACCGACGAGGAACTCCTCGGCGGACGCGGGAGCGCTCCCGAATCCGGAGAACGACAGGGCCAACGAGAATCCTGTTGAAGCGATGACGCGGGACTTCATGTCGCCTCCTCCTCACGGTGACTTGCGTCCGACCGCGACATGATAGCTCCGGGCATGCGAAAATACGCGTCCCGCCGGTGAACGAGACCCGGCGCCGGCACGCCGGTGGACCCGTCCTGGAATCCGGGAACGCGCCATGATTGCTTCGGACCACCTACCGTTGTCGGAAACAAAGGTCGCGCCCGCGTCGTCCGGACAGGCGCGCCTCTGGTTTCTCGACCAGCTCGAGCCCGGGCGGTCGGACTACAACGTCGCCATCGGGTGGCGCATCTCGGGCGCCCTCGACCTCGCGGCCCTTCGCGGCGCCCTGCAGGTCGTCGTCGACCGACACGAAATCCTGCGCACGACGTTTGTCGCGGTCGACGGGGAGCCGTGGCAACGGATCGTTCCGCGGCGCGACGTCGAATTCGCATTGACCGATTTGAGCGGCCTCGCCACGCCGGAGCGCGAAGCCGAGTTGACGCGGCGACTCCGCGAAGAAATCCGGCGCCCTTTCGACCTCTCGACAGGCCCGTTGAGCCGGGCGCGCGTGTTACGGCTTACCGGGCGTGAGCACGTACTGGTTATCGCGCGGCACCACGCCGTTTGCGGCGGCGAATCCGGCAGGATCACTGCGCATGAAATGGGCGTCGCCTACGACGCCCTCGTGGAGGGCAGGACCCCTGGACTCCCGACGCTGCCGGTTCAGCACGCCGATTACGTCGCCTGGGAGCGCGAGCGCGCGACGCCGGAGCGCGCCCAGTTGCTCGTTGCCTACTGGCGGCAGCGACTCGCCGGCGCTCCGTCGGCGCTGACGTTGCCGACGGACCGGCTGCGGCCCGTCATGCGGCACTCCAACGGCGCGTGGACGTCGTTTCGGATCGGAGCCGAACTGACGCGCCTGCTTCGCGCGCTTGCCGACAGCGCCGACGTGACGCTGCACATGACGCTGCTGACGGCATTCCAGGTGTTGCTCGGACGGTATGCGCAGCAGGACGACGTGCTGGTCGGCTCGCCGGTTTCGGCGCGGAGCCCGCTGGAGTTCAGGCACCTGATGGGATTCTTCGTCAACATCGTCGTGCATCGCGGCGATCTGTCCGGCGACCCCACGTTCGCGGGACTGCTGCATCGGACCGGGGTCAGCGCCACCGAGGCTTACGCGCATCGCGATCTGCCGATCGAGCGCATCGTCGAAGTCGCTGCTCCCGAACGCGACCCCGGCCGCGATCCGCTGTTCCAGGCGATGTTCACGCTACAGGAACCGGAGACCCCGCCGCTGGAGCTGGCAGGACTCATCTGCATACCGATTCGCATCCGCAACACCACGGCGAAGGCGGACTTGAGCCTTCTGCTCTACGTCGAGGACGAAGGCCTGACCGGTGAACTCGAATACAACACCGACCTCTTCAACGAGGCGACCATCGAGCGAATGGGCGCGCATTTCGTGACGCTGCTGGAGGAGGCCACGCGCGATCCCGACCGGCCGATTTCGCGGCTTCCGTTCATCACGGCGGAGGAGCGACAGCGGATCATCGTCGACTGGAACCGGACCGGCACGGCGTTTCCGGGCGACCGGCCGATCACCGCGCTCTTCGCGGAGCAGGCGCAACGCACGCCCGACGCCGTGGCGGTGATCGACGGCCCGCGCACGCTGACGTATGCGGAACTCGATCGCCGCGCAAGGCGGCTCGCGTTTCGCCTGGCCGGGCTCGGTGTCGAGCCGGGGGGCAGGGTCGGTGTCTGCATCGAGCGCTCGACCGAGGAAATCGTCGCATGCCTCGGCGTTCTCTATGCCGGATGCGCGTACGTGCCGCTCGACGCGACGCATCCGCCGGAGCGGCTGGCAGCGACACTGACGCATGCGGAGGCCGCCGCGATCGTGACCAGTGGCGATGCGGCGCATTCCCTCGCCCTCGCGATGTCGGGCTCGAGGCGACCCGTCGTGACGCTCGTTGCCGGGGCAGAGGAGGGCGGTGACGACGCCCCGTTGCCATGGCCGGAACCTGTCAGCGATTCCATCGCCTATGTCATGTACACCTCGGGGTCCACCGGTGTCCCGAAAGGCGTCGCGATTCCGCATCGCGCCGTCGTCCGGCTCGCCTGCTGCACGGACTACGTGCGACTCGGCGCCGCCGACACGGTCGCCCACCTGTCGAACCCCGCGTTCGACGCGGCGACGTTCGAACTGTGGGGATCGCTACTCAACGGATCGCGTGTGGCCATCATTCCGCGCGACGCCGTGCTGTCGATGCGCGGTTTCGCCGAAGCTCTGGATGGCAAGGGTGTGACCACGATGTTCCTGACCACGGCGCTCTTCAACCAGATTGCGCAGGATGCGCCGTCCGCGCTGCGCGGGCGCCAGGTCCTTTTCGGCGGCGAGGCCGTGGAGCCGCGCTGGGTCGACGTCGCACTGCGCGATGGGCGTCCGGCGCGCCTGCTGCACGTCTACGGCCCCACCGAGACGACGACGTTCGCGACCTGGCACGAAGTCCGGGCGCCCGACCGCGACGTCGCGACCTTGCCGATCGGCCGGCCGATCGCCAACACCGAAGTCTATCTGCTCGACGCGCACGGAGAACCGGTCCCGCCCGGCATCCCGGGCGAGATCCACATCGGCGGTCCGGGCCTTGCGGACGGGTATCTCGGCCGCCCCGACCTCACGGCCGAGCGCTTCATCGCGCATCCGTTCGATCCGACGCCCGGGGCGCGGGTCTATCGCACGGGGGATCGGGGGCGCTATCGCGGCGACGGCACCATTGAATTCATCGGCCGAATCGATCGCCAGGTGAAGATCCGCGGGCACCGGATCGAGCCCGCAGAGGTGGAAGCGGCGCTGGCGCGCCTGCCGAACGTGCGCGAGGCCGTGGTCGTGTTGCACGGCGACACGTCGGAGAGCCGGCGGCTTACCGCCTATGTGGTTCCCGCGAAAGGTGCGCACCCGGTTCCAGCCGACCTGTGGCGCGATCTGCGCCGGTCGCTACCTGACTACATGATTCCTGCCGGCATCGTGCTGCTCCCGACGCTTCCGTTGACGCCGAACGGCAAGATCGACCGGCGCGCGCTGCCCGACCCGGTCGATCTCGCGCTGCAGCGCAAGGGGTTTCACGTGCCGGCCCGCGATCCGCTTGAATTCGCGATCGCGTCGATCTGGCGGGACCTGCTGGGGCTCGCCAGCGTCGGCGTCCACGACAACTTCTTCGAGATCGGAGGACATTCGCTGCTCGCCGTGCGGATGATGGCCGCCGTCGAGCGTGCGACCGGGTGCAAGGTGCCGCTCGCGCTGCTGTTCAGCGAGCCGACAATCGCGCGTCTTGCCCAGACGGTGCGCGACGTCGCGCGCCCCACCGGATCGATGGCCGTGCCGGTGACCAAGACCGGCGTCCGGCCGCCGCTATTCTTCCTGCACGGCGACTTCAGCGGCGGAGGGTTCTATAGCCAGGGCCTCGCGCGGGCACTCGGTCCCGACCAGCCGTTCTACGCCGTGCACCCGCACGGCATCGAGGACCCGCGCATCCCCGATTCGATCGAAGCGATGGCCCGTGAGCGACTCGTCGCCTTGCGCGAGGCCCGCCCGCACGGTCCCTACTTCCTTGCCGGCCATTGCAACGGGGCGCTGGTCGCGCTCGAGATGGCGCGGCAGCTCCTTGCCGAGAACGAGGAGGTTCCGCTGGTCGTGATCATGGACGCGACCGTACCCTGGCGGGCGAAGCCCGTCGGCCTCGGCCTGACGATGGGCAACCCGCCGCCGCGCAAGCGCGCTCCCGCGGAAGCGTCGCCTCCCGCCCCCGCGTCCGACGACAGCGTCTTCAATCGCTATCGACGCGTCATCGCCGCCTACGACCCCGCCCCCTATCCGGGACGGCTTGCGGTGCTGCGCTCGGAAACGATGAAGGATCTGCGCCCGGAGCTCGGCTGGTCGGCAATCGCACCGAACGTCGAAATGCATTCGATCCCGGGCGATCACTTCACCTCGATCACGCGGGACATCGCGACGACCGCGGCGAGGCTTCGCGCCTGCCTGGACAGCGCCTATCCGTAGAAACGCAGGGTCTGGAAAAATAGGGTCAGACTCGACTTTCTTGTGCAATCCGTGCGGTTGTTGCGACACAAGAGAAAGTCGAGTCTGACCCTATTTTTTCAAAGAAAAAGCCGGGCATTGCGCCCGGCTTTTTTGGCTGCTGGCTCCGATGTTCGGGAGATCAGGCAGCCTGGATGTTGCTCGCTTGCTTGCCCTTGGGACCCGTCGTCACTTCGAACGAGACCTTCTGGCCTTCCTTCAGCGTCTTGAAGCCCGGCATGTTGATCGCCGAGAAGTGCGCGAACAGATCTTCGCCGCCGCCATCCGGCGTAATGAACCCAAAGCCCTTGGCGTCGTTGAACCACTTCACTGTGCCTGTTGCCATTTCAGTATTTCCTCACGAACAAAATAAAATCGGGACGGATCCCGGCCAATGTTTTGATCTCAAGGAAAGAACGACGGTGGAACGACTGCAAAGCGGTCGTACAGGGCGTACTTGCTGCCTTGAAACTAAAACACGGGGGCAGAATACACAACTAACCCCTCACGCGCCAGTGGTATTTTTAGGGTCCGAAAGCGGACTTTTTGGGGCGCGGTAGGGCCGAAACAGGGGTAACGGCCCCTGGGCGCCGTCAGCCGTGGCCGGATTGTTCGGCCCGGACCAGCGCGGCGCCGGCGCCCAAGGCTTGGAGCTTGCCCCGGGCGATCTCCCGGGGCAGGGGCACCATCCCGCAGTTGGTGCACGGGTAGAGGCTCTCGGCCGGCACGTGCCGCAGCGCCGCCCTGATCGTGGCCGCGACGTCCTCCGGCGTCTCGATCCGATCGGTCGCGACGTCGATCGCCCCGACCAGCACGTCCTTCCCGGCCAGGAGGCCGATGAGCTCGATGGGCACGTGCGAGTTCGCGCATTCGAGCGAGATTTGCCGGATCGCCGATTGCGCGAGCAGCGGAAAGGTCTGCTCGTACTGCCGCCATTCGGAGCCCAGCGTCTTCTTCCATTCGATATTGGCCTTGATTCCGTACCCATAGCAGATGTGGACGGCCGTCGTGCACCGCAGTCCCGCAGCAGCGCGCTCGAGCGTACGCACGCCCCAGTCGCGGACCTCATCGAAGTAGACATTGAACGCCGGCTCGTCGAACTGGATGACGTCCACACCGGCGGCCTCGATTTCGCGCGCCTCGTCGTTCAGGATCTCGGCGAACGCCCAGGCCAGCTTTTCGCGGCTCTTGTAGTGGGAGTCGTAAAGCGTGTCGACCATCGTCATCGGTCCGGGCAGCGTGAACTTGACCCGCCGGTCGGTCGCGCTCTTCAGGAAACGCGCCGCCTCGACGAACACCGGGCGCCGGCGCGCGACCGGTCCGACGACGACGGGAACGTCGGCGTCGTAGCGATTCCGGATGCGCACCGATTTCTTGTTCGCGAAGTCGACTCCGTCGAGCGCCTCGATGAACGTAGTCACGAAGTGCCGGCGCGTCTGCTCGCCGTCGCTGACGATGTCGATGCCCGCCTGCTCCTGGTCGCGCAGGACGAGCCGGACGGCGTCGCGCATGCCTTCGGCGAGCGTGTCGTCGGGCAGGCGCCATGGCGCCCAAAGCTCGTTGGGCGCGGCGAGCCAAGACGGCTTGGGCAGACTGCCGGCGATCGTCGTCTGCAGGAGCTTGGTCATCGCGGAGTCTCCAAACTGGGGTCGATCGGCGCCGATAGTCGTGGCGGGAATTATAGGCGCGCAGACCCGGCCCCAGGGCCGAAATGGGTCAGGCCACTTGACCATTGCCCCGGGTGGCACGTACCTTTGCGCGTCCCGGCGCGGATGCGACTGCGCCGACCGACTGCCTCGCCCAGGAATTTCCATGCCCAAGGTCCTCTACGCCGACAACAACTACGACGAAATCGAGTTCGAGCGGACGTTGTTCGCGGCGGCCGGCGTCGAGGTGGTCATGGGGCAATGCAGGACCGAGGACGATGTGATCGCGGCCGCGCGCGGTTGCGCCGGAATCCTGCTGCAATACGCGCCGATCACCGAGCGCGTCGTCGCTTCGCTGCCTCAGCTCGGCATCGTGAGCCGGATCGGTGCCGGCTTCGACACGGTCGACACCGACGCCTGCGCCCGGCACGGCGTGTGGGTCGCAAATTCACCGGACTATGGCGTCGGCGAAGTCGCGACGCATGCGCTCGCATTGGCGCTCGCCCTCGTGCGCAACGTCGTCGGGTACCATCGCGACATCCATGCGGGGAAGTGGCATTTCCTGTCGTCGGGCGCGCGGCACCGCGTCGGCGACATGACGCTCGGCATCGTCGGACTCGGCCGGATCGGCAAACGGATGGCGCACGTGAGCCGCAACGTGTTCAAGCGCGTCATGGCGTGCGATCCCTACATCATCGACGGTGACTTCCCGGCGTACGTCGAGCGCCGCAGCCTCGAAGCCCTGTTCGCGCAGAGCGATGTCGTTTCGCTGCACGTTCCGCTCAACGCCACGACGCGCGGAATGATCGACGCCAAGGTGCTCGGTGCGGGCAAGCCCGGCATCTACCTCGTCAATACCGCGCGCGGTGCCGTCGTCGATGTCGACGCGGCGCTGGTCGCGCTGGACGCCGGGAGGCTTTCGGGTCTGGCGCTCGATGTGTTGCCGGTCGAGCCGGTTCCCGCCGATTCCAGGCTCCTCGGCCACCCGCGTGTCATCCTCACCCCGCATGCGGCGTTCTACTCGATCGAGGCGGAAGCGGAATTGCGGCGCAAGGCGGCGCAGAATATCGTCACCTGGATTGCGACCGGGCGGCCGGATTACGTGATCTCGACCGGCACGCGCACCCCGTAACGCGCGCATCCCCATCTCAAGGAGACGCATGGCGGCAGTCAGCATCCGGGCGGTCCAGAAGCACTTCGGGTCGACGCACGTCATCCGCGGTGTCGACGTCGAAATCGCCGACGGCGAGTTCTGCGTGCTGGTCGGGCCTTCCGGCTGCGGGAAATCGACGCTGTTGCGGATGATCGCCGGGCTGGAGGAGATCGGCGGCGGAGAAATCGCGATCGGCGGCACCGTCGTCAACCGGGTTCCGCCGAAGGAACGCGACATCGCGATGGTGTTCCAGAACTATGCCCTCTACCCGCACATGACCGTGCGCGACAACATGTCCTTCGCGCTGATGCTCGCAAAGCGATCGAAGGCCGACGTCGACGAGCGCGTGGGAAAGGCCGCCGAGATCCTCGGCCTCGCGCCGTATCTCGACCGCTATCCGCGCCAGCTCTCCGGCGGGCAGCGGCAGCGCGTGGCGATGGGAAGGGCGATCGTCCGCGACCCGCAGGTCTTCCTGTTCGACGAGCCGCTATCGAACCTCGACGCCAAGCTGCGCGTGCAGATGCGCACCGAGATCAAGGAGCTGCACCAGCGTCTCAAGACGACGTCGATCTACGTGACGCACGACCAGATCGAGGCGATGACGATGGCCGACAAGATCGTCGTCATGAAGGATGGCGTCGTCGAGCAGATCGGCGGACCGCTCGACCTCTACGACCATCCGACTAACACGTTCGTCGCCGGTTTCATCGGCTCGCCGGCGATGAACATGATTCCCGGTAAGGCGCGCGCCGGCAACGGCGGGATCACCGTCGAATTCGGCGGCGGCGTGGTGCTGCCCGCGCCGAAGGGCGCCCGCGCCGACGACGGCCAGCCGGTGCTCTATGGGATGCGCCCCGAGCATTGCGCGCTCGACGCCGGAGGGCTGCCGGTGGACGTAGTCGTGGTCGAACCGACCGGCGCCGACACGCAGCTCTATTGTCGCTTCAATGGCCAGGAGGTCACGGCGACGATCGATGACCGTGCCAACTGTCGCGCCGGCGACAGGATCAACCTCGCGCCCGATCTCGGACGGGCGCACCTTTTCGACGCGACGAGCGGTACGAGGCTCGTCGCGTGAGTTGTCGATCGGGCGAACAACAAGACTCCATGCCCGCAACCCCAGGAGGAATGTATGAGTGACATCAAGCGTCGTGATTTCCTGAAAGCCACCGCCGGCGTCGCCGCCGGTACCGCACTGGGTGCGGGGTCGGGCATGTTCTCGCCCGAGGCCGCGGCCCAGCAATACAAGGTCGTGCCCGAGAAGGGCGCCAAGCTCCGCGTGCTGCGCTGGAAGCGATTCGTTCAGGGCGACGAGGACGTCTGGGCGGCGAACACGAAGAAGTTCACGGCGATGACGGGCATCGAAGTACGCGTCGACGCCGAAGGCTGGGAGGATGTCCGGCCCAAGGCGGCAGTTGCCGCCAATGTCGGCAGCGGTCCCGACATCATCATAAGCACGATGGAGGACGCGCATCAGTATCCGGACAAGCTGGTCGACGTCACGGATCTCGCCAACTACCTCGGCAACAAGTACGGCGGCTGGTACGACGCCGCGAAGGCGTACGGCATGGAGGGAAAGAAGTGGGTGGCGATCATGATGGGCGCCGCCGGCGCGACGCTCGTCTACCGCGAGAGCATGGTCAAGGCCGCGGGCTTCGATTCCGTCCCGAAGGACATGCCCGGATTCCTGAAGCTGTGCCAGGCGCTGAAGGCCAAGGGCACGCCGTGCGGCTTCGCGCTGGGTAATGCCACCGGCGATTCGAACTGGACGTTCTGGCTCCTGTGGGCGTTCGGCGGCAAGATGGTGGATGCCAAGAACAACGTCGTCATCAACAGCCCCGAGACGATCGCCGCGCTCGAATATTCGAAGCAGCTGTACGACACCTTCATCCCCGGCACGCTGTCGTGGCTCGACCCGAACAACAACAAGGCGTTCCTCGACAGCCAGGTTTCGCTCACCAACAACGGCATTTCGATCTACTACGCGGCGAAGACGTCGACGGACCCGAAGCTCCTGGAAATGGCCAATGACATCCAGCACGCACCCTTCCCGCTGGGGGTGGACGGCAAGTCCCGGGAGTTGAACCTCGTCTTCCCGATGATGATCTTCAAGTACTCCAAGTATCCGAATGCGGCGAAGGAATACCTGCGCTTCATGATGGAAAAGGAGCAGTACGTTCCGTGGCAGGAAGCGTCGATCGGCTACGTATGCCATCCGCTCGCAGCTTACCAATCGAGCGCGTTCTGGACCGCGGACCCGAAGAAAACGCCATACCGGGACTGCATGAAGAACATGACCACCAACGGTTACGCGGGCACGCTCGGCTATGCGTCCGCGGCCGCGCAGGCGGACTTCATCATTCCGAATATGGTCGCGGAAGCCGCATCGGGATCGAAGACGCCGAAGGAAGCGGCGGAGCGAGCGCAGAAGCGGGCCGAACGGTACTACAAGGTCTGATAGTGCGTCGTCCCGCTGGGCGTTCCGGCAATTTTTTGCGGTTTGTCGGGACGACGTACTATCTGCACGGGTTCGAGCGTCGCCTTCCGGCGACGTTCAACCCGCGCGGGCGCCGAAACTCCTTGCCGGGTTCCCCTGCCGCACTCGTGCAGTATCAATCCGGTCGAGGGTGCCATGCTCCCGTTGCCGGCCGCTCCGGCGTGAATACCTTTTAGTCGATCACGATGTCCAGCCCAACGTCCACGCTGTCCCGAGCCCTCGACAACCGCATGGTTCTCGGGCTGCTGTTCATGCTCCCGGCAGCCCTGCTCCTGCTGCTGTTCCTGACCTATCCGCTCGGCCTCGGTACGTACCTCGGCTTCACCGACACCAAGATCGGCCGGCCCGGCAAGTGGATCGGCATCGAGAACTTCGAATTCCTCTGGGGCGACGCGGTCACGCGTCTCGCGCTCTTCAACACGCTGTTCTATACGGTCGTCGCCAGCGTCATCAAATTCGGGCTCGGACTCTGGCTCGCGCTGCTGCTCAACAAGCACATCCCGTTCAAGGCGGTGATCCGGTCCGTTGTCCTGCTGCCCTTCATCGTGCCGACGGCGCTGTCCGCCATCGCCTTCTGGTGGATCTACGATTCGCAGTTCTCGATCATCAGCTGGGGGTTGATGAGGCTCGGCTTCATCAGCGAGTACATCGATTTCCTGGGCCAGCCGTGGCACGCGCGCCTGTCGACGATTGCGGCGAACATCTGGCGGGGCGTGCCGTTCGTCGCGATCTCGCTGCTCGCCGGATTGCAAACTATTTCTCCGTCCTTCTACGAGGCGGCGAGCCTCGACGGGGCCACGGACTGGCAGCAGTTCCGGTACGTGACCCTGCCGCTCCTGACGCCGATCATCGCCGTGGTGATGACGTTTTCGGTGCTGTTCACGTTCACCGATTTCCAGCTGATCTATGTGTTGACGCGCGGCGGACCCCTCAATTCGACGCACCTGATGGCGACACTGTCGTTCCAGCGCGCGATATCGGGCGGCAGTCTCGGCGAAGGCGCGGCGATCGCGACGGCGATGGTGCCCTTTCTCATCGCGGCGATCCTGTTCAGCTACTTCGGCCTGCAGCGGCGCGCGTGGCAACAGGGAGGGTCCGACAAATGAGCGCGGCGGGCGAAGCCAGGGAGGACGCATGACAGGGCGGAGCGCCGAAGCAGCGGCGCCGGAGGCCGCCGACTCGCAGGGGATGAACTACCTCGTTTCGCTGCCGAGGCGGATCGTGACGGTCTACGTTCCGCTAACGGTGTTCCTGATCGTGCTGCTGTTCCCGTTCTACTGGATGATCGTCACGACGTTCAAGCCGAACGAGGAACTCTTGTCGCGCGAGGGCAATCCGTTCTGGGTGAAGAATCCGACGCTCGCGCACGTCAAGAAGCTCCTGTTCGACACCGCCTATCCGGATTGGCTGTGGAACACGATCCTCGTCTCGGTGACCGCGACGTTCATCTCGCTCATCGCCAGCGTTCTGGCCGCCTACTCGATCGAGCGCCTGCGCTTTCATGGTTCGCGCTACGTCGGGATGAGCATTTTTCTCGCCTACCTCGTTCCCCCTTCGATCCTGTTCATTCCGCTGGCCGCGGTCATCTACAAGCTTCAGCTGTTCGATACGCGGCTCGCGCTGATTCTCACCTACCCGACATTCCTCATCCCGTTCTGCACCTGGTTGCTGATGGGCTATTTCAAGTCGATTCCGCTGGAGCTCGAGGAGTGCGCGCTGATCGACGGCGCAACCCGCCTCCAGATCCTGGTGAAGATCATCCTTCCGCTTGCGGTGCCCGGGCTCATTTCCGCGGGAATCTTCGCCTTCACGCTGTCGTGGAACGAGTTCATCTACGCGCTGACGTTCGTCTCGTCGTCGGAGGTGAAGACGGTGCCCGTCGGCGTCGTCACCGAGCTGGTCGAAGGGGATGTCTACCACTGGGGATCGCTGATGGCGGGCGCGCTGCTCGGCTCGCTTCCGGTCGCCGTTCTCTATTCGTTCTTCGTCGAGTACTACGTGTCCGGCCTTACGGGCGCCGTCAAGGAGTGAACCCGTACGGGGCCGTTGCGCTAGAATAGGCGGTTTCCGTACTTCGAAGCGTGGAGCATCCCATGAGCATCCAGGACAAGATTCGCGAGCAGGTCACTTCCAACCGTGTCGTGCTGTACATGAAGGGCACGCCGCAGTTTCCGCAATGCGGCTTTTCGGCGACGACCGTCGAAATCCTCAAGCGTTGCGGCGTCACCGACTATCAGGCGGTCGACGTGCTGCAGGATCCCGAGATCCGCCAGGGGATCAAGGATTACGCGAACTGGCCGACGATCCCGCAGCTTTACCTCGGCGGCGAATTCGTCGGCGGCTGCGACATCCTGAAAGAGATGTACCAGTCGGGCGAACTGCAGCAACTCCTCGCCAAGCAGCCGGTCTGATCCTGCGGGCGGCGCCGCCGCTACCCGAGCGCCGCCCGTTGCGAACCGTGAATCGATACGTGCGGGACCTCGCGCGAGCGGCATTCGCCGCACTCGTTGTCTTCACGGTTGCGGTCAGCGGCGCCGCCTTCGCTGCCGACGATGGCAGCGCGCGTCGCGTCGCGTCCGACGCCGCTGCGGCAAAACCCGAAACCGTCAAGATCGGCCGCACCCCGAGCCTGCGGTCGGAGGACACGGTCGTCATCTTCAACCGGCCGATCGTCACCTTCCGGGCGCCCTTCCTGGGCATTTCGCCCGAGGACCGTGCGAAGGCCGCCCATCAGCGCGTCGTCGAGGTGTTGGAGCGTGGTGGTCCGGGCGCGGTTTCGGTGGAGAGCCTCGAGCCGGGGGACGCCGTCAAGGTCGACGGCATGCTGGCGTTCATGCTGACGCGGGACGATGCCGACAAGCTTAGCGGCGAGACGTTCGCGGAGACCGTGCGCAACGCCGTGCGCGCGCTCGAGCGGACGATCGGCGAAACACAGGAAGCGCGCGACGGGCGCCGGATGCTGATGGCCGCCCTCTGGGCCATGGGCGCGACGCTCGTCTATGTCCTACTGTTGTGGGTGCTGCGCCGCGTCGGGCATGCGGTGACCGGACGGATGTTGGAGGTAGCCGATTCGACGGCAGGCCAGCTCAAGATCGGCGGCTCGGCATTCGTGCAGCGGGAGCGTGCCCAGCGTTTCGTTCGGCGTTTGCTGCAACTCGGCTTCTGGGTGTTCGTCCTGCTCCTCACGTACGAGTGGTTCGGGTACGTGTTGAGCCGCTTCCCGTACACGCGTCCCTGGGGAGAGCACCTCAACTCGTTCCTCGTCAACGCCATCGTGGACGTGCTGACTTCGGTCGCCGGGGCGATGCCCGACCTCCTTATCGCCATAGCCATCTTTTTCGTGGCGCGCGGAATCACCGGCATGCTGAAGGGCTTCTTCGACGGCGTCCAAGCGGGGCGCGTGCGCGTGGCCTGGCTCGATGCCGACAGCGCGCGGCCGACGCGACGGCTCGCGGCCATCGCCGTCTGGATCTTCGCGCTGGTGATGGCGTATCCCTACATTCCGGGATCGGGAACCGAGGCGTTCAAGGGCCTCTCGGTACTCGTCGGACTGATGGTTTCCATCGGCGCGTCCGGCATCGTCGGACAGGCGGCGAGTGGGCTCATCCTGATGTTTACGCGCACCTTTCGACCCGGCGAGTACGTGCGCGTCGCCGATCACGAGGGCACGATCGTCGAATTGGGGATGTTCACGTCCCGTCTGCGCACCGGCCTCGGGGAGGAGCTGACCCTGCCCAACGCGCTGGTGCTGGGTTCGGTCACCCGAAACTACTCGCGCGTGGTGAAAGGCCACGGTTTCGTGCTCGACACCGTGGTGACGATCGGCTACGACGCGCCATGGCGACAGGTGCACGCGATGCTGATCGAGGCGGCGCGGCGCACGGAAGGAGTGCTGGCCGATCCCGCGCCGCGCGTGTACCAGACGGCGCTTGCCGATTTCTACGTGGAGTACCGACTGGTTTGCCAGGCGATCCAGACCGATCCGCGCCCGCGCGCCGAGGTGCTCTCGAACCTGCACGGCAACGTGCAGGACGTGTTCAACGAGCACGGCGTGCAGATCATGTCGCCGCATTATCTCGGCGATCCCACGGAGTCGAAACTCGTGCCGAAAGACAAGTGGTACGCCGCCCCGGCCGGGCCGCGGCCGCCGAAGTAACGCCAGGCGGCCGACACACTCGCCTGCTGCGCCGCTACGTCCTCGCGCGCTGTACGCGCCGGACCTCCGGCACGCGCTTCACTCCGCGCATCACCTTCGCCAGGTGATTGCGGTCGTGGACCTGGACGCTGAAGAACATTGCGATCAGCCCGATGCCGTCGGGCCTTTCCATCGACACGTTGTCGATGTTGGCCTCGCTGTCGGCGATCGTCGTCGCGAGGTCAGCGAGCAAGCCACGCCGGTCCGCCACCAACAGCCGTATGCCGGCGTCGAACACGCCTTCGACGTCGTTCGCCCATTCGACATCGACGACCTGCTCGGTGTCGCCCCGCTGCTTCCTCAGCGTGACGCAATCCCGAATGTGCACTGACAGGCCCTGGCCCCGGCGAAACTGGCCGACGACCTCGTCGCCGGGAATCGGACGGCAGCATTTCGCATACTGGATCGCAACGCCTTCGACGCCGCGCAGCGTCAGCGCCGACGGTTTGGCGGGATTCGCGGTCGTCGCGGCGGCGGCATCGTCGGCGCCTTTGCCGCTGGGCCGCGTCAGCGCCTGCGCGACGACGAACGACAGGCGTTTGCCGAGGCCGATATCGGCGAGGATGTCGAGCTGGCTCTTAGCGCCGAATTCCTTTTGCAGCGCTTCCCAGCGTTCCCACGTGATCGATTCCGGCGCGACGCGTAGGGTCGCCAAAGCCTGATCGAGCAGGCGTTCGCCGAGCGCGGCCGACTCCTTCTGCTGCAGGCCCTTGAGGAAATGGCGGATCCGCGAACGTGCCTTGCCCGTGGCCACGAACGAAAGCCACGACGGATTGGGCCGCGCGGTCGGCGACGTCAGGACCTCGACGTGGTCGCCGTTCTTGAGCTCGGTTCGAAGCGGCATCAATTCGTAGTTGATCCGGGCGGCGACGCAATGGTGGCCGACGTCGGTGTGGACGCCGTAGGCGAAATCCACGGCGGTCGCCCCGCGCGGCAGCGCCATGATCTTGCCCTTCGGCGTGAACACGTAGATCTCGTCGGGGAAGAGATCGCCCTTGATGTTCTCGAGAAATTCCTTCGAGTCGCGCGACTCCGACTGGATTTCGAGCAAGCTCTGCAGCCAGCGATGGGTCTCGCGCTGCGCCTGGGCGAGGTCGAGTTCGCCTCCCTGCTTGTAGAGCCAGTGCGCGGCCACGCCCGCCTCGGCAACCCGGTGCATGTCGTGGGTGCGGACCTGCGCTTCGAGCGGCGTGCCGAAGGGACCGAACAGCGTGGTGTGAAGCGACTGGTAGCCGTTGGCTTTCGGGATCGCGATGTAATCCTTGAACTTGCCGGGAATCGGCTTGTACATGCCGTGCAGCACGCCGAGCGCCGCGTAACACGTGGTCGTGTCGGGGACGAGCACCCGCACGCCGTAGATGTCGAAGACCTGCGAAAAAGTGTAGTGCTTCTCGCCCATCTTCTTGTAGACGGAGTAGATCGTCTTCTCGCGCCCGGAAACGACCGCGGTGATGCCCGCCTTGACGAAGCAGTCCCGGATCACGTCGAGCAGCCGGTTCATCACTTCCCGCCGGTTGCCGCGCGCCGCCTTGATCGCGTTGGCGAGGATCCGGAAGCGCATCGGATAAAGGTGCTTGAACGCGAGGTCCTGCAGCTCGAGATAGAGGGCGTTCAGGCCGAGCCGATTCGCGATCGGCGCGTAGATGTCGAGCGTCTCGCGGGCAATCCTGCGCCGATGAGGCGGCGCCATCGCGTCCAGCGTGCGCATGTTGTGAAGCCGGTCGGCGAGCTTGATCAGGATGACGCGCACGTCCTGCGCCATCGCGAGAAGCATCTTGCGAAAGCTCTCGGCCTGCGCGTCTTCGCGCGACGTGAACTCGATCTGGTCGAGCTTCGAAACGCCGTCGACCATGTCGGCGACAGGCTTGCCGAACGACGTCTCGATCTCGGATTTGGTGATCGCGGTGTCTTCCATCACGTCGTGCAGCAATGCGGCGGCGAGCCCCTGTGCGTCGAGGCGCCATTGCGACAGAATGCTGGCGACCGCCAGCGGGTGCGTGATGTACGGCTCTCCGGACTTGCGGAACTGGCCGCGGTGCGCGGAATCGGAGAACTGGAACGCGCGCTCGACGAGCGCGACGTCAGGCGGCGGCAGGTAGTTGCCGAGGTGCCGCGTGAACTCCGCTATTTCCGGCATGCCTCATTGCCGCCGATGGCACCGCGTCAGACGGGCGCCTTGAGCAGCATTTCGATGCCGACCTTGCCGGCCGCGATTTCGCGCAGCGCGACGACGGTCGGCTTGTCGCGGTCCGTGTCGACGAGTGCCGAGCTGCCCGCCGAGATCTGGCGGGCTCGGTTGGTGGCCGCAAGGGTCAATTCGAACCGGTTGGGAATCCTGGCGAGACAGTCTTCGATCGTGATGCGGGCCATAAATCCTCTGGGGTCAGTTTTCGATGAGTCGCTGCAGGAGATGCGCGTGGCGAACCGATTGCCGAGGCGCCGTGAGGCGCGCCGCGCGTACGATTGCGCACAGGTCGTCGACGGCTCGTGCAAAGTCCTGATTCATAATAACATAATCGAACTCGGTACAGTGGCGCATCTCTTCGCGCGCCGCGTCGAGACGGCTTCGGATGACCTCGGGGGAGTCCTGTCCGCGTTTCTCCAGTCGCTCCTTCAGCGATGCGAGCGACGGCGGCAGGATGAAAACGTGCACGGCGTCCGGGATCAGCCGGCGCACCTGTCCGGCGCCCTGCCAGTCGATTTCGAGCAGCACGTCGTGGCCTTGAGTCACCTGTTCGGTGAGCCATGTGGCCGACGTCGCGTACCAATTCCCGTGCACGAACGCGTGCTCAAGGAATACGTCGTTGGCCTTGAGTGCGAGAAAGCGCGGCTCGTCCACAAAATGGTAGTGCAGACCGTCGATTTCGCCGGGGCGCGCCGCGCGCGTCGTGTAAGACACCGAGAGGCGGATACCCGGCTCGCGCTCGAGCAACGCGGCAACGAGGCTCGTCTTGCCGCCGCCCGAGGGCGCGGCGAGCACGAACAGGCAACCGGAGGCCGGCGGGGCCCTGGTAGGCCCGATGCCTGCCGTCATTCCCGCGGCCTCTGCCTACGGTTGAGGAACATGATCGGCCTCGTGTCGGCCCCCTCAATCGTTCGTGGACGCGCCCTTCGGGCCTGGGCTTCGCCCCACTCACTCATTCGAGGTTCTGCACTTGCTCGCGCATCTGCTCGATCAGCACTTTCATCTCGAGCGACGCCTGCGAAAGTTCCGCGTCCACGGATTTGGAACCGAGCGTATTCGCTTCGCGGTGCAGTTCCTGCATCAGGAAGTCGAGACGTTTGCCCGCGCTGCCACCGGCCTTGATGACACGGCGCACCTCGGCGATGTGGGTCGAAAGCCGGGACAGTTCCTCGGCGACGTCGACCTTGGTGGCGAAAAGCGCGAGCTCCTGTTTCAGGCGGTCCTGGTCCGGGTCGAGTCCGGCTTCCCTCAGGCGGGCCGATAGTTTTTCGACGTAGGCCGCGTGGATGGCCGGAATGCGCGGTGCGACCCGTGCGACCTGCGCCTCGATCGCCTCGCAGCGCTCGACGAGGGTTGCGACGAGCTTGACGCCTTCGCGCGAGCGTGACGCGCCGAGCTCCGCCAACGCCTGTCCGACGAGCTTTCTCGCATGGGTGGCAAGTTGGTCCGGCGGCACCGTCGGCTCGGCGATCACCCCGGGCCAGCGCAGGATTTCGCCGACGGATAGCGGCCTCGCCCCCGGCGCGCTCGACGTCGCGTCGGCCGCCGCCTTGGCGAGTTCGGCGACCCGGGCACGGTCCACCGCCAGGCCGGCGGCGCCCGCGGCGGTACGATTGAGCGACACCCGGCATTCGACCTTGCCGCGTTTCAGCTCGGCGACGAGTTGCTCGCGCAGCGAGGATTCGATGCCCCGGAGCTCGTCAGGAAGCCGGACCTGGAGGTCGAGATAGCGGTGGTTGACGGAGCGTAGCTCGACAGCGAGCGCGACGCCGGGCAGCTCCGCGGCAACTGCCGCGAATCCGGTCATGCTCAGGATCATCGGCAAAACCGGCCGGATTTTGCCAACTTTTCCAGCTTTACTTTGAGGGCGTTCATCCGGAGAATGTATGCGTTATCCGCGGGTGGCGCAAGCGCGCATCGGCGCTTTGGCATGCGAATTGCAACCCGTTTGCGCGACTAGCGTTTCCCCAACCTGCGCCCATGCCCGTCACCAATCAGGCCCTCTCCGGCGGGTACCAGCTCCTCAACTATCGGATCGACCGTCAGATCAGTCGCGGTGGATTCTCGATCGTCTATCGGGCGTTCGACGAGACGGGCGTGCCCGTCGCGATCAAGGAATACCTGCCGTCCTCGCTGGTGCTGCGCACGGAAGGCGACATCGTCCGCGCGACGTCGGCGGAGAACATGGCGTCGTTCCGGTACGGGATGAAATGCTTCTTCGAGGAGGGCCGCGCGCTCGCGAAGATCACTCACCCGAACGTCGTCCGCGTGCTGAATTTCTTCCGCGCCAACGAGACCGTGTACATGGTCATGCGTTACGAGCGCGGCCGCACGCTCCAGCAGCAGATCCAGATGCGCCAGGACCAGATGTCCGAGCGCCTGGTGCGTCACGTCTTCATGCACCTTTTGAACGGACTGCGCGAGGTGCACACCCACAAGCTGCTGCATCTCGACATCAAGCCCGCCAACATCTACCTGCGCACGGACGGCAGTCCGGTGCTGCTCGACTTCGGCGCTGCGCGCCAGACGCTGACGACGAAGCGTCCCAAGCTCGCGCCGATGTATACGCCGGGGTTCGCCGCGCCCGAGCAGTATCGCGACCCGGACCGGCTCGGTCCGTGGACCGACGTCTACGGCGTGGGGGCGAGCATGTTCGCGTGCCTCGCCGCGTTCGCGCCGCAGGCCGCGGATGCGCGGCAGCAGGAAGACCATCTCGTCTCCGCGAAGAAGATCTGGTCGGGCCAGTATTCCGATAACGTGCTCGAAGTGATCGACTGGTGCCTGCGCCTCGATCCTCTCGAGCGCCCGCAGTCGGTGTTCGCATTGCAAAAGGCGATCCGCGACATCCCGCCGAAGCGACCCAAGGTCGGTTTCCTGGGCAACCTCAAGCGGAAGCTCTTCCACGAAATCGGCGCGTGATGTTTACGGCCCCCCCATGCTCACTGCGTTCGCTACCCCCCGGAGGGGGGCAGGCAGCGCCCTTCGGGCGGCCGCGCGGGCGCTGGTACGACCCCCCATGCTCACTGCGTTCGCTACCCCCCGGAGGGGGGCAGGCAGCGCCCTTCGGGCGGCCGCGCGGGCGCTGACGCCATGCGATTCACGATCTTCCAGGAATCGCGCAAGGGATCGCGCACGGTCAACCAGGACCGCATCGCCTACACATACAGCCGCGACACGCTGCTGCTCGTCGTCGCCGACGGCATGGGCGGCCATGCGGGCGGCGAGATAGCCGCTCAGATCGCCGTCCGGCTGTTCGTGGAGCGATTCCAGCAGGAAGCGAAGCCTATTCTCAAGAGCCCGCTCACGTTTCTGCACGAGTCGATGGTGAGGGCGCACGCGGCGCTGGTCTCGTACTCGACGCAATTCTCGATGCTCGAGACGCCGCGCACTACCTGCGTCGCATGCATCGTGCAGGCGGGCTTTGCCTACTGGGCGCACGTCGGGGATTCGCGGCTCTCGCTGTTCCGGCAGGGCGCGCTGATCGGCCAGACCAAGGACCATTCGAAGGTGCAATACCTGATCGACCAGGGATTGATCGGCGCCACCGAGGCCGCCGACCACCCCGACCGCAACAAGATCTACAGTTGCCTGGGTGGTCTCGTCGACCCGGTGATCGACCTCTCGAACCGCACTCCGCTTCGCAACGCAGACGTCATCTTGATGTGCACGGACGGCCTGTGGGGCGCGATCGGCAACGACGAGCTCGCGGCGCGGCTCACGGGTGCGCCGATCCTGAAGGCGGCGCCCGAGATCATGCGCGAAGCCGAGCGGCGTGGCGGCGCCGACAGCGACAACCTCTCGGCGATCGTCGTGCGCTGGGGGCCCGAAACACTGGTCGACGAGCCGACGACGACGATCACCGAAACACTGGGTCTCGGCGAATTCCAGACTCAGCTCGACCAGACGCTGTCGTTGTCCGACCGCAAGGGAACCGACCGCGATTTGTCCGACGACGAGATCGAGCGCGCCATCGACGAGATTCAGTCGACCATCCAGCGCTACCGGCGCTGACCGGAACGATACCGATGCGCCAGATCGTTATAGACACCGAAACCACGGGCCTCGATCCGCGGCAGGGCCACCGCATCATCGAAGTCGCCGCGCTGGAGCTCGTCGACCGCCGGGCGACCGGTCGCACGGTGCACTTCCGGCTGGATCCGGAGCGCGAGATCGACGCCGGCGCCACCGAAGTCCACGGGATGACGTGGGACGACCTCAAGGGCAAACCCCGGTTTCGCGAGGTGTCGTCGGAGTTCGTCGCCTTCGCTCGCGGCGCCGAGTGGATCATTCACAACGCGCCGTTCGACGTCGGCTTCCTCGACGCCGAATTCCGAATCGCGGAAGCCCCCGGCTGCGCAGAGGCCTATGCGGGGCTCATCGACACCCTGGCGCTGGCGCGCGAGCTGTTCCCCGGCAAGCGCAACAGCCTCGACGCGCTGTGCGAACGTTTCGGCATCGACAACGCGCACCGGTCGGTGCACGGGGCGTTGCTCGATGCCCAGTTGCTCGCCGAGGTCTATCTGGCGATGACGCGCGGCCAGGAAACGCTGACCATCGACATGGCTGCGTCGACCCTCGTTTCGGCGACCGACGTCGAGTCCGGCGGTGGTGCCACAGGGCGCGCGGGGGTCCGTCCGCACGTCGATGCGCTCGAGCCCACGGCGGCCGAGCTCGCCGCGCATCAGGAATACCTGGCTGCGCTCGACAAGGACTCCGGCGGCCGGTGCCTCTGGATGCAGGTCGCGCCGGCGACGCAATCCCCGGGCGACTGAACGTTCCGTCGGAAAAGCCCCGGCGTCGCGCGAAATTCGCGCGTTCCGCGTCGCGCCCTTTCCTGCTACGCTCGCACGCTGCGTTCGGCCCGCCCTCCGGTTTCCCATGCCCGTCGACTACCTCAAGAAGATCCTGACCGCGAAGGTGTACGACGTGGCGATCGAGTCGCCGCTCGATCTTGCGCCGTCGCTTTCCGCGAGGCTCGGCAATCGCATCCTTCTGAAGCGCGAGGACCAGCAGCCGGTGTTCTCGTTCAAGCTGCGCGGTGCGTACAACAAGATGGCGCATCTGTCGGCCGCGGAGCGCGCGCGCGGCGTCATCGCGGCGTCCGCCGGCAATCATGCTCAAGGAGTGGCGCTTGCCGCTCAGCGCCTCGGTTGCGCAGCGACGATCGTGATGCCGGTGACCACCCCGCATATCAAGATCGCCGCCGTCGAGGCGCGCGGCGCGACGGTCGTGCTGCACGGCGATTCGTACAGCGACGCGCACACGCATGCGCTGGTGCTTCAGAGGCGCACACGGGCGGCGTTCGTGCATCCCTACGACGATCCCGACGTGATCGCCGGGCAGGGCACCGTCGGCATGGAGATCCTGCGTCAGCGGCAGGGGCCCATCGACGCGATCTTCGTCGCGATCGGCGGCGGCGGACTGATCAGCGGGATCGCCGCCTACGTGAAACGGGTGCGCCCCGACATCAAGGTGATCGGCGTGCAGCCGGTTGATTCCGACGCGATGGCGCGCTCGGTTGTGGCCGGCCGCCGCGTCAAGCTCGCCCACGTCGGGCTCTTCGCCGACGGGGTCGCGGTGAAGCAGGTCGGCAAGGAGACGTTCCGGCTGGTCAGGAAATACGTCGACGACATTGTCCTGGTCGACACCGACGCAACCTGCGCGGCGCTGAAGGACGTATTCGAGGACACGCGTTCCATCCTCGAGCCGGCCGGCGCGCTGGCGATCGCCGGGGCGAAAGCATGGATCGAGCGCCACCGCACGAAGGACCGCACGTACGTCGCGATCGCCTGCGGGGCCAACATGAACTTCGACCGCCTGCGCTTCGTCGCCGAGCGCGCCGAGCTGGGCGAGGAGCGGGAAGCCATACTCGCCGTGACGATCCCCGAGGCCCCCGGCAGCTTCCGGGAATTCTGCCGCCTGCTCGGCAAGCGCTCGGTCACGGAGTTCAATTATCGCTACGCCGATCCGAGCGTAGCGCACATCTTCGTCGGCATCGAAGTGGCGAACCGCCGCGAGACCGATCAGCTGCTCGGTGAACTGCGCCGCCGCCGGATCGAGGCATTCGACCTGTCCGACAACGAGATGGCGAAGCTCCATGTCCGGCACCTCGTCGGTGGCCACGCGCCGTCGACGAAGAACGAAATCCTCTATCGATTCGAGTTCCCCGAACGGCCCGGCGCGCTGATGAAATTCCTGAACAGCATGAGCCGCGGCTGGAACATCAGCCTCTTCCACTACCGCAACCACGGCGCCGACTACGGCCGCGTGCTGGTCGGCATGCAGGTTCCGCCGTCGGACAAGGGCAAGTTCCGCCTCTTTCTCGACCGCCTGGGCTACGATTGCATCGACGAAACCGGCAATCCGGCGTACCGGATGTTTCTGGGGCGCTAGCGGTCGGCCCCCCATCCCCGACGACGCCTGAGGGCATTGAATGCCCCTGCGCGTCAGCCGGGAGACACGAAAACTTGTTCCTCCGGCACGAATCTCGCGGATTCGGTTGAGGATGCCGATTCAGGCAAAGTTTATGCTCTAGGCAACTGGCTGTGCCCGTGGCAAACTCGCCCGCAAACGGTTGTGGCCCACAATTTGCTCATCTGCAAAAACGGAATCGCGAAGAGGAAAAGCATGGTGCCGGAGCAAACCGCGTTGTCGGGCGTCAAGGTCATGGTCATCGATGACTCGAACACCATTCGCCGGAGCGCCGAAATCTTCCTGCTGCAGGCCGGGTGCGCGGTGATTCTTGCCGAGGACGGTTTCGACGCCCTCGCCAAAATCGCCGATCACCGCCCCGATCTCGTCTTCGTCGACATCATGATGCCGCGCCTCGATGGCTACCAGACATGTGCGCTGATCAAGAAGAACCCGAAGTTCCACGCGATGCCGGTGATCATGCTGTCGTCGAAGGACGGCCTGTTCGATCGGGCGCGCGGGCGGATGGTCGGATCGGATCAATACCTGACGAAGCCGTTCACCAAGGAAAGCCTGCTCAAGGCCGTCACCACCCATGTCGCACGTCCCGCGTCCGGATCGCCGGCCGCAGCGGCCCGCTGATCCGGCGCCGACCCGAACCGAGAACCCTGCCGCAGCCATGACGATCAAGAAAATACTCATCGTCGACGATTCGCCGACCGAACGGCACGTGTTGAACGACATGTTGACGAAGGCGGGGTACGACGTCGTTGCCTGCGACAACGGGGACGATGCAATCGCCAAGGCGAAACAGATCCGGCCGGACCTGATCCTGATGGACGTCGTCATGCCCGGACTCAACGGATTCCAGGCGACGCGCGCGATCAGCCGCGACGCCGAGACCAAGGACATCCCGATCGTCCTCTGTACATCGAAAAGCCAGGAAACCGACAAGATCTGGGGGATGCGCCAAGGCGCCCGGGACTACGTGGTCAAACCGGTCAATCGCGACGAACTCCTCGCGAAAATCGCCGCACTCGGCTGATCGCCCACACACTGCGCTACGAACATGGCCCGTCCCGCACGCATCGACCTCCAGTCCTTCCAGCAGGAACTCGCGAACCGCCTTGCCAGCAAGACGGCGGCGCAGGTGGAGTCGTCGCGGCTCGGGCTCGCGTGCGGCACCCAGCGGTGGCTCATCCGCCTTGCCGACGCCGCCGAAGTGGTCGCAGTGCCCCCCATCGCGGCAGTTCCGCTGACGCAGCCGTGGTTTCTGGGCCTCGCGAACATTCGCGGCAACCTTTTCAGCGTCGTCGATTTCGCGGGATTCATCGGACAAGGGACGACTGTCGCGCACGGCGCCGGGGCGCAAAGCCGGCTGATCCTGTTCGGACCGCGCGCGGGCGATCTCAAGGCCGGCATCGTGGTCCAGAGCGTGCTGGGTCTGCGCAATCTCGCCGAATTGACGCCGTCGCCGGCGGATGCGAATGCACTCTCGTGGTACGGCCAGCGATGGGTCGACAGTGATGGCGGCACGTGGCAGGAGATCGAGCTCAGCCGGCTGGTCGTCGATCCCGCATTCCTTCGCGTCGGACTTTGATCGGGGCGTCGCGATGAACTCTCCCAGCATTCGGACCGGCACGTGAACGGCGTGTCCTCTGGAGGAAACATGGCGTTAGAGATGAAACTGCCGAAGGCCGGTGGACCCACCCCGGCCGCGTCGACAGGCGCCGGAAACCCGACGACCCAAGCCCGGCCCGCCGGCGAGAACGTGGCCTACGATCCGCTCGCGGCGCCGTCGCTGCTGGAGCAGATGCGCGCGGCGATGGCCGAGACGAGGATGCCGAAGAAGGTGCCGCTGATCGGACACCTTCCCATCGTGCGCCAGTTCCAGGTGTTGGGCGTCCTGCTGGTGACATTCGTCGTGCTCGCGGTGCTGGTCATGTTCCTCGACGTCAGGACGGCATCGCAGGCCACTGCGTCGTCCGCAACGGCGACGGAGATGCAGATGCTGTCGCAGCGCCTCGCGCGGGGAACCGCGCTCGCGTCGCAGGGGCAGGCGGCCGCGTTCACGGCAATCAAGGACAGCCGCGAGCGCTTCAAGTCCGATCTCGATGCGCTCGCGCGCGGCGGCACGGTCAAGGGCGTCAATCTCGATGTCGTTCAGGACGATTCGCTGAACGCCATCCTGCAGGACATCAACGCGCGCTGGGATCGCGTCGATGCGAATACGGAGCGCTTGCTCGACAATCGACAGAACCTGACCGAGCTCGCGAAGGGTATCGCGACGATTGCACCGGGCGTCAACCGAATTGTCGAACTTTCGCAACTGGCCGGTCAAACCGGCGCGAGCGGGCGCGAAGCCGAACTCGCTACCCAGCTGGCGGCGCTGGCGCAGCGGATCGCCAAGAATGCGGTCGCGCTTGCGGCGTCGGCCGAAGTCGATCCGGACGTCGCGGCGCTGCTTGGCAAGGACGCGGCCACGTTTCGCGATCTCCTGGGCGCGCTGTCGCGGGCCACGGACGCGAGCCGGTCGACGGCAGCACGAAGCGACGACGCGCGTGCGCCTCTGCCCGAACTATTGAAGCGCGCCGTTGCCTTCGACGCCGGCGTCGCCGCGGTTGCCCAGAACATGGGACGGCTCGTCTCCGCCAAGCAGGCGGCGCGCAGCGTCAACAACGACGCCGAGGCGCTGCTTGCGGACACGACAAAGCTCGCCGATATTTACGAAGGCAGCGGCAAATCGCGGGTGCCGCTGTGGATTGCCATCATCTTCGCGCTGCTCGCGTTGGCTACGCTGCTGCTCCTCGGCAAGGTGTTCCTCGACGACGCCCGGATCCGCGCGTTCGAGAGCGAGGACGAGAACAAGCGCAACCAGGAGGCGATCCTGCGGCTCCTCAATGAAATGGGAAACCTCGCCGACGGCGATCTGACCGTCCAGGCGTCGGTGACCGAGGACGTGACTGGCGCCATCGCGGACTCGATCAATTTCACAATCGAGGAGCTGCGCACGCTCGTCAAGGGGATCAACTCGGCGACCGACCAGGTCGCCAAGGCGACGCAGGACACGCAGGCGATCTCGAACCGGCTCTATGACGCGTCGCAGCGCCAGAACCGCGAGATCCACCAGGCGTCCTCATCGGTGCTGCAGATGGCGCAGTCGATCAACGAGGTTTCCCAATCGGCCGGCCAGTCGGCGAAAGTCGCGCAGCAGTCGCTCGCCGCAGCCGAAAAGGGCACGCAATCGGTACAGAACCAGATCACCGGAATGAACGAGATCCGCGCGCAGATCCAGGACACGTCGAAACGGATCAAGCGCCTGGGCGAATCGTCGCTCGAAATCGGCGAGATCGTCGAGCTCATCTCGGACCTGACCGAGCAGACGAACATCCTGGCGCTGAACGCCGCGATCCAGGCAGCCTCCGCGGGCGAGGCCGGTCGCGGTTTCACCGTCGTTGCGGAAGAGGTCCAGCGGCTTGCCGAGCGCTCGGGAGAGGCGACGAAACAGATCGACGCCATCGTCAAGACGATTCAGTCGGACACGCAGGGTGCGGTCGCGGCGATGGAGAAGTCGACGGTCGGCGTCGTCGAGGGAACCAAGCTCTCCGATACCGCCGGGCAGGCGCTCGAGGAAATCCGACGGGTCTCGCGCGAGCTTGCGGAGCTCATTGGCGGCATCTCGGCGCAGACACAGAAGCAATCGACATCGGTGACCGACGTGACGCGCGGCATGCAGGGCATCCTGCAGATCTCCGAGGAGACCACGGAGGGGACGAAACAGACGAATGTTTCGATCGGGCAATTGACGAAACTCGCCGCTGAACTTCGCAGTTCGGTCGCGGGCTTCAAGGTTTGACTGCGCGAAACATCATGCCGCGTCCGGGCGCTTCCCGCATCGTGGCGACCCAACCCAACCTACCGAGCCATGCTAGCCGAAACTTCGACGACCGCTGACGCTGCCACCGCCTATGACCTCGGTCCGTTGTCATGGGTTCACGCCGAGATCGGGCAGTCGATCGCGCGCGGGCTCGAATCGCTGGCGGCGTTCAAGTCCGCGTCCGGCGATCCCGCGCCGCTGAAACATGCGCGCGCCCACGTGCACCAGGCGGCGGGTGCGATACAGATGGTCGGGATGGACGCCGTCGTCGCCTATACCGACGAGATCGAGCGCCAGTTGGCGCTGATCGAGGAATCCCCGCCCGCCGAGATCGACGCCGCCTGTGCGGTCGTCGACCGCGCCTGCCGGAAGCTCACCATTTTCCTGGACGAGCTGGTCGGCGGCGCGCCGCCCGTCCCGCTCAAGCTCCTCCCCGAATACGACGCGATGCAGCGCCGGCGCGGCGTGAAGGCGGCGGCACCGACCGACCTCTTCTTCCCCGATCTCAGCATCCGCCCGGTCATTGCCGAATCGCCGGCCCCGATGGACGCGGACGCGCTGGCCGGCCATCTCGTGAATCAGCGCCGTCTCTATCAGCGGGGCCTGCTCGCTTTCCTGCGCGGTGACGCCAACGGCGCGCGACGGATGCGCGATGCGGTCGCCCGGATCGGCGAGGCGAGCACATTGCAAAGCGCCCGATCGTTCTGGGTCACCGTGGTCGCCTTCTTCGACGGGATCAACGGTCGCGGCATCGATCCGGGCTTCGGCTCGAAGCAGCTCGCGGGTCGAATCGATTTGCAGATGCGCCGTCTCGTCGAGGGATCGTCGAAGGTTGCCGACCGCCTGCGGCGCGAAGTGCTCTACTACGTTGCGATCAGCGCGCCGGTCGCGCCTTCGGTGCTCGCCGTGCAGCGGGCGTTCGGCCTTGCGTCGCTGATCCCGTCGGCCGAAGTGCTCAACGCGGACCTCGTCCGCCTGCACCCGATCCTGCGCAATGCCCGCGAGCGACTTGTCGCGGCGAAGGACATGTGGCTCAAGGTCACGACCGGCCGGGCCGAGAGCCTGCCGAAGCTCAGACAGACCCTTGAAGCGGTCAACGCGGACGCCGTCGAGATCGGCAACGGTGCGCTGACGAAACTCACTGCATCGCTCGTCGCGCGCCTCGACAAGATGCCGCCGTCGGGCAGCGTGTCCGACCCGCTGGCGATGGAGTACGCCACAGGGATGTTGCTCGCCGAGAATGCAGTCGAAAACTTCGGCAACCTGTCCGGCGAGTTCCCGAAGCAGGTCAACGCGATGATGGCGCGACTCGACGCGGCCCAGGCCGGGCGAGCCATCCCTGCCGCCACCGCGCCGATCCTCGATGAAATGTTCCGGCGCGCGCACGAGCGCGTGCTGCTGACGCACGTCGCCCGGGAAATCCAGGCCAACCTGCGACGCATGGAACAGGTGCTCGACGCGTTTTTCCGCGATCATGCAAAACGGGCCGAGCTCGCGACGCTTTCCAAGGAGAGCCAGCAGATCCGCGGGGCGCTGACAATGCTCGGGCAGGACGATGCCGAGCGTCTGCTCGGCCTTTGCCAGGCGCAGATCGACAGCTACGCCGAACCGGACACCGAGGTCGGTGGCGAGGACCTCGAACTCCTCGCCGAATCGCTCTCTGGCTTGGGGTTCTACGTCGAAGCGATGGAGCAGCAGCGGCCGGACCGGCAGCGGCTCATCGCCCCGCTTCTGGCCAAGCGCCTCGGCGAGGCACCGGTCACGCCAGTCGACCGGCATGCCGAGACGGTCGAGCACGCGGTCGACGAACTGCGCAATGCGCTGCCGGCGCTCGTCGCGGAAGTCCATCGCGCTCCGGCGGACGCGGCCGCGCGCGACAATCTGAAGGCGCGGCTCGAAGACCTGCTGAACGACGCGAAGTTGATCGACGACCCCGCGCTCGTCGTCCAGGCGGAGGCGGCGCTGGCGCAGCTCGACGCTGGTGGAACGGTTGCCCTGCAAGCGGCGGTCACGGCAATCGCCCAGAGCAGCGCCGTCGTGGCGGCGCCGGCACCCGAGCTTTCGGAAGAGACGCAGCGCCTGCTCGCAACCGATGCGACGGGCCTTGACGCCGAGCTCCTCGACATCTACCTGACCGAAGCGTCCGACGTTCTCGATGCGATCGCCGGCTGCCGTCGCGAGCTCGAGGCGAATGCCGCGGATCGCGAGGCGTTGCGCACGGCGCGGCGCCAATTCCATACGCTGAAGGGGAGCGGCCGGATGGTCGGCCTCACGGAACTCGGCGAGCACGCCTTTGACGTCGAGAAAATTCACAACCGCCTGCTCGAGGAAGATCACCCCGTGACGCCGGCGGTGCTGGGGATGTTGGGCGTTGCCGAATCCGAATTCCGGCAATGGATCGCGCTGCTGAGGGATACCGGCCATGTCGCTGCCGACCCGGGCAAGCTGCTTGCCGCGATTCGCGCGGTCGAAGCCGAATTGCCTTCCGAGGCCAAACCGCCGGCCGGCAAGTCCGCTCCGCGAGGTGCCCCGAAGAAAGGGGCCAGGAAGACCACGCCCGTCGGCGAGGGCGACATGCCCGCACCCGGCGCCGCGCGCGTCGGCATCGTCGAGCTGCCCGAGTTGGGCGGCGCGCGTGCCGAATCGGCGTCGCCCGCGACGAACTGGGTGGATCAAACGGATTCTGGCGACGACAGCGGCGCCGAGATCATCGACGTCGCGCCCGCGGCCGCCATCCCCGCGACTGCTGCGGAGCCGGAACGCCTGTCCGCCGCGCCGCCCGAATCGATCACGATCGGCGACGTCACACTCGCGCCAGACCTCTACGCCGTGCTGGTCGACGAGGCTGACGCGCACCTTGCAACGCTCGCACACGAGTTGTCGGTCCTGCAGTTCGAGCCCTCGAGACCGCCGTCCGCGGCAATGGTGCGCGCGAGTCACACGCTGTGCGGCATTCATCGCGCGAGCAACCTGCAGCTCATCGCATTGACGGCCATGGCCCTGGAGCAATGCCTGCTCGAGTTGCAACAGGCGCCCGAATCGATGCCGGAAACGACGTTGCCGGTGCTTGCGAACGCGATTCACGGTCTCGGGGTGTTTACCGGCAAGGTCAAGGCTCGCGCCAGATTCGATGCAACCGACTCCGCTGCGGCCGATGAAATCAGGCTCGAGCTCGACTTGCTGAAGCAGGCGGCAACCGCGAAAGCGGCTCGACCACCCGAGGCATCGGAAGCGGCGCACGAAACGGCAGACGCCGACCGCGGCGAACCGGCCCCGGTCGTCCCCGAGTCTCTTGTTGCGCCGACGCCGGCCCCCGTTGCCCCGGAACGCGACGTCGCACTTCCGCATGCGAAGGCGCCCGATCCGATTCTGGTACCGGTCGCGCAGGACCCGGCCGTCGCACCGGCGGCGCATGTCGCGCCATTCGAGGCTCCGACCGATGCGCCGCACGACGCGCTCGCCGAGATTCGCGACGACGTCGACGAGCAGGTGCTGCCGATCTTCCTCGAGGAAGCGGCAGAGCTTTACCCGCAGGCGGGCGGAGAGGTCCGCGCTTGGCGCCGGTCCCCGGCCGACCTCACCGGCGCGCGGCAGCTGCGGAGGACGTTGCATACGTTCAAGGGCAGCGCGCGGATGGCAGGCGCGATGCGCCTGGGCGAGCTCGCGCATCAGATGGAGTCGCGACTTTCGGTCGGCGATTCGCCGGTGGATTCGACGCCGGAGCTTTTCGAGGCGCTCGACGCGGATCTCGATCGCATCGGATACGTTCTCGATGCGCTGCGCGAAGGACGGACGAACGTCGATCTGCCGGAGGCCGCGGAATCGGTCGAACCGCGAATCGCCGCCGCAGGGCTCGCATCGGCCGAATCGGCGACGGGCACCGCGCCGGCAGCCCCGGGAACCGAGCGGCATATCGTGGTGCCGCTGCCCTCTGCGGCATCGGGATCGCGTCCAGGGGCCGCCGCGACGGCCGAGGTCGACGCCGGCGCCCACGCGATGCTGCGCGTGCGCGCCGACATCATCGACCGGCTCGTCAACGAGGCCGGCGAAGTGGCGATAACGCGCGCACGCATCGAAAGCGAGCTGCGCGCGCTGAAGTCGAATCTTCTGGAGCTCACCGGCAGCGTCGTCCGGTTGCGCGCGCAGGCGCGCGAGTTCGAGATCCAGGCGGAGTCGCAGATCCAGTCGAGGCTCATGCAGGTCGGCGAAGGCGAGGAAGGGTTCGATCCTCTCGAATTCGACCGTTACACGCGCTTCCAGGAACTCGCACGCTCGCTCGCCGAAGGCGTCAACGACGTATCGACGATACAGCAGTCGATGTTGCGCAATCTCCACGTGACGGAATCGGCACTCATCGCGCAGGCGCGTCTTTCGCGCGACGTCGCGCAGAAACTCTTCTCGATCCGCACCGTGCCGTTCGGAAGCCTGTCGGAGCGGCTGTATCGTATCCTGCGCGGTACGGCGAAGGAACGCGACAAGCGCGCGAATCTCGAAATCGGCGGCGCGCAGACCGAGCTCGACCGCTCGGTGCTGGAAAAGCTCGTGGGCCCGCTCGAGCACCTGATGCGCAATGCCCTCGATCACGGCATCGAGCCGCGAGAGGTGCGCGCGAAGTCAGGCAAGTCCGAGACCGGCGAAATCACGCTGACGGTGCGCCAGATCGGCAACGAGATCGCGATCGAGCTCGCCGACGACGGAGCCGGCCTCAATCTCGACCGGATCCGCGCCAAGGCCGTGGCGCAGGGGCGAATCGCCGGCGACGCGCAGCCGTCCGAAGAGCAGCTGATCGGCTACATCTTCGAGCCCGGCTTCTCGACCGCGTCGAAGGTCACGCAGGTCTCCGGTCGCGGCATCGGCATGGACGTCGTTCGCGCGGAAATCGCCGAATTGGGCGGCCGAGTCGAAGTGTCGACCCGGCCCGGCAAGGGGACGACGTTCATGCTCTACCTGCCGTTGACGCTGGCGGTGGCGCAGGCAGTCCTCGTGCGCGCCGGGGGCAGGTTGTGGGCGCTGCCGGCGCCGATGGTCGAGAAGATCGACCAGTTGAAACCCGAAGCCCTCGTCGAGCTTTACGTTCAGCGCCGTGTCGAATGGCAGGGCATGACCTATCCATTCCACTACCTGCCGCGTCTGCTCGGCGATCGCGAGCAGATTCCCGAATCGGGGCGCACCAACTCCGTGCTGTTGCTGCGCAGCGGCCAGAGCCTCGCCGCCATCCACGTCGACGAAATGATCGGCAATCAGGAAGTCGTCGTGAAGAACATCGGCCCGCAGCTCGCCCGCGTGTCGGGCATCGCGGGCGCCACCGTGCTGGGAACGGGCGAAATCGTGCTGATCATCAATCCGGTCGCGCTCGCGCAGCGCGCGGACGTGCCCGTGTTCGAGCCGAACGCCGAGCGGATCGCGCCGGAGGTACCAAGGATGGCGGTCGCGCAGGCCGGGCGGCCGCTGGTGATGATCGTCGACGATTCGCTGACCGTGCGCCGGATCACCAGCCGGCTCCTGGCCCGCGAAGGGTTCGACGTGGTCTCCGCCAAGGACGGCATCGATGCGCTGGAATTGCTGCGGACCGAGTCACCCGACGTGATCCTGCTCGACATCGAGATGCCGCGGATGGACGGATTCGAATTCACCAAGAAGATCAAGGCGGACGCGAAGCATGCGGACATTCCGATCGTGATGATCACATCCAGGACCGCCGAGAAGCACCGCAACCGCGCACGAGAACTCGGCGTCGAACTTTATCTCGGCAAGCCGTTCCAGGAAGACGAATTGCTGATGCATCTGCGCGAGATGCTGGCGCTGACCCCCTAGGAACGGCGCAGGGCGCGCGACGAGGCGCGCCCCCGAAGGCGTTCCCGCATGACACCGGCCCCCACGGGGTCGAGCGAAGTCCCCCGAAGGCGCCGTGCGCGCTTGATGGCGGCCGGTATAATTTGCCGGAACAGCCAAGGGGGAGGTAACGCGCATGGCGAACTACGCCACCAGCAACATCCGCACGGTCGCGCTCGTCGGCCAGGGGGGGGCCGGCAAGACCACGCTCGCGGAGGCTCTGTTGCTCGCCTCGGGCGCGATCAAGGAATCGGGCACCGTCGAGCGCGGGACCACCGTCAGCGATTTCGATCCGCTGGAGAAGGCGTGGCAGCATTCGTTGCGGGCGTCGATCCTGCACATCGATACGCAGGACACCCGCATCCATCTCGTCGACACGCCCGGCTTCCCCGATTTCATCGGGCAGGCGATCGGTGCGCTCGACGCTGTCGAAACCGCGGCGATCGTCGTCAGCGCGTCATCGGGCATCGAAATGCTCGCGTCGCGGATGATGGACTGGACGGCAACGCGCAAGCTGTGCCGCCTCGTCATCGTCAACAAGATCGACGCCGAGAACGTCGACCTGCCGAGCCTCCTCGCGCAGATCCAGTCGACGTTCGGAAGGGAGTGCCTGCCGATCAATCTGCCCGCCGGCGGTGGCAAGCGCGTCGTCGACTGCTTCTTCAATCCCGACGGCGAGTCGGATTTCTCGTCGGTGGGCGCCGCGCACCGCGCGCTCGTCGATCAGGTTGTCGAGGTCGACGAGGCTCTGATGTCGCTCTACCTTGAGCAGGGCGAGATCGCGCCGGAAGAGCTTCATGCGCCGTTCGAAAAGGCACTGCGCGAAGGGCATCTCGTGCCCGTCTGCTTCGTCTCGGCAAAGACGGGTGCCGGCGTCGCGGAGCTCCTCGACGTGCTCGTGAAGCTTGCGCCAAATCCGGCGGAAGGCAATCCCCCACTGTTCTTCAAAGGCGAGGGGGAGGCTGCCGTGGAATTTCATTCGGCACCCGATCCGAAGAAGCACGTGCTCGCGCACGTGTTCAAGGTCGTGATGGACCCGTTCGTCGGCAAGCTTGGCGTATTCCGCGTCCACCAGGGAACGGTCACGCGGGATACGCAACTCTTCGTCGGCGACGGCCGCAAGCCGTTCAAGGTCGGTCACCTCTTCATGCTGCAGGGCGGAAAGAACGTCGAGGTGGACCGGGCGGGGCCTGGCGACATCGCGGCCGTCGCGAAGGTCGACGACATCGAATTCGACTGCGTGCTGCACGACTCGCACGACGAGGACCACATCCACATGCGGCCGCTAGAATTCCCGACGCCGATGCAGGGTGTTGCGATCACGCCGAAGAAGCGCGGCGACGAGCAGCGGATCTCCGAAGTGCTGCACAGGATGATCGCCGAGGATCCGACCCTTGTCGTCGAGCACGATTCGACCACCAACGAGACGGTGCTCCGCGCGCTGGGCGATCTGCACCTGCGTTCGGTGCTGGAGCGGATGGCGAGCCAGTTCAAGCTCGAGGTGGATACGCGGCCGCCCCGGATCCCCTATCGCGAGACGATCACCGGACAGGCCGAGGGCTTTCACCGGCACAAGAAGCAGACGGGCGGCGCCGGGCAGTTCGGCGAGGTTTCGCTGCGCGTCGAGCCACGCGAGCGCGGCGCCGGATTCGAGTTCCTGGACCACACCAAGGGCGGCGTGATTCCGCATCAGTTCATGCCGGCCGTGCAGAAGGGCGTCGAGCAGGTGCTTGTCACTGGCGCGATCGCCGGCTTCCCGATGCAGGACGTGCGCGTCGTCGTTCACGACGGCAAGCACCATCCGGTCGACTCGAAGGAAGTGGCTTTCGTGTCCGCCGGCAAAAAGGCCTTCCTCGATGCGATCGAAAAGGCCCGCCCGATCGTCCTCGAGCCGATCGTCAGCGTCGAGATCATCTGCCCGGACACGAATACCGGCGACATCGCCGGCGACCTGTCATCGCGACGCGGGCAGGTCACCGGAACGCGCGGGCTGCAGACCGGGGTGCTGGCGATCACCGGACTCGCTCCGCTCGCCGAACTCGAAGGCTATTCGGCGCGGCTCAAATCGGTGACCGGCGGGCACGGCTCGTGGTCGATGCAGCTGTCGCATTACGAGCAGGCGCCGCCGCAATTGCAGCAACAGCTCGTCGCCGAGTACAAGAAGTCACGCAAGCACGAAGAAGAGTAGCGCGCTAACCCGCCCGCTTGAAGAACGCCAGCGCGGCCGCGCGCGCCACGGCGTGATCGATGATCGGCGCAGGGTAATCGCGACCGACCACCACGCCCTTGGCGTGCTGAATTGCCGTCGGTACGAGCCACGGTGCGTGGATTTGTCCGTCGTCGAGCGCCGCGAGCTCCGGCACGTAGCGCCTGATGAACTTGCCGGCAGGATCGAAGCGCTCCGACTGCGTCACCGGATTGAAGATGCGGAAGTACGGCTGCGCGTCGCAGCCGGTCGAGGCCGCCCATTGCCAGCCGCCGTTGTTCGACGCCAGGTCGAAGTCGAGCAGCGTGTCGGCGAAGTAGCGTTCGCCCCAGCGCCAGTCGACCAGCAGGTCCTTGACCAGAAAGCTGGCCGCGATCATCCGCAGGCGGTTGTGCATGTACCCCGTCGTATCGATCTGGCGCATCGCGGCGTCGACGATCGGATAGCCGGTGCGCCCCTCGCGCCACGCGTCGAACCGCACGGGGTCGTTGGGAAATTCGAGCGCGTCGTACTCGGGCTTGAACGCCTGCGCGACCACGCGCGGGTGGTGCCACAGGACCTGCGCGTAGAACTCGCGCCAGATGAGCTCCGACAGCCACGTTGCCGCGCCTTCGCCGTCGCGCTCGAGCGAGCACTGGTGCGCGTAGGCGGCGAGCTCGCGGATCGACACCGTGCCGAAGCGCAGGTGTGCCGAAAGATACGATGGCCCTTTCGCCGCCGGAAAGTCGCGAGCTTGGCGGTACCGATCGATGCGGCTACGAAAGTCGGCGAAGAGTGCCGCGCCGCCGCTCATGCCGGTCCGCACGCCTGTCGCGCCGAGATCGGTTCGCTCAAACCCGATCGAGGCGAGCGACGGAACGCCGCCCGATTTCACTATGGCGGGCGCGGCCAGGCGATCGGCGTAACGGTTCACCGGATAGGACATGAGATGGAATGGGGTCAGTGCCTTCAGCCATGCGTTCTTGTACGCAGTGAAAACGCCAAAAGATCGGCCACTCTGCGCAAGCACTTCGCCGCGCTCGAAGACGACCTGATCCTTGAAGGTCTGAAGCGCCACGCCGCGCGCCCCGAGCGCGCGGGCGACTTCCGCATCGCGCTCGATGGCCGCGGGCTCGTAGTCGCGGTTCGCATAGACCGCCGCGACGCCGAGTTCGGCGGCGAGCTCGGGAATCGCCACCCTGGCAATTGCGTGGCGCACGATGAGCGCGCCACCTTTCGCACGCAGCGCCGCGTCGAGCTCGACGAGGCCCTCCCGGATGAACTCGACGCGGCGATCCCTTTGCGTCGGCAGTACGTCGAGGATCTCGCGATCGAAGATGAACGCGCAGTAGACCTGCCTTGCGTCGCGCAGCGCGTGATAGAGCGCCGCGTGATCGAAATCGCGGAGGTCGCGGCGGAACCAGACGAGCGCGCCGCGGATCGCTCCGTCGCTCATCGGGCGGCGCGCCGGTCGACCGGAAGGATGCAGGAAAACGCCAGCCAGCGGGCGACAGGTCGCATTTCGGGATATCTCGCAGGGACAGGGGCCAAGTGTCGCCAATTGTGCCGATGGGGGCCGGCGTTTACAATTGCGCCTATGGGTGGCACCACGGGTGGCCCGGCCGCCAACTTCACGCATCACTTCCTGATCGCCATGCCCACGATGGCCGATCCCCGCTTTTCGCAGACGCTGACGTACGTGTGTGAGCACAACGCCGACGGCGCCCTCGGTATCGTCGTCAACAAGCCGACCGAAATGACGCTCTCGTCGCTGTTCGAGCAGATCGACGTGCCGCTCGAGGACGAAGCATTGCGGCGCGCGCCGGTCCATTTCGGCGGGCCGGTCCAGGTCGACCGCGGCTTTGTGCTGCACCGGCCGCTTGGCAACTGGCAATCCACGCTTGCGGTCGACGACGAGGTCGGTCTCACGACGTCGAAAGACGTGCTCGAGGCGGTCGCCCGCGGGGACGGCCCCAGGGACGTGATCATCTCGCTCGGCTACGCCGGCTGGTCCGCGGGCCAGCTCGAGGAAGAGATTGCGCAAAACGCCTGGCTCACGGTCGCGGCGGATCCCCACGTGCTGTTCGAGACCTCCGCCGAGGCGCGTCTGCCTGCGGCGATGCGGCTCCTCGGCATCGACTACTCGCGGTTGTCCGGCGATGTCGGACACGCATGACCGGTGGCGCCGACCACGCGAGCCGGCGAGTCGACGGTGCTCGCGTTCGACTTCGGGACGCGGAGGATCGGCGTCGCGCTGGGCAACGCGCTCACCCGCGTCGCGCGGCCGTTGACGACGGTCGCCGGCGAGGCCAATGCCGCGCGATTTGCCGCGATCGCATCGTTGATCGACGAGTGGCAGCCCGACCTGCTCGTCGTCGGACGCCCGGTGCACGCCGACGGCAGCGAGCATGAGATGACGGCGCGCGCCGAACGCTTCGCCCGCCAGCTCGAAGGCCGCTTCGCGCTCCCTGTCGCGCGCGTCGACGAACGGTTCACCACGGTCGGCGCCGACGCTGCCCTTGCCGAGGCCGGCGTCCGCGGGCCGGACCGCAAGGCCGCGCGCGATGCGGTTGCGGCGCAGTTCATCCTGCAATCGTGGTTCGACGACGACCAGCGAAAAGACCTTCATGGCCCTGCCTGACGCCGAAGAGACGATCAAAGCGCTTGCCGATCGCATGCGCGGTGCCGTCGCTTTCGACGCCAAGTTCGTTGGAATCTACTCCGGCGGCGCGTGGATCGCGCAACGCCTTGCCGAACTCATCCCCGGCAATCATCCGGTCGGGTTCATCGACGTTTCGTTCTATCGCGACGATTTCCATCGTACGGGATTGAAGCCGGAGGTCAGGTCCACCGAGCTGCCGTTCGAAGTCGAAGGCGCCTGCATCGTGCTGGTCGACGACGTGCTCTATACGGGCCGAAGCGTGCGCGCGGCGATCAACGAGCTCTTCGATTTCGGACGCCCCGCAGCAATCGAGCTCGCCGTGCTCGTCGATCGCGGGGGTCGCGAGCTGCCGATCGAGCCCACCTACACCGGCGCGCGACTTGCGGTCGCGCGCAATCTGTCGGTGGTGCTGTCGCGCTCCGACAACGGCAAGCTGACCCTCACCACGGAGGCCGACGGTGCGTAACCCGCAGCTCAACGCCGCGGGCGAGCTCACGCACCTTCTGACGCTCGAGGGCCTGCCTGCCGAGGTGATCGTTCGCATCCTCGATACCGCGGTGCCGTTCGCGTCGATCGCCGAGCGCGACGTCAAGAAAGTGCCGCTTTTGCGCGGCCGGTCGGTATTCAACCTGTTCTTCGAGAACTCGACACGCACGCGAACCACGTTCGAGATCGCCGCCAAGCGTCTGTCCGCCGACGTGATCAACCTCAACATCGGCTTCTCGTCGACGAGCAAGGGCGAAACGCTGCTCGACACCGTCGACAACTTGGTCGCGATGAACGCCGACATGTTCGTCGTCCGCCATTCGCAGTCGGGCGCGCCGCATCTCATCGCGGCGCACCTCAACCGGACCGGTCGCGCGCACGTGCACGTCGTCAACGCTGGCGACGGCCGGCACGCCCACCCGACCCAGGGGTTGCTCGACCTCTTCACGATCCGTCATTACAAGAAGGACTTCCGCAACCTCACGGTCGGCATCGTCGGCGACGTGCTGCATTCGCGCGTCGCGCGCTCGCTGATTCACGGCTTGACCACGCTCGGGACCCCGGAAGTGCGCGCGATCGGCCCGAAGACGCTGCTTCCCACCGCGGTGCAGGCGCTGGGCGTGCAGGTCCACCACGACATGCGTGCCGGGCTCAGGGGCTGCGACGTCGTCGTGATGCTGCGGTTGCAGAACGAGCGGATGAAGGGCGCGCTGCTGCCTTCGGTCGGCGAATATTTCAAGCACTATGGGCTGACCGCCGAAAAACTCGCGTTGGCGAAGCCCGATGCGATCGTGATGCACCCCGGTCCGATGAACCGCGGCGTCGAGATCGAATCTGCGGTGGCCGACGGGGCGCGAAGCGTGATCCTTCCCCAGGTGACATTTGGCATCGCGGTGCGGATGGCGGTGTTGAGCATGGTGGCAGGCGGATGAACGACCCTTCGAGGATCGACTCGGCGTGAAGATCGAAATCAGGCACGCCCGCGTGATCGACCCGCAAAACGGCGTCGATCGGATCGCGTCTGTCTACATTGCCGCGGGTCGCATCGCGGCGGTCGGCGAGGCGCCCTCCGGCTGGAGTGCCAATCGCAGCATCGATGCGACCGGGCTCGTCGCGTGTCCGGGGCTCGTCGACGTCTCGGTGCGCCTGCGCGAGCCGGGATTCGAATACAAGGCCACGCTCGAATCGGAAATGAAGGCCGCCGTCGCGGGCGGCGTCACGAGCCTCGCCTGTCCGCCGGACACCGATCCACCGCTCGACGAGCCGGGTCTCGTCGAAATGCTGAAGTACCGCGCGCGTTCGCTCGACCTCGCGCATGTCTATCCGGTCGGCGCGCTGACCGTCGGATTGGCCGGCGAGGAACTCACTGAAATGGGCGAGTTGACCGACGCCGGGTGCGTCGCGTTCTCGCAAGCGGAAGCGCCGCTCACCGACACCGGCGTGCTGCTCCGCGCGATGCAATACGCCGCGACGTTCGGCCACCGCGTCTGGCTGCGACCCCAGGATTCGTATCTCGCCCGGGGCGGAGTCGCCCACGACGGCGAGATCGCGACGCGTCTCGGCCTGGCGGCGATCCCCCCCGCCGCGGAGACGATCGCGCTGGCGACGATCTTCGCGCTGGTCCGCGCGACCGGTGTGCGCGTGCATCTGTGCCGCCTGTCGACCGCGGAAGGGGTCGCGATGGTTCGCGCGGCAAAGCAGGAGGGATTGGCGGTGACCTGCGACGTCGGAGCGCATCACCTGCACCTGTGCGATGTCGACATCGGCTGGTTCGACGCGCAGTGCCGGCTGGTGCCGCCGCTGCGCAGCACCCGCGATCGGGCGGCGCTCCGCGCAGGGGTCGCCGACGGAACGATCGACATCGTGTGCTCCGATCACACGCCGGTCGACGACGACGCAAAGCAACTGCCCTTCGGCGAAGCGGAGCCAGGCGCGACGGGCCTGGAGCTCCTGCTGCCGCTGACGCTGAAATGGGCCTTGGAGGATGGCATTCCGCTCGCGGACGGACTCGCCCGGATCACGTCGCGGCCGGCGCAACTCCTGGGTTCGCCGGCCGGGCACCTAGGTATCGGCGCACCGGCCGACGTCTGTATCTTCGATCCGGACGCGCAATGGCGGGTTGAGCCCTCGGCGCTTAGGAGCCAGGGCAAGAACACGCCGTTCCTGGGACTGGAGGTCCCGGGGAAGGTCCGCACGACGCTCGTCGGCGGACACGTCGTATTCGAAAGTTGAACGACGCCGGGAATGACGAATCGCGAACGGCTGTTTGTACTTGGTTGACCACGGCATGCGCCCCCCGTGTGGCGCCATTGAGGAGAAGCGGATGAAACTCGAACTCGAACAGGACGTGAAAGGTTTGCTGCCGGAGAAGGATTTCGACCGCCGCGATTTCATCTGGACGGCGTTGGGGGCGAGTGCCGCAATGGCCCTGGCGTCGCAGGCGAATGCCCAGAGCGTTACGACCGACAGTGCCGGCCTCGACGTCGCCGACGTCATGATTGCGGCCAAGGACGCGCAGCTGCGCGGCTATCGGGCGATGCCGGCAGCCGGCGGGCCGTTCCCGGTCGTGCTCGTGGCCGCCGAGGTCTTCGGCCTCAATCCGTACATCAAGGACATTTGCAGGCGTCTCGCCAAGGTCGGCTACTACGCGATCGTGCCGGACCTGTACACGCGCAAGGCCGATCTGACGAAGGTCACGGCCATGGCCGAGATCATGCCGATCGTGAACACCAAGTACGACACGGAACTCGTCACCGATTATGACGCGACCGTCGCGTTCGCGGCGGCGAGCGGCAAGGCGGACACCAACCGGATGGCCATCACCGGCTTCTGCCGCGGAGGGCGCACGGTGCTGGTCTACGCGGCCGCGAATCCCAAGCTCAAGGCCGCTGCCGCATGGTACGGACCCATCGGAGGACAGGCGAACGAGTACACGCCGCGTACGGCGATGGATCGCGTCGCCGAAATCAAGGTTCCGGTGCTCGGCCTCTACGGCGGCAAGGACGCGGGCATTCCGGTCGACCAGGTGGAGAAGTTTTTTGCCGCATTGAAGGCGGCTGGAACGCCGTCAGAAGTCGTCATCTACCCGGAGGCCGGGCACGGATTCAATGCCGATTTCCGGCCCGACAGCTACCGAAAGGCCGACTCCGACGACGCCTGGGGCAGGATGCTCGCCTGGTTCAAGAAGTACGGCGCGGCCTGACGGAAATGGCGAGATCTCTTTTGCAATTTGTTTCGCCGTACGCAGCGCCCGGATAGCGCACACTCCTTCGAGCGTTCGGCGGCCGCGGGGCGGGTTGCCCCGAGGAAAGCGGATCCGCTACTTCGCCTTCGGGGTTCGACCGAGAAGGAAGAACTCGTCGTTGGGCCGCATCCCGATAAGATTGGCCATTCGGTTTGAAAGCGCGAAAAACGCCGCGATCGCACCGATGTCCCAGGCGTCCTCGTCGCTGAATCCGTGGGCACGAAGCTCGGCGAAATCGCCATCGTCGATTTCGACGGCCCGCAACGCAACCTTGACCGCGAAGTCGAGCATCGCCTTCTGCCGGTCGGAGATGTCGGCCTTGCGATGGTTGACCGCGACCTGATCGGCGACGAGAGGATTCTTCGCGTAGATGCGCAGGATCGCGCCGTGCGCCACGATGCAGTAGAGGCAATCATTCGCGCCGGACGTCGCGACGACGATCATCTCCCTCTCGGCCTTGGTGAGACCGGAGTCCCGAAGCATCAGCGCGTCGTGGTACGCGAAGAACGCCCTGAATTCGGCCGGACGGTGCGCCAAGGTCAGGAAGACGTTCGGGACGAAACCGGCCCTTTCCTGCACTTCAAGCATGCATGCACGGATGTCTTCGGGCAGTTCCTCGAGTTTGGGAACCGGGTAGCGGCTGATTGGAGCGGCGTTCATGATTGCGTAAGTTTCCCGAATGAAATTCGCCAGAGAAAATGTATTGAAACATATTGCAGTCAATGACGTCGACCCATTGCCGTCCTTCGCGCCTTCGAGAAGCGGACATCACGACGAGTGCGAGCCGCCGCGAGAATGACGTAGCCTGCGCGGCGATGGTGCTTCGGTGGCGCCACATTGCCCAGCGACCTGATCCTTCCGCCGGTATGGGATAGTGGCGCCAGTTGGACACCCAGAAAGCAGCAGACAGCGACAAACGGCGTGGGCGCGGCGACAGCCCCGAATAATACGGAGAAACGATGAATATGGCAGCATGGAATTACAAGACGACTCTCCTTGCGATGGTGGCCGCAGCTGCGGTCGGTCTCGCAGGATGCGGCGATCAAAAGCCATCGACTCCGACCGCGAAGTCGGACGCCCCTGCCGCTGCGGACGCGGCCAAGGCCAAGGCCGACTCCGATGTCGCCGCCGCCAAGGTGAAAGAGGCCGTCGCGGTTGCAACCGACGCGTATGTCTATGGCTACTCGCTCATCACGACCGAGATCACGCGCGTACAGATGAGTAACGTTCCCAAGCTGGAAGGGCTGACGGCGCCCATGGGACAGTTCATCAATGTCCCGCGCTACCCGCCAGCAGACTATCGTGGCGTCTCTGCCCCCAACGCGGACACCCTTTACTCGCTGGCATGGCTCGACCTAGCCGAGCCCCAGGTTT